>CACWNY010000044.1 GCA_902762375.1 uncultured Ruminococcus sp. | reverse complement strand
TGCACCCTCAAAAGTTTTCTCACAAATCTGACCGTTACTTGTTACGGTAACAGACTGCGTTTCATCAGCGACAAGCTCTCCGGCACTAAGCTGTACTTCCTTGCCGTTGCTCTGTGTAACCGATACATCAAATTCCAGTGGCGAGATAACATCTCCCTGACCGACAATGTTATCGTCAGACAATGAACCTGAAGCAGTTACTCTTAATCTTGCCACATAAATTACTTTTCTCTGTACATTGATGTAAAATATTGATGTGTGATTGACACCGTTTTCTTCATAGGATACAGTAACAGGATAGCGACCGCCTCTGATTGTTATGGTGTCTGTATCAAGGGTATAGTCAGCCTTGTCAATTATCTTTGTAGAGCCGTCATCATAGACAGCTTTTACAATTAAATCATCTGTATTGATTTTTTCTCCGTATACAGCGTTGTCATCACCGTTCCATACGGTTTTGAGTGCGGTATAGGATTTTGATTTTTTCAGAATATTAGCTGTTCTCTGCGTATCGGAATAATCGCCCCATTCATATTTACTGTTGATGAATGTTACTGAACCGATTTTGTTGTTGATTAAGTCAAATTCAGCATAATTATCCTTTACAACAGACTGAATACCGTTCTGTATACTGTTCAGACGGTAACGACTGCTTTCTTCCTCTGTTGCCGTGTATTTCCCTGACGGCAAGCCTGAAAAGGTGACATTCTGTTCCACATAGCCGTTTGTATCTGTATTGGCTTTTACATAGTTTTCATCAAATGTGACCATTCGATAATAAGTATGCGGTTTACGGTATATATCGCTGTCTGTATGCAGTTTGAAAAGGAATGTCGGATTGCCGTTAGCAAAATTGACATCATCAGCCTTTATTCTTGCCGTTATGGTAACGGTCGCTGAATTGTTATCGGTACTTAACGGGTCTGATACAATAAGTTCCTGAACTGTACTGACCGTATCTTCATTTATCATAAAATGAATGTTACTCTCTGTAACATCATAACCAACAGGAGCTTGTATTTCTTTGAGGTAATAACCTCCCCAAGCTAAATCTCTGATGTATAACTGACCGTCAGAGTTGGTAATCAGATTTTCTCTTATCAGACTGCCGTCTTTTCTGTAAAGACTGAATTTAGCACCCGATAATTTCTGTTTGCCGATTTCATCAGTTTTCGTGATAAGAACTTCTCCAAGTTTTCTGTTGTTGTCTATTTCAAGACTTTCCTTTAGGTTGTTTGCTTTGATTTCGGCAGATAGTGTTCTTGTATTCAGAACAAGATAGTCAGGAACGGAAATTTGTCTGATATAGTAATTTCCCCATTCAAGATTATCAAAGTTCAGATAGCCGTCCTCATCAGTTGTGCTTGCAGCAATTACTTCGTTGGTAACGGCATTATACAGGTTGAATTTAGCACCTTTTACAACATTTCCGTTGGCAGTGTTGGTGAGTTCAATAATACCTGATTTTCTGTTATCGTAAGCCACAAAAGAATAATTGTTTTTTTCTCTGAATACGGTAAAAGAAATATCCTCACATTTTTTATATCCGACAGGCACGACCGTTTCTGTAAGAATATAATCGCCATAAGGAATATCAGAAATTGTGATTTTACCGTTGTTGTCGGTTTTAAACTTTCCGACACTGATTTTCTCATTATCTTTTACTCTGAATAATTTGAATGTACTGTTTGGCAGTACAGTTTGTGTATAAGTACCGTCTGTGAGTGCTTCATATTTGGTGAGCGTTACCACAATATTTTTTGTCTGTTCATCGCTGACAAAAATGGTCAACGGTTCTTCCACATTATTTCTGTTGATTTCTACAATATGTTCCTCTGTGTCGGCTTTATAGCCCATTGGAGCATTTGTTTCTTTTAGTGTATATGTACCCCATTCAAGTTCATCAAATACGGCAACACCTTTTTCATCGGTCAAAACCTGACGGATAACTCTATTGTCTGATAAAATGCTGTACTCTGCACCACTGACAGGTATATCACCGGCAAGACTGTTGAATTTGTGTAACTCTATTGTACCTTTCTTGCGTTCGTCTTTTATAGTAACAGGATAATCACCGTTTAACACGATAGTTTCATCATTTGCTTTGAGATAACCGAAAGGTGCTTTTGTTTCTTTGAGCGTATAAGTTTGGTCACTTGAAATATTTGAAAAAACAGCATACCCTTTGGCATTTGTTTTTACAGAACTGACAGCATTGTTATTTTCATCATACAAGGTAAATTCAGCGTTGCTTAATTTATCAGATGTTTTACTGTCCTCTTTTGTCAGAATGATGTCATAAAGAGCCGGTACTAATTTGAGTTTGGTTGCATTGGAAGTCAACTCAAACTTGTTGCTTTCATCTTCGGCAGTAGTAACTGACAAACTGCATTTATTTTCTGTAAATGTATTTTTAAAGGTACTGTCGTTTTCTGCTGTCATATTAAGGATAATATCTATTCTTTTGCCTGACTTCAGAATACCCTTGCCAAAATCAACCGCAACAGCCTTTACTGTGTCTGCTTTTTCTGTTGTCCAGTCTTTTGAGGAAAGATTATCGTCAGGATTGATTTTTGTTGAATAATAAACCGTTCCTTTCAAATCGGTATCACATTCCACTGACTGCAATGTGCCTTTCCATTTGGAGTTAGGTTCATTTTCTAAAATATCCCTGATAATCACATTGGTTAAATCTCTGCTACCGTTGATGATTTCCAGTTTGTAAGAGTAGTCAGAACCATAACTGACAACAGGATTTTCCTCTGTACTGACATAATCACCTGTATACTGTGATTTTACGGATTTCTGTAACTGTAATTGTGAGTAATCCGCAGTTGTGAAATTCTGATAATCATAAGAAACGGCTAATGTATCATCAGTTTTTCCATTATTGTCAATATCAGAAAACAACTGTGTATCAGATGACCATTTACCATTATCTGAAATTGACATCTTCTCCATTTTGTAATTTTCAGTATTGATAAACTCTGTCGCACTTCGTACTATAACAGAAGGATTTTTACGCAAAGTATCTGTTGTAATACTTAACGGCAGTTTTGCATTTATGCTGTAAGTAGAAATATTTGTAATATTATCTGTTCTGTCGGGAGATAAGTTTCTTCCATTAAAATCAAAATGCAATGCAAGGTAGGTCTGACTGCTGTTTCTGTAATTGGTTATTAGTTGTGCAGTACAATATTCAGCAAGTGTTTCATTGTTCATTCCCATACCTGATAATTGCATTAAATCCCACAACTGTTCTTTTTTGCGACAATCTTTTATAGATATACCTTTGGGCAAAATGGTATATAAAGAGAACTGATTTGGTTTATCCTCATCGACAAAATTGAAATTTCCACCTATTGTCATTTCACTTTCAAAATGATTTTGCACAGATGTAATGGTTGAAAGTTTTGTGACTGATGTATAATTGTCTTTGTACGCATTGCCGTAAACATTCATTTTTGTTATTTCTCTGTCAGGATAAACATTGTTTACGGCTGTAAATTCCTCATCAATATCTTTTCCCGAATATAAAGAAATAATTTTGTCAGATTGAGCGTCTACCCAAATGTTTTCCACCTTATGCGTATCATAATTTAAAAATTCTGCATAGATTTTCAGTGCCGAACAGTTGACAAGCTCTCCCGAAACAAGGTCAATGGCTTCACTGTCATTTTCATCATTGTTTTGAATATGATAAGATATATTCACCGCAAAAGCGATATTACATACCTCTTTTAAATTTTCGGTACTGATAAGAATATCTGTTGTATGTTCAGGAAGTTCCACCGTATGTGCTATCTGATTAAGATGTCCCGAATATATCAACATATTCTCTGTTTTTGTTGCTTGTTTTCCATTTGTACCGGCATAGATTTTTACAGGATATTTATCAGACTGAATGATTGTATCATTTTGAGCGTCAATATCCTGTACAGACGGAATGGTAACAGAAACAATATGGTAATCTTCTTTATTCAATTTGCGATATTCACCATTGATTTTTCTGGCATACTGCATATCGTCATACAAATCAAAAGTGTATCCGATAAATTTACCGGTTTTGTATTCGGAATTATTACTTTCGGTTGATGTATTATTCATCAATATAAAAGGCGATGTACCGCCTGTCAATACTGTTGTGTCAGGCATTTTCAAATCCGTATCAAGAGGAACTCTGTCTAATACAGACATTCCATTGGATAAATTGTAAGATAAGGTATTGCTTTTTTCCAGTGTTCTGCCATAAACAGCATTTTTGATTTTGTCGTAAGATGTACCCCCGATTATGGATTTATCATAAAGATAAAAACTTCCCGATTTATCAAATTTCAAGAAATCGTCCATTAACAAAGATTTATTGACGCAGAATAGAATAGTCTGTTCTTCTTCATCTTCATAAGTGCCGACTGCCTTGTATTCCACTCTGATAGTTTTTCCCATATATTCCGACTTTGGATAAGCAACATAGATATTGCCTGTTGATTTTGATTTATCCAACTTGCATATATTTCCATTTTTAGATAATACAGCAAGTGATTTTTCCGTATTACAAATTACTGCTCCTGAACCAACACTGTCTGCGTCAATATCGAGAGTGTAAGTGTCCCATTCAGGACTTTGTAAATGTCTTGATTGTGCTGTCTGTTTATGTTCAAGATTATACCGTATAAAGATATATTCAGACGGGTCTGTTACTTTCATTCCGGTACTGCTTGCAAGTCTGTTAGCCGTAAAATCACCACGATAAATATCACGGTAAGTTTTGTTGGTTAAAGTAAGTGTGTTTGACGAAACTGTATCTGTTTCAGAAATTGTCATAACTGCCTGAATGTTGTCCTGACTGTAACCGTTAATAGTTTCGCTTTCAGAAAAACTCCATATAATATCAAAATAACCATTCAGTACAGAATTGCCGTCAATTTCTTTATTGTTGGTAAAAGTGTAAATATCTTCACTGCCGTCATAAGAATACGACCAGTCGTGCGTTTTAGTGGTATCTGTTATCTTATCAGCACCGACAGAAGTAGCCTGTAAAGTGTTTTTTCTGTAAATATCACCGATACCTTTTACAGTAACAGATAATTCCCCTTTTTTGTAACCCTCATCACGAACCTTTTGAATATCATAAGCAACATTTATTCCGATACTGTTGCTTATATCAGATGTTTCGTCAATATCAAACGAACTGCCGTGATGATATTTAGTATCTTCATATAACCATTTCAAAGTTATATTTTCGTTTTGTTCAGACTGTACTTCAATCTGATTAGCAGTTGCGTTACTGGTAACGGTATCTGTTTCTTTTGCACCTACCGTCAGAGGCGATATAACGAATGATGACACACATATAACAAACGATAAAATCGAAGATACTGTTTTTTCAAGAATTTTTTTACGCATAATGTTCTCCTTTCTTGTTTTCTATCTGTGACCTGTATTTTGTAAGAACAAAATCTGTTGCTGTCACGCCTATAATAAAAAATAGAATAACACCAATTGTCAGTGGTAAGGGCAAAGAATACAGTAAATACCCTGCATACGGTACAGAAAATACAGTTATTCCCTTAAAATCAGACGGTGTGACATAACCGTTGTCCTGTGACTTGTTTGCGTCACCTTTTGTATAAATTCTGCTATTTTCAATTTTTACTGCCCTGTGAGTTATCATTGTATTGTTACGCTGAAAGGCAATAATATCATTCTCTTTAACATTGTAAAAATCTTCCTTTGCGACAAAACAGACACTTCCTGTATGTATAGCACTTTCCATTGAACCCGACAGCACAACATACGGTCTGATACCAAATAAAAAAGTGACTGTCAACAATATTCCTAAACCGATAATACTGTACAAGAAGACTTTGGAAATTATCATAAGGATATGCAATAATTTGTATGATAAGGTCATAGGCATTTCCCTCTTTTCTGATGATGGTTATTGTATGTAAATAAAAGCAGACAAAAGTAAGAAAATTACTTTGTCTGCTTGAATTTACTTTATATAAATTATTTATGGAGAAATTATAAGAACAGTTTTAAAGAGAATAAGGTTTTACTGATGATTAGAGATTACCGACCATACTTCCACAGGAATGTTTGTACCGCCGTTAATATCCTCTGTCTGAATTGCATAAGCATTGACATCTATTGTCAGTGTTTTGCCGTTGACTTTGCCCTCAGCAACATCAACAAATTTAACGGTATTAAACACAGCAGGAGTTACCTCACCACCGGCAAGTTCTGCACACTCTGTATCACTGCCGTAAACATATACATAGTTGAAAGTTTTGTTTTCTGTATCTTTCTCTACATCGCCGACCTGTGACCATTCACTGTTTACAGTGTAGGTGAACAACTGCGTATCTTCTGCGGAATTAAGTGTGCCGTTGTCATTTGCAGTAGCAATATTTTCATAAGGAACTGAAACTTTGACAAATGTATATGCTCCGATTGTACCCTTATTTGTTACGATAGGGTCTTTTGAGAATACCTTGTTAGGAGTGATTTCATCGTGTTCAGGGTCTGTAGGGTCCCATCCGGGTTCATCGAGTTCGATGTCAACACCCTCACCAACGGTGAATACATTGGGTTTATGCTCTGTGTCTGTGAAATATGCGGTAATTCCGCCTACTGCCAAAATACCTACGAGTGCCATTGCTGTTGCTATTACTTTTACTTTTTTACTGTTGTTTTTCATTTTTCATTAGTCCTTTCTTTCGGATTTACCGAAACTGTAATTTTGTTGATTTTGTATTGTACCTGTAAGTACACCGTGTTGTGTGTTCTGATGATTATCCGAACAACCTATGCTGACTTTTTGATGTTGATAAACATCTGTTATTTCATACAATCAATTTACATCACATCTTTTCTATTGAATTTTGTATCTGTTTACAGACACAAAAACAGACTATTGAAAAAATCAACAGCCTGTTTTTCTATCTGCACTTTACGAAAAAGCGGAACTGATTCCGTTTTTGGTAAAAAAATAAGACAGAATACTTTTTCGGTATTCTGCCTTATCTTCCGTTATTATTCCTCATAATGACCTTTACAGGCAATAATGAGTAGCTTTCCGTCTTTGATGTCATATATTAGACGATTAGTGTGGTCTATGCGTCTGCTCCACGCTTTTCTGTATTTAAGTGGTTAGGGTTTTCCTGTTCCCTGTGATACTCCGTTTCTCTCAATGTCTTTTACAAGGTCATTGATTTTTTTAACCAGTTTTTTATCTTGCATTTGCCAGTATAAATAGTCGTCCCAAGCTCTGTCAGACCATATCTTATCCATCTTCTTCGACCTCAATCAGTTCGTGTTTTTGACCTTTGCCTGATGAAAGTTGTTCAATGGCTCTGTCTATCATTGCAAGATATTCGGCATTACGGCTTGCCTTTGCCATCTGATTGTACTGTTCTAAACTCATTATCACGATATTCTTTTCATTTTTTCTTGTAACAATGATTGTTTCGTGATTGTCGGTAGCTTTATCGCAGTAGCTTTTCAGATTGTTTCTGATAGTAGAATAATTTACTGCCAACATAAGCAATTCCTCCTTTAGTTGTGCTTTATCAATATACAGACTGCATAATTTCAGCGTACCGTAATTATTGCCTGACAAGTTGCACCATTTTTTATTGCCGTACTGGTTATCATAGTTGTTCCTCTTTCCTTTGCCCGTAGCAAGACACCGGTTGACTGTGATGAAACAAATTCCACAATGGAACTATTGCCGATTTCCCACTCACAACCATTTTCGGCTGAAAGTCCATTAACAAAAACTTCAAAGGTTGTTCCTGTTGTTACAGAATAAGTGGTCTGGTCAAAGTAAATTTTTCCGTCATCTGTTGGTACTGGTTGCGGATTGCTTTGTACAGGCTGTGTTGCCGGAGGTTGTGTTGGCTGTACTGTTGGCTGTACTATCTGCGGTTGTTCCTGTTGCTGTACAGGTTGTTGAATTGGAGTTTGATTATTGTTATCCTTTTGAACAGGAGTTTGTGTATTGGAATTAGGCGAAGGACTTTGCGGAGTAGATTGCTGATTACTTTTTTCTGTTTTTTTCGTTGCTTTTTCTGTTGCCGTCTGTGTTGTATCAGATTTTGCAGTTGATGAAGATGTTGCGGTCTGTTGTGTTGCTATCTGTGTATTAATCTGTGTTGCTACTTCTACTGGTATAACGGTAGGTTTTTCTGTAACCACTAATGTTGGTTTTTGTGTAGGTAACTGCGTGACTTTTTCGGTTACTGTTTCTGTTGTCGGTTCAGTAGTTACAGTGTTTTCAGACGGTTTACCGTTTACTTTCAGAACAGCTATTCCAATTCCCAACAGAAGAATAATACATAGCAAAATGATAGAACTCTTGTTGATAACAATCTTTTTTCGGTCTGACTGTTTCGGTGTTGTTTTATGGTATTTCGGAGCATTGAAACTTTGATATTCTTCCAACGATGTAATAGGGTTGTTCAGCAC
The DNA here is from genome assembly GCA_902762375.1 of uncultured Ruminococcus sp. Lineage (GTDB taxonomy): Bacteria > Bacillota > Clostridia > Oscillospirales > Acutalibacteraceae > CAG-964. The sequence continues at coordinate 8,578 of CACWNY010000044.1, read as the reverse complement.
ACTGATAAATTCATTTTCAGTAACAACTCTTGCAATAATATCATAGATATTGTTTTTTATAAGCGTATCAGTAAATTCATCAGTCTTGCCGTGATTGACAATTATTCTGATGAATGGAAAGGCTTGATGAATTTCCAACAATAAATCTGTTTCGCTTTTGTCTGATTTTATTTCTATGCCTTGTCCCCATACTATCATATGAGGTTTATAGCTTTTATTGATAATCTCAACAATATCATCGCCAATCTGAGAAACAGTATCCAAGACATTTTTGTTTTTGGCTTTGGAGCAGACATCTTGTAAACTCTTTTGCACATCTTTTCCGCAGATTAACAGTACATTCATTGATTACCAGTCCCTTGTGTTTTCTGTCTTTGGTTGCCATCAAATTTGGTATTGATGATTTTGTAAATAAGAGTATCTTTCGGAATGAGGTTACTGAAAGGAATGATTTTTTTACCGCATATGATTAAACCTGTACCTCTTTCACCTGTTTTCAAATAAGCGTATTGTGTTTCTGACAGTTCAAATAAATCTATGATTTTTCTGAGGTCTTTCGGTTTTTGCTGTAACAAAACGACAAATTCCGCATTTTGTAACATCGAGGACGCTTGAGGATTATCCAACACCTCCGTAATATTTTGAGTAGCACCCGTTGCTACTCCACCTTGCTTACGGATACGCTGATAAACCTTTTTGAAGAACATACCTGACGAATTATCTTCTCCTGTGAACATAACGGAAAACTCATCGCACCAAAGCCAAGTTCTGATACCTTTTCTTTTGTTAGTGATAACTCTTTGCCATATGATTTCAAGAATAACTTTCAAACCTACTTTTCTTAACTGTTCGCCCATATTGAACAAATCAAAGATAATGAAGTTCTTGTGAAATTTAACATTAGTTTTGTGAGCAAAAATATCAAATGAACCATAGGTATACAGTTCAAGACTTAATGCCAAATCCGTTGCGGTCTGTTCAGGCTGTTCTTTAAGTATCTTGTAAAATAACGGTAGTGTCGGGATATACTTTTCATCGCCGTTGCTTTTCTGATAATCCTTATAAATCAGATTAACCACACGGTCTATGATAGACATTTCATCTATTGTCAAATCTCTGCCTTTTGCACTGGCTACAAATGTCATAATAAAGTCTGTTTTCATCGCAATAGCATTGCCCTCATCAGTAGAACAACTCAAATCCAAATCGAACACATTCAGATAGGTTGTACTTGACGGTGATAAAATTATTCTTTCACCGTCAATGTAATCGAGCAACGGAAGATACTCGTTATCAGGGTCGATAAAAATAAATTCATCGTTAGGATTTTTCATAATGGCAGAAATAAATTCATTTTTCAGATTGACGGATTTTCCTGTTCCTGATGTTCCCAAGACATAGCCGTTGGCATTCATTTCTTCTGTACGGTCAAGTACATTCCGTGTACCGGTCTGAAGATTTTTGCCATAATCCAAACCGTTCATATTGAAGTAGTTGTTAAATGAAAATGAAATAAAATTCGCCACTTCTTCACTGGTAAAATGAACGCTGTAATCTGCATTTTCATCAGCAAGGTAGTTAATCGCAAGTGGAATAACAGAATTGACACCGTTTTCCTGTTGCCCTGTCAGATTGTCAATGATTACCTGATGACTTCGTCCTTTAGACCTGATATAAGACGATAATTCATCAAGTTTTTCTTCTGTATGACAGACAACATATATCAGGTAACAGCACTCAAACAGTTCACAGTCTGCACCGCCAAGTTTTTGGAATAAATTCTCCACCGTACTTTGAATTGATTTCTCTGCGTTTTTCCAATGTTCCCTCAAGGTCATTCAACTGTTTTCGCACCATATTCATTGCTTCTGATTTATCAATGCGTCTGATATGTTTGACAAACTTGATATTATAACTGTTATCCATAATGTCATAGATAAACTCATCATCGCAAGTATGTGAAAAACGCTTTGCAAACATTACTCTTGCAAAATCATCACCGATTTGTACGAACTTACCTGCTCTGTTGTATTTACTTCTGAAATCAAAGTAAGCAGGGCAGAGGTAGTCTTTCAGATTGATGTCAGCCTGATACAGATTATCAGGCAATAAAAATTCTTCATATGGATTGTATATGCTGTGTATCAGTTCAAATAATTCTTCTGCCGATAATCTTGCCGTATTTGAACCGATTTGTAACAGTCTGCCTGAAATTTCCTGTTCATACTTCAGAACTTGTAAAGGACTGTCTAATTTATGTTTCAGTGTATAGGATATTGCTCCGTAAATGATTTTTTCGCAACTGTCTATTGTTTCCGCAATTTTTCTTTGCTGTATATCCACATACGAATTATAGATTTCTTCACTTTGCGTATTATTTTCAGGAATTAAGGCTTTCGTCAACAGTTCTTTATCTACTTTCCGATTGACTATGATTTCCTGATAACTGATTTCAGGTGGTAGAGAATTTAAAAATTTCTGATATTTATTATACAGAATATCCTTATCCTCATCTTTCATCATTCTGTAATCAAGATTTCTTATAGAAAAGACAACAGAGTAAGTGTTTCCAGTACGGATAATACCGTTTTCATAGATTTCATCAAACGGAATAGTTTGCTGTGCCGTTTTTTTGATTTTTTTACTTTTTTTATTTTGTAAATCAAAATCATCGTTATGTTGTTCTTCCACGATAATATTACTGTCGATTTTTGTTTTCCCTGATTTTCTTTTCATCTTTCAGTCCTCCCCTTGAATAATATCTTACATCTTCAATCGTAACAAATGCTTCAAACAACATTATCAACAACGGTTTTCCGTTTACCCTTATTATAAAAATCGAAACACCGAGTGCAAGTATGATAAAAGAAAGAGTTGCAAATATATTGATATTCAGGTCAAACATAAATGCCGGCGAAACAACAGCAAGAGCAACTAAAACGGTTGCTCCCATACCTATCAGTTGTTTTTTTGTCAGACCAAAAAGCACTGCATTCTTTTTAATAATATCTTTTGTCAATTTTACTTTTCTCATAATTGTTCCTCCGTTATCCTGATAAAAGTCCTGTAAGTTCCTGTGATGGTTTATTAATCATATTGCTTGCAGAAAATAAAACAATCGTTACCAAAATAAGTGTCCATAGATACGACCAAGAACTCAATAACCCAACGGGAACGGTATGGCTTGTAATATCGTGTACGATATTGTTTGTCAATGCGTAGGTAATGCCAATCCAAAGCATTTGTGCGGAAACAGAAAGAAATGATGATATAAATTTTCGGAAATAGTGGCTTGTTGCATTGCTTGACAATGTTGCAAAAAACAGTGGCGATACACTAAGCAAACAGGTAAGTTCAAAATTCCTTACAATCAGTTTGATATAAATTCGACATATGCAGACCATTATCAATATAGATACGGTAGCCAACGGAATAAAAGACAGCAATACACTTACCAAATCGGAAATCCACATCAATATTTCAGAAAATATATTACTGCTTGCCGGTACAGTGAGAGGTTTAAGAAAACCGCTTACTGTTGTCAGATGAATCAGTTGTGACGCTATGCTTTGAATAATCTCGAATGTTGCCTTACATATACTGACAGAGAGGTCTACCCATATTTTTGCCAATAAAAGTCTGCCCAGCACTCTGAACCAACCTCGTTCCGTAGAGAGTTCAAAGGCAGTTGCTTCATTCATCAGACCTATGCCAAAGCAAATTACCGCAATACTGTAACCGAATACTTTTGTTATGTTTGTTGCTGTAGTGACGAAACTGGAAAAAGAAGTTGACAAACTGTTTCCTGCAAAAGTGATTTCCAATTCACCTGTGGTTGTGCTTGTTGTACCTGTTATGGTATTGCCAAGTGAAACCCACATATTATTCAAACCGTCTATAATGGTATTCATAAAATTGACAAACGCACTGTTTGAAGAATTTGCTACTTTTGATTTTTCGTTTGATGTCAATACTAAACTGTTGTGCAATTCACGATACTCATCAATTTCTTTTCTTAAATTGTCAATTCTTTCTGCATAGACTTTGAATTTTTCTTTTGTAGACGGTATAGATACATCAATACCTATCAGATTATTCGCACAATTATTGAGAAGTGTCTGTGTATTTTTGCGGAAATCTGACAATAAATTAGTACAATACTCTGCGTCTTTATCTTCCATTTTATTTATATTGTCACATATCTTAGAAAGATTATTGTCATATTTATATTTTAAACTCATCATTTCAATATACAGAGTAGATTCATAAACAACAATACCCGTTGAATGTCCATCTTCTGTAAAAGTACAGTCTGTCCAACGAGAAAGTGGCAAATCACTTTCTGAAATGTGATTTGATACGCAATAACTTGAAAATGGATTGTATAACTGATAACTTACAGGCGATACAGAACTTCTTGCCGATACAGAAATCAACGACATTGAGAGAATGAAAAATACGGATAACAGTACACAAATTATCTTTTTGAAATTCTTTTTAACTTTTTTCAATGGAATTCATCTCCCTTTGCCGTTCGGAATGGACAGGAGCTATAAGGAAGTATCCACTCCGAAACGGCAAAAATTTACTCAAAAAATGAATACTTATATTCCATCAGGAGAAGAAAGTAGCTTTGATTACAGGCAATGCGACAATACATACCACACCAATAACCGTAGTAACTATACCACCGTTACGGGTTCTTGTATCTTCATTAGCCTGTCCTGTGGCAATGTTGAAAACTCCCGGAACAACTGCGGCTGCGGCGATACCGATACCGACAATCCAAAAAATGATGTCAACGATTCTGTTTACCGATGTAGTACTTACGCCTGTGGGTGCAGCAGCCGAAACACTGACAACCGAAAAAGCCGTTACGATTGCCAGCATTGTCAGTGTGGTTATTTTTTTGCGATAGGAAGAAATTTTCTGCGTTGTCTTATTTTCAATTCTGTTCATTTTCTTTTTTAACATAGTTTTTTACCTCACTTTTTATCTTATTGATGACCGTATGCTGTCCGTAGCAGCACTGAACTGACACTATGGATATGTAAAACATATCAGAATTTAAACAATCAAGGCAACCGCCTCCTTTCCGTGAAAAAGTGAATATGAGTGAATATGAAAACAAATCAGAAACAGTAATCAATGCTTTCGGATTGGTGTTTGTTGAGTAGGAGCATTATTTTTCTTTTCCTGTTGGAGTTTTTTAACGGCAGTTTTTACAACGGTTATCACTATTCCAACAGTACCGCCCTTTGCTCCTTTGAACACTCCTTTGGCAAGTTCTTCTGCATTTTGAGGAGTAATCATATCAATTCCGACCTTTTTCGGATAATGCGTGTTTAGAAATTCCTGCATTTTGGCTGTCGGTTTAACGATATTATCCTTACTTATGGTAACAAAATTCTCTTTTTCAAGTTTGTTAAAATAGGACATAATTTCCGTTGCGGATTGTTTGTCACCAAGCAAATTCTTATCGCTTAAATTGATACTTTCGGCATATCTGAACACTTCTGCGTCCTGTGATGTTCCGTTGAGTTCAAATACTGCCTTTGTTTCTCCTAACAATAAGCTGTATTTCTGGTCTGTTTCAAACTGACTGATAAATTCAGGGGAATTGATGTGAGAAAGTCCCTTGTCTGTTAATTGATAGCGTTCATTTTCTATTTTCAGATAACCGTCCGCAACAGCGTCATTGAAACTTTCCCTGACATTCCTTTTCAGAATATTGTCCTCGATATTTTCAATCTGTTCTGTCGGAATACCGTCCTTACTCATAGAAACATAGGCTATATCTGTGTGCTGACCTGAAAAATTGATTTGTGTATCCATATCGGGCATATCTTTTTTATCCCGACTGATAAACTCATTCAATTTTCTGATACCCTCAATCGTGCTGTATATATTGCTGACCTTATTGAGCATAATCAAAGGATTGAGGTTTTTAAAATCCTGTACAATTTCTTCTGACTTATCCATTACATCTACTCCTCGTCCTCATTACCGAATATTTCAGAATTATTAAACGGTATTTCTTCATCGTCAGACACTTCAAATTCATCAGGCATTTCAACTTCGGAAATAAAATCATTTTCGTCTATTTCCGGTATTGCTGTATCTTCTGGTGTTTCTTTGTTTAACTGTGCAATTCTGAATATTGCTGGATTGACATTCTGTATCTGTGATTGTTCGTAATCTTCTTCGGTCTGATAAATTTCATCGTAACATTCAATCTTATCGTCTGTATCTTCAAACACAACATCAGGTCTTTCTGTTTCTTCCTTGTCAGAAAAAGGTAATTGGATTTGTTTCTTTTTTTCTTCTTCAAACTTTTTTCTTAATTCTTCCTGATTTTCCGCATAGGCTTTTTCTTTTTGTTCCTGTGCGGTATGTTCTTCTTCATCTAATTCTTTTCTTTTTTGAGCAAGTAATTGTTCGTGCTTTTCTTTTTTCTTCTCATACAACGGCAGATAAATTTCTTCAATATCTGTGTTGTTCGGAATACCAGTGGGAAAAGAACTTCCGCATTTTGAAATCATAGGGTGATGAAGTGTGTCAAATTTAGGCAGATAAAAAGCATTTTCATAACCAAGCCATATAATACAAGCTCCTCCATACTGTTTGTTGCTACCACGAGGTTTTATCGCCTTTTTTACTTCTTCAGGCTTTAACAACGGTCTTGACGCAATATTCTGTGTGTCCGAACCTCCTCCGGTAGTTCCTCCTATATTTCGTGAACGGCTGTCCGTCTGTACAGTAATATCACCTAACTTTTTTGATACATATTCCAATGTATCATTATCCTTACTACCCAAAAAAGTAAAAATATCACAGTTACCTAAAATACTTTCCCAAGTATCTTTATATACGGCTTTCAACTGTGACAAACCTTGTAAAACAATACAGGCTCTTATGTTGTAGCTTCTGATGACAGCCAATGTCTTGTCAAAGTCGGGAATTTCACCCACATTGGCAAATTCGTCCAGTTCAAAAGAAACGGTATACTTCAATCTTCCGTTGTGTACTTTATCGTCACCGATACGCTGTAAGCGTTCAAATAACTGTGAGTAGAATATGTTGGCAACGGCTTTATAGGTATTTCTTGCTGACGGAATTATCAGAAAAATCGCTGTTTTTCTGTCACCGACCAAATCAAACTCCATATCATCAGCAGATGTCAGCAAATCTACATCAGACACACTCCATAAGCGTAATCTTGTGGTCAAAGTTTCTACAATACTTGCCATCGTTTCTTGCGGATTGCTCATCATACCTTTCCAAGTAACAGAGGTTGCGTCAAACGGATATTTTGTACTGTGTGCATTCAGTTTTCTTGCAATTTCACAAGATGGGTCAATCTGACCTTTTTCATATCGTATAGAGTTGACCAATCTGATAACACGACCAAAACTTTTTATTTCGTTTTCAGACTTGAAAAGATATACCGCAACGGCTGTCAGCAATTTCAAAGACGCACCTGTCCAGAAATCTTCTTTTTCGCCCTCTCCTGCGGTGTTTTTCATAAACAGCGAACAGATAGAAACAACATCTTGTTCTGATGTCATATACGCAAATGGGTTATAAGTATTGCCTAAGCGAATATCTATCAGATTAAGTACTTTGATGACATAATTGTTTTCTTTAAGTAGTTTGTAAGTGTTTCTGAACAGTTCCCCTTTTGGGTCTGTGACAACATATGAACCGAACATTTGCATAATATCAGGCTGTACTTTTCGGAATGATTTTCCTGCACCTGAACCGCCGATAACTACTTCGTTCAGATTAGCTACTACTCCTGCACCATCGAGCGGTACATAGAAATCTTTTGCACACGGAATACCTGTTGTATCTTTACTGAATTTCTTTATCTGTATATCGCTTGCCCACTCTGCCGAACCGTGTTCCATATTCTGATACGGATTTTTCGGCTTAGTCAGAACAATGAATACAAAAGCTATCACACAAAGATATATCAGCCATAAGTGTGTAATCTGCATAACAGCCGATTTGATGAACAAGTCAAAATCCCATAACGGCATTGTTCCGAATAAATCCAAAGACTGCAAAACAGAATTGATGTCAAATTCTGTAACGGAATTAATGTAACAGTAGCAGTTATAAATGTAAGTAGCGTATATCATTACGGAAATCAACATAACACTTAAAACTATTCCTGTTATGATAAACGGCTTTTTACTTTTTTTGTCTGTGCCTGTTCTCAGAACATTTTTGGTATTACTCGGCATTTTTTATATCACTCCCAAAAGAAAAAGTGATTATGTTTTTTGACATAATCACTCAGACTGTAGAAAAACTCGGAATTCGTGAAAGCGGATTCCGAGTTTGTTGTTTTTGTTGAAAAAATTATTGAATATCAATAGGAATTGAGAAAAAATCAAAGCTCCTTCTATTCGTTTTCTGTCAATTTCTTTATGTATTGCCAGTTTTTTAAGATTCATAGCAGCAAACTTAAGCCTGACCCAATTTGTAACTGCTGCCAAGCCTCGATATGGAGTGTAACGCATTGCGTGTTTTTCTTTCGCGTCTGCAAACACTCGCTCAATTTTCTCTTTTC
>CACWNY010000043.1 GCA_902762375.1 uncultured Ruminococcus sp. | reverse complement strand
CAGGACAAACGCATGAAAGATAATCTTTCCCTAAAGGAATTTATAAGTAAATTTTTTCACATTTTCAAAATCATACGAAGATATTTTTCAGGATTATTAAGAATAACATAGCGTTTTAATCTCAAAGACTGTTTTTTACCAAAATTGACTGTCTTAAGAATACACAATGCCCATTTACGAATGATATTCATGTTCTCAGCTGCGGTTTTATCCAATGTCTTGTTAGCATCTTCTTTGAAAGTAACATCAAGATGCCAATGCATAATCTCAACAGACCAATGCTGACGCACAGATTTTGAGAAAAGCTCAATATCTTCTTTTAAACTGCTGATATAATATCTTGTTTCTGTTACTGTTTCCTCTTTTCTTGGTATTGTTTTTACAATACAGCCGATTGTTTTTAAACTTTTCCATCTCTCTTTCTCTTGCATCCATTCTGTCTGTTCTGTCTGATAATATTCACGAATTTCTATCTGCCCATGACTTTTTTCTATAGTCTTTTTATAACCACCTGATTTCCTGATATTTTCTAAAAACTTTCTGTCATTCAGATATTCCGAAATCTCCTTATACAAATTCTCCTGATTTTCTTTGACTGCAAGAACATAATCTGCCTCTTTCTCTATGATTTTTTCAGCTATTTTTGTCTGGGTTCCCATTGCATCTATCGTTACTATATTCCCTTTTACCCTGATAACCTCCAGTAACTCCGGGATTGCTTTGATTTCATTTGTTTTTTCTGATACCTTCGTTTCTCCAAGACTGTAGCCGTAATCATCACACCATGCCGTTACTATATGATTTCCTTTTTTACCTTTTCCTGCATTTCCACGCATTGTCTTTCCATCTACGCTGATTACTTTCTGTATCTTCTTCATTTCTTCTGTTTCGAACATTTCATGCCATTTATTCTGTATCTGTTCAAGATACTCCGTCTCTATCATTCCCATTACTCTTTGTATTGTATCATGTGATGGTATTCCATTAGCCAGTTCTATATATTCTTTTAAAAATTCTTCATGTTCTCTGGCAAATATTCCTATTTCTTCCCATGTGTCTGCATTAGCTAATGTCGCCATCAATACGATAAATAGTATATCTTGTATTTTATGTCTTACTTTACTGACTTGTCTTTTATCTTCTATAATCTCTAAACTTTTTATGAACTCGTGCATATTTTCTTCCACCAGACTGCTTTTTTCTTTCTATTATAGCACATTTTTGCTTTTGTTCATAATTTTTTTACTCATGCGTTTGTCCTGGATGTGTTTTGATAGATTATACAAAAAAGAATCCCCCGTAACAGAGAGGTTACGGGGGATTCTTTAGAAAGGAAATTGCTAAATGAAAAAGAATTAATTATTGATTAATTTATCTTCATCAGACCAGCTATAAAGTTTTCTGACTTCCTGACCGATAACTTCAGCAGGAGATTCAGCGTGTAATTTTCTCATAGCACGGAAATGAGCCTGACCGCCTGCGGACATATCCAGCAAGAATTCTTTAGCGAAAGAACCGTCCTGAATGTCAGCAAGGATTTTCTTCATCGCTTTTTTGGTATCGTCAGTGATGATTTTAGGACCGGTTACATAGTCGCCGTATTCAGCGGTATTAGAGATAGAATATCTCATACCTGCAAAACCTGACTGATAAATCAAATCAACGATAAGTTTCATTTCGTGAATACATTCGAAGTAAGCATTTCTGGGGTCATAACCAGCCTCACAGAGAGTTTCAAAGCCAGCCTCCATCAATGCACATACACCACCACAAAGAACAGCCTGTTCACCGAAGAGGTCAGTTTCTGTTTCAGTGCGGAAGTTAGTTTCAAGCAAGCCTGCTCTTGCACCGCCGATACCAAGACCGTAAGCCTTAGCTCTTTCGAGAGCTTTGCCTGTAGCGTCCTGATAGACAGCAACAAGACAAGGTGTACCTTTTCCGACCTGATATTCTGAACGGACGGTATGACCGGGAGCTTTGGGAGCAATCATAGTAACATCGACATCAGCAGGGGGAACAATCTGACCAAAATGGATAGCAAATCCATGAGCGAACATCAGCATATTGCCAGCTTCAAGATTAGGTTCGATGTCTTTTTTGTACATAGCAGCCTGTTTTTCGTCATTAATCAAAATCATGATGATATCTGCTTTTTTAGCTGCCTCACTTGCGGTAAACACTTCAAAGCCCTGAGCTTCGGCTTTTGCCCATGATTTACTGCCCTCATAAAGTCCGATAATGACATTGCAACCAGATTCTTTAAGGTTAAGAGCGTGGGCATGACCCTGACTGCCGTAGCCGATAATAGCGATGGTCTGACCATCAAGCATGGATAAATTACAATCCTGCTGATAATAAATAGGGGCTTTCATATTTTCTCTGTAGTCTTTCATAAAAAAATCCTCCTTACGCCATTTCATAATGACCTTTATTATGATACACCTTTATGGACATAATGTCAATCTTTTACAGAATTTACAGAAAAAATTTTCCTATAAAGAATGAAGACACGGGTTATTTTTGCAGTTGGATATAGGATTGTGGATTGACGATTTGTCCGTCTTTTGTCATTTCGATATGAATATGGCTGGCATTACTGCTTTCGCAAGGGACTTCGGTGACAGTGCCAATCATATCACCAGCTTGTAAATTTTTTCCGACAGCAATATTTTCAGATTTTTCCACACCGTAATACCGACAGATAAATCCGTCACGGTATTCAGTTTCGACAAATTCGCCATATAAATCATCTTCACCGATATCGGTAACTTTTCCGTTAGCTACAGAATATACAGTTTCCCCTTTTGATATAGCGTAATCAGTACCTTTGTGTAAACGCCAGTCTTTCAAGGTTTCAAAATAGACCAGTCGGTCTTTAGAAAATCCCTGAAGAACTTCCATATTTTCACCTGTAGGACTAAGTCTTTGAGGGGAATCCTGTTCTTGATTTTCAACTTTGACAGTAGGAGCTTCGGTAGATTGTTCTTTTTCGACACCGCCTATTTTGACTTCAGCCTGTTTATTGACAGGTTCACTGGAAGTTATAGCGATTTCGGGAGATTTGTTATTGTTGTTACCGTTCATATAACTTTGCACATCGGCATAAGTGTACCACCCTGCAAGACCTATGGCACATACACAAAGTGCCAGCACGACATAAAAGCCTTTGGTGTATTTATTTCTGATATTTTCGCTTTCGCTGTAAATTTCACTGTTCATAATTAACCTCCGTATGGATAGAATATTCTACGGATAGTGTGAACATCTGCGGGATAAATATACAGTCTGACAAAAATAATTTTGAAGTTCAAGGGCGTTGCCCTTGAAAATCCCACCAAAGGCTCCGCCTTTGAAAACCGCCACTTTTTTGAAAAAAAGTGGACAAAAAACTTTTAATTTTCACTACCAAACCTGTGATAAACATTCCGAACGAAGTGAGCTATAAAAGTTTTTGTCGAACTTTTTTCAAAAAGTTCGTGGGGTCAAGGGGCAAAGCCCCTTGTGGGATTTTAAAGGGCGAAGCCCTTTAATGGCTAAAAATCATAACAAAAAGCATTGAGGAAAAAACCTCAATGCTTTTTCAGATACAGATTATTTATTTCACAGTGACAGTACAGGTAGCGGTTTTACCATTGTGAGTAGTTACGGTGATAACAGCCGTACCAGCTTTTTTGGCAACAATTTTTCCGCTTGATGTAACAGTAGCTACACTTGTATATGTGCTGGAATAGGTGTAGGAGGTTGCAGCATTGGAGGGGGTGAGAGTTTTCTTGAGGGTATAGGTTTCGCCGACTTTGAGTGACAATTCTGTTTTGTCGAGAGTTACGGCAGTAGGAGCTTTTTTAACAGTTACCGTACAAGTAGAGGTAAGCCCGTTGGTAGTTTTGACGGTGATAGTAGCCGTACCGACTTTTTTACCCGTTACTACACCGCCTGAAGTTACTGTTGCAATGGTAGTATCGCTGCTAGTCCATGTGCAGTAAGTAGCGGAATTTGAGGGAGTAAGAGTAGCGGTAAGAGTTTTTTTCTGAGAAACACCGAGTGTCAGTGTTGTTTTGTCGAGAGCAACGCTCGTGGGAGCTTTCTTGACGGTTACCGTACAAGTTGCCGTTAAATTGTTAGTTGTCTTGACGGTGATAACAGCTGTACCTACTTTTTTGCCTGTAACTCTGCCGTTAGCGTTGACAACAGCAACTTTTGTATCACTTGATGTCCATTGTTGATAGGTTGCGGCATTATCGGGCGTCATAGTTGTCTGTAAGGTATACATCTGACCGACACCGAGCGTCATTTCTGTTTTGTTGAGGGTGATAGAGGTAGGAGCAGGTCTGACAACTACGGTACAAGTACAGGTTTTACCGTTTTCGGTAGTAACAGTGATAGTCGCCTTACCAACAGCACGACCTGTTACTTTACCTAAAGATGTTACGGTAGCGATATCCTTTTTAGAGGTTTTCCATTTGAAAGTAGTTTCTGCACCATCAGGAGTAACAATCGGTTTCAAGGTATAAGCCTGACCTACACCAAGTGTTAAAGTATGTTTGTTGAGGTCAACACTTTCTACTTCGGGTTTAGCGTCAAGGAGTTCAAATTTGTGGTTATATTTCTGTGCATACTGATGTGCTGTGGAATTGGTATAGCAATAGATGGTTGCATTTTCAGGAATTGCCCAATCGTAACCGCCAAGACCTTCCCAGTTCTCATCAGGGTCAACATACAATGTACAATCTTTACTTAGGAATGTTACTTTTTCCAGTGCAGTACAACCTGAAATAAAGTTTTCGCCGAATGATTTCAGACTTTCAGGGAAAGTAATTTCTTTTACGGTTTCATTGAGTGCAAATGCTGCTTCACCGATATATTCGATGTTACCAAGTTCTATTTTGTTAGAATCCACTTCGTAAAAAGCGTCATACCCGATAGATTTTACACCATTGAGAGTAATCGTTTCTAATGTTTTGCCCTCACAACTGTCAAACGCATAATCTTCAATCACACAATTTGTACCATTAATGGTGATACTTTCCAAATCATCACAGTAAGAGAACGCATTTTCTCCAATTCTTGTCAGTGATGTTGGTGTTGTCAAAGAGGTAATGGCAATAGCGGTAAAAGTATAGTCACCGATTTCTGTAATACCGTTTTCAATAACGAGGTTTTTAATCAGTTTTTTGTATTCGACATTACTCCAAGGGGTAACATCATCTTTCCAGTAGTAGTCGCCTGTGGTTGTTTTTCCGAATACGGGGGAAATGGTGAGTGTACCTGTGGTAGCGTCAAAGTAGTAAGCACAACCGCCTTTTAAGAAACCTGAATCTTCGGTCTTTTTAGGAATATTGCTGGCAACATAATGACTGTCACAGCGTGTACAATGATAGACTTCCTGACCCTCTGCATATACGGTAGCAGGAGTGGAGCGTTCGCTGTCGTATACATAGTTATGTCCCAAAGCGTCATTAGAGGTTACTGTTTTTGTTGATGAACAACGACTGCATTTATAAACAGATTTCGTACCTGTAGTACAGGTAGCAGGGGTCCGAGATTGAAGTACAGAATAATCATGACCTAAAGCATCATTTGAAGTTACTGTTCTTGTTGCTGAACAACGGCTACATTTGTAAACTTTCTTTGTACCTGTTGTACAGGTTGCAGGAGTTGTGGATTGTAATACAGAGTAGTTGTGACCCAATGCGGCGATTGTTTCAGTTTTGAGTGTTTTTCCGCATACAGTACATTTAGTTGTTTTTGTTCCTGCGGTTGTACAGGTAGCTGCTGTGGTAACGGTTGGTGTTCCTGCCGTACATTCCTCTGTCATAGCAGCAACAATAAAGCGTCGTCTGATAGCGTCACTGCGGATAGTTTTTGTACCATCTGTCTGACCTGAAGTACTATAATAACCAAACTTTCCTGTATAGCTTTTTGTTCGGGGTACAGAATAATAGAAACCAGTTGCAGTAGGTTCTACCGTATCGGGATAATAGCCGTTAAAGGTTCTTGTCATATCATCACGGAATGTGGTAGCCATTTCATAGCCATATATATGTCTGTTCGACGAACTGAAAGAACACCAGTATTTTGCTTTTTCCAGACCAAAGAAATAGTCTACCGTATATTCACTGTTTTTGTAAGTACAAACCTGGAACGGAATAAAAATGATATTGGCTATAACATAACTTGAACCGCTGTTCTGATAAAATCCAGAGTCATCGCTTCCTTTATAGAGTGATGCGTAATAGGAACATTTTCCGTCTTTTACATAAATATACTTCAGGTTGCTTATGTCATAACCGGTTTTGCCATAAACTCTGAAAGTAACTTTGTAGCAGTGATTCCACGCATAGCCGTAATTTATCGCATCTTGCTCACAAGTTTCCAGTTGTTCGGTGTTGATTGAGGAAAGATATACAATATCTTTAGACCTGTCTTCAACGCTGGTTGTAACAGAGAATGTTTTTGAACCGTCTAATGCGTCCGCCATTGTGGTAATCGTAGGTTTAATAACAATATATGCGGTAGTAGGTGTGTCGTCTGCCGAAGCAGAGGTTACAGAAAGAATTGAGAATACCGATACTATCATCATAAAGGTAAGCAGTATACTCAACATTCGTTTTGCCTTAGTGATTTTCATTAAAAATTCCTCCTTTTTCACGATAAGACACACAGGGCTTATGGGCCGACAAAATAAAATTTTTCTCTATATCTCCTCCTTTGTTTTCATTATAGCATAAATTTTAAGAATTTACCGTTTAAAATGAACAAAACTTTAACACCTATAAAAATTTTAACATAAAAACTATTTTTTTTCAATTACATAAGAAAAGATTTATGTTTTTTACAAATCCCAAAAAATAAATTAGGAATATTTCCTAAAAAAGAAAAATTCTATCTGAGTGGTTTGTCATTTCGAAGAGTGAAAGTGATGAGAAATCTTTAGTAAGATTCCTCACTGCGTTTGGAATGACACTCCTTTTAGAATGATATAAAAAGTGAATTTAAACTTACTTGTATAGTTTTACTCTACTAATATCTCATTTTTTGAAAAAAACTGGTTATTGACATGATATTATAGTTGTATGATATAATAAATTCAGAAAGTTACTGTACTTTTTCTTTAAACGGTGTCGAATAAGGAATATCGGGTGATGTATGGGAGGTGAATTTAATCATACGGATATAAGCAAGATTTTTCCATGAAATCTGTACAAAGTATTCTGAAAAAGCCCTGATATCACAGTAACAATCATTTGACAGATTTTAAATAGTGGTAGAAATATCATTGTGGAGAATGACATAAATTATACATTAATCTCTTGTACCAGTAAAACAAATTGCCTTTTTGTCGTTTTGAGGAGTGACAAAAATACAAAAAATTCTTATTTCGTTCAAATCGGTTAGTCTATTTTTATTTCCTATTGGTACAACGAATTACATTTAAGAAAGGATTTTTAATATTATGGATATTAAAGAATTATTGCCTATACTGGCACCAGTCGTATTAATTTTAGGAATTGTAGGACTTATTAAAGAAAATAAACTTAGATTTAAGTATCATTTCGGAAGATTGACATCTTATTTGTTCGCTGGCGGAATTACAATGGGGATAGTTTTTCTGGTATTAGATTTTGGAAATGAAGCAGCAACATGGATTGATTTTATTCCATTCGGTATAGCAGTACTTATATTTATTATTGTTTTACTTAGATGTCCGTCCAATCTTAAACCGACATTGTTTTTTGCGATGTTTCTGGCAGGTTGGGGTGTAGCGATGAAAGTTTGTTTATTTTTTCTCCCTTTCCTTTGGAAGATAGGAATGCCCAGTGAGGCAGAAATCAGAGCATCTCAGGAAGCAGAGGAAAGACGCAGACAACTGGAACAGGAAAAAGAAGAAAAAAGGAATAATCTGGAAAAGCAGATGTGGAAAGAAACAGGTGAAAGGTATATTGCTAACGATGATGCAACCCGTGTAAAAAGACCTTACGGAGAATGGCAAAATCCCAAAGATATACTCTAAAAGCAAAGTTTTCTAAAAAATTCATTTTGTAAGACAAAAACATAAAAAGTCGTACAACAACATCGTTACATTAACCTGTTGTGCCAGCGGAAGTTAAATTTTAATATTTTCTACTGGCACAACAGGTCACATTAAAAATGAGGGAGAATATATCTAATGAAGAAACATGTTAAAATTTTGTTGATAAAAATCGCTTTGGTTTCTGTAATTTCTGTTTCAGTTTCTACGAGTTTAGTCGGATGTAAAAGTAAAGAACTAAAAGAATTTGAGAAACTGATAGAAAATCGGGATTATATAGCAGCGGCTACCTACTATTGGTCATATGAAGAGGCTTTGAATAAAGATAAAGAAGATGTAGAAGCAATTTTACAAAAAGCCTGTGATGATATCTATAACACTTATGTAAGCAATGAATTATCCTACGAACAAACCATATATAATTTAAATTCTTTGCAGAGTTTAAGTGGCCTCAGTGATATATATATTTCTGATAAGATTAATTTGGTAAATTCTAATAATAGTTTTTCATCTGCAGAACAGTTTATGCAGAATAAAGAGTATTCAAACGCGATATCCAATTACAAAAAAGTCATTGAAACAGACGAACATTATGATACAGCACAACAAAAAATCAAAGAATGTGAGAAATTATATATTGAAGAGCTTTTTGTGAAAGCTGAAGAATATATTCAAAAGAATGATTATCGTGCTGCTATTAACTATCTTAAAAATTATGTAGATACCTTTTCTGACGCTAAAGAAATTAATGAAAAAATCAGCGAATATACCGATAAAATCGTTGAACAGGATTTAGATGATACATATAAACTTATCGAAAAAGGTAACTATTATGAAGCAATTCAATCTATAGAGAAACTGGAAGAGAAATACAAAGACAGCAAAAAACTGACAGAAGTAAAAAAAAAAGCTCAAAAATCCTATACGGATACTGTTTTGCCTATCATCAAAGAATGCGTGAAAAATAAAGATTATACGAACGCATATTCTTTATGTGTAAATGTTCTGGCAGTTGACCCGAATAATGAAGAAGTAAAAAAAATTAAAGACCAGGTAGAACCTTTAAAGCCTGTATTACTTAACGAAATGAAAATATCTGAATCATCTGCATTTGAACATCTGGAAGATTTGAGCAAAACATATGAAGATGTTGTTGGTAATACCTATCAGCCGGGTAATTTGTATCGCATGACATTACATCATGATGGTTGGGGTAGCAATACCGATGGATATGCCAAAATCTATTTGAATGCACAGTATACAAAACTTACTGGAACATTAGCTACAGATGATAGCAGTGAAGCTGGAGAATTTGTCATTAAAATTGTCGGAGATGATAAAGTTATTTATAATGAAACATTCAGTCGTTCTACACCTCCAAAAAAACTGAATATTGATGTAAAAGGAAAAAAATGGATTGAGTTTTTAATTGCTTATCCTAATTCTGACGATGATTTACGATATACATCTAATGCGTTATTTTCTAACATAGGATTTTCAAAATGATGTACGATACAATCCTTAATATGATACAAACAGCATTGAAACGATATTCGTTTGATGGTGACAGAACACTGGAATACATAGGCATTACTGTTGAAAAAAACTCCCCTATTGTGTGTAAGATATACAGGGCAAATAAAAATCATTTTTCCATAGAGAATACGAACTTGCCTTCTGTAATTAAGGAATTTCATAAAAGAAAAATTTCTCAATATACATCATTGAGATTTCTAGATTGTTCTGTAAGAAAAAATTCTTTGGATGAAATGAATTACTCCTTGTCGTATAATGTTTGTGGAAACGATGAAGTAAAAAAAGAATTTCTCTCGTCTTTTCATTTTGGTGATATTTCCAGAACCATTCAATCTGTATTTTCTATTGATGGTAATCCTTTTTTTCAGATTGCTTATCTGCTTGACGAATATGGAAATGAGTTGGAAAAAAAGTTTTATTACACACTCAATGTTTTATCAGGAAAATTTGTAAAAGCAAATGAAAAAAAACAATATATTATAGACAACTACAAGAGAATAGAAAGTTTTTGCAGTAATCTTTTTCTGGAAGAAAACAGACCTGTTATTTGCAATATCTTACAACAATCATTAAC
Source organism: uncultured Ruminococcus sp. (assembly GCA_902762375.1). Classification (GTDB taxonomy): domain Bacteria; phylum Bacillota; class Clostridia; order Oscillospirales; family Acutalibacteraceae; genus CAG-964. Next base: position 1,794 of record CACWNY010000043.1, on the reverse strand, counting down.
AAGAGGTTATCGACCTTTTCTGTTAGGATTTAATGTAAAAGAGAATTATATTGAAAACAAACTTTACTTTATTAACGATGAATTTAGTTGGGATAACTTAGTTTCTTCAGCTACATTATTTTTGAAATCTGTAAATTTGTATGAAAAAATATTATCTATTATCCAATTTTGCTATAAGAAAAACTTATTCATAAAGGGGTATGCGGTAAGTTTCTATCAGAATCAGATTAGATGGAGATTTTATTTACAAGCTAAAAATTATTAAACAACTATATACTCTGAAAGAATTATTTTTTTCTTCAAAAGTATAATATGAAAAACCGTAGGTTTTTTATTGCTAGGGGCAAAAATAAATATCACTTACTAAAAAAGCAGGTATATAAGTGGGCTTAAACTCACTTATATATCTGCTTTTTCGTTTTGAAATTTTAGATTATATACTATAAATTTGTCACCCTGAACGCAGTGAAGGGTCTTAAAAAAGATTCCTCACTGCGTTCGGAATGACAAGTATTTATGCAATTTTCAGATTTGCTCATTTATAGTTATATAAAAAATAATCCGAAAAACATAATTGTTCATAATTTATTTACAAACAGAACTGTTAAGTCAGGCGAAACACGACCCCATATATAGAGTATAAGAGAAAATCTTATATAAACAACAAAGAAAGGAAAATCAGAATGGAAGCAATTTACGGACTAATGGAGCAGTTACTCAAAATTGACGATGAACTCAATGCGATAGGGTATGTCAACCGACGGATGTATGAGGACATACGCAAGTGTGAAGAAAGCAACCCGACAGAGATATCGATGATGTGTGTAACAGAAAAATATCTCACCGTACTTTCGTCGGAGCTGAAAGACGGCATTAAGGTACTGGACGAATTTATTCTCACAAAAAAGCAGACGGTTTGACCGTCTGCCTGTTAAGGGCGTTGCCCTTAACAATCCTAGCGGGGCTTTGCCCCTGCACCCCACAAGCCTTTAAAAAGGCTTGACCTAAACTTTAAGGGTATTTTTATTCCGTAGGGAAATGTCCCTCAATATTGCTTGCTCCAGAGATATAGTCCATAGAAACATCATAAAAACGAGCAAGAATAATCAGTCGGTCAACGGGAATACGGGTTTTACCACTTTCGTAGTCGCAGTAGGTACGCTGTCCGATATGGAGCAGGTCAGCAATTTTCTGTTGCGACAAGAAATTTTCTTCACGGATTTGTCTTATGCGTTCATAGTATTTCATCATGTCACCTCTCTGATAGTTTTCGTAAAACCATGATGAAATCATTATAAAAAATTTGAAAATTGATATTGACTTTTAGTGTTATAAACGCTAAAATATATTCAGAGTAATTCACACTTAATGTTGAATGTTGATAAATTTTAAAAAATTTCCATCTGTGCGGTTGAAATGATATTCTCATCGTATAGCTGTGACAATTAAAAGTTTTTGTCCACTTTTTTCAAAAAGTGGGCAGGGTTAAGGGGCGGCAGCCCCTTAGCAGGATTTTTAAGGGCGGCAGCCCTTAAACTCCTCAAAATTTCAAACAAAATTTGCGTCAGCAAATTTTGACAGTAACTATCTGACTTTCAACCGCACAGTTGGAAAAATTTTGGCGAAAAGACATTCCGTGAAATGGATAAAGGAGGTTGATAATTTGTTTTTGTATGGATAGTAAGGAGTTAATGTAACTATAAATGAGCAAATCTAAAAATTGCACAAAAATAAATAAAGACAACGGCTCCAAAATGAGTTACAATGGAGTTGCAAACCAACCAAAGGAACACA
>CACWNY010000042.1 GCA_902762375.1 uncultured Ruminococcus sp. | reverse complement strand
CACTCATCACTAATGGTGAACTCAAATCTTGGATTGATTCTTCGATTTCTGGTGATTATTTTTCTTTAGTAGCTTAATCTCCAACCGCACAGGTGGAAAGTTTTTTGTCCACTTTTTTTCAAAAAAGTGGGCAGGGTTAAGGGGCGGCAGCCCCTTAGCAGGATTTTAAAGGGCGGCAGCCCTTTAACTATAACTATACAAAAATAAAATCGGACTACTGACAGAATTTCAGTGTCCGATTTTTATTTTGCTTTTTTCAGTTTTACAGATTGGTATATCCCATAAGACTTTCGTCAACTTCTCTGGCACAGTCACGACCGTCACGGATTGCCCTGACAACAAGCGATTGTCCCGAATGAACATCACCTGCCGTAAAAATTCTTGGAACATTGGTAGCGTGTTTTCCTTGTTGTGTGGCGATGTTGCTTCTTTTATCCGTTGCCACACCGAATGTTTCGGTAACATAATTTTCACTGCCTAAAAAACCTGCTGCAATCAATACCAGCTCCACATCAACGGTGTGTTCACTGCCTTCAACGGGTTTCATGATAAGCCGTCCGCTGTTTTCGTCTTTTTCAGGAGAAAGCTCAATCAGTACAGCACCTATCAGATTTCCCTGTTCATCTTTAAGAAATTCTTTTACGGTAGTCTGATAAATTCTCGGGTCACTGCCATATACTGCGATAGCTTCTTCCTGTCCGTAGTCTGTTTTACAGACTTTCGGCCATTGTGGCCAAGGATTATTTTCGGCACGGGTTTCGGGTAATTTAGGCATCATTTCCAGTTGAATAACGGATTTTGCCCCATGTCGTACACAAGTTCCCACACAGTCATTACCTGTATCACCGCCACCGATAACCATAACACGCTTTCCGTTTGCCGAAATATAACTGTCGTCCTGTAAGTTATTGTCAAGCAGTGCTTTAGTCGTGGACTTGAGAAAATCCACCGCAAAATAAATACCTTTAGCGTCCCGTCCTGTCACATTGATATCACGGGGATTTGATGCACCGCACGCTAGAACAACTCTGTCAAAATGATGTAATATTTCTTCCGCACCGATATCTTTGCCGACATTGACATTTGTCCGAAACACAATACCTTCCTTTTCCATAATCTCCACTCTGCGTTGAATGATATGTTTTTCCAGTTTCATATTAGGAATACCGTACATCAGCAGACCGCCAACACGGTCAGAACGCTCAAAGACAGTTACGCTGTGTCCTCTGCGGTTAAGTTGGTCAGCTACGGTAAGTCCTGCAGGTCCTGAACCGATAACCGCAACAGTTTTTCCTGTGCGGACTTTCGGTACACAGACTTTAGCAAAACCTTCTTCATAGGCTTTTTCGACAATCGCATATTCGTTGTTCCGTACCGTAACAGCATCTCCATTTGCTGAACAGGTGCAAGCCTTTTCGCAAAGGGCAGGACAGACACGACTGGTAAATTCAGGAAAATTATTGGTCATACGCAACCGTTCATACGCTAATTTCCAAGCACCTTTGTACAGCAAGTCATTCCATTCAGGAATGAGATTGTTCAGCGGACAGCCTGAAATCATTCCGCCGATATTCATTCCCGACTGACAAAACGGTACACCACATTCCATACACCTTGAGGCTTGCTGTTTTTGTTTATCATCATTTAAAGGCTGATGAAATTCGCAGTAATTCTGGATACGATTTTTTATCGAAAAGGCTGTTGCCTCTTTTCTGTCAAATTCAAGAAATCCTGTTGGCTTTCCCATAATTATCCTCCTTGTTTTGTCGGGGACTTCGTCCCCGAACCCCTGATTTAAGGGCTGCCGCCCTTAAAAATCCTGCCCACTTTTTTGAAAAAAAGTGGACAAAAAACTTTTATGGCTCACTTCGTTCGGAAATTTCCGCTAAGTGTCAGCTATAACAATTAAAGTTTAGGTCAAGCCTTTTTAAAGGCTTGTGGGGTCGAGGGGCAAAGCCCCTCGTGGGATTGTTAAGGGCAACGCCCTTAACTTGACGAAACCCCTGTCATACGGTAAAAGGCTTCTATTCTGGCATTGTCCTGACTTAATCCTTTGCTCTCAAATACAGCGATTTCTTCCATAATAGCTTTGTAGTCACGGGGAATGACTTTTTTGAATTTAGGCAGATAATATTCAAAATCTGCTAAGATACGCTTTGCCTTTTCGGAATTGGTAGCCTGAATGTGTTGGGTAATCATGGATTTGAGTTTTTCTCTGTCAGCTTTTTCTGTGATTTCGGAAACAAGGATTAATTCTTTGTTCAACTTTTTATATAAATCTCTGTTTTCGTCAAGAACATAAGCGATACCGCCCGACATTCCCGCACCGAAATTTTTGCCTGTCTTACCAAGAACCGCTACATAACCACCTGTCATATATTCGCAACCGTGTTCGCCGACACCCTCTACTACCGCTTCCGCACCCGAATTTCTGACACAGAACCTTTCGCCTGCGATACCATTAATAAATACTTTTCCGCTTGTTGCACCGTAAAGGGCAACATTGCCGACAATGATATTTTCTTCGGCTTTGAAAGGACTTTCTTTTGGCGGATAGACAATCAGCTTACCGCCCGAAAGTCCTTTACCGAAATAGTCGTTGCTGTCGCCGACAAGTTCAAGGGTAAGTCCTTTGGGAATAAACGCTCCGAAACTCTGTCCGCCTGCACCGTGACAGATAACTTTGAAAGTATCTTCAGTAAGTATACTGCCGAATTTTCTGGTAATTTCCGAACCGAAAGCCGTACCTAATGAACGGTCGGTATTGCTGACATCAATAGAAATCGTTTCTGTATTTCCAGTTGTAAACGCATTACAGAATTTTTCGGCAAGTATTTTTTCGTCAAGCGTCTGTGAAAGGCGGAAATCATAATGACCTTTGTTATGATAGTCGATTTTTTCGTATAAATCACATTGAAGTATTGCCGAAAGGTCTATTTTCTGTTCTTTGTGGGAGAGATTGTCTTTTTGTCGGAGTAAGTCAAAGCGTCCGACAAGTTCATCGACACTTCTGACCCCTAATTTTGCCATATATTCTCTGAACTCTTGTGCAATAAACAACATAAAGTTAATGACATATTCGGGCTTGCCTGCAAATCTTTTGCGAAGTTCAGGATTTTGGGTTGCTACACCGAACGGGCAAGTATCTAAATTACATACTCTCATCATAGCACAACCTAAGGTGACAAGCGGAGCAGTGGCAAAACCAAATTCTTCTGCACCGAGTATGGTAGCTATAGCAACATCTCTGCCCGTCATTAATTTGCCGTCTGTTTCTATGACAACTTTGTTTCGTAATCCATTCATTATCAAAGTCTGATGTGCCTCTGCAAGACCTAATTCCCAAGGCAGACCTGCATGATGTATAGAACTCATAGGTGCTGCACCTGTACCGCCGTCATAACCTGATATTAAGATAACATCTGCCCCTGCCTTTGCCACACCTGCCGATACTGTACCTACTCCACATTCCGAAACCAGTTTTACGGAAATACGGGCTTTCTTGTTGGCATTTTTCAGGTCATAGATAAGCTGTGCCAAATCTTCTATAGAATAGATATCGTGGTGGGGTGGAGGTGAAATCAGAGATACTCCAGGTGTAGAGTGACGGGTTTTGGCAATCCAAGGATAAACCTTTTTTCCTGGCAAATGACCACCCTCACCGGGCTTTGCTCCTTGTGCCATTTTTATTTGAATTTCGTCAGCACTGTTCAGATATTCCGAAGTTACACCGAAACGCCCAGAGGCAACCTGTTTGATTGCGGAACAGCGGTTATTTTCTGTACCTTTGGTCTGCAAGCGTTCATCACTTTCGCCACCTTCACCTGAATTGGATTTCCCGTGCAGATAATTCATTGCAAGTGCTAGTGTTTCATGTGCTTCCTGTGATATTGAACCATATGACATTGCTCCTGTCTTGAAACGGCGGACAATAGATTCTGCACTTTCCACTTCATCAAGAGGAACAGGTGTTTCAGGATAATTGAAGTCCAGCAGACCACGAATGTTCATTGTTCCTGTTTCTTCAGTAAGCATTTTGGTATAGGCTTTGAAAAGTTCATAACTGCCTGTTCTTGCAGCGGTTTGTAAGGTATGGATTGTTCGGGGATTATAGAGATGTTCTTCCTTACCGCTGCGATATTTATGCGACCCATAGGAAAATAATTCGGGAGTAGTTTCCAGTTTCAGTGGGTCGAATGCCATTGTGTGTAGTTTATCGACCGTTTTTTCGATATCTTCAAGGGTAATTCCGCCGATACGACTGACCGTTCCTGTAAAATATTCGTCAATAACATCTTTTCCCAGTCCGACAGCCTCAAATATCTGTGAACCTTGATAAGATTGTATGGTGGAAATACCCATTTTAGAGGCAATTTTTACGATACCATGTAATATCGCATGATTATAGTCGTCAACAGCGGCATAGTAATCCTTGCCAAGCAAATCTTCGTGTATGAGTTCATGGATTGTTTCCTGTGCAAGATAGGGATTTATCGCACTAGCTCCGTAGCCGAGTAAAGTTGCAAAATGATGTACCGTTCTTGGTTCACCGCTTTCCAGAATGACAGCTAAAGAAGTTCTGCGTTTGGTTACCACTAAATGACGGTGTAAAGCAGATACAGCAAGCAATGAAGGAATAGCCAGATGATTTTCGTCAACACCTCTGTCAGAAAGAATAAGGATATTTGCTCCGTCATTGTAGGCTTTGTCCGCCTCTAAATACAGACGGTTTATCGCTTTGGAAAGGCGGGTATTTTTGTAGTAGAGTATAGGAATAACGGCAACTTTAAATCCGCTGACTTTCATATTCTTGATTTTCAGAATATCTGTTGAGGTCAGAATAGGGTTATGGACTTTAATAACCTTACAATTTTCAGGTCGTTCTTCTAAGATGTTGCCGTCCTCACCGATATAGACAGTTGTCGAAGTGACAATTTCTTCTCTGATAGCGTCTATAGGTGGGTTAGTTACCTGTGCGAAAAGCTGTTTGAAATAGTTGAAAAGCGGTTGCGGTTGGTTAGAAAGTACGGCAATGGGGGTATCAATTCCCATAGAGGTAATCGGTTCACTGCCACTTTGTGCCATTGGCAAAAGTTCTTTCATAATTTCCTCATAAGTATAGCCGAAAGCCTTTTGCAGTCTTTTGCGTTCATTACCGTGATGTTCTTCTACTCTGACATTGGGAATTTTCAGATTTTTCAGTCTTACCAGATTTCCATCAAGCCATTCACCGTAAGGTTGCCGTGAGGCGTAATAGTTTTTCAGTTCATCATCGTCAATGACTTTTCCTTTGACGGTATCTACCAATAGCATTTTGCCCGGTCGTAATCTTTCTTTGGTAACGATTTTCTCGGCAGGTATCGGCAATGCACCGACTTCAGACGATAAAATCAGATAACCGTCCTCTGTAATATAGTAGCGTGAGGGTCTTAAACCGTTTCTGTCCAGAACAGCCCCCATAAGGTCGCCGTCCGAAAACAGAATTGATGCAGGACCGTCCCACGGTTCCATCATTGTGGCATAATATTGATAAAAGTCCCTTTTTTCCGTACTCATGGTATGATTTCTGTCCCACGGTTCAGGAATAGTTATCATGACAGCAAGCGGTAAATCCATTCCACTCATGACAAGAAATTCCAGTGTGTTATCCAGCATAGCGGAGTCTGACCCCTCTGTATTGACAACAGGCAGGACTTTTTCCAAATCACCTTTGAGATGTTCACTACGCATAGTTTCTTCACGGGCAAGCATTTTATCCGCATTGCCTTTGATGGTGTTGATTTCTCCGTTATGGACAATCATACGGTTAGGGTGAGCTCTTTGCCAGCTTGGATTGGTATTCGTGGAGAAACGGGAATGTACCATTGCAATAGCGGATTCAAAATCCGTATCCTGTAAATCAAGAAAAAATTTCCGCAAATCTCCGACAAGGAACATTCCTTTGTACACTATCGTTCGGCTTGACAGCGATACCACATAAGTATCTTCGTTACTTTGTTCAAATTCCCGTCTGGCAACATACAGACGGCGGTCAAAATCAATACCCCTTTTGATATTATCGGGTCTTTTGATAAAACACTGCTGAATATCAGGCATACAGTCCAATGCTTTTTGTCCTATGACGGTTGTATTACTGGGAACATTTCGCCAGCCAAGTATCTCAAGCCCCTCTTTTTCGGCAATGATTTCAAACATTTTCTTTGCCTGATTGCGGTGAAGTTCGTTTTGCGGAAAGAAAAACATTCCCACACCGTAATCCCGTTTACCACCGAGTGCTATACCTAACGATTTGGCGGTTTTGGTAAAAAACTTGTGGGGTATCTGAACAAGAATACCTACACCGTCACCCGTTTTTCCCTCTGCATCTTTGCCAGCACGGTGTTCCAGTGTTTCCACTATGGTGAGTGCATCGGCAACGGTTTTGTGGGAGGGAATACCTTTGATATTCACAACCGCTCCTATACCGCAGTTGTCGTGTTCAAATGACGGTCGGTAAAGACTGTGTTCACTCTTTAACATGATAATCTTCCTCTCAAAATCGTAGTTACGCACGCTATTATAAAACGATATATCAGGATTGTCAATAGAAAGTGAAATATTTTTTTTATAAATTTCATTTTTAAAGATTTAATTTGGATTTTAGATGTGTTTTTAAAATTAATTGCATTTTTTTAAAAAAAAATTGCAATTAGGTATTGACAAATGCTTTGTGAAGGTGTATTATGCAATCGTTGACAGCAATGGGGCTGTCGCAGACAAGTCGGTAATCGTAAATTTCAGGGCATTGTGCATAGCGAATGATGAGTTTACGAATTATCAAGGGACTTGGTGCGACAGTCCCTTTTTGTCTATCCAAAAAAGACAGGAGAGAAGTTTTATGGCAAATGTAACAGAATTTTTCGGTAGTATGGTGTTTGATGACAAAAAAATGCAGGAGTGTCTTCCCAGAGCAACCTACAAGACCCTCAAGAAAACCGTAAAAAACGGTGAACCGCTGGATATCAGCGTTGCGAATGCCGTTGCCAATGCGATGAAAGAATGGGCAGTAGAAATGGGTTGCACACATTATACCCACTGGTTTCAGCCCATGACGGGCGTTACCGCCGAAAAACACGACAGTTTTATTTATCCCACTGATGACGGACGCATTATCATGGAATTTTCGGGCAAGGAACTCATTAAGGGCGAACCCGATGCCTCAAGTTTCCCGTCAGGCGGTATCCGTGCCACATTTGAGGCAAGAGGTTACACTACATGGGACCCGACTTCCCCTGCGTTTATCCGTGACAAGACACTGTATATTCCTACAGCATTTTGTTCTTATACTGGTGAAGTACTGGATAAGAAAACACCGTTGCTTCGTTCGATGGAGAGATTGAGTTCGGTTGCCGTACAGCTTCTGCACCTGCTCGGAAAGACAGATGTGACAAGAGTAACCACAACGGTAGGTCCTGAACAGGAATATTTTCTGATTGACAAGAAAATGTACGACAAACGCCCTGATTTAATTTATACAGGTCGTACATTGTTCGGCTCGCCTGCTCCCAAAGGTCAGGAACTGGAGGACCATTATTTTGGGTCTATCAAGACAAGAGTTTCCGCTTTTATGAATGACCTTGATGAAGAACTGTGGAAATTAGGTGTATTCGCAAAGACAAAACATAATGAGGTTGCTCCCTCTCAGCATGAACTTGCCCCCATTTTTGAAACTTCCAACATTGCCACAGACCACAACGAACTGACAATGGAAGTTATGAAAAAGGTTGCTGAACGACATGGACTTGTCTGTTTATTACACGAAAAACCTTTTGCAGGGGTAAACGGTTCAGGAAAGCATAATAACTGGTCAATATCAACGAACACAGGTGAAAATCTTCTTGAACCAGGAAAACAACCCGAAAATAATTTACAGTTTCAGCTTTTCCTTTCGGCAGTTGTTAAGGCAGTACATGAATATCAGGACTTGTTGCGTCTGACAGTTGCCAGTGCAGGCAATGACCACCGTCTTGGTGCAAATGAAGCTCCGCCTGCTATCATTTCGATGTATCTTGGTGATGATTTAGGTGATTTAGTCAATGCCATTGTCAACGGAACACACTATAAGGGCAAAGATAAGGCAGAAATGCTGACAGGTGTAGATGTTCTGCCCGACTTCAAAAAGGACACTTCTGATAGAAACCGTACTTCACCTTTTGCTTTTACGGGAAATAAATTTGAATTTCGTGCATTGGGTTCATCACTGAATATTGCCTGTCCGAACTATATGCTCAATACGATGGTAGCACAGGAACTTTCAGAATTTTATGACGAACTCAAAAACGCTTCTGACCTTGAAACCGCTTTGAAAGACCTTATCAGAAAAACACTGACAGAACATAGAAATATCATTTTCAACGGTGATAACTATTCTGAAGAATGGGTAGATGAAGCGAAGAAGAGAGGACTTTGCAATTATCGTTCACTGCCTGAGGCAATGTCACATTATGTAGATAAAAAAAATATTGATTTATTTGTCAATAACGGCATTGTCACAGAGGCGGAACTGCGTGCAAGATATGAAATCGAACTGGAACATTACGCAAAGCAAATCCGCATTGAGGCTCTGACTATGATTGATATGGCAGAAAAGAATATTACTCCTGCGGTAAGTGCTTTTGTCAATGAGCTGACCAATACAGCACTGGCAAAGAAATCACTGTCAGAAAGCGTATCGGTTTACACGGAACTTTCGCTTGTGGAATATCTTTCAGAGAAACTGGAAAGTTTTGTCAAAAAGACTGCCGAACTGGAAGAAGCCGTCAATGAAGCAAGTCAATATCGTTTTGACAGTTTGATTTTGGCAAAATATTACCGTGAAAAAGTATTTACGCTTATGGGAGAACTGCGTACCTTAGGTGACGCTATGGAAAAGAAAACTTCCGCCAAATACTGGCCTTATCCGTCCTACGGTGAATTACTGTTCGGCGTATGAGAGTGAGGGACTTTGTCCCTCAACCCTATCAGGGGCTTTGCCCCTGAACCCCACAAACTTTTTGAAAAAAGTTTGACAAAAACTTTCAAGGCTCACTGCGTTCGGATTGTTTATCTAAGTGTCAGTTGTGATAATTAAAAGTTTTTTGTCCACTTTTTTTCAAAAAAGTGGGCGGGATTGTCAAGGGTGCAACCCTTGACACAGAATTTTTAAGGGTTGAGAACACAGGCACTGTGCGGTAGCCCTTAAACTTGAATTTTGAGTGAGTAAGGAATGAGGATTTATGGATATGCAGACAGTGATATCAAAGGCAGTAGAGCAGTCTAACGCCTTTACGATTGCCATATGGTATCTGATAGGAGCGGCATTAGTCTTTTTTATGCAGTGCGGTTTTGCTATGGTCGAAACAGGTTTCACCCGTGCGAAAAACGCAGGAAACATCATTATGAAAAATCTGATGGATTTCTGTATTGGTACAGTAATGTTCATCTTTCTGGGATTTGGATTGATGATGTCGGAAGATTACCTGTTTGGTGTGATAGGCATTCCGAATTTACAGATATTCAATGACTTCAATAATTTTCCGTGGTCAAGTTTTGTGTTCAACTTAGTTTTTTGTGCCACAGCGGCAACGATTGTTTCGGGAGCAATGGCAGAAAGAACAAAATTTATTTCCTATTGTATCTACAGCGGATTGATTAGTCTTGTTGTTTATCCTGTAGAAGCAGGCTGGGTATGGAACAGTCAGGGGTGGCTGGCACAACTGGGTTTTGTAGATTTTGCAGGGTCTGCCTGTATTCATACGGTAGGCGGTATTTCGGCACTCATCGGTGCGGCAATGGTAGGACCTCGTATCGGCAAGTATACCAAAGATGGTAAACCTCGTGCTATTCCTGGACACAGCCTGACACTTGGTGCATTGGGTGTGTTTATCCTGTGGTTTGGGTGGTACGGTTTCAATGGTGCGGCAGCAAGCGATGTTACACAACTGGCACAGATTTTCGCCACAACAACGGTTGCCCCTGCTTTCGCTACCTGTACAACAATGATATATACATGGATTAAAAATGGTAAACCTGATGTTTCTATGTCGCTTAACGGTTCGCTTGCAGGACTTGTAGCAATTACGGCAGGCTGTCACACGGTGGATATTTTAGGAGCAATCATTATCGGTATGATAGCAGGAATATTAGTAGTGGTTGCGGTGGAATTTGTGGACAGCAGACTGAAAGTTGATGACCCTGTCGGTGCGATTGCAGTACATATGTGCAATGGTATCTGGGGAACATTGGCTGTCGGAATTTTCTCCAAAGATGAAGCAACATTAGGACTTCTGTATGGGGGAGGATTTACGCAGTTAGGCAAACAGGCTCTGGGAATTTTCTGTATAGGACTGTATACGGCAGTATTGATGACATTGATTTTCTTTGTTATCAAAAAGACTATAGGACTGCGTGCGTCAAAAAATGAAGAAGTCAGAGGTCTTGACCTGGCAGAACATGGACTTTCCAGTTCCTATGCTGACTTTATGCCTGTTCCACAAATACTGACAGGGAAAACAGAAGAATTTGAAGACGGTAATGTTCCGCCTGAAAAAGCGGTTGAAATTACCCTTAAAGCAAAAGAACATTCCGTTTCGACTTCGGACGGTGTGAAATTTACCAAAATTAGCATTATTACCAAACAAAGTAAGTTCACAGATTTGAATACTGCACTTACAGAAATTGGTATAACGGGTATGACGGTAACACAAGTACTTGGTTGCGGTGTACAAAAAGGTAAAACGGAGTATTATCGTGGTGTAGAAGTCGAAATGAACTTGTTACCCAAAATACAGATAGATATTGTGGTATGTAAAATACCTGTCAAGCAGGTAGTCGATACAGTAGTAAAGGCAATCTACACAGGAAATATCGGTGACGGTAAAATATTTATCAGTGATATAGAAGATATTGTCCGTGTCCGTACAGGCGAAACAGGTTTTGACGCTTTACAGGATAACGAATAAACAAAAATATTTATCTGAGCGGTTGAGCACTTAAAAGTTTCGGTCAAGCCTTTTCAAAGGCTTGTGGGGTCAAGGGGCAAAGCCCCTTGTGGGATTTTTAAGGGCGAAGCCCTTAAACTCCCAAAATACTAAACCAAAAGGCTATCAGGAAAAAGTAAATCTTCCTGATAGCCTTGCTTTTTATCACAGTTTTTTCAAATTAAGGGGCAACGCTCTTTAAATCAATCATGACATATTCGGATTTGGTTCCTGTTTTGAATTTTATTGCCCAGTCAGCAATACCTGATGTGACGATGAAATCTGTTTTGTTGCGATGTTCATAGCCGTAGGTTCTGTCGTTGATATGAAACCATTCTCCGATATAAGTAATGGGGATAAGTTGTCCGCCATGAGTGTGTCCCGAAAGCACCAAATCCGCATGAGAATTGGCTTCATTTTCATAATCGTTTGGCTGATGGTCAAGGACAATAATGTATTTGTCTGAATTTACCTGTTCAAGAAGTGTGTTGATGTCTTTGCGTTCGCCAAGAGAACGGTCTTTTCTGCCGACAACATAAAAACGGTCGTCAACAAGTTCATATTCATCAACCAGAAGGTGAATACCGTTTTCTTTGATAGTTCTAGTAAGTTCTTCAGCGGTGAAATCTCTGTCATTGAAAAAGCCTTCATCATGGTTGCCATAGGAAATCCATACACCATATTTGGTTTTCATATTTCCCAGTGCTTTGCAGGCTGTCTGTAAATCTGCCTTGTTCGACCAGTCATCAACAAAATCTCCCGCTATGAGTACGATATCAGGATTTTGTTGTTCAATCGTTTTGATGTGTTCAGCAAAGCCGTTACCGTCAAAAGTTGCTCCGATGTGACTGTCAGCAAACATAGCGATTTTCAATGTACCTACTTTTTTTTCTGTATGCAGGGTATAATCCGTCTGCCAGACATGGTGACAAAGATAATAGCCGATTATCAGATATATCACAGACCCGACAATGGCAATCCAACCTTGCCAGTTTACTGTGAGAATTTTTCCGCTGATATGTCGGACAATCCGCATTCCCACACCAGACAACAGAAAAAACATGACTTCATTGAGTAAAATTGTTACCGCATTGACAAATGACATCGTATAACCGATGATGGCAAACACAATACCGATAATTGCAAGAGAAATCAGAAAGTTAAGCCATTTTCGTTCACCAGAGAGCATTTGCACAACTCCAAATTTTCCAACACACATTGTCATATAGATTAGTCCGGAAATAAAAGCAACCAATATGACAGTGATAATGATTGTCCACATTATATGTTCCTCCTTTTTCATAATCATACAAATCCTTTCAAAGGTTAAGTCTTAATAATGTTGTCAGATAGTAAAAGTAGTTTCTGTTACGGGCATTATAGATAAATTTATCTGACTGTTTGGTTCCGTATCAAAGAGAATTTTCATTGCAGACAACCTCACACTGTATTTCAGGATTATTTTCAGGAGAGTTAAAGGGCTACCGCCCTTTAAAATCCTGCCCAAAGGCTCCGCCTTTGGAAACCGCCACTTTTTGAAAAAAGTGGACAAAAACTTTTAATGGTTACCGCCTAACGATAGAATAAGAACAGACAGACAAGAAAAAATACTGTCTGTCTGTTCATCAGTGATGATTGTCGTAAATAGAGGATTACGCTTTGCCTACCGAACCGAAGAGTTCCATTTTTTCTTTGACGGTAGCTTTGATGGCTTCAAAACCGGGAGCAAGAAGTTTTCTGGGGTCGAAACCTTTACCTTGTAAATCTTTACCAGCTTCAATATATTTTCTGGTAGCGTCTGCGAAAGCAAGCTGACATTCGGTATTAACATTGACTTTGGAAACACCAAGGTCGATAGCTTTTCTTACCATTTCTTCGGGAATACCAGAACCACCATGAAGAACCAGAGGCATTTTACCAGTAAGTTTCTGAATGTTAGCCAGAACATCGAAGTTAAGACCTTGCCAGTTTTCAGGATATTTGCCGTGAATATTGCCGATACCTGCAGCAAGCATGGTAACGCCTAAATCAGCAATCATTTTACATTCATCAGGGTCAGCACATTCGCCTGCACCGACAACGCCGTCTTCTTCACCACCGATAGAACCGACTTCTGCTTCAAGGGAGAGATTTTTCTCATTACAGATAGCAACGAGTTCTTTAGTTTTCTCTACATTTTCGTCGATGGGATAGTGAGAACCGTCAAACATGATTGAGCTGAAACCTGCCTTGATACAAGCCTTTGCACCTTCATATGAACCGTGGTCAAGATGAAGGGCAACAGGAACAGTGATGTTGAGTTCATTAATCATAGCTGTTACCATACCAACGACAGTGGTATAACCGCACATATACTTTCCTGCACCTTCGGAAACACCCAGAATAACAGGTGATTTCAGTTCTTCAGCGGTGAGCAAAATTGCCTTTGTCCACTCAAGGTTGTTGATGTTGAACTGACCTACAGCGTAATGTCCTTCTTTTGCCTTTGTAAGCATTTCTTTTGCATTTACTAAAGCCATTTTTTATCACTCCATTATATGAATTTCTTACCCCACAAAAACTGTACGGTAATTTCATTTGTTATTATACATGATATTTTTAAAAATTTAAAGACTATTTACAAAAAAATTACAAATTTTTCTATTTTTTACTTGATAAATTCTGGATTATGTAGTAAAGTATATACAGTACTTTTGAAAGGATGAGGTTCATGCCCTATATTCAGACAACGACGACTGTTGATATCAGTAAGGAACAGGAACTGGTTCTAAAAGACGGTTATGCCAAAGCAGTTTCTGTCATTGGTAAAAGTGAGAAATATCTGATGTTAGGTTTTCAGCCAAAAATGTCCATGTATTTTTCTGGCAATGCAGATGAACCTATAGCTTTTATAGAAGTTAAATTTTTTGGCACATCTACAGATGAAAAATTGTCTTTGCTTACTGCAGAAATCTGTAAACTGGTTGCTAATGTACTAAAGGTTTCCCCGACACGCATTTATGTCAAATATGAAGAAGTGTCGCACTGGGGTTGGAGCGGTTATAATTTTTGATGACCGCTGGAAATATCTGCCTGTAGCAAAACGGATTAATGCACCGGATTCCGATTCCGATATCAGCAGGTTCGACTCCTGTCAGGCAGACCATCTGCATCGTACAAAAATGATATCATCGTAAAAACCCCGTATTTACGGGGTTTTTAACGCTTTTTGGGAGTAGAATTTCAATATCGTATAAAAGATATCAGAAGGCGTTTTTTTGCGTTTTTTGAAGTCGAACCTGCGTG
>CACWNY010000041.1 GCA_902762375.1 uncultured Ruminococcus sp. | reverse complement strand
TAATAATCCTGAAAAATATCTTCGTATGATTTTGAAAATGTGAAAAAATTTACTTATAAATTCCTTTAGGGAAAGATTATCTTTCATGCGTTTGTCCTGAAGAATTAACAGAATATAGTTGACAAAGTAAAACAAGTATGGCATTATAAGAAAAAACTATGGGGATGAAAAAATGGTTTATGAAAAAATATTATGTCCATATTGCAAAAGTGACAAGGTGGTAAAATACGGAAAGAATAGCACAGGGAAACAACGAATGATGCGTAAAAATCCTGAATGCAAACATAAAACATTTCAGTTAGAATACAGGAACAATGCCAGCAAACCAGGAACAAAAGAAAAAGTAATCGATATGGCGATGAACGGTTCAGGAACAAGGGATACAGGGAGAGTATTAAAAATTTCGCCGAATACTGTAACAGCCGTTTTAAAAAAACAGAAAAATTTGTCGAACCAGTTAATAGAGAATACCTGAAGAAATGTGATCCCGAAAAAAAGATAGATATAGTAGTCAGGAACATAATATCAGCTTAAATGGACGAAATGTGGAGTTTTTACCATGACAAGAAACATCAGATATGGCTTTGGTGGGCAGTAGATCATGAAACGAATACGCCACTTGCGTATGTATTTGGTACGCTTAAACATAAATATTTAGACAAACTTCTGGAATTGCTGAAACCATTTCCTATTGGAACAGTTTATGCGGACAATAATTTTGCCTACGAGAATAAGATTAAAGAAGCAACGCTTATCAGAGGGAAAAAGAATACACAAAAAATTGAAAGAGAGCATTTAACTTTGAGAACTCGTATTAAAAGACTTTTTTGAAAAACAATTTGTTTTTCAAAAAAGCAAGATATCCACAAAGCTGTTATAGGTACTTTCATAAATATTCACTTTTTTGGACGGACTTTTGATTTATCAACTATTTTGTGACATTACCTAAATTTTTAAGGTCTTGTGGTCAAAAATACAAAGTATTTTGCGGAAGACTAAAGCACGGACAACAGAGGAGTTACAGGAAACTATAAATAATGCTTTCAAAGAAATTTCTGTTTCTGATTGTGAAGGATGGTTTACTTCTTGTTTGTCTAGTTAATTATTTGCATTGCTATAAACAGAACTAAACTTATTCGAAAACCTTGAAAAATGAATAGAAATCGATTATACAGGACTTGTTCGAAAACTTAAAGTTAAGGGCTTCCGAAAAATATTTTTCAGAAACCCTTAAATTGTACAACGATTTTGTTATTAAAGAGAAATTTCCTTAAGGAAACTGACAACATTTTCAAATCGCATTGCTCTTGAGGCTTTGACAAGGACATTATCATTTTTGAGTAGAATATTTTTCAGATTTTCTTTTGCTTTTTCGACAGTTTCAAACCAGTAGACAGTGGTATTACCACCCTGACAACCGTCTGCCAAATCTTTAGCCAGTGTACCTATAGCAATAAGGACATCAATATTTTGTGACTTAACATATTCTCCTGTTTCAAAATGGAGCTGACGGCTGTTTTTTCCAAGTTCCTTCATATCGCCGAGAATACAGACTTTTCTGCCTTTGAAAGTGTTGATATTATCCACACCGCCTCTTACAGAAATAGGACTGGCATTATAACAATCGTCAATAATGGTCAGGAAATCCGTTTTGATAATGCCATCACGACTGCCGACGGTTTTATAAGAAGTAACACCTTTAGCCATACTTTCAGCGTTCATACCCAGATATTCACCGATAGCAACACCGACAAGAGCATTGGCAACCATATAATTGCCTATTGCAGGAATAGTAACAGTAAATTTTTCATTAGGGGTGCATAATGTACAACTGATACCGTCAGCGGATTTATTGACAATATCCTTTGCATAGTAGGTGTTGATACCATTGTTTTCAATACCGTAAAAAACGGTTTGTGTATCATCAACTCTTTTGACCGTTGCCAGATGAGGATTATCACCACAGAGAAAAATCTTACCGTTTTTATTGCGATAGGTAAACATTTCTGTTTTTGCTTTGAGAACACCGTCACGGTCGCCAAGATTTTCAAGGTGACAGTCGCCGATACTGGTAATAACACAGATATCAGGTCTGACCATTTTACTGAGCCTTGTCATTTCTCCGAAATCGCTTATCCCCATTTCGATGACAGCAACCTCATGATACTCTTCCAGACCGAAAAGGGTAAGCGGAACACCTAATTCATTATTAAAATTTCCTTGTGTCTTATGAACTTTGAATTTCTGTGAAAGTACAGACGCAATCATTTCTTTTGTGCTTGTTTTTCCCACACTTCCCGAAATCCCAATAAACGGAATGTGAAACAAAGAGCGATAATATTCAGCAATATCTTTCACAGCTTGATAACAGGACTTTACTTTGATAACAGGTTTATCAGTAACAACATCTTTTTCAGAAAGGGAACATACTGCACCGCTTTCAAAAGTTTTCATAATAAAGTCATGTCCGTCAACCTTACTCCCCTTGAGTGGGACGAACAGTGTTTTGTCACTTATTTTACGGCTATCGGTTGTAATTGATGTGATATGAAAGTCACCGTAATCTTTGTTATTGAGTGTGCCGTTACAAGCGGTGGCAATTTCAAATAAACTTAAATCTTTCATGATATTCACCCACTAATTGTACTTCTTCATGGATTCGTTGACAAGAGTTTCTACCAGTTCATCATAAGAAATTCCGACAGCCAGAGCTTCCTGTGGTAAAAGACTTGTGGGGGTCATACCGGGAAGGGTGTTTGCTTCCAGACAATAGAAATTGTTTTCACTGTCCAGAATGCAATCAATTCTTGCATAAGCGTCAAGTTTCAGTGTTCGGTACACATTCTCAGCGGTTTTCTGTAACTGTTGCGTGATATCTTCGGGCAATACAGCGGGACAAATATCGTCTGTAAGACCTGCCTGATATTTATTTTTATAGTCATAAAATCCTTCTTTGGGGCAAATCTCAATGATAGGCAAAGCCTTTCCTGCTACAACACCAATAGAAAGTTCACGACCCTTTATGTACTTTTCGACAAGCACTTCATCTTCAAACAAGAATGCTTCCTGCATAGCCTTTTCAAATTCGGTCTTATTTTGTACAATGGACACCCCGACACTTGACCCTCCGGAACAAGGTTTTACTACACAAGGAAATTTATCCCATTGTGATACATCATCTTTGACAGTGAACAACTGACCGCAAGGCGTAGGAATATTATCAGCAATAAACATTTTTTTCGACAGACTTTTATTCATTGCCAAACCACTGCCGATATATCCAGAACCTGTATATTTAATGCCCAGAATATCAAAGGTTGCCTGTAACTGACCGTTTTCTCCGACATCGCCATGTAAAGCCATAAACACAATATCTGCTTTACGACAGATTTCTTCCACATTTTTTCCGAGAAAACATTGTTTTGCCTGATTGGTTCGCATTTTTTGGATTGCTTTGATATCGGGAGCTTTTTCTCCTATGGAGTTGATATCTTTGGTAAAGTCGTAATCTATGTCAAAAATATCGGAAATGTCATCATTATCATAGCCCATGTAAACATCGAGCAGACATATTTTATGACCGTTGTTTCTCAGTGCTTTGGCTACCTTTTTGCCTGTAATTATGGAAACATCTCTTTCCGTACTCAGTCCGCCTGCAAGAACAACTATATTCATTAAAAATCAATCCTTTCCGTTATTGTACACAAAATCCGAATTAAAAAAAGTTACAAATAACCAATACATTATAATGCAAACTTCCGTTATTGGCAATACTTTTGCTGAAATTCCCCAAAAAGAAAAATTAACTTTCAGCGATGAAAATTAAAAGTTTTTTGTCCACTTTTTTTCAAAAAAGTGGGCGGGGTTAAGGGGCGGCAGCCCTTAAACTCCCAAAGACAAAACAAAATTTGCGTGAGCAAATTTTGACATACTTGTACAATAAGTATATTGCCTGTTGTGGTGTTTTTATGATATAATTTTTATCAAATGATATAAAATCAGGTGATATAATGAAAAAATCCAAATTTCTTAAAATTCTGGAAAAAATCAACAGAAAAGAGCTTGACCCACAAACTTCTTTAGCAGGTATGCTGATTGTAGCAGGAACAGTATTTATTCTGATGTTTGTCATATATTATTTTACCAAACTATAAATGAGTAAATTTATTGTTTTTCGTGATTATGCACAATAAATATTGTCACCCTGAACGCAGTGAAGGGTCTTAAAAAAGATTCCTCACTGCGTTCGGAATGACAAGTATTTGTGCAATTTTCAGATTTGCTCATTTATAGATACCAAAGATATCAAATATCTTGTATCAGCGATTATCGTAGGTGTATTGGTGACAGGAAACGGGATTCATTCGTATTTCAAAGAAAAGAAAGACGACAGAAAAGCAACAGAACAGAAAAAATCTCTGGTTCATAACAGCAAATGCAAAGAGGCAAAGTGGCGTGAAGAATTTTACGATTATAAAGCAAACCACACTTTTGAAACTGTCAGTAAAAAGGGAATGAAACACGACCTGAAAAAGCGTTACAGAACCAAAGATAATTTCTTACTGGTGAAATTAGGTTGTGTTTTCATTTTTTTCGGTATTTTCCTGATAATCTACCAAACAACACCAAGTAATATCTGCATAGGAATTTTCGGAATAGTACTCGGCATGATTTGTACCGTTCGGGGAATTTCTATATTTACGGCAAAGCCCGTGAGAGAATTTTATCGCCGTGACTGTGATTTCGAGATGCTGGAAAAATCTTACAGGAAAGGTAAAATGCTTTCCTATAAAGACAACGGTATCAATCTGGGAACAACACATATCATCGTATATAATCTGAACAATATTTATGCCATAGATTATCGGATTATCTATGATGTTGTCAAGAAGATAGTGCGTGTAAAGAAATACAACAACAGCGTAGCGTATGCAGGTGACGAATACCGCTATTATGTAGAAATTATGGTAAGAATGCCGTCAGGGTCACATGGGGAAATTGATGTGGAATTTAACGAATATCAATGTGAAATGGTGATTAATGAATATCGTAAAACCCATTACTCTCCCACACAAGAAAATATTGTTGCTGAACAAATTGATGATACAATATCGGTATAAAACAAAGTTTATTTTTCTGAATTTCATCCATCTGTTGAATAAAATTTTATTATGCAAGATTTATTATTGAATATATCTGTAAAAATAGTGCCAATAAACCTTAAAGAAAACAGGATTTTTGGAGATAAGATAACAGTAATGTAATTTATTATAATAAAAGCGAAAAAGTACTTTAATTTTTGTTAATATTTTGATATAATGAAAGAAGAAAAGATAAAGAACAAGAAAAATAAAAAAGAGAGGGTGAAAAATTGATGAAGGCAAATACAGGATTTAAAGTATCTCTTGAAAAAGTGGTACAGGAGTTACAATTTGAAGTCATTTATGAACCGTCACCATTGAAAGATATTTTTCTGACATCATCGAATGTCACCAGACCTGGAATAGAATTAACAGGTTTTCTGGAATTTTATGCTCCTGACCGTCTGATGTTGTTGGGCAATACAGAATACGCCTATTTAAAGCGTTTCGGAAGTGAACAAAGAACCTATGTGCTGAACAACATTCTCCAGAAAAAACCTCCTGCGGTAATCGTTGCCAGAAATCTGGAAATTCTTGACGAAATCATGAAAGTAGCCAAAATCTGTGAAGTACCTGTTTTACGGACAGAGGAATCTACTTGTGACATCATGGCATCACTGATTTCGTTTCTGAAAACGGAACTTGCTCCAAGAATTACCCGACATGGTGTATTGGTAGAAGTATACGGTGAAGGAATTTTACTGACAGGTGACAGTGGTGTAGGAAAAAGTGAAACAGCAATCGAACTGATGAAACGGGGACACAGATTGATAGCTGATGACGCAGTAGAAATACGAAAAGTGTCTACAAAAATGCTGATAGGAGCTTCTCCCGAAAATATACGGCATTTTGTAGAATTGCGAGGCATAGGTATTATTAATGCCAGACGGATTTTCGGTATGGGTTCGGTCAAAGTCAGTGAAAAAATAGATATGGTCATCACGCTGGAAAACTGGGATAAATCAAAAGTTTATGACAGAATGGGTATTGATAACGAATATACGGAAATACTTGATGTAGAGGTACCATGTCTGACAATTCCTGTCAAGCCGGGAAGAAACCTTTCCATTATTATTGAAGTTGCCGCTATGAATAACCGTCAGAAAAAGATGGGATATAATGCAGCACAGGAATTATTGGCTAATTTGGGAATGGATATCGGTGTAGAAAAGAATGTCAGAAAACTTGACTGGTGAAAGGAATAAAAAAGATGAGTGATAAAATTTTAAAGTTATACACAGGTGATGATGACAATCAGAACGACTTGTCTGAAGAATTTGCTGAGCGTGACGAAATGTTGCAAATGATTACGGAAATGGTAGAGAGTGATGAAATTTCTTCTGAATTAAAAGAACAGTTGCAAAAGATTGAACAGATAATTTCTGATGATGAAACTATGAAAGAGCTGATTGATACTGTAGAAGATGGCGAAGAACCGTTGGAAATTCTGCAAGAATTTGAGAAACTGACCGAATTATTGGACGAAGAAATAACCTATGATATGGTTGATGAGGGAGAATTTGAGGCGTATATTCCTTTGTCAAAAGAGATTGACGACAATGAAATATTTTTTCAGAATGTGATAAAAACATTGCAGGAAGAATGGAATATTAAGGTAAGTCTGAACAGCAGACGCAACAAAAAGCGAAATGACAATGAATTATATATCACCAAAGGCAAAAATACAGTAGAAATTCATATAGAGAAAAATATCATTCCCAAAGAATTACTTGACATGAGTAAAGAAATGAACTATATGTTGTCTGATGAACAGAAGAAAAAGAGAAAAAGATATAAAGCTACAGTGGTTGTGTTAGCGTCAGAAGAATATTCTGATGTTCTTGAGCTTGCCAAAATATTTGTCAAAGTGGTGTATGCGTGTGCAAAGCAGAAAAATGTGACAGGTGTTATCCAGAACAGCGTGATGTATGAAACAGATTATTATCTCAATATGGCAGAAGTCATGAAAAAAGATATATTGCCGATGGCTAATCTATTATGGGTGCATATTGTTGAGGGAGAGTATCCCGGCACTGTATGTGCATGGACATCAGGAATGGAGCTTTTCGGTCGTGAAGAAATCGAGGTAGAAAATTCCACAAAAAGTGTGTATGATATAATCAACTTTATTATGAGTGTAGCAAATTATATTTTATCTGAAGATGTTGATATAGAAGACGGAGAAACAATAGAAATGGCATCAGAAACTTTCGAAGTCACCTATGATGACAGCCGTTTCAAATCAGACGATATTACTATGCAGATTGACTACTACAGATATATGGAATGATGTATAATTAAAAAAATAATCCGAACGCAGTGAGCTGAAAAAGTTTTTGTCCAACTTTTTTCAAAAAGTTGGCGGATTCCAAAGGCGGAGCCTTTGGGCAGGATTTTTAAGGGTGGCAGCCCTTAAACACAGGCGGGATTTTTAAGGGCGACAGCCCTTAAACCCCCCTTAAACACAGGAGGATATATGTATTATATTGACAGTATCATCGAAATGGCAGACAATTACGGTTTCGGTGTGAAATTGAACGAAAGTATGAGTAAACATACTACATTTAAAATAGGCGGTAATGCTGAACTGTTCATTAACGCCATGCACATTCAGGGATTGATTGACATTCTGTCAAGATGTCAGGTCAACGAAGTTCCCTATATGATTATCGGAAAGGGTTCAAATCTTCTGGTATCGGATAAAGGCATAGACGGTGTAGTTATTCATCTTGATGGCGACTTCAACCGTATCAAACTCATAGATAATAAGACAATTTATTGTGGAGCAGGCGTAAGCATGGCAAGATTATGCAATTTTGCGTGTGAACAGGGATTGAGCGGTCTGGAGTTTGCGTGGGGAATACCCGGAAGCGTTGGCGGAGCGGTATACATGAACGCAGGGGCATACGGAGGAGAAATGAAAGATGTGATTTTGTATGCTGACCACATTGACAAAGATAATACAATAGGCAGATTTACCATAGACAAACTGGATATGAGTTACCGACACAGTGTTTATTGTGATAACGGTTATACAGTGACAGGTGTAGCTTTACAACTGCAACCTGATTCACAGGTGGAAATCCGCAAGCAAATGGACGACTACATGAAACGCCGTAAAGATAAACAACCTGTAGAATATCCCAGTGCAGGCAGTGTATTCAAACGCCCCGAAGGGTATTATGCAGGAACACTCATACAGCAGGCAGGACTGAAAGGTAAGCGGGTAGGAGATGCACAGGTCAGCGAAAAACACGCAGGGTTTATTATCAATACAGGAAATGCGACTTGTAAAGATGTCAAGACGCTTATCAAATACATACAACATACCGTAAAGACAAATTTCGGAGTAAAGCTGGAATGTGAGGTAAAAACAGTAGGAAAGAAATGATGTAGCTAAAATCACGGAAAATTTGCTTACGGCAGACGGAAAAAAGGTGGTTGTGAAAAGATGGAATTTATTATTGTTATAGGATTATCAGGAGCGGGCAAATCCAGTGCCATGAATACATTAGAGGATATTAATTATTATTGTATAGATAATATTCCGCCTGTAATGATTTCAACATTTTACGATTTAAGCAAAAATTCATCAGACCCGAAACTCTCCAGAATAGCGGTTGTGACAAATATCCGTGACAGTTCCGATTATAAAGAATTAAGGCAGGCATTGTCCTCTATGCGACTTAGCGGAGCAGAATATAAAGTACTGTTTCTGGACAGTCGTGATGATGTTCTGATAAGCCGTTATAAGCAGACCAGACGGAAACACCCTTTATTGGACGCTTGCAACGGTTCAACGGTAGATGCTGTAAAACTGGAAAGGGAATTGCTTTCGCCAATCCGACAGACAGCAAACTATATTATTGACAGCACTTTTTTAAGTCCGATACAACTTAAAGAACGGGTAGAAAAGTTGTTTTTGCATTATGACAGTCGTAGCATAACGATTTCCTGTATGTCATTTGGGTTCAAGTATGGAATTTTGGCAGAGGCAGATTTAGTATTTGATGTGCGTTGTCTGAAAAATCCGTATTATATTGACGAACTGAAACATAAAACAGGTCTGGATAAAGAAGTAAGAGATTATGTGATGAGTGCGGAAGAAAGTGTGATAATGTACAACAAGATTGAGGAACTGCTTGATTTTTCCATACCGCTTTATGAAAAAGAGGGAAAAAGTCAGCTTACTATAGGGATAGGTTGTACAGGGGGACATCATCGCAGTGTCACATTTGCGTTAATGTTATATAATCATCTGACACAGAAAGGTTATCGTACCATTATCAGTCACAGGGACATTTTAAAGTGAATATGTCAAAATTTGCTTACGCAAATTTTGTTTTATATTTGGGCAGTTAAAGGGCTGCCGCCCTTTAAAATCCTGCTAAGGGGCTTTGCCCCTTAACCCCACAAGCCTCCCCAAAGGCTTGACCGAAACTTTTAATTGTCACAGCCAAAATACAGATAAAGATTTCCGAACGAAGTGAGCCTAAAAAGTTTTTGGTCAAACTTTTTTCAAAAAGTTTGTGGGGTTCAGGGGCAACGCCCCTGATAGGGGTTCGGGGACAAAGTCCCCGACAAGGCAAGCGAAAAAATGGGAGTACAGAAAATGTCATTTTCATCAGATACAAAAAAAGAGATATGCCAGTATCATGACAAACGCAACGGAGAAATGCTTGCGGAATGTTACGGAATGTTGCTGTTCAGCCGACAGTTTTCGGAAAAGCAGATAATTTTCAATACAGAGAATATTTTTGTTATCAACCGTTTTGTACAGAATATCAGCGAATGTTTTGGTGTTATTGTCGAAAAGAAAGCCGTACTCACCCAACGACACGGCGGGGGAAATATTTTTACAGCGACAATAATGCTGGAAAGTGACTGTCAGAAGATTTTCCGTCATTTCGGCTACAGCGGAAAACAGATTAACCGTCGTATCAATTACGCTGTACTGGAAGATGATATCTGCGTATCTGCATTTTTACGGGGAGTATTTCTTGCCTGCGGTTCGGTCAATAACCCTGAAAAAGATTATCACCTTGAATTTGCGATACCGTACAAAAACTTGTGTAATGACCTTGTCAAAGTTATCAGTACGGCAGAAAGACTGATGTATACTTTAAAGATTGTAGAAAGAAAAGGTATATATGTAGCCTATCTGAAAGACAGTGAACAGATTTCTGACTTTCTGGCATTTATCAACGCTCCTGTTGCGTCTATGCAGATTATCGAAACGAAAATTCTGAAAGAAATCCGCAACAATGCCAACAGAAAGACCAATTCAGAAGTTGCCAACATGAAAAAAACCATTACCGCTTCAATGAAACAGCAGAAAGCCATTGAAAAAATCAGAGATACTGTAGGACTGGAAAGTTTAAGTGATGAACTGCGTCAGGTAGCTGTATTAAGGCTTGAAAATCCCGAAATGTCATTAAGAGAAATCGGAGAAAGGACTGTTCCGCCTGTGAGCAGAAGCGGAGTTAATCACCGTATGCAGAAACTGTTGGAAATAGCACAAGAATAAGGAAAGCGAATGTGAATTTATGAGTACAAAAAGAAAAACACGCAGGCGATGGTATGTTTTCAGCATATGTGCATTGATGGTATTCGGATTTTACAGTATCGAATATCTCAGGGCGAGAACTATCATACATAAAGGCGTAGAAACCAAAGCAATAGTGCTGGCGGTCAAAAGTGGCACAAAAGGAGAAGCACTCTATACGGATTACTACGGAGC
Organism: uncultured Ruminococcus sp.; assembly: GCA_902762375.1. GTDB lineage: Bacteria > Bacillota > Clostridia > Oscillospirales > Acutalibacteraceae > CAG-964. Next base: position 4,539 of record CACWNY010000041.1, on the reverse strand, counting down.
TGTTCATGAGATATCAGGTTACATTGGCAAAGAACGGGAAGTAGGAGAAATGATACCGCTTTACTACATGGGACAGAAACCGGATATCTGCGTTGTTCCTGACGATACATTGCTGTTCAAAACAGAAGTTTCAGGGACGGTAACGGCACTGTTGACAGGATATTCCATCTATGTTACCATTCTCTACATCAGAAAGAAGAAAAAAGATAATTATTTCCAAATAGAAAAAGAAGATAACGGTGATAATTCATAATGGCTTATTGCCGTTATTTTATTTTTTTCTTAGAATTATTTTTCATTTTGTAAGGATTTTTTGGATTTTTTATCTTTATATTATGCTATTATGTATTGAATATTTTGTCAGATTAGTGTACAATAATATAGGGTTGGTCAGGTTATTTTACAGTCGTGGTAACAAGGGGGAATAAACGAATGAAAAACGATAAGATTTCTTCGCAAGATTGTAACATTGTCGGGAAAAAACTGGGCATTATCAGAAGACGCAAAGGCATTAATCAACAGTCTTTATCCGTTGCTTTGCTGGAAAAAGGAATACGGCTTTCCACTTCATCTATTTCTAAAATAGAAAACCGTACCCGAAAAGTTTCTGACATTGAATTGCTGGCAATTTCACAGATTTTAGGGGTCAGTGTAGATGACTTACTTAATGATGAGAAAATGAAACGACAATAAAACCCTAACCTGAAAATACTTCCTGTTTGTATGGACAGGAAGTGTTTTTTATTGAAGCAGAATTTCTAAGGGAAGGCGAACATAAACTTTCAAAAAAGAATTGACTAAAATCCTTAAAACCATTACAATACAACTGACACAACAGTTTTAAGAAACGGAGGAATTTTTGATGAATACGAAAATGATTGACGATTTAGTCAAACAGATGACTATTCCGAAAGTAGCGATATGTCTGGTGATAGTGGTTGTTGCTGTCTGTGTGAACAGCATATTGAAAGCAGGATTCCGAAAGCTCAGAAAAAAATCCGATTTCAGTGAGAACAGTCCTCTTAAAGCGACTGCGGTAGTGATTTACAACACCTTAAGAATTGTTGTCAGTGCAGTAGCGGTACTGTTTATTTTACAGACCTTTGGTGTTAATGTCACTTCGTTTATTGCAGGACTTGGACTGTTTTCAGCAATTATCGCTCTGGCATTGCAAGATGTCCTGAAAGATGTTTTTTCGGGAATGGTAATTTTGCTGGATAATTATTACCGCATAGATGATGCAGTAGAGTATAATGGCAGAGATGGTGTAGTGATATCGTTCAATGTCAGGACGACAAAAATTCAATATATTGACGATAATTCTGTGATGTCGGTATCCAACAGAAATATTTCTCAGATACGAAAACTCACACACCTTGTTGATATTGACTTACCGCTTTCTTATGAAGAAGACCCCCGAAAAGTCTACAAAGTGCTTGGAGAGATGTGCGAACAGGCAAAAAAACTGGAAAATGTAGAGGACTGTCAGTTTAAAGGAACGCAGAATTTTGAAGACAGTGCTATCACTTACAAAATCCGATTTTTCTGTCCGCCACAGAAAAGACCTGATACACGGCGTTCCGTGATAAAATTAATTCAGGACACTTTGCTGGAAAACAATATCACCATACCCTATCAGCAAATTGATATCCACACAAAATCGTGATTATGTATAAATATGCAATGAAAATTTTATTTATAAGTTCCATTTTTGTATTAATCGTTTATATTATGAATGATAGCTTGACAAATTGTCTGATTAGGGGTAAAATCATTCTGTTCAGATTATAGTATGTTCTTATGCCTGTTATAACTGAAACAGTGTGAAAAGAGAGGTTATAAAGAGATTGGATACGCAGATTTTTGAAACATATGAATCAGAAGTTCGTTCGTACTGTCGCCGATTTCCCACAGTATTTTCTAAGGCGAAGGGGTCGAAGTTGTTTGACGAACTCGGCAATGAATATATAGATTTTTTCTGTGGAGCAGGTGCAGTCAATTACGGACACAACAATAATTATATCAAACCCAAATTAATTGATTATATTATGAGTGACGGTATTATGCACTCTCTTGATATGTACACCACCCCGAAGCGTGAATTTATTGAATTTATGGAAGAGAAGATTTTACAGCCCAGAGGATTACAGGGATATAAAATCATGTTTCCGGGTCCTACAGGAACAAACGCAGTGGAAGCAGCTTTGAAACTTGCCAGAAAAGTCAAGGGAAGAAGCAATGTATTTGCTTTGACGGGTTGTTTTCACGGCATGACATTGGGAGCATTGTCGCTGACTACCGACAAGACTGCCAGAAAAGGTGCAGGGGTAAAACTTCATGATGTTATCCATATTCCCGCACCGTATAATTATCCTGAATTTGATACCGTACAGTATATGCAGGATTTACTTGATGACGACCATTCCGCAGTAGAAAAACCTTGTGCTTTGATTATCGAAACAGTACAGGCAGAGGGTGGTATATGGGTATTCGAAAACGAATATTTGCAGAAAGTCAGAAAATTTTGTGATGATAATGATATTTTACTGATTATTGACGATATACAGGTAGGTTGTGCAAGAACAGGGACTTATTTTTCTTTTGAGAGAGCAGGAATACAGCCTGATATTTTTGTGATGTCGAAGTCGATAGGCGGTTACGGATTACCATTTGCCCTGACGATTTTCAAGGGTGAACTGGACAAGTGGACTCCAGGCGAACATAACGGCACATTCAGAGGCAATCAGCTTGCTATGGTAGCAGCTAAAGCAGGTCTTGAATTTATGCTGAAAGAAAATGTTGAACAGCAGGCAAAAGATAATGGTGAAGTTATCAGAACCTATATCGAAAACGAAATTTTACCGCTTGACAGCCGTTTAAAGGTCAGAGGTATAGGTATGATATGGGGTATAGAATTTGCAGATATTCCTGTGCAGGGAATGAGTAAAAAAGTTACGGAAAAAGCCTTTAACAGAAAACTGATTGTAGAATGTGCAGGCAGAAAAGATTCCGTAGTCAAAATCATGCCTCCGTTGGTGATTGAACGGGAGGTATTAATGGAAGGTCTGGCAAAACTCAAGGGAGCAGTAGAAGACTGTCTTAAAGAGTTAGCCTGACGATACAGTAAGTAACAGGGCAAAGGCTTTATAATAAACAAACCTTTGCCTTTTTTATGAGTTTATAGTTTTCCAAAAAGGAAATTCAGGGGTTTTGTGGTTGTAATCATACAGAAGTCAATTTGTTCAGGAAAAATCCGACAATAAAGCAGTTAAGGAGTAGAACAATTATGAATGTTAAATATGTCGCAAGAGTGCTTCACGGAGCGAAATTGAAGAAGATGTTTCAGAAAATCAAAATGATTCACCACAAAACAGGGAAGAGTAGAATAGGTTTATTTTTCGATATGATAGGTTGTACTATTAAGTACGGTGCAGGTTATAACGACTATATTATCTTTGAATTTTACAATATGAACAAAGCCGAAAGAAAAACCTATCTGACCAGAATGAAAAATAAAAAGTTGGTTACCATGCTTAACGATATGCAATATGCCCGCATATTTGATGAAAAGAACCTTTTTGACGAAAAGTTTGCAGAATTTATGGGCAGAGAAATTCTTGACCTTGCCAAAATTAACTATGAACGCTTCAAGCAGTTTATTGAGGGAAAGCAATACTTTTTTGCGAAGCCTTATATCGGAGAGAGTGGCAAGGGAATAGAAAAAATCAAAATTGCCAATTATCCCACAACCAGAAAACTATGGGAATATGTCAAACGACCTGAAAAAAATTTTGGCCTTATTGAAGAAGTCATCGAACAGCACCCACAGGCGGCAAAGATTTATCCCAAATCACTCAACTGTCTGAGAGTTGTAACGCTTGTCAATAACGGAGAGGCAAATATTTTATATGCGGTGTTCAAAATGGGTAACAACGGTGGATTTGTAGATAATCTGGAAAATGGCGGTCTGGCTTGTCATTTTGACCTGGACAAAGGAGAGATTATCGGTCAGGGACATACTTCCGCATTAATCAATTACGACAGACACCCCTCGACAGGAATTAAGTTTGTAGGATATCAATTACCGTTTATGAACGAAGTTAAAGAGATGGTTAAAAAAGCGGCAATGGTTATTCCTGAGTTCAGATATGTAGGGTGGGATGTGTGCCTTACACCGAATGGCCCTGCTATTGTAGAAGGAAATGACTATCCTGCTTATGACTTTCCGCAACTTCCTGACCCTGACAAACCCAGAATAGGTTTACTTCCCAAAATTGAACAGTTCGGCATAAAGCTGTAAAAGAAAATCCTTGTATAAATGACAGAAGTCTGTCATTTATACAGGGATTTATTTTTACATATCTTCAATTTAACCTAAATGGGCAAGAAGTCCCCCACCTCTTAGGTGGAGGGATGAATTGCCCGTCAGCCGCAAGGCTGCAGGGTTTTTGAATGAGTAAACAAATTATGAACAAATCCAATTAGCAAGTATCAAATCAAGATAAGAAGAATCCAGCAAGCATTTGAATTGCTTGTCAG
>CACWNY010000040.1 GCA_902762375.1 uncultured Ruminococcus sp. | reverse complement strand
GCTGTCTACTGTTACGACAGATGTTTTACTTGAAGTGTAAGTGACTTTAGCTGATGTTCCTGTATTTGTCTTACAACTGAATTTAAAAGTTTCTCCTATGCCTACTATAAGACTGCTTTTGTTAATCGAAATACTTGTCAGTTCTTCAACGACTGTTATTTTACAAGCAGCCGTTTTTCCGTTAGAAGTTTTCGCTGTAATTGTTGCCGTACCGACAGATTTTGCTGTTACTTTTCCGTTCGATATTGTTGCAACACTTGTATTACTCGATTTCCAGGTTACTGTTTTATCTGTTGCGTTTGTTGGAGTAACAGTGGCTGTAAGTGTCTGTTGTTTGCCTTTTTCAAGTGTTAAAGCCGTTTTATTTAAACTTACGCCTGTTACTTCTATTGTTGAACTATCTACAAATTTAAAGCCATTTTCGTTTGCATAACTCTCAGCGGCTGAACCTTTTGTTCCTCTAATGGTAAATCCGTCTATTGGGCTGTAATTATTATCATATCCGAATGCGAAAATATCAATACTTGTCACACTGTTGGGTATTTTTACACTTGTTAAACTTCTACAATCCTTAAATGCAGCACTTCCAATACTTGTCACACTGTTGGGTATCTCTACATTCGTTAAACTGCTACAGTGCGAAAATGCAATCCCACATATATCTGTCACGGTGTTTGGTATGGTATAATTTTTATTTGTCTTTCCTTCAGGATAACAAATAATTTTGGTTCTCTTTTTATTAAATAAAACTCCATCTGTGGAACTATAATAATCATTATCTTTATGCACATCTATACTTAACAAATTAGCAGATTCCTCAAAAGCTGATATACCTATATCCTTTACATTTTGAGGAATGATTACATTTTTTAAGCTATTACAGTAAGAAAATGCACCAAAACCAATAGTTATCACATTATTTGGAATTACTATATTCCTTAAATTTTCACAACCTGCGAACGCCATTTCTCCAATGATGGTTACACTGTTTGGAATGGTAATATTCTCTAAACTGCTACAACCATCAAATGTCCTACTTCTTATCTCAGTAATACTATTTGGAAGCGAAATATTTTTTAAATTTATACAACCATAAAAAACGCCATTTTTCATATTAGTTATACTGTTAGGAAGACTAACAGTCGTTAATTTAGAACAATCTTCAAATGTATATGCACCTATATTTTTTACGCTATTTGGAAAAACTATATTAGTTATATAGTCGTTTCCAGCGAAAGCCTGATCACTTATAGTTATCACATTATTGGGAATTGTGTAAACTGTCTCACTTTTTCCCGCAGGATAGCAAATTAGCGTTGTTTTGTCTTTATTAAATACAGTTCTACTTATCGACCGATAGTAAGGATTATTTGTATTCACATTTATATTTAATAAATTGTGACAGTAAGCAAATGCATTTGAAGCTATACTTGCTACATTATTTCCTATTGTAATATTTTTTAGATTATCACAAAAAGAAAATCCTGAACTGCCTATATTTATTACATTATTTGGAATGGTAACACTTGTTAAACTGCGACACCCATAAAATGCCATATTCCCAATACTTGTCACAGGCTTGCCCTCTATTTTTGATGGTATACTTACAGCGGTTGCACTGCCTGTATATTTTGTTACGGTTACTTTACCGTCTGATACTGTGTACTGAAAATCTCCGTAAACACTGTCATTGCTGTCGAGCTGCTGTGTCTGTGCTGTACTTTCGTGTACCTTTGTTTCGTATGCCGTTGTTGTTACGGCAAAGCCTGTCATCAGTATACCTTGTACCATTGTTGCTGTAAGTATAACTGACATTAATTTTTTGAACATTGTCATTTTTACACAACCTTTCTTCAAATTATATTGTTACGGACTATGAGAAATGTTTTTGTTCACAGTCCGTATTTTTTATTGCTGCTGAGTATAGTACTTTTAATTTTTTATATTGAATGCTAAAAATTAAAATCCGAAAATCGGTGAATGAATATTATCTTCCTAAAAATATACCGATAACATTACTGTTTTCTATATACAACATCATATTTTTTCCGCCTGCCGTATACTGTATCACATAATCGTCCTCTGTTGTTGGTGTACCATACTGATTTTTGATGTCAGAAACACTGCTTCCCTGTCTGATACCTTTGCCTGTAGCAATATCTCCGCCATTCATACATTGTACGGTTTCTACATATTCCGTATTGTTCTTCATATAAGTATTGATAGTCAATGCTCCATATGTATAGACAAAACCTTTACCGTTATCACTCAAACCACAGTTGGGATTTTCCTGTGCAGCATCAGGTGTTCCCAGTGACGCTTTAATCTCGCTGAACGATTTATCCAACATTACTGTTGTATTTTTATACACCACACATACATCATTTTCAGTAAATTCTGCTGCTGTCTGCGGTACTTCTGTCGGAACTTCCGTTATCGGAGGATTATCCTGAGGAATGTTTGGAGTATCCGGAATAATTATCTGTTGCGGTGTTTCTGTCTGTGGTTGAATGGGTACATAACTACTTGTAGCCGGTTCATTTTGTGTCTGCTGAACAGTATTATTATTGAACTGTTCCTGTTGTGTAGGTTTTTGTGTAGTTTTCTGCGTGGACTTCTGTGTTGTTTTTTCCGTAGCTTTCTGCGTGGATTTCTGTGTTGTTTTTTCCGTAGCTTTCTGCGTAGATTTCTGTGTTGTTTTTTCGGTGGCTCTCTGCGTAGACTTTTCAGAAACTTTTTCGGTTACATTTTGTGTAGAAAGTTCTATTGTTCCTGTTTTAGGAGTATTCTCTTCTTCACCACAAGCCGTCAGCAAACTCATACTCACAACAACCATTGCTATAAAAATAAACATTCTTTTTTTCATTTTTTTACAATCTCCTTTTATCTTGTCAATTTTCCTAAAATGTCTGTACTGATATATTCGCCGTTGTTTTTGCTGACAAAGGCGGTTATGCTGTATATTCCTTTGGGAATATCATTACTTATCATCAGTGAATAACCGTAATCGGAATTTCCTGTATTCATCAGTTCATATTCGCAAATCGGAAAAGCATTGAATGTCTTTGAAAAATTTTCGGATGTCAGACAAATTTTTATCTGACTATCCGTGTCAAAGTATTTTTCATTCAGTATGCCGTATATTTTGATATACGAATCTGTTTTGTCCGCATAGAAACGGTTTGTTGTGTCAGTGACAATTTCTGTAACTGTCGGCATTTCACATTCTTCTGCCGACATAACAGGAGCTGATTTAACAATATTGCCAAGATTTCTTTCGACAATCTCATAGATGACATCTGTATTTTCAGTAAGCGTCAGCAAAGCAAACGGCTGTGAACGGGTAATTTCGGTACGGCGATAATTTTCGGTAAGATAAGGCAACATCGCACGACCGAAAGAATCTCTTATCATCAGCAGACTACCGTCAGCTTTATTGTTGAGTGTTTTTATCATAGCATCATTTTTCTCTGCATCGCCCATCAGTTCTTCCATAACGGCATTTTTATCATTACCAAGCATAGGCATAAGAAAAATCAGGTCATCATAATTATGAGAAAAATAGTATTGATTATCGTACATTCCTCCGCAAGGATACAGAAGCTTATCTAAATCACCACGCCATTTTTTCTCATAAGTGTAGGATTGTCCGTTATAGTCTTTATGTTCTTTGCCAATACTTTCCAACAATGCATTTACACCGTATACTGCACCTAAATTATTCCAGTGAGTATCTCGTTTCAGATACAGTTCGTTATCAACAAACTGCAATACCCTTTTAAGATTACAGTAATGAACCCCATATTTTTCACAAAGCGTTTCCAGTAATTCAAGATTGCTTGTCCTTCCTTTTTTATATCTGTCGGGCATATATTGAGGATAAATCGTGTTTTTGTTAGGTACAACGGTAAACACAAATCGGTTTCCTGTATGTTCCGATTTTTCCTGTATGAGTTTTAGGGTCTGAACAATATTATGACATTTTCTTTCAGAAAAAGTCTTTCCTGTATAATCATCCAGCGTATCAACAGAAAAAAGATAACCGTCTTTTCCGCTTATAACATTAGCTGTATCGCTTTTGAGCAGTTGTGCTTTGAAATAATTATCGCAGGATACCAGCTGCGGTCTGAAAATCAGATGTTCCGTAAAATAAGTATCAAATTTATCCGAAAAGTTTTTGTCAGGTATACCGTTTCCGTCAAGCCATTCAGGAAATTCCGTCAATGCTGTTTTGCCTATCGGCACATCATTTTTGAAAAACGCCCATAAAGAAAGCGGTAAACAACACAAAACGACAAATAATGCAATATATATTCTTTGAATGATTTTCATTGTGATTTTACTCCTTTCCATTGGCTTCAAAAACGAAAATAAATGAACGGATTATATCCCGCTGTGGCAAGACTGAAAATACAAAGTACAAATAACAGCATTGTCACTGTACAGGAAACAATCACTGCTGTATTACTGTTTTTAGCCGTCAGTTTACGGTTGATTATGGGAATAATCGGCGTAGAGAACAGTATTCCTGCTAAGAAAGTCAGAATAAAATACGGTGTTATCATTCCGTAAACATTCTTTGCCACATCAGCACTGACAAACAGATTTCCGACAAACATATTGCGGATAACCTCCCACGCCTGCGTAACGGTATCTGCTCTGAAAATGACAAAGGTTATCACGAAAATCAGGACAGTATAAAGATGTACTGCTGTTTTTAAAACAATATTATGAGCTTTTTTAATAGGGATAATTCCATAATTTTCCATTAACAAGAAAAATCCGTGTATCATTCCCCAAAGAATAAAAGTCAGATTTGCTCCATGCCACAAGCCTGTCAGAAAAAAAACGATACATTTATTGATACCTGTCCGTAATTTCCCTTTACGGTTTCCGCCCAGGGGAATGTAGACATATTCTTTGAACCATGTTGATACGGAAATATTCCATTTCCGCCAGAAATCTGTCATACCGAATGCAGAAAAAGGATAATTGAAATTTTCCTTGAAATCAAAGCCGAACATCTTTCCCAATCCTATTGCCATATCACTGTATCCGCTGAAATCAAAGAAAATCTGCAGGGCATAACACAATGCTCCTGCCCATGCAGAAGGTAAATTCATTTCCTGTGTGTTTAATGAAAAAACATTATCTGTAAGGGTCGCCATACTGTTGGCAATTATCAGCTTTTTGGAAAGTCCGCAGATAAACCGCTGTATTCCGTAAACAGTTTTTTCTGTGGTATGTGTCCGTTGTTTTATCTGTACAGCCACATCTGAAAATTTAATGATAGGTCCGGCTATAAGCTGTGGGAAAAAGGATATGTACAGGCAAATATGCAGAATGTTTTTTTCAATCAGTTTTTCGTCTTTGTATGCGTCAATCACATACGACATTACCTGAAAGGTGAAAAAGGAAATTCCTATCGGCAAAGCAATTTCAGGTACAGGCAGTGTCAAGCCTGATATTTGATTGAACAGCGATACCAGAAATCCCAGATACTTGAATACGACAAGTAACAGAACATTGACAATAATGGAAAGTATAAGTACAGGCTTTTTCCATTTTCTTCTGTTCATCATTAGACCGCAACCATAGTTCATCACAATAGAAACCAGCATCAGTATAACCGCAAAAGGTTCACCGTAGGCGTAAAATACAAGACTTGTGACAGTAAGAATAATATTGCGTACAGTCAGATTATATATCATCCGATACAAAAGATAGGTAACAGGAAAAAAGATAAACAAAAACACTGTTGAACTGAAAACCATACTTCACCTCATACAGCTTTAGGATAAACTGTTCTGTCCCAACCAAAATAAGGACTTATTGCATAATCTGTTACCATGTAGAAGTTCGGCAGACCAATAACAGGTGTAGGGTCAATATGTCGCCAACCGTTTGCGGTATTTATCATACACCATCTGTGCGGACTTCCACCCGTATAATAATCCACTCCTTTTACATATTTCACTTCATACCCTGCACGGTTCAGCATATAGTAGAGAATTGCCGCACGCTGATAACAGGCTCCTGTCCGATACCGCAGAATATAAACGCACATATTCTCTATACTCGAACCCTCTGCCATAGACATATAACTCATACCTCTTGCATAGTAATAAATTCTGTCTATACTTGTTCCGTTCAGGAAAAGCCAGTCATCAACATATGCTCCTAAGGTTGCTTCAGAAATAGCAGTGTAATGGCTTTATTGCTGACTGCACGGTTGTAAATATAGGCAACACCATCATTATATCTGATTTTAATCCAGTTACCCTCAGCCGAAATTTTTCTGAATACGGTTCCCGCATAAAAACTTCCCAGAGTTTTTCCTGCCCATAACGGCTTATCCTTAATAACAGAACCTGCGACTGTGGTAATCGGTACTCCGTCTACAACTGTAATGGTACAATTCACTTTTTTCCCATTATAAGCGGTTGCTGTAATCGTTGCCGTTCCTTCTTTAAGGGCTGTTACCAGTCCACCTGCTGATTTTACACTTGCCACAGACGGATTATCCGATGAATACAGAATATGATAAGCTCCTTCTCCGTTTTTCAGACTGCTGTTAAGGTCAAAAGTTTCGCCAACATTCAGCGTAAGAGATGTTTTGTTCAGATACAGCTGTGTAGGTGCTGACTTTACTGTAACATTACAGACACTTTTTACCCCATTATAAACACTTGCCGTAATACTGACCGTTCCTGTTTTATGAGCCGTTATCATTCCGCTTTTGCCGTCAACATCTGCCACAGACGGATTATTTGATGAATAGGTGATTGCAGCACTTTCACTGCGGTCGAGATGACCGTCAAGCTGAAAAGTTTCATCAACTCCTAATACAAGTTCTGTTTTATTGAGAGAAATCTTTGTTGGAGCTGACTTTACCACTATTTTACATTTAGCACTGACACCGTTTGGCGAAGATACTGTTACAAAAGCAGTGCCTTTACTTTTAGCGGTGATTTTACAGCTGTTTTCTTCCATAATCACATCGGCAACAGACGGTTTATCACACCCTGCATTCAGTATGGCTGTTTTTTTATCTGATTTTACTTTAAGAATATGTAATTCACCAACACCCAATGTAAGATAATCTTCTTCCACCGTAATTTTTGTTGGCATTTCCACAACGGTAACTGTACATTTTGTCTGCTTTCCGTTGAATGTTTCGGCAATAATGTTTGTCTGACCACCGTTAATTGCTGTAATGATACCTTCGTTGTCTATTTTAGCAATATACGGATTTTCTGAACGATATCTTATCTGATTTGAAAACTCGTTTTTATTGAAAATCAGAGATGTATTAAACGACTTTCCTCTTTCAACTGTAATATTGCTGTCACTGAAACGAATGCCTGCAGGAGCATTTTTGACAGTTACCTTACAAGTGGCTGATTTGCCGTTATAGGTCTTACCGGTTATGTTTACTGTACCTGTGTTTTTCGCCATAATCACACCGCTTCCGCTGATAGTTGCCACAGCTTTGTTTGGTGAATTATAGGTAACTGTTCGGGCATATTCTCCTGTATTGAACAGACTTTCAAGATAAATCGTTTCACCTTTTGCCAGTGTAACATCTTTATGATTGAAATCAATAGATGTCGGAGCTTTTCTTACCGTTACACGACAAGTCGTTTTCTGTCCATTGTAGGTAGTAATGCTGATAACTGATGTTCCTATGGACTTCGCCGTAACAATTCCGCTTTCATTAACGGTTGCTACACCCGGATTATTTGATGAAAATGTCAGTACCCTTGACGCTTCATTATTCGATAAAATCCCCTCCAAATAAAATGTTTCACCTAATCCCACAATACTGTTTTTTCGGTTTACAGAAATACTTGTCGGTGCATTTTTTACAGTTATATGACAGACAGCTTCTTTACCATTTACAGTCCGTGCAGTGACTACCGCCGTTCCTGTCGATAGAGCTTTCATATTGCCGTTATTATCTACAGCGACTACTTCTGGCTGATTTGAGGTATAAGCAACATCGACAATTTTATCTTTATCAGTCGTACAAACAAAAGTAAATGTTTCATCAACACCCACTATCAGACTTTTTTTATTGAGAGAAATACTTAGAATTTCATCTTCGGGTATTTTTTCTCTTTCGGACAGCACTTCTATACTCTCTGCATTTTCCGTACTGATTTCTTGTACCTGTTCCATAACAGTGATTTTGTTTTCAAGGATACTTTCTTTTTCATTTTCAACTGTTTTTGTTTCATAAACTTCTGTTCCATACGCCGATACACTCACCATACTTGTCAAAAAAATTCCATACAGCATAAGTGCCACCAGCGATGCGGATATGATTTTTTGGAAATATTTCATTTTTTCACTACCTTTTTCATTTTAATTTTAACAAATTCTCAAGATTGCAAGAGTTTCAATTTTCCTGCAATCTTGAGAACGGCTGATTTTATATCTCAATTATTTTACGGTTACTGTACAAGTTTGTGTTTTTCCGTTGTAAGTTTTGCCTGTAATTTCTACTGTACCTATATTTTTAGCCATAATTACTCCACTGCCACTTATTGTTGCCACTGACTTATCAGGTGAATTATAAATAACTGTCCGTGCATACTCTCCCGTATTGAACTGACTTTCCAGATAAAAAGTTTCTCCTTGCTTGAGGGTTATACTTGTTTTGTTAAATTGCAGTGAAGTGGGAGCATTTCTGACAGTAACACGACAAGTCGCTTTTTTACCATTGTAGGTAGTAATGCTGACGATTGCCGTTCCTATGGATTTTGCTGTGACAATTCCACTTTCTGTGACGGTTGCTACTTCGGGTTTGTTTGAGGAAAAGGTCAGAACTCTTGATGCTTCGTCATTGGCTAAACTGCCCTCAAGGTAGAATGTTTCGCCTAACCCCATAATACTGTTCTTACGGCTGATGGAAATACCTGTGGGAGCTTTTTTTACAGTAACACGGCATTTGGCTGTCTTTCCGTTATAAACCTGTGCTGTGATAATCGTTGTACCTACAGATTTTGCTTTGATTTTTCCTTCGGCAGTTACTGTGGCAATATCACTGTTACCGGATGTATATACAACATCTGTTTTTGCTCCTGTTACTGTTGTCTGTAAAACAAATGTTTCCTGTATTCCCAATATCAATGTACTTTTATTGACAGAAACTTTCGTGGGAGCTGTCTGTACTTCTATGTTACAGACAGCCTTTTTTCCATTATCCATCTGTACAGTAATAACAGTTTTTCCTATACTTTTTGCCGTAACTATTCCCGATGAACTCACAACAGCAACATCTATGTTACTGCTGTACCATACAAGTGAGGGAGAAAAATCTGACGGAGTGATATCTGCCTTAAGTGTAAATTTCTGACCGACTCCTAAAACAATATCTTTTCTGCTGAAAGATATGGCAGAAATATCTTTCCAGACTGCATACAGTTTTATATCTTCATTCTCAGAAAATACATCTCCCGAAAGATACTGCGGTGATTTTGCGTTTCTATTGCTGCTCCAACCTAAAAACTGATATCCTTCCCTTATCGGAATTGTTTTTGTAATGATAACAGAGTTGTCATATGGTTTCAGCTGATTTTCAATGATACCTCTGCCATCATTTGCATTATAGGATATTTTGACTGAATCCACCTTATTGATACTGAATTTCTGTGTATCTGCATAATTAATTGTACTGATAAAAATTTTTTCATAATCAGCAGAAGAATATGTGGGAACAGTTACTGCTGTATTTACAGCGTGTTTTGGATGTAAAAGATACCAGCTTTTTTCTTTGGTAATATACCATTGCTGATTGTTTCCCGATGTACTTTTATACTGACAAAGTTTTGTACCGTCAGATTTTCCCGCCGAAAAAACATCTATACAAAGACCTGTTTTAAAATTCGTAATCTGATAACTTAAATCCGAATTTCTGACAAAATGCCACAGCTGATTTTCTGAACTGTTACGGTAATTCTGTACAATGTTACCATCGTCATCGGCGGTAACATAACGGGAAGTTTCATAACTGACAATATTTGCCAGAAATTCCTTTCCCATATCCTCGTGAGGCGGTACAGAACGCACATCTACAGTTTTCATTCCTAAAAAAGTATCATGTCTGCTGCCGATATTGCGTGCATAGATATATACTTTCTGTGTACCCGATTTTCCTATTTTGATATCCGCATCATAACCATGATAATCTCCTACAGGAGGATAATACTGATATGATTTGTACCGGTTTAATTGATTTGCTTTAATCGTATATCGTTTACCGGAAGAAGAATTTTTATCTCCTCCCACATAGACATCAATATCAAGTGTAGTACTTATATTATCTCTGTCAAATGCCCAGCCTGAAAGATGGATTGTCTCAGGAAAGTCAGATGAAATACTGTCAAAAGTTCCTTCAGGATTGTTTTCAACCGAAAATTCATTGATATATATGTAACCTAAAAATCTCATTGAAGTACAGTAGTTTGAGGAATCTGATTTCATATACCCCAGATTAAAATACGATTTTTTATAACTTGACTCCGACAAGGTAACATAGTCTCCTGTAATCACTTCCACTACAGCAACATGACCCGAACTTTTGTCATATTTATCCCAACAAGCAACAGCTCCGGGCTTTGGGGTCTGTCCGTAAGGATAAATGGAATTTTCCTTATTATACCACCACCAGTAACCTGCACTGTAATGTGCCAGTTTAGGTTCTGACTTCAGAAGTTCATAAGCACGACCGTAAGCATAACAAGTACAGTTCGGCATACCATATCCCGACTGATAGTATGGATTCAATGTGGTATAATAAGGGTCATCTTTTGCAGGTTCTGTTAATCTTGGAGAAAATGCCAATGCTTCCACCGATAATGTGTTACTGACACATATAACAGAAAATACACCTACCGACAACATAACAGATACTAACCACGACAATAATTTTTGCGATAACGCATATCCTGACTTTTTCAAACTACAACATCTCCTATCACTAAATTATTTTGAAAAAAAGTTTTAAAAAATTTCTTACTGCGTTCAGAATAACATGGATTGCCATTCTGAACGCAGTCTAGATGCGGTAAAATACTCAAGAGAATTTTCTCACTGCATTTGAAATGATACAAGTAAAAACTAAATTTTATCAGAAGCTGTCAATAAGACCGACATCATATCTGGAAATTATCAAAGCATCCGATATTGTAATTTCTCCATCATCGTTGATATCACTCAATATAATATCTGACTTGACAACAACATTGCATTTATCAATACATCTTCCATCGGAAGTAGACGCTGTAATCGTTACCATTCCGTTTTTCTTCCCGGTAACAATACCATTACTGACTGTTGCAATACTATTATCCTCGCTTGTCCATGAAATAGAGGTAATACCGGTAGTTTATAAAAAAATCAGTGTTAAAAACAATAATAATTATTTTACGGTTACTGTACAAGTTTGTGTTTTTCCGTTGTAGATTTTACCTGTGATTTTAACTGTACCTTTGCTCTTTGCCATAATGACACCGCTTCCGCTGATAGTAGCAACAGCTTTATTCGGAGAATTATAGATGACCGTTCTTGCATATTCTCCCGGATTAAACTGACTTTCCAGATAGAAAGTTTCTCCTTGCTTGAGAGTGACACTTGTTTTGTTAAATTGAAGTGAAGTGGGAGCATTTCTGACAGTAACACGACAA
>CACWNY010000039.1 GCA_902762375.1 uncultured Ruminococcus sp. | reverse complement strand
ATCCTATTCTCTTCATCAAAGAGACTTCTCTGCCTTGTTTTCATACCTTTATTTTACTATAATTTCATTGATTTGTATAGAGGTTTTTAGAGATGCCCAAAAAAAGCAATGAATTGTCCTGTTAAAGAAACCACCATCAATATAGTCAACAAATAAATAACCATTCTTTCCTGATTGATAAGCCATTTTCCAAAGTACAGTACAATAACTACTGTTGTTGCTATGCTCACAACAATTCCTGCAAAAACAATTCCGCCTGAATCTTCCATTCCGAACGGAAAAAACTGTAAGGTGAAAAACCATACTACCACAATCGCACCAAGCTGTAAAATCGGTGTTAATTTTTCAGCGATACTCACTGTTTCATCAGCATAAGATTGTGTTTCTTGCACATGGTCATTACGGTTTCTTTGTAACCTTTCCAACATACCGTCATAGGGATTAAAATTTTCAGGTTTTTCCTGCACATTATCAGAAGGATTGCTTTTCTGATTTTCATCTTAAAAATCCCACAAGGGGCTTTGCCCCTTGACCCCACCACTTTTGAAAAAGTGGACAAAACTTTTAATTGTCACAGCTATACGATGAGAAAATCATTTCAACCGTACAGGTAGCAAAAATTTATATTTTCATCAGCACAAAACTTTGCGGAGAAAGAGTCAGTTTATGATTTTCCAGTTTAAAGTTACCTATCTGATAAGTAATTTCCTTGATGTTTATATCAAAATGGATACTCTGGTTTTCTCCGCTGGGATTTACACCAATGATGAAATTACCTCTTTTATAGACAAACGGATATTGATTTCTTTCGGCATAGATAACCTCAAAATCGCCGTCTGAACCCAAATCCGTATTATTTTCACGGCGTATTCTGATAATATCCTTGACAACATTGAAAATGGAATCCGCCTTATTTTGTTGATTTTCGACGGTGGGGGCATTTTCGGATTTATCCACAGGTAAATAAAGTTTATCCTCGTCAGCAACAGAAAATCCTAAATTTTTACCGTCAGTCCATTGCATAGGTGTTCTTGAACCTGTACGGGTAAATCCTCCCTCTTTACTGGTCAGGTTTTTCTGATAACGCATACCGATTTCATCGCCATAGTACAGGAACGGTACACCGGGCATGGTAAAGATAGTACAGAAAGCCAGTTTACGAGCGGTTTCATCAAGATTGTTGGTCATACGGGGAATATCATGGTTACTGGTAAACATACTGATATAGCCATAATCTTTAGTTGCTTTGAGGTTAGGTACATATTCATCAGTAAAGACAGTAACATCACCTTTACCATTCTTACTAAAGAAACTTCTGTCCTCACCGTCCACAAGATAGCGGAAAAGTGTGCTGTAACCGTTGCCACGATGGTCAAGGTAGAAATCCATATGGAATCCTGCCTTGTACAATGAACGGACAGGGTGACACCATTCCGAAACCAATACCGCTTCAGGATAGTCTTTATCCATCATTTTGCGGATATCTTTCCATATTCTTGCGGTAGCTACTTTTTCATCGTCATTCTTGACAAGAGAATCTGCCATATCTACTCGGAAACCATCACAACCCTTATCCAACCAAAAACGCATAATATCTTTGAGAGCTTCTACTGTTGCCAGACAATCGGGGTGGTCACAGGGAAGTTGCCATTCAGGGTGAGTGATTTCATGGAAACCGTAATTTAGAGCAGGCTGTGAACTGAAATAATTGACCATATAGTTACCGTCACGGTCAGTAATACCTACAAGCATACGATACTGAGGAGGTGCGTCCCAAGCGGATTTTGTCCAGATATAGCGGTTGGAATATTCGTTAGGAACGGGGTCTTTACTTTTAATGAACCATTCGTGTGTATCAGAAGTATGTCCCGGAACTAAATCAAGCAGAATTTTCATTCCCTTTTCGTGAGCAACTTTGAACAGTCTTTCCAAATCTTCATTTGTACCGTATCTTTCGGCAACTTTTTTATAGTTGCGAACATCGTACCCAGCGTCCATAAAAGGTGAATCGTAACACGGGTTCAACCAGATAGCATTACAACCCACACTTTTCACATAATCCAGTTTTTGAATAATTCCCTCAATATCCCCTATACCGTCACCGTTACTGTCATAAAATGACTGCGGATATATCTCATAAAATACAGTGTCTTTTAACCATTTTGGCATTTTGTCATTCCTCCATTATTTTGTATTTACAGAACTGCCAGCAATCCTATAACAATACTTTACAAAAAAATTATCGTAATTTCAAGTCTTTTTGCGGAATTTATCTGTAAAAATTTACAGATTACCAAATATCAGACGATAATTCCTGAAAATGATTGCCAGCCGTCAATTTCCTATTGCACACAGGTCGTACAGTTAATATTATAAAAGTATAACATAAAATTTTTTCCGAAAGGTATTACATTATGAATATCGAACTGATTGACAAGAATAAAGTATTGATAGATTTATGTGATGACGATATGCAACGACTTTCTATTGAATATACCACATTGCAGGAAAGAAAAAACATTTCTGTGATTAAAACACTCATCGAGATTGCCAAAATAAAAACAGGTCTGATAACCAATGCCTATGCCAGAATTATGGTAGATACTATGCCCTATGATGGTGGTTGTTTTATTCTTATCACACTGAAACAGCCGAATTTTCTCAGTGGCAAGAAATTCCGTATCATCAAAAAGTCCTTTGAAAGAATTTTTGTTTTTGACAGCACTGACGACATGATAAATGCTACAGAAAAACTCTGTCGTTGTCATTGCCGACATTATAAGAGTTCTCTTCTTCTTTACAAAGGAAATTACTGTCTGCTTATCGAATCTGTATCGGGTATAGAAAAATTCAGTGTTCATCTGCTGTGCGAATATGCCTGTACAAATTATGCCAACAGCGTAAAAATTGCCCACATTAAAGAACACGCTACAACTGTCATTACACAAAATGCTGTAGAAACTATCGGAAAGGCGTTTTCTTAATAACAAACGGCAGATAGCTACATAACTATCTGCCATCTGTCATTAATGTGATTTCATTTTATACAGTGCCATTGAACTTTTTTGTTCGACAAATTCATAATCATTACCCATAAAGTCTGCCAATCCGTCACTGTTTTTCTGCACATCGCCTATATTGACAAGCACATATTCTGTTTTTGGATTGCCGTTACCGTACATATCAGGATATTGATACAAATTCGGAAAATTATACATATGGGGAATGTAATTGCCGTTTGCCGTCACACTTGCGTCATTGGGGATAGTGGCAATCAGACTGTTATATTGTGCAGTTGTCATTTGAGCGTTTCTGCTGGATTCTATATAAGAGGACGCTCTTGGGAAAAACAAGGAAAAACACATGATAATACTCATGGAAGTACTATAAATCAACAGTGTATTTTTCATTTTATTATCGCTTTGCGATAAAACCATCATCGTCATAAATACGATAAGTCCTGCCACACCAAAAGTATACTGAAATTTCACATCATACTGATACTGCCAGTTAGACATCAAATCCACTACCAACATAGGAATGAGTAATAACAGCATAGATTTTTTCTCACTGAAAAACGGTGCAAATCCTACGGGCAACAACATCCATACCATAAACATAATTTTGTCAGCAGTAAATATCTGTGACATAAAGTAACCGAAATTTGCTACACAAGTATGGATAACACCTGTAAAACCATCATCAGGATTAAGCATATAATTATCCAGTCGGCTTGTCATAATACCGTCACCTAAAGAATTGACGATACTTGTAGCGATGACAAAATAGATAACTGCCATACCAAAAAGCGTTCCGCCAAGAATATATTTTTTTCTCACAACCAACACATACAATGCTATAGACATAACATATATCGGTGCGTCCTCTTTGACACCCATAACCAACAGACAGAAAATTACCGTACCTATCCATTTATCGCTGACAATAAAGTAAACCGCCCACATAATGAGTACTGTCAGAAACTTATTTTCGTGAAAATCATAAAGACAACCGTTGGATAAAGTCGGAAAAAAGATATATAAAACACAACACGCAATAATAACACTTTGTGTCATATTGAGTTTTTTTCCGATAAGCACAACAGGAATAATACCTGCCCCGACAAACAGTGCCTGTAGGACAAGCAATGTTTCAGGGTGAGGATAGATAGCATAAAATGGTAAAAGCAAATAATATACGGGACTGAAATGCACACCAAAATGTGACATCAGGATATTTCTTTCAACGGTAGTATTGGGCAATCCTGTCGTTCGCATATTTTCAAACATCTGTGCAAAGATACCGAAATCGAAATTATGGCTCATATACCCCGTATACCTTGCTACAGACGCTACAGAAACCCACACAGTAAAGATGACAAGCAACACACCTGCCACAATCCACTCCGTATACTTAGGAAAACGGATATCTATCAAATCCAGTTTGTTATCTTTAGCAATCCATGTTACAACAAAAAACAGGATAAACCCTATAGCGATATTCATAAAGATATTTTTACTGCTTTCCTCATACAAATGACTTCCTTTGTAAGCCAGCGAACTACCAAACAGAATACATGACATCAACAAAGCAATAGGTATAACCTGATTACTTCTGATAAGCAACGCAAAGAAAACCAGAGCCATAAAAATAATCAATGTCGTTACGATAACCAGTTCCATATTGACAGACGAAACAAAGGACAATTCCATATAGGAAATTTTTGGGGAATTTGTCAGTACTGTACAGAAACTGCTTAGACAAAATCCCGTAACCAATGCGGCAAAAAGGTAATCCAGTGGCATAATCTTCAGAAAAGATTTTATGTTGCTCCAAAAACCCTTTGACGACGGGCTATCTTCTTCTGTTTGCTGAGTTTCCGTTCTTTCATTTTCCATAAATTCACTTTCCTTTCTCTGTCGGGGACGCTGTCCCCGAACCCCTGTTTAAGGGCTGCCGCCCTTAAAAATCCCGCCCACTTTTTTGAAAAAAAGTGGACAAAAAACTTTTATGGCTCACTTCGCTTGGAATATTTACCTTCCGTTCAGCTATGACAATTAAAAGTTTTTGTCGAACTTTTTTCAAAAAGTTCGTGGGGTCAAGGGGCAAAGCCCCTTGTAGGATTTTAAAGGGCGAAGCCCTTTAATAGATACACGAAGGATACGACATACCATATTTATTGTTGCGTCCGTCCTGTTTATAATCACCGTAACAGAACATTTCCACTTCATCAATGCGTCTGTAAAGTAATCCCCAGATACAGTTACCGCCTGCATGGTGTAATTGTAACCATCGGCGTTGCAATACAGATTGATTTACATAATTAAGATTTCTTTCTCCGTTGTGCCAGCAATCCAGCAAAGCGTTACTGACATCACCACTGGTCAAATGACCAGGACCAAGATTGTAGACAAACAAAATAAGAGCGTCAAACTGTTGCTGATTGAATCTAATACCATTGCGTTCCATAAAATTATTGACAGATGATGTATAGATACTGTTATTGATATCATTGACCATAAAAGCAAATGCTTCTTCTTTGGACATATCATTATAAAATTCTTCTCCTGAATATACCACATGACCGTAACCGACAGTAGGCGTATCATAGACAAGCGGGTCATCATACACCTGGTCGGAATAGCCTTCAAAAGTCGCATTGATAGCGAGCATTTCTTCACTGCCACGCCGTCTTACTTTGGAAACTTCAGATGCAGAAGTAACATCTGATACCAATACAGTTGTCTGAGCGTCATCACAGGTAACATATTTGCCACTATTCTGATAAACGGAATAAGCCGTAACGGGATATTCTCCTGATGAGGAGAAAGTATCATAGCCTTTCCAGATATAGCGGTTGCCTGATGAAGAAAGGGATTTTTCGGTAGCGTCTACGGTATGAATGACACCACCTACATTGACTTTAAACTGCACAGCGGTACGGGAAGTATCTGTAATGGCGATGAGGGTGACTTTTTGATTTCTGGAGGCAAAATTCGGTGAAGAATAGCAAAATCTTATTGGTGCAGCACCATCAACAATCACGGCACAGGTCTTTTTTGAGCCGTAGTAATCGGCGGTAATAATCGCAACACCACGCTTATGTGCGGTCACAAAGCCTTTGGAAGTAACGGTGGCAACGGAATTATCAGAAGAAGTAAAGGTTGAACCAAGTGATTTAAGATAGAGTGTCTTTCCGTTTTGGAGCGTATATTTGGAATAAGGCATGACGGTATCTGAGGAAGAGTAAGATACATTTATAGGAACTGTTTTGACCACATTTCCTGCACGGACAAAAATAGTAGCACTGCCACCGCCTTTTCCTGTAACAATGCCGTATTCGTCAACGGTAGCAACAGAACTGTCAGAAGTGGAATAAGAAAGAGGTGTATCTGACGGAGTAACCGTTGTTTTTATGTAGGCATGGTTATTTTTGAGAATAGAATTTGATGTGGCAGATACAGACAATTCGGTCACGGCTTCTTTTACGGTAACTTTACATTGAGCCGTTTTGCCGTTATGGGTAGTCAGCGTGATAGTAGCCGAACCTTGATTTTTCGCTTTGATAATAACTTTATTATCTGTGCTGATATAGGTTTCGGCAACGGTATCATCAGTGGAAGAAACCGTTAATTTTGAGGAATAACTTCCTGATGAAAAGACAGGGTTTAATGTTACCGTTTTGTTAGGGTCAAGGGTAAGGTTATCCGTATAGAAGGAAACGGATTGCGGTGCTTCCCGAACAACAATAGAACATTTTGCTTTGACATTATTATAGGTGAAAAAGGCAACCGTATATCGTCCTGACTTGAGAGCTTTAGCAAGACCGCTGGAAGAATTAACAGGCATTCCTAATGAACTCGATGAACAGAAAAATTTTTTGTAAGCACCTGAACCTTTATTCAGATAAGCCGAAAATTGAAATTCTTCTCCGACACCTATTTTCAGATAGTCCGCATTGAGAGAAATACTTCTGGGAGCTTCTAGCACTTTAAGTTTACAGATATAAGAGTCTCCGTTTTCAGCACGGCAGACAATACTTGCTGAACCTGTATGTAAAGCAGTAATCACACCACTTGTATCAACTGTGACAATGCTTTTATTGGACGATGTCCATAAATATTTCTGTGTGGAAGAATATCCCTTAAAAGTACATCTGTAGCTTTCACCCACACCCAGTTCTGTTACTGCATCGGAAACTTGTACACCCATAGAAATAACAGGAAGATTTTTTCCATTTTTTTCAAAGACAACAGTAGCAGGTTCAGTCGGTGTATCAGTTGTGGTTTCTGTAACAACCACAACAGGTTCTGTACCGCTGTCGGAAAATGCTTCTGTAGGTTGTTCAGCTGTTGTACTTTGCTCAGTCGCCTGAACTGTTGGCGTTTCGGACAAATCCTCATAGGCATATCCGCCCGAAACAAATGTTGTCATTGCAAGCAGTACTGTCAATACCACACTGGCAACACGATGTTTTGTTTTGCGTTCCATGATTTTTTGATAATCTCCTTTGTTTTATTTTCATACAGTTTTATTATAATTTGATAACGAAAAGATTGCAAGCATGATAAGGATTTTTACAAATCGTTTACATTCTGAAAAAATCCTGATGACTTGACTAAAGATTCTTGATTTACAACAATAAAGATGGTAAAATAAAACGGTACTTTATTTTACAGACAGGAGCAAAAAAATATATGGATTCTTACATTGAACAGATTGTCGTACATGAAAAAAATGCCAAAGATTTTCTTATCAGAATAGTAGCCATACTAAGTATTTTTTTCGTATTCGGATTAGGTATTTTGTTCGGCATTTTAATCAATTTTTATTTTATTATGGTAGGTATGTTTTTATCGGTATTCGACATCTACCTTTGTTGGTATATATTCACAGGAAGAAATATTGAATATGAATATACTGTCACCAACAATAGTATGCAGATTGATAAGATTATGCACCAACGCCGAAGAAAAGAAATTATTGACACCGATATCAACAAAATTGAAGGGTTTGAACAATGGAAAGATAACCGTCTTGATGAAAATAAGTGTCATAAAATATTCTATCTGGGACATAACGAAAGCGACCGTGAACAATACCGCTTTACCGTGTTAGACGACAAATATGGTAGAATTATGGTAGTATTTTCCCCTAATGAGAAAACCCTCAAAGCCATAAAGATGTATCTTAAACCCGAAGTAAAAATTGCCCTGAAAAAAAATCAGCAATAAAATACTCATAAAATATTGCCAAAAGACTACCGCCCTTGAAAATCCTGTGTCAAGGATTGCACCCTTGACAATCTCGCCCACTTTTTTGAAAAAAAGTGGACAAAAAACTTTTAATTGTCATAGCTAAATGTTTGATAACATTCCAAACGAAGTGAGCCTTGAAAGTTTTTGTCGTCGAACTTTTTTCAAAAAGTTCGTGGGGTCAAGGGGCAAAGCCCCTTGTGGGATTTTAAAGGGCGAAGCCCTTTAATGGATAAAAATTCAAAACAAAATTTGCTTACGCAAATTTTGACAATAACTATTTGATTTTCAACAGTTTAAGTGAAAATTTATCTCTTAATCAATAAAAAAGTAAATCAGATACAACAGCACAAAAACAAATTATCAATTCGCAAATCTGTAAAAAATAGCCTGCCAAATCTCCCGTAACACCGCCAAACTTTTTACAGGCAAAATTTTTATAGTAAATTATCCATAATACACTTCCCAGAATGACAGATATTCCGTTAAGGATATCAAGAATTATCATCATTGTGGAAATAATAGCTATGTAGATGATTTCTGTTATGACAATCACTTTTTTACTGTTTCGGAAATTGTCTACTGAACTTTTGAGATTGGCATAGGGTAGTATCGTAGCACAAAGTCCGCTTTCTGCTCTTGAAAGCATAAATCCTAATGCACAAATGCCTGCAATACGGTAAGTATGTATTTCGCTGAAAATTCCGAATTGTAACAAAAAATATAACCCCAGATAAATTACCGCAAATGCTCCTACTCTGGAATCTTTCATCACTTCAAGACATTGCTCACGGCTACCCATACACGCTTTTGCGTCCTGTACATCGCAAAAACCATCTATATGAATACCACCTGTAATCCATACAGGTATACACACTCCTATAGCCGAAAACAGTGTATTGCCGATAGAAAGTTTCTGGCATATCCAGAACCATGTTATAAAAATCATACCAATAACCGCACCTATTAATGGAAAAAAACATAATACATATTTTCGGTTGTGTTCATTCCATTCTGTTTTAGGCATGGGTATTCTGGAATACATCAGAAATGCTGAAAATAAAGATTTTATCATAACGGTAGACTTCCTTTCAGAAAAATAGGAATACCGTAAACTGCTTCTATCACAACATCAGAAATTTCGGCAATCTTACGATTGATAATCCCTATATTTTTTATATACTGCATAGTTTCTATAGGATAAGAAATGCCATCATCACCCACCTGACTTGTCACAATAACCGCAATTTCGGAATTTTGTCGGAGATGTTCTATCCCACAAAGAATTTTGTCTATGGGATTTTCAATCCTTTTTGAAAACATCTCATTGGCACACAAATTTCCTATACATTCCAGCAAAATCGCACTGTTTCTAGGAATATGGATTTGGTGGATATCGGTATATTGTTCAATCGTGGTAAAGTGTTTTTCCGCTCTCATTTTTTGGTGGCGTTCAATGATAGCAGAGGCTTCTATGGAATACGGTTCCATAGTGGCAATATAAAATCGTGGCAAATCATATTGAGCTATGATTTTTTCGGCAATAGCGGATTTACCGTTCTTACTTCCTCCTGTTATCAGTACCAACATAATCTACATACCTTCCCATATTCAAACTATCAAAACTGTGTGACGAATTGTATATTGCCATTGCTCCGTCAAGTAATGGTAATAACATAACTCCTCCTGTACCCTCACCAAGACATAATTCTGCTGTAATCAGTGGTTTCAGATGAAGATAATCCAGTATTTTCCTTCCTGCCGTTTCATTGGAAACATGAGAACACAATAGATAATCTTTAACATTCTCATTGAACATTACTGCAAGCATAGCCGATACCGAAGAGATAAAGCCGTCAATGACAATGGGAATATGATAAATTGCACCGCCCAGAAACAATCCTGTTATACCGCCAATATCGTAACCACCCAGTTTGGAAAGAATATTCAGAGGATTGTTTTTATCAGGTTGATTGATGGTAATCGCTTGTTCAATCACATGGATTTTGTGTTGTAAGCGGTGATTATCCAATCCTGCTCCTCTGCCCGTAACAGCTTTTGGCGGTAAATCCAGCATAACAGACGCTATTGCTGATGAGGTTGTGGTGTTACCTATACCCATTTCTCCTGTAACGATAATCTGATAACCTTGTTGTTTCAAATCTCTGACTAAATCAATACCAGTCACAATAGATTGTTTTGCTTGTTCAATATTCATTGCACTGCCTTTAGCAATATTTTTTGTACCATTGGCAATTTTTCGGTTGAGTAAATCAGGAATATCAAGGGTATCTTTCATGCCGATATCTACTCCCAGAACATCACAATCAAAAGTTCTTGCCAGAAGATTGATGTTGGAATTTCCCAGACTGATAGCTTTGGCAACAGCACTTGTTACGGTACTGTCGCTTTGTGAGATATTTTCTTCCACAACACCATTATCTGCACATAGGATTACTGCTATGCGTTTTTTTAATCTGAAATTTTCATTGCCGAAAATTCCTGCTATTTTGTTGACAGAGGTTTCCAATAATCCCAGACTGTAAAGTGGTTTGGCAATGGTTTTCCACTTTTCTTCAGCTTTTCTTATGGCTGAACTGTCAGGTAACTTAATTTGTTGTATTCTTTCCATTTTGATAAATCTCACATCGTTTCAGAAAATTTTGAATAGCTTCTTTGTTGCCGTAAAAATACAGGTGAGGATAGCCTGCGTATAAATTATCATCAGCATGAACGCAGGTATATTCTTTCTGATTGCTGACTTTCACTGCACGAAAATCATTGCCAATATTGGTACTGTTCCAATAATGAAATTCATGGATTTTGAGATAGTCGCCTTTTTTACACAACAGGTTGTCCTTTTGGGCATAGAGTTTTGCATAACCAAAATTCTGCAGTTTTTTTGTCTGAAAACATTTGCCACTGATAATACCCACCATAGGATAATATTCTCCTTTGTCAGATTGAAGAAATTCATGCAGATACATGAACCCTCCACATTCGGCAATAGTAGGAATTTTATCGTCAAGAATTTTTTCCCTTATACTATCCAGCATAGCAGTATTTTTGGAAAGTAGTTCGGCATACAGTTCAGGATATCCACCTGTCAGTATCAGACCGTCAATATTTTCGGGTAATTTGCTGTCGTGCAGGGGTGAAAATCTGATAATTTCACAACCGCATTTTTTCAGAAAGTCTATATTGTCCTGATACAAAAAACAAAAGGCTTCATCATCACTGACAGCAATTCTTAATTTTCTATTTACAGACAATTTATCGTCAGAAAAAGTGGAAAAAGTCATTTTATGGCAATATTGCAGAAGTTTATCAATTTCCAGATATTTTTCAGCGATGGAAGAAAGAATGTTCATCTTCTTTTTCAGACTGTTTATATCCAAATCTGTAGAAAGTCCCAGATGACGGCTTTGCAAAGTAATTTCTTTGTTGTATGGCAGATAGCCAAAATATTCTGTATGCAATTCCTGACAGAGCTGTTGTGCCTGACTGACAAGACTTTCAGGTAAGCGGTTAAAGATAAATCCGACAATATGATTGTACCGCCGAAATTCCAGAAAACCTTTCATGATTGCCCCAATAGAATTACTCATACCTTTGCAATCAATGACCAGAATGACAGGAGTATCTGTCTGTACGGCAAGGATAAAAGACGAAAAACTTTCGCCAACACCATCATAAAAACCCATAACTCCCTCAATAATCCCATAGTCATATTTGTTGTCGGCAAGAATATGATTTATCGTTTTTTTGTCGCAAAAAAAATTATCCAGATTGTGACTTTTTACACCGATAATACGACTATGAAAAATAGGGTCTATATAATCGCAACCGCATTTGAAAGACTGGACTGACAAATTTCTATTGACCAACATCTGCAATAATGCACAAGTGACAGTTGTTTTTCCACAACCGCTATGCGTTCCTGCTATCATAATTTTTTTCACGCTATCTCACTCCTCTTTGATTTTTCAGTATAGCAAGTTTTCTTCATTTTGTAAATCAGCAACTGCAAAATTTTATCAGGATATTTTGATGTTCCCCTGTTTCCCAAATAACAAAATTCCCTTTCAGACCTTTATGGTCTGAAAAGGAATTTTGCCCGTTTGATTAGAACGCTTTTTATTATCAAAATTTGCTTATGCAAATTTTGTTTGATTTTGGGGAGTTTAAGGGCTTCGCCCTTAAAAATCCCACAAGGGGCTTTGCCCCTTGCCCCCACCACTTTTTGAAAAAAGTGGACAAAAACTTTCAAGTTTCACCGCCGACACTTAGCTTATCATTCCGAACGCCCTTTCGTGTCATTCCGAACAAAGTGAGGAATCTTTAATTACGCATTACATTAATCTCTTCTTTTGCCGAATATTGCCAGAATACGGATAAAGAGGTTGATATAATCCATATAGAGTGATAAAGCACTCAGAATACTAGCTTTCTCCAGAAGTCGTGAATCAGCATATTGCAATCTGGTAAATTCCTTTTTGATTTTAAAGTTGTCAAATACGGTAAATCCCATAAAAATCACGATAACAATTATGTTGATAATCAGATTATTGAGGGGAGTACGGATAAAGAAGTAGGAAATCAGAGAATAAATCAGAATACCGAAAAGACTTATTCCAAGAATTGACCCTAATTTTGACATATCTCTTTGGGTAGTCAGACCGATAAGAGCAAGCACAAGATAAATACCTGCGGTAGCGGCAAATACACCAATCACGCTGCCAAATTCATACAGAAGTAAAGTAGGTGTTAAAATTATTCCCATATCAGCAGAATAGAGAATAAAAATAATTTTGGCCGCCAAAGGGGGAAGTTTATAGACTAGAAATCCTATAATCACCACAAATATAAGACTGGCAATCACACCACCCAGATACAATTCAAAGTTATTGGTGATAAAATCTATTACAGAAGCGGATTTCAAAGTCATGAAAAAAGACAGTCCGAAAGTAATCCCAAGACCTAAAAACATCCATAAATAAGTTTTGGCAATATAGCTGGAAAAACTGATACCTTGTGTATAGGTATTCTGATTGCTGTAACTGTTGTAAGAAGAGTTATTGAAAAAATTATTGTTGTTATTCATGAAAAATCCTCCTTAAATATAGTCGATATAGTCTGTGAAAGTCTGCGACTTTACAAAAGTAACCTCATCAAAGGTTTTTTGCAGTTTTTCCTTTAACGGATTAATCACAACATCTTCAGTTTTATAATGTCCTGCGTCAACGACAGTCAGTTGCAACGCATGAGATTCTACAATGAAGTTATGTTTGATTTCCCCTGTAACGAAAGCGTCCGCACCGAGTTCCTTAGCAAGATAGATATATTCTCCGCAAGCACCACCGCCGACAGCTACTTTTTTGATATCGTTCTGAATATCTGTATAACGAACACCTTTACAGTTAAGATGTTCCTTGACAAATTCCGCAAAGTGTCTGGAGGTGAAAGTACCCCAGCAACGAGGATTTTCAATATCGCCGACAGCGATACCGTCTTTGGTTACGGTGATATTTTCCAGACCAAGTCTTTTGGCCAGATGAAAATTAACACCCTCAGGTGACAAGTCAAGATTAGTGTGTGCTGAAATGACATTCAGATTTTTGTTTGCCAATATATAAGGCAAAGAATGACTGTCCAATGATTTTATTGCACGAAAAATCACGGGGTGATGAGTGATAATCAGTTGTGCTTTAATATGGTCAGCTTCTTCAATGACTTCTTCTGTCACATCGAGCGAAAGTAATGCTTTCTTGACAGTAGCATTTTTATCTCCAACTAAAATTCCTACATTGTCAAAATCCAGTGCGGTATCAAACGGAGCAAAGCTGTCAATAAAATCATAGATATCTTTTATAGTCGTCATAAAATCTCTCCTTTTTCAGCATAATCAGAAATCAGTTTTGAAAAACGAATTTGTTGTTTTCCCTCTGTGCTGTCGGGGTCAGCGGACAACATTCCCATTCCTTTTTTTAAAAGAGCTTTTCCCGTTTTGATAAGATATTCATAGTTATATGCAGATTGTTTCGGATGGATTGCCCCACAATACTTCTGAATTTCGGTAAGTTCAGGGAGAAATGCTGTATAATACACACTCATAACGGTATATAATTTTTTATCTGCACAGGTGCATTGTTCTTCCTGTATAGAAAAACCGTTGTGATAAAGATAATCCCGCAACAATTCTGCTTTGGTCATCGGCTGTAAAATAAGATGATATTCAGGATTTTTGAGCCATTGTGCTTTCTGGATAATTTCAGCGATGAGTTCTCCGCCCATACCTGCTATGACAATATCATCAACTTCATTTTCCTTTATCGCAGAAAGTCCATCAGACAGGCGTGTTTCAATGCAATTTTCAAGACCGTATCTGGCGACTGTCTTTTTACCGCTGGCAAGCGGTAATTCATTGATATCTACTGCAATCGCTTTAGTAATACGCCTGTTTTGACACAACCACACTGGCAGATACGCATGGTCTGTACCGACATCGGCAAGTATACTGTTTTCCCTGACAAAATTTCCGCACAGTTGCAGACGGTTATCCAGTTTCAAAGTACTTTCCCGCATAAAAATCCATATCTCCTTAAAAAAACAGTGATTAGCACCACGAAAGTACTAATCACCGAAAATTCTCTCACGATACAACCAAGCAAGATTATTTCTTAGTTACCGCACTGATTTTGGAAAGAATGTCGTTGACATCAACACCGTGTGCTTTACAAGCGTCACCAATGCTTTCGCCTCTGGAAGCAGGACAGCCTAAGCAGTGCATACCCATAGACATCAGAATAGGAGCTACTGCGGGTGCCTGCTTGAGGATATCACCAATTAAAGTATCTTTGTTAATTTCCATGATAAAAACCTCCGTATGAATAATTTGAGATTATTATACCCTAATCTTTTCGAAAATTCAACAACTTTACAAAATATTTACAATAAGGTTAAGGGTTGCACCCTTAACAATCCTGTCCACTTTTTTGAAAAAGTGACAAATAACTTTTTATTGTCACCGCTAAGACTTAGTGGGAAATTTCGAATGCTCTTTCGTGTCATTCCGAACGAAGTGAGGAATCTTATGGAGAGTTTTTTTATCACTGTTGTTTTTTGAAATAACCAGTAATTATACAAAATGAAAGTCCTCCCTTAGTATGAACTTGAGGGAGGACTTTTTAGAAAAATCCAATATATTATTGAAGAAAGTTATTTATATATTATTCACTATCATTTTTTCTGCGTTTTTTCAGCAGTGAAATAGATAACGAGGACGCTACCAATGTCAGTACAGCAATCAACGGCATTTCTGCACCTGTATTTACAACTTTGCCGTTAGGCTGAGGTGTAGATGTTGGTGTGGGGGACGGTGTGGGATTAGGGGTTGGCGTAGGATTTGTAGGTACTGTGATAGGTTCTGTAATTGGTTCTGTACCTGTGATAGATTCTGTAATCGGTTCTGTACCTGTGATAGATTCTGTAATTGGTTCTGTACCTGTGATAGATTCTGTAATCGGTTCTGTAATCGGTTCTGGTGTATCAATATCTCTGTATTCTTTTTCGCCACAGTTTGCACAAGTTCTTACTTCTTGATTAGCGTTATCAGGGTCTACAGTCCACTCACTCCAGCTATGACCTAATGCAGGAATAATTTCTGTAACAGTTTTACCGCAAATTGAACAAGTACCCGTTTTTTCTCCGTTTTCTGTACAGGTAGCCTCTTTTGTAACAGTAAGGCTTTTGTGTCCTTTAGGAGCTATGTATTCAGCTTTTTCAAAATGACCGCAAATCTTACATCTTGTAATCTTCATTCCGCCATCTTCACAGGTAGCCTCTATAATATGTGTTTCATTTTCGTGAGTATGTCCGTCTAAAGCTACAAATTTAATGCCCTTTTCATTTGCATAGCTTTCTGCTCTTGTGCCTGTGTAACCGTAAATAGTGAGGTCATCGCTATGACCAGTAAAGGCACTACCACTAATTTCTGTAACACTTTCAGGAATAACAATCTTTTTCAAAGACTTACAATTACAAAAAGCATTTGATTTAATCGTTGTAACACTTTCGGGGATAACAATACTTTCCAAAGAGGTACAATCATAAAATGCATACTCTTCAATCGTTGTAACAGTTGCTAAGATATTTACATCTGTAAGATTTGTACAACCACTAAACATACTTGATGGAATACTTGTGAAATCAGTATTTTCATCTTTTCGGAATACAACTGTTTGTAAATCTTTACAGTTATCAAAAATTCCTCCACCTAATTTTTTCAGACTGGCAGGCAAAATAATGGTTTTTACTTTGCTATAACGAAATGCACTGCTACCTATAGTTTCAACAGAATTACCAAGTTGAATATTTTCTAAAGAAGTACAATCTCCAAAAGCCATAGAGCCTATAGAAGTCACTTTATCAGGTATTTTAACATTTGTTAATGAAATGCAACTTTCAAAACTTCTATCACCGATAGTTTCAAGGTTTTCACAAAGGGTAACATCAGAAAGATTTTTACAATTCAAAAATGCTGCATATCCTATTTCTTTTACTTTATTTGGAATAACGATATTTTTTAATGAAGAACATTCGTTGAAACAGTAGTCACCTATGTTTTCTATATCTTGTGGTAAAATAATAGTTTCAAGAGATGTACAACCGCTAAAAATAGAATCTCCAAATTCTTTGATATTTTCGCCAAATTCTACAAGTTTAAGAGCTTTACAATCTGCAAATGTGTGGTTACCAATTACAGTAAGAGTTTTGCCTAATTTGACTGTATTCAAACTGGAACATTCCCAAAAAACAGCACCTTCTAATGTTTTCACACTATTCGGTAAAGTCACATTTTTAAGAGCTGTACAGCCTCTAAAAGCCTCATCTTTTATTGTTTCAACACCGTCTTGAATATCAATACTGCGTAAACCTGTACAACCATTAAATGACATTGAACCGATTTTTTTTACAGTGCCAGGTATAGTTACACTTTGGTAACCCTTTTGACCATAAAAAGACCAGCTACTTATCTCGGTAACTGTTTTGCCGTCAACAGTGCTAGGGATAATTAAATCTCCACTTTTCTTACTATAACCTGTAATTGTAGCTGTACCATCGCTTTTGACTTCATACTCCCAACCATCAGATGTAGTCTGTTTTTCCGCTGCTGATACCGAAACTGTCGCACTGTCCATAACGCTGTAAGACATATAAGCTGTACTTGTCACCATAGCACAAGCTAACATCAGCGTAAGGAATTTTTTGCCTGTTTTCATGATAAATCCTCTCCTTTGAAAAAAATATTTTAGCTGATGATAAATTCAGCTATACTATTTAATAACCCTCAAGCAATAGTTTCTTTGTTAAATTATGATGAAAGAAACATCTCTTGAATAAGTTTTATATATTATATCAAATTACTTTTTTAAAATCAATAGAATATAAAAAATATAGAAAATCATTATTATAGTATTATTTTTTCAAAAAAGTTCAAGAATATTTATTTTGAACTTTTAGAGAAAATATTGAAATTTTAGGACGAATATTGTGGTGTTTGAAAATTGAATGTATACTAAATCAGAGAAAATATTTCTCTAATGCACAAACAAAAAAATAAACACTCTTTGTTATTCCGATGAGCAACAGAGATAAAAAATCTTTTACTAAGATTCCTCACTGCGTTCGGAATGACAAGAAAGAGTGTTCAGAATGACATAAAAGAATGTTTAGAATAACACTTCCTGTCATTTCGAGGAGCGAAAGCGACGAAAAATCTTTTTATAAGATTCCTCACTGCGTTCGGAATGACAAAAAAGTGTTCGGAATGTTCATTGAAGTGTCGGCTATGACAACTTAAAGTTTTTGTCAAACTTTTTTCAAAAAGTTTGTGGGGTTGAGGGGCAAAGCCCCTCATAGGATTTTAAAGGGCAACGCCCTTTAACAAAAGTTTTTCTTCGTCTTTGGAAAGTTCGTAGCACGCAAACATATCAGGGCGTAAGGTGGCGGTTTTGGTAAGGGACTGATATTTCCGCCATTTTTCCACATTTTCATGATGACCCGACAGCAATACTTCAGGGACTTCTTTATCACGCCATACAGCAGGTTTCGTATATTGCGGATATTCCAAAAGACCATTATAATGACTTTCGTCTGTAAAACATTCGTCAGATGAAAGAACATTCGGTAACATTCGACATATAGCGTCAGTAAGTACCAGTGCTGGCAATTCGCCACCTGTCAATACATAATCTCCCACCGAAATGATTTCATCTGTCAGCAAATCAATTACACGCTGGTCTACACCTTCATAATGTCCGCACAGAATACAGATATTTTCATATGATGAAGATAAAGACTTCACTTTATCCTGTGTGAGTGTCTTACCTGTGGGTGACATATAGATAAAATGAGGTCTTTTCCCCAACTGTTTACAGATATCCTCAAAACAAAGAGCAATGGGTTCACATTTCATTACCATACCCATACCGCCACCGTAAGGTGTATCGTCAACTTTACGGTGTTTGTCAAAAGCGTACTCCCTTAATTGATGACAGACAATCTCAACTGCACCTTTTTTTACCGCTCTTCCTATAATACTCTCGTTCAGAACACTCTGACACATTTCAGGAAAAAGTGTGATAATATCAATCCTCATCATCAAAAATTCCTTTCAAAGGGCGGATAAGTATTTTTTCATTGTCAGGTTCAACGGAAATAACAACTTCGTCAATCACAGGTATCAGATAGTCTTTACCATCATCGTTGGTAATCTGGTAAACATCATTTGCCCCTGTCTGTATAACATCGGTGATTTTTCCGTAAAGTTGATTACTGTCCACATCGTATACACGCAGACCGATAATGTCTTGAATGAAATAGGTTCCTTCTTCCAATGTAACATCATTTCTGTTCATGTAAAGAACTTGATTGCGAAGTTTTTCAGCGTCTTCAATACTGTCGATACCTTTTGCTTTCATGATAGCGATATGCTTGTGTACTCGTGATTTCACCTCAAGCATACGGCTTCCGTTTTGCAGATATACCTTTTTCAGTTGACAAAAAAACTGCGGACTATCGCACCAACATTCTACCCGCATTTCTCCTTTGATACCGTGTGTTCCGACAATTTTTCCTGTTTCAAGATACTGTTTCATTTTGTCACCCTTTCGTACAAATTCTTATTTTTTGCTATTTTACCATATCAGTCAGGGATTTTCAACATTTCTGTTTTGGAATAAATAAAAGTCTATCTATTTTCTGCTATCTGTTTTTTCATAAGTCAATAGCCAAATTGCACAAATTACCTATTATGTATGAAAAAAATAATGAAATTTAAGCTAAACTTTACGGAAATTTATTGACGGTTTTTCGTAATGTGTTATAATATCCTTACCGATTTACACATTATCTAAATTTTATGGAGTGCGAGGGATTGTTATGTTTTTAAGAGAAGTAGAAGTTCAGAATCAGGTTGGTTTACACGCCCGTCCGGCAACATTCTTTATTCAGAAAGCCAATGAGTTCCGCTCCACCATCTGGGTAGAAAAGGACGAAAGAAGAGTTAATGCGAAAAGTTTGTTGGGTGTACTTTCACTTGGTATTGTTGGCGGTACGACCATTAAGATTATTGCTGATGGTACTGATGAATCGGCGGCTGTTGACAGTCTTGTCAAACTGATTGAATCAGGTTTTGCTGATTGATAACACATTCTTTGATTTGTAACGGTAAGAAACTCTCCTGCGTTTTGTAGGAGAGTTTTTTGGTTAATTGTCAAAATTTGCTTACGCAAATTTTGTTTAAGGGCTTTGCCCTTAAAAATCCCACAAGGGGCTTTGCCCCTTGACCCCACCACTTTTGAAAAAGTGGACAAAACTTTTAATTGTCACAGCTATATGTCACAGCTATGTAATTAAGAAAATCATTCCAAATTCGGGATTTTTCCCTGTAAGTTTTTTGAGAAAACAATTAAGCATTAAGCATTACGCATTACGAATTACAAATTGTACCAGTCGGTTCATAATAAGTACTGAAACACTTCCGCAGAAAATCCCCAGAATAATTCCGCAAAGAACATCAGTGAGATAATGTACTCTGAGGTAAATACGGGAAAAGCCGATAAGTGTTGCCAGCAGAAGAATACCTATCCATGTAGTAGTATCGCAACACCAGAAAGCTACCGCAAATACGGAAAACGAAGAGGCGGTATGTCCTGAAGGGAAAGAATAATAGTCAGGTCGTCTGGTAAGCAAGTCGCTGTATTCCAGTTTGTGACAGGGGCGTATCCGTCCAACAGCGTGTTTGATAATTCCTTCTCCGATAGCGGTAGTCAACCCTATTGCGAAAATAAAGCCGACACCTATAATAATCCTATCGTCATCAAACAAACATGGTATACTTATCGCAAACCAGACTACCCCCTTTGACCCCAGCAAAGAAAACAGTATCATCAGTTTGTTGAGTATGGGAGTGTGTAAACGACCTATCCAATCAAGAACAAAGTCATCAATTTCCTGAATGTGTTGCAACATAAATATCGCCTCGACTGAATTATTCTGTAGAAGTATCAGTAATCTTTTCTGAGGTGAGAAATTCCACACTGCGTTCAATAGCGTCTTTGGAGTTTCCCCACCCCTGACCGCCAGCACGGTAATCAAACATACTGCAAAAATGTGTGATATCAGCTTTCAGGCTTGCCAGATATCCTCCTGCTAGTTTTGAGGTGACCTGATAAAATTCCTGAACATTCTTGGAACTGATACCGCCTTTAGCTGTGCAGTTCTTTATCAGCATGGTGTAATGTTTCATACAGATAAATTCCTGTTCGGCATACAGTCGGCGGAAATCGGGGTCTTTTTCCCATGTCATGAAAATGCTTTCCATGAGATGTTGCATACCCCACTTCATTTTGTTACAGACATAACAACTATTTTGTAATTCTTCCAGTCTGGCAATTTTCTTTTTGTCAGGTTTTCCCTTGACATTTTCGGGAATTAATTCGTTCATGATTTTTTCCAGATGAGTTTCCAGAATGAGGGCATTCGGCAAACGCTTTCCCATATGTGCCATCATATAAAAGTGACGGTAACAAAATCCCATATTGTTGGTGTCTACCCGAATATCAGGTTCCATCATTGCTGCACCTGTGATATAGATGACGGAATTTTGTTCCAGCATTGCTTCCATACGGCATATAGGACAACCGCATTTCGGAGCGAATACATCGTTGATAGGAATAGTTACAAGATTTTCTTTCATTGATTATCACTTCCTTAAAAATTTATTTTTTCTTTTTACTGAATTTTCGTTTGATAAAGTACCAAACCCCCATATCCAACAAATCGTAACTGAAAAATTCATAGGCATTGACAGCCCCATTACCAAAATGCTTTTTCAGAAAAGAGTAAATTTTCGGATTTCGTAACGCTTTTTTGAATCTGGTTTCCTTACCAAGTTTAAACTCAGTCTTATTATCCAGCCATGAGTGCATAGCATAATGTTTCATGATTTTTCCGTACTCATTCATATCCAGAAAATAGGTGTTGCCGATGAGCTGAGCCTTATTATTCCAGATAAGTGACGGATATGTTTCTTCCAGAACAGGTGTATTCAATGTGGTGTTCAAATTATTCCAACCGCCTTCAAAAGTAAGTGTCTGATAGCATGCCAGAAAATCTGAAAAAATTTTGGAACTTTTTTCACAACCACAAAATAATCCTGTAGCAATACGCCTTTCCGTTTCAAAGGCAAATACATTCTGATATTGGCGGTATTTGTTAAAAATATCTTTTTGTAGGATTTCCACATCTGTATCCATATAAAAACCGCCGTATTGTATCAGTGCTTCCAGTCGTGCAACATCAGACACAAATGCCCATTTCTTATTCTCATAGGCTTCTTTGGTAAAAGCATAGGCATTGACATCAAAGTTGCTTTCATTCCATTCCATGATTTCGTAATCAGGGCAATTTACCTTCCAGCTTTCGATACATTTTTTGATAACATCGTTTTTTTCACCGTTGCCAAACCAACAGTAATGAATAATCTTAGGTATCATGGTTACCTCTTTCCTGTTACAAATGATTTTGATTGATATAAGTTATTGTAGCATAAATTCAAAGAATATGATATATTATTTTACAATAATTTCAGATTTTATTTTTTGGGGAGTTTCACGATGACAACAGAATATAAGAATAACTTTGTTTTGATAAAAGATATCACATCATTCAATTTGAAACAAACTTTGGAATGCGGACAGTGTTTCCGTTGGCAGAAAACGGGTGAAAATACTTACTATGGTATGGCATATGGCAAAACACTGACGGTTTGTCAGCAGAATAGCCAATTAAAATTTCATTGTTCTAAGGACGATTTTGAGAATATCTGGTATGATTATTTTGATTTACAAACAGATTACGACAAAATCAGAAAAGATATTGCCAAAATCAATCCGTTACTTGATGAGATACAACAGTTTTCGTTCGGCATAAGGATTTTGAAACAGGACAGCTGGGAAGCATTGTGTTCGTTTATTATTTCGCAGAACAACAATATTCCCAGAATAACGGGAATTATCCGCAGACTTTGTGAAAATTTCGGTGAAAAGACAGCAGACGGCAATTATACTTTTCCAAGTGCAAAGACACTCAGTCAATATACCGTAGATGATTTTTCTGTTTTACGCAGTGGATTTCGGGCAAAATACATAGCAGACGCTTGTCAGAAAGTGGTAAGCGGTGAAATTGATTTGAATAAAATCCGTCAAATGCCTATAGAAACAGCAAGAACAGAACTAATGAAAATCAAAGGGGTAGGGAAGAAAGTTGCAGATTGTACTATGCTTTACGGTATGGGGAAAAAAGAGTGTTTTCCGATTGATGTATGGATAAAAAGGGCAATGAACACACTTTTTCCAGATGTGACAACAGAAAGTTTCGGGGAAAATGCAGGAATTATCCAACAGTATATCTATTATTACAGTCGTATGAATAAGGAATTGTTTCAGTAAAAAATCATTACAAATTGATACATAAAAAATAACCGCCATTCTGATAGTTAAAATACTCATCAGAATGGCAGTTATTAATCCTTTTTGAAAAGGAAATACAAGTTCAATAAACAAAACTTGAAGTTTCGGTCAAGCCTTTTTAAAGGCTTGTGGGGTCAAGGTGCAAAGCCCCTTGTAGGATTTTAAAGGGCAACGGCAGATTGTCAAGTCAAGTGCAACAAAAAATTTCATCAGGAGAAGCTAAATCCAGACATAGGCGAGGTCTTGAATTAATAAGATTAACCACTTCCTGAAGTTGCTCATCAGAAATCGTTGTAAAATCAAAACCTTT
>CACWNY010000038.1 GCA_902762375.1 uncultured Ruminococcus sp. | reverse complement strand
CTTACCTATGATATTTTAGCAACATATCTTAATGTTGTCAAGGAAACAGTCAGCCTTGTGGCTGACGGGCTATTCATCCCCGACCTATAGAGGTCGGAGTCTTCTTGCCGATTCAGGATAAATCACAGATATAATCACACAAATTTTTCTTTTATGCAGTAAACCATAAGGAAATATTTTATAGGCTTGTATTAAGGCTGAATTTTCTTCATATGTATTAATCAGAAAGGTTGATGTGTATGAAGTTTAAAAAGTTTATTCTCAACGGAATGTTTCTTGTGGTGACGGCAATCGTCACACAGACAATCGGTACAATGTTCCGTATTTATATGAGTAATACTATCGGTGCAAAAGCAATAGGGTTATATCAGTTAATCATTACCGTATATGCGTTTGCCATCACCACAACGGTATCGGGCATTACGCTTCTGGTGACGAGGCTTGTTTCTCAATCCATCGCCTTAAATAAAACAAACTGTATACGCTATATCGTTCTGAAATGTACAGCTATTGCTCTTATAATAAGTCTGTTTACAGGTGGACTGTTATTTTTCGGAAGTAATTTTATTGCCGAACATATTCTCTGCCAGAAAGAAACCGCACTGCCTTTGAAGATTTTAGCTCCAAGTCTGCCGTTTATTGCGGTATCGTCAAGTTTACGGGGATATTTTTCATCAGTACGGCAAGCCTACAAAAGTGCTATTGAACAATTACTCGAACAAGTAACAGAAATTAGTGTATTTATGTTACTTATTGGTAAATTTGTCACGATGGGAATAGAATATTCCTGTTGTGCGATTGCCATAGGAAGCACCGTATCAGAAATCGTAACCGCTCTGTATTCTTTTATTTTATACAGACTTGACAGCAGAAAATATTCCGAAAGCGGTAGATGTTCCATCAGAAAGTCACTTTATTTTATCGGAATACCTGTCACATTGAGTTCCTGCCTGCGTAGCGGACTGAACATTATTGAAAATGTCACCATTCCGAAAGGGCTTAGACTATACGGCAAAAGTTCAGAAAGTGCTTTGACGGATTACGGTATCATTATGGGTATGGTCATGCCGTTCATCGGCTTTCCAGCCATTGTGATTTACTCCTTTGCGACAATACTCATTCCCGAAATGAGTGAAGTTTACGAACGCACAGATACCAAAAAAATACAATATATCGCCTCTAATGCTGTCAGGATTGTTCTGTTATTTTCCTTGCCACTGGCGGTAATTCTGTTTTTTTTCGGGAAAGAAATCGGTGTGTTCTTTTACCACAATGCCGAAACAGGGCGTTATATCCATATCTTTTCCCTGATAGTACCGCTGATTTATCTGGATAAAATCGTTGACAGTATGCTGAAAGGATTAAATCAGCAGATTGCCTATCTGAGTTACAATATCATAGATTCTGTAGTCAGTGTTATTTTTGTTATCGTGCTGATACCCCACTACGGTGTTTTCGGGTTAATTGTTACCATGTATTTCAGCACTTTTATCAACACTGGACTTTCTCTCTTAAGACTGATAAAAGTTACCGAAATACAAATAAAGGCACTGTGGATTACAGCACCTTTATTTATCAGTATATTGTTATGTTATCTCATCAGAATATTATTTGTCGTATGATTTATAGATATCTTCCATCTTATCATTTTCATCAGAGATGAACAAATAGACATAAATTCCGTCTTTAACGACTTTGGAATTTTTGATTTTTTCATACTCATCGGGAAGATATTCCTGACTTTCTTTAAGAATTTTGTCATAATGGTTTTGCAGACAGTCCCTCACAGAACACGCACTGCCCTCTTCCATAGCCTGAACAACAATAGCTTCATCTTTGGAAACGGAATTACCTGATTTTATCCCCGCAAAATAGGCAACATATTCATCTTTGATACCGTACAGTGAAAACAACTGTTCTTTGTCAATATTCTGCATATCCGACAGATGGCAGTAGTTTTTGATATCATCAATGATTTTTCCACAGATTTCCCCTTTGGATATGCCTGAACTTTCCACTGCCGAAGAAGTTGTATTTTCTGGTGTAGACTGGTTGCCGTTCGGAATACCTTCACAAGCCGTAACACTTATCAATAACATCGCACACATAGTTAATCCAACAATTCTTTTGACATATTTTTTCATTGTCATTCACCACCCCGATGTTATTGTAATCTATCCAACCAAAGCTGTCAACATATTCCGACAGCTTTTACATTTTCTTCATGTATCATTTACAGTGTGTTTAAGGGCTTTTCGTGTTTAAGGGCTTTGCCCTTAAAGGGCTTTGCCCTTAAAAATCCCATCAGGGGCTTTGCCCCTGAACCCCACGAACTTTTTGAAAAAAGTTCGACAAAAACTTTTAATTGTCATCGCTATACCTCGAGATAACAATCCGAACGAATTGAGCCATAAAAGTTTTTTGTCCACTTTTTTTCAAAAAAGTGGACAAGGTTAAGGGGCGGCAGCCCCTTAGCAGGATTTTAAAGGGCGGCAGCCCTTTAACTTACTTTAGTCTAAAATCATGCGTACTCCACCGTAAATACCAGCGTCATTGCCTAAATCGGCTACCTTAAAATAGGTATGTCTTGCCGCATGGAAAGCGTATTGCTGATAATAATTCTGTATCTTTTCAATCAGCATACCGCCTGCTTTCGATACGCCACCGCCAATAACAAATACCTGTGGATTGACAACACAAGCTATCTGAGAAAGACCTCTACCTAAAATTTTAGCCGTTCTGTCTACCATCTTTTCAGCAACTTCGTCACCGTCTTTTGCACAGTCGAAAATACGCTTTGCCGTAACTTCTTCATTACGCAAGGTTGTTTCTACATCAGGGTGTTCATCAAGATATTTCTTTGTCGTTCTGACAATACCCGTTGCCGAAGCGTATTGCTCCAGACAACCGTGATTACCACAACCACAGGCTTCCTTTTCATTTTCTTTCATATTGATATGACCAATTTCTCCGCCAGCACCGTCACTGCCTGAAACGATTTTCTCATTGATGATGACACCACCGCCAACACCTGTGCCGAGTGTAACCATAACGATATTTTTATACCCTTTACCGCCACCTTGCCACATTTCGCCGAGTGCCGCTACATTAGCATCGTTACCAACCTTAACTTTGAGTTCTGTAAGACGGTTGAGTTCTATCTGTACATTGAACACACCCCAACCCAGATTGACACACTTGAATACAGTACCGTTATCATCAACAGGACCCGGAACGCCTACACCAATCCCCTCAACATCTGATTTATCAATGGATTTTTCGCCAAGTTTCTTATCGACTTCTGCAGCAATGTCAGGTAAGATATTTACACCATTTTCTTCTGTTCTGGTGGGAATTTCCCATTTTTCCAGTAACTCTCCTGTAGTTTCAAAAAGTCCCATCTTAATGGTAGTGCCTCCGATGTCGACACCAAAAGCGTATTTTTTCAATTTGAACATCTCCTTATAAATGTATTTTAAATATTTTGTATATTAAAATCAAAGATGAAGAAAAGCCGTAGCGATATTGAAATAGACAATCAAAGAGATAGCGTCTACGGCAGTGGTAATGAACGGACTTGCCATAACAGCAGGGTCAAAACCGATTTTCTTTGCCAGCATAGGCAGAATACAACCAATGACTTTCGCACAGATAACCGTTATCAGAAGTGTACTGCATACCACAAGAGCAATAGACATACCCACACGGTCAATAATCATCAGCTTACCGAAATTGGCGACAGCAAGAGTAAGACCGCACAAAAAAGCTACTCTGATTTCTTTCCAGACAACTTTCAGAATATCTTTGAATTGAATTTCTTCCAGAGAAAGTCCACGAATAACCGTAACAGACGCTTGTGAGCCTGAATTACCACCTGTATCCATCAGCATAGGAATGAAAGCTGTCAGAACAACCTGTGTAGCCAATGCTTCTTCAAATCCTGTGATAATCATGCCTGTAAAAGTAGCAGATATCATCAACAACAAAAGCCAAGGGATACGCTTTCCCCATGTTTCAAAGACCCCTGTTTTCAGATACGGTTTATCGGTAGGCGTAATTGCCGCCATCATTTCCATATCTTCGGTAACTTCATCTTCCATAACATCAATCGCATCGTCAACGGTGACAATACCTACAAGACGGTTCTCATTATCGACAACTGGCATAGCCAGAAAGTCATATTTTTTAAAATAATTGGCAACTTCTTCCTGGTCGTCCAGTGTCTTTACCGAAATGACATGAGTTTCCATAATATCCTGTACCACATCATCATCATCACTGAGCAACAAGGTCTTCATCGAAAGTAATCCCACCAATGTACGGTTATTGTTAGTGACATAGCTTGTATATATTGTTTCCTTATCGACACCTGTACGGCGTATTCTTTTGATAGCGTCCTTAACGGTCATATCAGGACGCAAAGTGACATACTCTGTTGTCATGATACTTCCTGCACTGTCGTCAGGATATTTCAGAATTTCATTGATTGCTTTGCGGGTTTCACTGTCGGCAGAAAGCAAAATTCTCTTGACTACATTTGCAGGCATTTCTTCCACAATATCAACCATATCGTCAACATAAAGTTCATCAACAACTTCTTTTAACTCCGTATCGCTGAAACCGTGTATCAGTAATTCCTGTGTATCATCGTCCATTTCTACAAAGGTTTCTGCAGCAAGTTCTTTGGGCAATATACGAAACAGCAAAGGTCTTTTGCTTTCGTCCGTTTCGTCAAAGAGTGCGGCAATATCCACAGCTTTCATCGTGGTCAGCACATCTCTTATAGAAACATATTTTTTCTGTTCCAGTAAGCGTTCAATCGTCTGTATCATCTGAGGGGTGAATTTTTCTTCCATGATTACTGTTCCTCCTAATCCGAAAATCATTATCCTGTCATTGCAGAATAAGTGTTAGAAGTATAGTAAAAACAGTATGAACCACTATGTCAGTTTGTCGGATAAAAACA
Organism: uncultured Ruminococcus sp.; assembly: GCA_902762375.1. Taxonomy (GTDB): domain Bacteria; phylum Bacillota; class Clostridia; order Oscillospirales; family Acutalibacteraceae; genus CAG-964. Next base: position 9,321 of record CACWNY010000038.1, on the reverse strand, counting down.
GATGCACAAAGCATGACTTATCCGTATATGGTCTGACGAGGGGTCAGGGACTGTACCTTTACTACTTCCTGCATCCATTTTTTTCACCTCTCAATCATGCTGGTAATTATTGATACCGTACTTTTTTATTTTACCCCGAAAGCCGTTGACTGTCAATTACTTTTATGGATATTCAGAATAATCAAACGAAAAATCATCATTAAATATGGTATCATTGCCGAAAAAAAGATTGAAAAACAAATGCTTTACTGCTATAATATTCTTGTATGTATGCTGTTATCAGCAAACGGCTATTCTGCGGTGACAAGGAAGGTGTACAGTAAACATGGTAGTTTTGGCAATAGGTGATGTTGTCGGAAAAACAGGCTGTAATTTTCTCAGGGACAGACTTCCCAAACTCAAACGACTGAAAGGCATTGATGTTGTGATTGCCAACGGTGAAAATTCTGCTGATGGCAACGGCATTACAAAATCAACCATAGATTTTTTATTTGCCAGTGGTGTTGATGTGATAACCACAGGAAATCACGCATTCAGAAGAAAAGAATCCTATGAAATTTATGATGAATGTGAGTACCTGATAAGACCTGCCAACTACCCCGACGGCACAACTCCTGGTCACGGTATGACCATACTGGATATGGGGAAATACCGTCTTGCGGTAATTAACCTTATGGGGAATGCTTTTATGGAGATGTCACTGGACTGTCCGTTTCATACAGTGGATAAGTTCATTGCCAAAGCGGAAAAAGAAAAGATAAACATGATTATTGTGGATTTTCACGCCGAAGCAACAGGTGAGAAAAGAGCAATGGGATATTATCTTGATGGCAGAGTGTCGGCAATGTTTGGTACACATACCCATGTGCAGACAGCAGACGCAACTATTCTTCCCAAAGGAACAGGTTATATCACCGATGTGGGTATGACGGGAACTGTTCATTCCGTGTTAGGGGTAAAACCTGAAATCATTATCCGTAAATTCAAGGACAAACTTCCTCAGCGTTTTGAACTTGCCACAGGAGAATGTAAAATGAACGCTGTACTCATGGAGCTTGATGAAAAAAGCGGAAAAACTTTCTCTATTGAGGCAATGGAAATACGCTGACTATTGCAAACAGAAATAGAGTTATGCTATAATTCTTAACAGATAAAAAACAGACAAACCGTTTTCAGAAAAAATGAAGAAAGAGGAGCAATCAAGCAATGAATGGTATAGTATTCAAAAATGCGGTAATTTCCGCTGCCAACAATATGGCAAAAGAAAAAAGTGCAGTAGATGACTTGAACATTTTCCCTGTACCTGACGGTGATACAGGCACAAATATGTCCATGACCATAGGAGCCGCCGCAAAGTCGCTGAAAGAAACACCTGATGATGAAAATATTGCCAATGTCAGCAAACAGGTAGCGTCAGCGATGTTGCGTGGGGCAAGAGGAAATTCAGGGGTAATCATCTCTCTTTTGTTCAAAGGTATCGCCAAAGGATTTGAGGAAAAGGAAACAGCTACGGCTATAGATTTAGCACAGGCTTTTCAGACAGGTGTCACATTTGCTTATGAGGCGGTTTCCAAACCTATCGAAGGTACTATTCTTACGGTAGCAAGAATTTCCGCAGAAAAGGCTATACAAAGTGCAGAAGAAGGTAATTCTCTGGAAGAAACTTTTGAAACTTTATATTCCTGTGCAGAGGCAACCCTCAAAACCACACCCGACCTTTTACCCGTTCTGAAAAGAGCAGGGGTAGTGGATTCAGGGGGCAAAGGACTTTGTGTCATACTGGAAGGTATGTTTTCAGTCATCAAAGGGGGCATGATGGTTCAGTCAGACGAAAATCAGCCCACATTGAACCCCATTGACGAAACTAATTATACAACCGCTGTCGCACAGTTTGATGACGATATTCGCTTTACCTACTGTACAGAGTTTATTGTGGAAAAAGATGATGATGTCAAATTCAAAGCCAAAGTCCTGCGTGCTACATTAGAAAAAATCGGAGATTGTGTGGTTGTGGTAGATGACGATGATATTATCAAAGTCCATGTACATACCGAAAAACCTGGTATTGCTTTACAGTACGGTCTGGAATACGGACAGTTACTCACCGTCAAAGTGGAAAACATGAAAGAACAGCACCGCCGTGCAGAAGCAGAATCCGATAAAGCAAAACAGCAGGAAATTCAGGCACAACAGAATGAACTCAATTCTGAATTTGCCTTTGCAGAACCTACAGAAGAAATCGGATTTGTTGCTGTAGTGGCAGGCGAAGGTATCAGCAATCTGTTCAGGGATTTAGGTTGCAGTAACATTGTCAACGGCGGACAAAGTATGAACCCCAGTACAGAAAACATCATGCAGGCTGTACTGGCAACAGGGGCAAAAAATGTTATCGTATTACCCAACAATAAGAATATTGTCATGTCCGCACAACAGGTTATTCCTTTGGTTGAGGACAGAAATGTCATCATTCTGCCGACTAAAACTGTTCCGCAAGGTATGACCGCTATGCTTTCTTACGACCCTGATTTGAATGTTGAGGGGAATGTAGAAATCATGACTTCTGCCGCTAATGATGTTGCTACAGGACAGGTTACTTTTGCCGCAAGAGATTCCGAGTTCGGAACAACCAAAATCAAGGCGAATGAGATTATCGCACTGGAAAACGGCAAACTGACTTTTACCGAAAAGACACCCGAAAAAGCAGTTATCAAACTTATCAAGAATATGATAAAGAAAGAAACTACCTTTGTTACGGTTATTTACGGTGCAGATACACTTAAAGAAAATGCAGAAACCGTACTTGCCCATCTGAAAAGCAAATATACCAATCTGGAAATTTCTCTTGTCAACGGCGGACAACCTGTTTATTATTACATTGTTTCCGTAGAATAAACGCAGAAGTTATAGCTATGACAATTAAAAGTTTTGTCCACTTTTTCAAAAGTGGGCAGGGTTAAGGGGCGGCAGCCCCTTAGCAGGATTTTAAAGGGCGGCAGCCCTTTAACTCCCCAAAACAATCCAGAATTTGCGTAAGCAAATTCTGAAAAACACAAAGGAAGTATACCATGAAATCGTACAGAAAAGAATTATATTTCAATATTCCCGAAAGACGGGCGATTGTCAATATTACTATGCAGGTACAGTCCGCTATCAACGAAAGCGGTATTAAAGAGGGTTTAATCCTTGTTAATGCAATGAATATTACCTCCAGTGTATTTATCAATGACGATGAACCCGGATTACACGAAGATTTTGAGGTATGGCTTGAAGAACTTGCTCCTGAACTTCCGCACAATCGTTACGCTCATAATGGATTTGAAGATAATGCAGACGCTCATTTAAAACGAACGGTTATGGGAAGAGAAGTTGTATGTGCGATTACCAAAGGACGGCTGGATTTCGGCACATGGGAACAGATTTTTTATTATGAATTTGATGGAAAAAGACGAAAAAAAGTCCTGATAAAAATTATAGGTGAATAATTGAAAAAATGCCGATTTTTCGGCATTTTTTTATTTTTCCTGATGAGTTTAAGGGCTTTGCCCTTAAAAATCCCATCAGGGGCTTTGCCCCTGAACCCCACGAACTTTTTGAAAAAAGTTCGACAAAAACTTTTAATTGTCATAGCTATACCTTGAGATAACAATCTGAACGAAGTGAACCATAAAAGTTTTTTGTCCACTTTTTTTCAAAAAAGTGGGCGGGATTTTTAAGGGCGGCAGCCCTTAAACTTAAAAAATTTCAAGGTTTCTTCAAGGAAAGTCATCTATAATACAGTAGAGTAAATCATTATGGGAAGTGCTTTGATTTTTCGGGATAGAGAACCGACCATAATGAAACATTTTATCAACAGGGAGTGACGATATCACATGATAGAGGTTAAAAACCTTGTCAAGAAGTATGGCGATAAAGTAGCGGTCAACAATGTCAGCTTTACCGTCAACGAAGGTGAAATTCTGGGATTTCTTGGACCCAACGGTGCAGGAAAATCTACCACAATGAACATTATTACGGGGTATCTTTCGTCAACATCAGGAACAGTCACAATAGACGGCTGTGAAATTCTGGACGACCCCAAAGGGGCAAAATCCAAAATAGGATATCTGCCCGAAATACCACCGCTGTATCAGGATATGACAGTAAAAAGATATCTGGAATTTGTGTACGACCTGAAAAGAGTAACTTTGCCCAGAAAAGAACATCTTGCGGAAGTCTGTAAGGTAACAAAGATTACCGATGTTTATGGAAGAGTGATTAAAAACCTCTCCAAAGGTTACCGTCAGAGAGTAGGATTTGCACAGGCACTTATCGGCAATCCACCTGTTATTATTCTTGATGAACCAACTGTCGGACTTGACCCCAAACAGATTATTGAAATGCGTAATCTGATAAGAGGTCTTGGGAAAAAACATACAGTAATTTTATCTTCCCATGTGCTTTCGGAAATTCAGGCAGTATGTGACCGTATCGTGGTCATTAACAACGGTCAGCTTGTGGCGGACGAAAGTACAGAAGAAATCACCACCAACTTTACAGGCATGAAAAGAATACAGTTACATATCGACGGCAATGACAATACCGTACTTATGACACTGCGTGATGTTGATGGTGTAACAAGAGTAAGAAAAGTTATGCGTACCATAGACGGATTTACCGAATATATTGTCGAATCCAAAGCCGAAAATGATGTCAGAAAAGCAATATTCCGAGCTATGGCGAAAGTAGATTGTCCGATTGTCATGATGAGAAATGCAGAGGTATCACTGGAGGACGCATTCCTGAGAATTACCGCAGGCGAAACACAAGTAAACCGAAAGGGAGGCAGATAAACCATGTCAGCCATATACAAAAGAGAGTTGAACGCTTATTTCACATCACCGATTGCGTATGTTGTGTATGCGGTAGCGTCATTTTTTGCAGGACTGTTGTTTGTCGCAACAGTGCTTGAGGGCGATACTTCCGATATGACCTACTTGTTCCGCAACATGACAACAATTATTATTATGATGATTCCCATATTGACCATGAAACTCTTCAGCGAAGAGAAAAACAAAAAGACTGAACAAGGATTATTGACCGCACCTGTCAATTTATTACAGATTGTCATGGGAAAAATATCAGCGGCAGTTACAGTTTACGCACTGCTGATGGTATTGTTCATTATCTATGCTTTGATTATCAGTTTTTTTGTCACACCATCATGGGTATTGATTGGCAGTAATATTCTGGGACTGTTGCTTTTCGGAACAACATTGATTGCTATAGATACTTTTATTTCCAGTCTGACCGAAAGTCAGGTGATTGCCGCAATACTTTCCATAGGAGCAGGTTTATTGCTTACATCAATCAGTATGTTCAAGAATATGGTAGATATTGATTTTGTCAACGATATTATCGACAGCATTGAAATGATGGGACGATATGAGAATTTTACATTAGGTATGGTCAAATTTTCCGATGTCATATTTTTCCTGAGTATTTCTGTACTTTTTATTTTCTTCACGATAAAAGTGCTTGAACGCAGGCGTTGGAATTAAGGAGGCGGTAACATTGAATAATAACGAAACAGATAAGAATTTGCATACAGATGACGAAAAGGAACTTCTTACCGAAACCAACGGTGAAGATATCGAAATGACTGAAACAAACGAAACAACAGACGATGAAATCACTGAAGCGGAAGAGATTACCGCAGACAAAAATACAAGCAAGCCAAAAGAAACAGAAGAAGTATCGCAAAAGAAAAAGGATAGCAAAATCAAAAGATTATTCAAAAGCCGAAAACTCCGTAAAGGTAGTTTTTCCATAATGTTCATTGCGGTATTTGTTGCGGTAGTTATCGTATTGAATATGGTAGCATCTTTGCTGACGGAAAAAATTCCTGCACTGACTTTTGATTTTTCTACCACAAAAACAACACAGCTTTCTCAGGATACGATTGATTTTCTCCAGACAATAAAGAAAGAAGTTACCATTACCGTACTGGCAGACGAAAATCAGTATACTTCTGCCAATGAATATTATCTCATGGCAAACACTGTTTTAAAACAGTACCACAATCAGAACAACAAAATTACAGTAAAATATATTGATTTGACCGCTAATCCGACTTTTGTCAGTAAATATCCTGATGATACTTTAAGTGGCGGAAATTACATTGTTGAATGTGGCGACAAACACCGTATTCTGACCAACAGTGACCTGTTCAATATTACACAGGATATGTATGGGTCTTCACAGGTAGAAAGTCTGGAGGTTGAACCTGCCGTAACTACTGCTATCCTGAATGTGACATCAGACAATCAGACCAAAATACGCTTTATTGACGGATTTGGTGATTATGATGCAAGTGCATTCAAAGAACTTCTGGAGAAAAACAACTATGATGTTGCCTCTATCAACACGCTGACAGAAAATATTGAAGAAAGTGTTGAGGCTTTGGTACTGTTCATGCCGTCTGTTGACCTTGATGATACTTCCATTCAGAAAATCAAAGACTTCCTGAACAATAACGGCAATTATGGAAAAGACCTTTTCTATGTAGCTTTGCCTCAGAAAGTAGAAATGCCGAAATTCAATGCCTTTCTTGAAGAGTGGGGAATGAAACTGGGTGACGGTATTGTTGCCGAAACGGATACTTCTAAATTAGTGCCTTATGGCGGTCGTTATGACTACCGTATTTCTTTGATTGATTACAGTGCAGGCAGTACCGAATATACACAAGGACTGAAAAATAAAGCTATCAATATTCTTGGCGGATATATTATCCCCATAGAAATCACCAACGAAAATACAGCAATTCCTTTGTTGCAGACTTCTGAATCCGCTAAACTGGTTAAATTCAGCGACACAGAAAATCCTGACTTGGAAAAAATCACTGCTCAACAATATAATGCTGCGGCTATCGGAACAAAGAAATCAGGAAACGATGAAACTTCCAGTGTTACGGTATTCGGTTCAGGACTGATTTTCTCATCAGGAATTATTTCCATACCCTCCTATAACAATGGAGCTTATCTGATTAATCTTACGAACAAACTCACCGACAATACGGACGAAGGCATTATTATTGAGGGCAAAAATCTGGAATTGGCTTCATTGGGCATTACTACTGACCAGATTAACTTTATTCAGGTAATTGTGATGTTCGGCATACCGCTTTTGATTGTGATTGCAGCTATTGTTATATGGGTACGCAGGAGGAACAGATAAAATGGCGAAAAAAAATAAACCGACTGACGAAACAAAAGAAATCCATATTCCACAAACTACTCCTGACGATGAATTTTATGACAATACGGCAGGTACAATCTTTTCGGCAGATTCTGACGCACAGACAGGCAGTAACAAACAGGCACAGAAAACCACTAAAAAACAACAGAAACAGTCCGCCAATAATAAAGCAAAACCGTCCAAAAACAAAAAACCGCTTATCACGACAGTTGTCGTGATTGCGGTGTTGGCGTGTCTGATAGGATTATTCTTTCTGGTAAAAAATGTTGTTCCTGATAACAGCGAGGACAATACTCAACCTACCTATCCCACAGATGAAAATGGTGAACAATATGCTACTGACCTCAAGGGCAACAAAATCAACTCCGAAAAGGACGCTAACGGCAATATTATCATTGCAGGTGTGGAAGAACTGATAAATCATGTTCCTGCTGATATCCAAACGGTAAAAGTCACCAATGAAAGCGGTACTTTTGAATTATCCGCCGAAACCCCTACCGAAGTTACCACAGACGCAGACGGTAAAAAAACAACACAGTCTTTGGAAACCATCTATAAGCTGAAAGGCTATGAGGACGCACCACTTGAAACAGGTATGCCTGACGCAGTAGCTAATGACGCAGCGGCGGTCACAACAACCAATGTAGTCGATATTACAGGAGCAAATCCGTCAGAATATGGTCTGGATAAACCCAACGCTACTGCCGAAGTAACATTTACCAATAAAAACAAGCGTACCATCTTTGTCGGCAATGCAGCTCCCGATAATGCAGGCACATATATTATGGTAGACGGTGACAAGGCGATTTATCTGGTTGACAGTGAATCTGTAGATTCTTTCCTGTACAAGAGTATGTCCTTACTGGATAAGACCGTTACCACAGCATCAGACAGTGATGACGGGGCGACACCGAAAAAGGTAAAAATCAGCGGTGCGAATTTTCCTAAAGCAATGGAATTTGTCCCGAACGATGATGAAACCGTTTCGACTGCTTATTATAAGATGACTGAACCAACAAAATGTTTTGTCAATGTCGGTAACGGTTCAAAGGTATTAGAGTCCTTGCGTTCGGTTACGGCAAACGATGTACTTGCCTATAAACCCGACAGCAAAACACTTCAAAAATACAAAATTGACACCGAAAACCCTTATGCAAAACTTGAAGCCGAATTTGCAGATACCAAAATACTGCTTTATGCAGCTAAACCGATTGAAGAAAAATCAGATGACGATACAGGCACTGTCACCACATCAGTTTATGTTTACAGTCCTGAAAGTAAAATGATTTATTCTCTCACAGCCGACAAAGTAGCATGGGTAACCACATCTTATGAAGATTTGGTCTTTGAATATGTCATCAAATCCAATCTTACTTCTATCAAAACACTAGAAATTACTGTACAAGATATGGTCTATGCTTTTGCACTTTCCACCGAAACAACAAAAGATGACAACGGCATAGAAACTTCAAAAACCGTTGTCAAGTTTGGCGATAAAACGATAGATACAGAAAAATTTGATGTATTCTTCCAGAATCTGGAATCCGCCATTGTCAACAAGGTAAAAAGTGGAAAAGTCAGCGGTGACACTGCACTTACCGTAAAAATCAATTACAACACTGACAAAGAAAGTGATGTCGTAACTTTCTACAAAGGCGACACGGGAAAATACAATTTCTCACTTAACGGAAACAATATCTTAGGTGATGTATTTGATACTTATGTCAATAAGATTATCGAAGATGTTTCCAAAATTGCCAAAAACGAAACCGTAACTTCAGTTTAAGGGCTGCTGCCCTTAAAAATCCTGCTAAGGGGCTACCGCCCCTTAACCCCGTCCACTTTTTTGAAAAAAAGTGGACAAAAAACTTTTATAGCTCACTTCGTTCGGATTGTTATCTCAAGGTATGGCTATGACAATTAAAAGTTTTTGGTCAAACTTTTTTCAAAAAGTTTGTGGGGTTCAGGGCAATGTCATCAACTTAAGGTTGTCATTCCGAACGAAGTGAGGAATCTTTTGAAGATTCTTCGTCGCTTTCGCTCCTCAGAATGACAACAATATATTATTTCAAACAGGCTTTTTTCTTA
>CACWNY010000037.1 GCA_902762375.1 uncultured Ruminococcus sp. | reverse complement strand
ATCCTATTCTCTTCATCAAAGAGACTTCTCTGCCTTGTTTTCATACCTTTATTTTACTATAATTTCATTGATTTGTATAGAGGTTTTTAGAGATGCCCATCTTTTTCTACTGTTGTCACTTCAGGTGTCCATGAGGCAAATGTATAAGTATATTCTGCACTCGGATTTTTGTAGGGGTCTATCGGTTTGACAATATCTATTGCTTGTGTTCCGTAAGGATAGGAAGTACTTTCTTTGAGTACGGTTGTTCCGTCTTCATCGACAAAGGTTACTGTATACTCATTGACTGTTGCTTTATAGGTTGCTTTGTAAGTAACATCTTTTGTTACTTCTGCAATTTCAGGTGTCCAGCCGTCAAATGTATAAGTATACTGTGCTGTCGCCGTTTTTGTCGGATTGGACGGCTTCACAATATCTACTGCCAATGTTCCGTAAGGATAGGAAGTACTTTCTTTGAGTATGGTTGTTCCATCTTCATCGACAAAGGTTACTGTATACTCATTGACTGTTGAAGTAAATGTTGCAAAGTAAGTAATATTACCTGTCACAACAGGTAATTGCTCAACAAATGTACCTGAAATCTGATTTTTTTCACCTGACCAACCATTGAAAGCATAGGTATACTGCGTTGTTTTATCTCTGGACGGATTATCATGAACAGGTTTTTGTCCGTATTTGACAGTTGTTGTGTCAATCGTTTGCGTACCGTCCTGATTTTTCCATGTTACCGTATATTCACGAAGAATTTCATTAAAGGTCGCTGTGTAGGTAGTATCTTCTGTAACTGCTGTGAGAGGTTTATCCCAGTCTTTAAAAGTGTAACGGTATTGTGCAGTAGCTGTTTTTGTGGGAGTATCTCCGTTATAAGACGGCGTATCACCTATTTCTACACTTTCTGTTTTTAAAGTATTGCCATCGCCATCTACCCATGTCACATTAACATAGAGTATAGGTTTAGTCACATTAACAGTAATATCTTTTTCTGCCAGTGTCTTTCCGCTGACAATATCAAATACCTGTGCATGAACCGTCGTTGTTCCCTGTTTACCTGTCAGTTCAAACCACCAGTCATTGTCGCAGTTTTCTGCGATTGTGGTATCTTCCGAAACAAATCGTAAACCGTATTTACCCTCTGTTCTTGCGGAAATTTGTTTACCGTTTACTGTGAATACAACATCTTTCGGATAAACACAAATATCATCGTTGCCATCATTGTTGTAATCATAACAACCGCTTAAAATATCTGCACCTGTAAAGGTCATATCATTGAGATTTAAGGTGATGTCATCTCCTAAATCCAAAGTGTACACATTCTGTTCTCTGGAATAGGTAGCGGTATAAATTTTGTTTTCTGTAACGAAAACGGATAAATCAGGATTCCATTTATCAAAAGTATAAGTATAATCTGCGTCTGCTTCTCTGACAGGAATATCGTCATCATAAGCTGTCCGTGTTCCGTACATAATGTCACTTTGTGTTTTGATAACGGAATTATCATAATCTTTCCATGTGATAGTATATGGACCTTTCGGGTCTTCACTTAAACCTTTTCTGATTTCAGCAATGAGTGCATTAGCCGTCAAAGTTGCCCCCGAAACAGCGTCAACATTATCCACTTCAGAAACAGATTTGTTCAATAACTGCTCTCTTATCCCTTCCAAAGCATTGTTTAAACATCTGCTGTTGTAACCGCTGGTATCTGCATCAGCATAGATACCCCGTATATAACCATCAACAACATTTACGGCTACAATAGGGGTATATCCGTATGTCTGTACAGCTATACTGTTGTCACCGTAAATACCGTCATCAATCAATACACTTTCATCAAAAGTTGCCGTATAGGTAACATCTCCTGTTACGGCGGTAATATTGGGTGTCCAACCGCTGTGCGTATAGACGGTTCTTCCCTGTTGCGGTTTTGTGGGTGTTACCCCAGTATAAGACGGCATATGACCATATGCTACACTCTCCGTTGCCAATGTAACACCATCATAATTTTTCCATGTGACGGTATACAGGACAGGATTTGGCGTAAAGCACGCATAATAAGTTATTGCCTCTGTTACATCAGGCAAATCCTCAATAGCTGTTCCCTGTGTCTGATTGGGTGATGTTGACCACCCTGAAAAAGTATAGGTGTAATTGGTATCATCTGCTTTTTCGGGCGTACCTGAATTGGGGTATACAGGTCTGTCGCCGTATTCTATATAATTTACAGCTGTTTCGTTGTTGTTGGTTTTATCCCAGTTTTTCCATGTAACTGCGTATTTTCTCGGTGTGGCAACAAACGCTTGATAGTAACTGACATTTTCTGTCAATTTAGGCAGACCACTTAACTTTGTGCCGTCTGTCTGATACATATCCCTCGCCCAACCGTTGAAAGTATAATCATAAGCGTCTGTACTATCTCTGCTCGGATTTTGATAAGCACTTTCTAATAATGCACTCGGATATGTTCCTTCCTCTGCGGTATAGCTTTTAATCAACTCTCCGTCATAGGTATAAAATTTTACTGTATAGGTTTTTGCAGGTGCAGGTGGGGTATATTCTTCATAGAAGTAAAGCGATGTTCCACTACTTTCAAATTTATATTCATTCTTATCGGATTTATAATAAATATAACGGGTTTCCGCTTTTTTACTGTCATAATAACTGATTTTATTACTTGCATATTTCAGCGATGTAGCACTGCTTTGTGATGTTGTAGAGGCTTTTTTATCATATATTCTGATAAAATTACCGCTGTGGTTTTTCATCGTAAAACTTGAAGCACTGCCTGTAATGGTATAGACACAGTCTGTATCTGCCGTATCAATATACGGACTATTTATTGTGCTGTCTGCTGATTTTACAGTAAGCGAAACAGGAGAAAATTTACTGTCACTTATACTTCCCAATGCCACACCACTGCCTGCGGAATTACGGTTAATGATAATGTATTTTTTACCACTCGTCAAAGTAGATGTCAGCACATAGTAAGTCTTTGTAGAAGAAGATGATGAATCAATGTTTTCGCTGACAATCTGCTGTACAGCATTGCGGATTAGCTGTGAAGATTTTGTTGCACCACTGACGGAATCAAAAGACTTAATAGAAGAATCTGCTGTTTCGTTGACAAGCTGTGATTTAATTCCGTTAATTGCTTTATTAAAATAGCTGATATTTTTTGAAGATTTTGTAGGACCACTGGCGGTAACAGAAGTAACCACACCACCTGAAACCGTAATGGTAACAGTAGCTTTGTAAGTTTCGCTGTCCTTGTTAAAGCTGGTTGTACTTGTTTTGGTATAAGTACCGTCAGGTATCAGACCGTTACCACTTGGAGTATCTCCACCACCTGTTTCCTCTTGATACAAATTTCCGTTGAGAGCATTTCCGATAGCGTCTGTGATTACTCTGTATGACTTTGTTGCACCGCTGACAGAATCAATATTTTTTTCTGCACCAGGTACTGCGGACTGTCCGATAAAGCTATTACTGATACCTGTCAATGCCTTGTTGAAATAAAACAGATTGTCCGGGTCAGTAGGTCCTGTGGCTGTAATTGCCGTTACCTTACCATTTGACACCGTAAGCGTTACAATCGCCTTATACATTTCTCCCTCATCAGCAACAGACCCATTACTGATAGCTGTATAAGTACCGTCTGTTAAAGCTATACCACCGCTTGTTCCGACATCTTGTTTATAAAGATATCCGCCTGTATATTTGTCGTTACCCCAATCATATTTACTTCCTGAATCATCATCTTTATGGGGTTTGAGATATCTTTTTTCATCTTTGTCACTTCTCCAGAGTGTGACATATTTTGCTGAACCGACCTGTTCTGCCGTAAGTTTACAGTACTCTCCATCATGATACCAATAGTAACTGTCGGCATTAGCCACTTGTGCCTCATATATTGTTGCCCAAGAAATTGTGCCTGACGGACATACCGCATACTGTGATACTGCTAAAACGGATATCTCGGCAACAGGCATTATGCTGATTAGCATCAGCAGACATAAAAATAACGAACATACTCTCTTTGCCTTTTTCATTGCACATATTCTCCCCTCTTGTCTGGCTTTTTCTACCTGAGCGGTTGACAATCAAATCGCTATTGTCAAAATTTGCTGTCGCAAATTTTGGATTTTTACGGGGAGTTAAAGGGCTTCGCACAGTGTCTGTGTTCCCAACCCTTTAAAATCCCACAAGGGGCTTTGCCTCTTGACCCCACAACTTTTTGAAGAAAGCCCTCAAAACTTTTAATTGTCATAGCTACAGGTTACTTTTCTATAATTACGCATATCAAAAAATCATACCGGATTTTTGACAACAAACAACTTTATTTGTCAGACGCACCACAAGTGAAGTTAGTTTTAAATAACTAAAGTCAATAAAATATAATATTTTTCAATATTTTATATAATCTATATAGCTATTTCTAAAGTTTGTTTAAACTAATAAAGATATTATAGCAAAAAGTTATTCTGTTAGCAATAACTAATTTCAACAAAATAAAAAGTTTGTCTATTCTAACTATTTGTTTCGTTAATTTAGACTAACCTTTAGTTAGTTTAAACAAACTAAAAAGTAAAATCCGAAAGATAATCTTTCGGATTTTACTTAGTCGCCTGATAAAATTAAAATGATTATGCCGTCATGTCAAAATCATAACGGACATTGCCTAACAAATATCTCTGGAGAGAAACGGTATCTTTCAGATTGATTCTTCCCTCCGTAACTACATCCGCTACCATAAATTGTTTGTTACTGATATCAATATTGCCTGCCATGTAACGATTGAGTAAAACAGCGTCTGCTAAAGTTACCTTACCGTCAAGGTTGACATCACCTTTATAAGCAATGATTAATTTTACATCACGGTCTACATTAAGTGTGAACTGATGTTCTTCTTTGCTGTTTAGTGTACAGTAAAGACGGGTATAAGTATCGTTACCATTGTCAGTAAATACTGCTACTGCCTTTTCGGATTTTACCGTAAAAGTGATAACTCCGCTTTGATACTGTGTAGGATAAAGTGTCGTTGTTGCTCCTGAGTTGGTATAGTCCTGTATAGAAACAGAATAACCCTGCTGAGGTTCGTTTTGGAGTGCCTCCATTATTCCGCTGACAATATCTGATGCAAATAACGGTGCGTCACTGCCATATTCGACATTCCAAGCATAATAACAGCGTTCCAACATCTCCTGCGAAATATCTTCATAACAGATATTCTCATTGACATAGGTAACCGATTCCTCAAAATCAAACAGTTCAAGCCCTATTTCATCATCATAAGTTTCTGCCGTCACACTGACAATATTATTGTAATCATCAACTTCACAAGTTACATGCAACCCATAATTGCCTAAAAAATTCTCTACAAAAATATCTCCTGTGTAAATTCCTGCCTGATACCACTCTTTCCATACTGCCTTGACCGTCACATTTTTAGCAGGCATAGTGAAGGTGTTATCGTAAATTTTCTTACCGTCCAAAGTCCAGTAGTCAAACTTAAACCCTTTCTTTGTCGGAATTTTTGTGCTTACATAAACTACATCACCTGAACGATATTCTGTATTGTCCACAATAACACCACTACCGCCATCTAAATCATAGATTACACGATATGTAGTATTGTCTGCTTCATAAGTGGCAACATAAATTTCACTTCCGCTGACTGTGTGAATATTCGGTGTCCAGCCTGTGAAATTGTAATCTGCTCTTGACGGAGTATCGCCGTCATAGAAAGGCATTGTTCCGTCTGATACATAAGCACTGTCTAAAAGGGTATCGTCATAGTCTTTCCACTCAATGAGATTTTCTGCCGACAATGCTTTTTTTGCGGACTGTCGCAACGCATTTTTCACCACTGTTGCTCCCGATACTGTGTCAATCTCATCAACCGAAGTTTCATCTGCTGTTTTTCCGACAAGACCGTTTTTCAGCCAGTTTACCCCTGTATTGATATAATAAGTATTATTTCCGCTGTCATCTGTGGTGACATCTACAGCAGTAATGGTATTATCCTGTACAGTCAGTTTCACAACAGGTGTATAGCCGTAAGCAACATACTGCGTACCATCAATATATTTACCGCTGATTTTACTTATCTGCGGAATTTCTTCAGCAGTATACTGTGCCGTATAAATCTGATTTTCCGTAACAAATGTGGCTACTGTCGGTGTCCACTGCTCAAAAGTATAGGTATATTTACTGTCACTTGTTTTAGTCGGAGTGCCACCGTTGTAAGCTGTACGACTTCCATATAGCATTATATCATTTTCTAATACTGTGCCGTTGTCATTTTTCCATTTGACGGTATAAGTACCTTTAGGACTTTCACTAAGTGCTTTCTGAATATCCGTAATCAATGCCCTGCTGACAAATGTCGCACCTGATACAGTATCAATATTTTCTGTAACGGACACATTCTGATTTTCTATCTGATTTCTGATACCTGCTGTGGCAATCTGGAAAAAGCCTTTATTGGTAGCATTTGTTTCTACATCAGCGTTGAATGATGTGATAATACCGTTTTCTATTGTCAGAGATACAATCGGCTGATAAGCAAATTTTTCCAGTACAGCACTGTTATCACCGTAAATGCCGTCTGCGATTGTCGGCAACGGAGTTTCCTTTTCGACAGCGTTATATTGTGCCGTATAGGTTACATTTTCGGTAACAAATGTGTTTACCGTCGGATTCCAACCTTTGAAAGTATAGGTATAATTACTATCCTCTGTTTTAGTAGGATTATTTGGCTGATAATCCGCTGTACGATTACCATAAGTAATATTACTGTCGGTTTTGAGAACAGTTCCATCTTCATTCTGCCACTTTACTGTATACAACCCTTTAGGATTTTCACTGACCGCCTTTTTAATCTCCGTAATCAGTGCTTTACTGACAAATGTTGCACCTGATACGGTATCAATGTTCTGTGTGGCTGATACAGAATTTCCTACAATCTGTGTACTTATTCCTTCTACCGCTTCGCCGAAAAATTCCTGATTTGTAGAATTAGTTTCAGCGTCGGCATTGAAAGACTGTATAATACCATTTTTGATATTCAGCATAACAATAGGTGTATAACCATAATTCTGAACCGTTGCACTGTTATCACCGTAAATACCGTCTTGCACAGTTACTTTGGCTACCTGTCGAAATGTGGCATAATAGGTAATGTTTCCGCTTACTTTCGGTAAATTTTCGGTTGCCGTTCCCGAACTCTGATAAGTCTGCGTTGACCAACCTGAAAATACATAATCATACTGTGTATCAGATACTTTTGACGGTGTAACACCACTATAAGTCGGCTTTTCACCTTCTTTTACACTATCCGTTGCCAAAGTGCTGTTACCGTCATAACTTTTCCATTTTACTGTGTAGTAAGTTTCGGTTTCTTCACCACCTGACGAAGCACCACTTAAAGCAAGGTCAATAGCTTCTTTGACAATCTTTGAAGATTTCGTTGCTCCTGAAACAGTGTCTGCCTGACTTCCTGAAGTACTGCTTGCCGTTGTTCCCGAAAGAGATGAATTTATCCCTTTGACAGCCTCTCCTAAATACGAACGGTTTGTAGATGTGGTTGCTCCTGTAGCCGTAATATTGGTAATTTTTCCACCTGTTACGGTAACGGTTACTGTCGCCTTGTAGGTTTCTCCGTCCTTGTTGACTGTGCTGTTGCTGGTTGCGGTATAAATTCCGTCTGCGATTGTACTTCCTGTGTTACCGCCACTCTCTGAACCGCCACCGCTTTCTGAATTTCCTGTCGGTGCTTTACTCAATGCTAAGTCTATCGCCTCTTTGATAATCTTTGATGACTTCGTTGCTCCTGAAACGCTGTCTGCCTGACTTCCTGAGTTACTGCTTGCCGTTGTTCCTGAAAGTGAGGAGTTTATCCCCTTTACCGCTTTGTTCAGGTAGGATTTATTGTCTGAACTACTTGCTCCTGTAGCGGTAATTTCAGTGATTTTCCCACCTGATACTGTAACCGTGACGGTTGCCTTATAGGTTTCTCCGTCCTTGTTTACTGTGCTGTTGCTGGTTGCGGTATAAATTCCGTCTGCGATTGTACTTCCTGTATTGCCACCGCTTGAATTTCCTGCATTACCATCTTTTTTATACAGATAACCGCCCGTATAAACAGCGTTTGCACTGTTCCATTCGTGTTCACTGCCCGAATCATCTGACTTATCCTGTCTTAGACCCTTTTGCCGTTCTTCTGAGGGTAACATAATAATATTTTCCCTCTTTAACCGCCGTCAACAGACAATATTCACCGTCAGAATCTATCCAGTAGTAAGTATTGCTGTTATCTGCAATCATCTGCCATGATATTGTACCTGACTTACATTTTGTATAGCTTACTGCCATCACCGACAAGGGAAAAACTCCGATAATCAGCATAACTGAAAGTAATACTGACAACCATCTTTTTGTGATACCTTTCAAACCTTTCAGCTCCTTTCTAAATTAATTGAAGCTAACTCTTACCTGTACTAAAAATATCTTCAGGCGACATTTTATTTTGCTATCCTTAGTTAGTAAAAATTAACTGTTTTTATTATAACAAAAAATTGCTCGGTTATCAATATCGCAAAACTGAAAATTTCTGACTTCTATAGTTGTCAATCTAATTTCGGGAATTATTGCCTATATTTTCTGCCAAAAAACAATGTCAGATTTTCTGGTATTAAGAAAATCTGACATTTATTTTTACCATAATGCATCTATCTCTTATATGTATCTATAATTTAACCTCTTGTGCCAGTAAAAATGAAAGTTCTCATCAAAAAAGCAGGGTTTTTGAACGAGTTAAAAAAATACATTAGAGGAAATAAAAAGCCTAACGACAATATACGATTAGGATATTCCCAAAAACCAAGTAAAGATACAATAATTATAGCAGCAGATATTACAATAAAACAAATACTGACAAATTTTTCTGATAGATGATTTTTCGATGATATTGCCAACTCCACTCCTTTATACCAAACGAATATTTATACTAACCGATTGTTTATCCTAATTCAATCATCTTGTCAATACAGTTTCTGGCTTTGGTCATCGTTTCGCTGTCCATAAGAATTTCTTCTCCGCCGTCACCGTTGAGTGTACGGTATACATCTATAAGGGTAGTCGCTTTCATATTGGCACAGATAAGGTCTTTGGAAAGCGGATAGAATTTTTTATCGGGACACATATAAGCAAGATGTTCGGCAATACTGATTTCTGTACCGATGATAAATTCTTTTTTATCCGACTTTTGAGCGTAGTTCATGATAGCTGAAGTAGAACCAACAAAATCACAAAGTGCCACTACGGACGGCTGACATTCAGGGTGAACCAGTATTTCCGCATTGGGATGAAGAGCTTTGGCTTTCTGCACATCTCTTACCGTCATTTTTGCGTGTGTCGGACAACCGCCATGCAATAATTTGAAATTCTTTTCAGGAACCTGTTTTGCTACATAGTCCCCAAGATTACAATCAGGAATAAACAAAATGTTTTTATTCGGTAATTTTTTGACAATCTTTACCGCTGACGCTGAGGTCACACAAACATCACAAACCGTTTTCAATTCAGAAGTCGTATTGATGTATGCTACCACACAGTAATCGGGATATTGTTCTTTAATTTCTTCAATCAATTCTTTATCCATCTGTTCTGCCATAGGACAACCTGCAATGGGATTAGCTAAGTATACTGACTTTTCAGGCGATAATAATTTTACCGTTTCTGCCATAAAACGCACACCACACATTATCACATTCTTATTCGGAACTTTGGTTGCCTGTACACTTAACTGAAAAGAATCCCCTGTGAAATCAGCAATTTCTACAATCTCTCTGGACTGGTAACTGTGGGCAAGAATACAAAAATCCTTTTCTTCTTTCAAGCGTCTGATTTCCTGCTGAACTTCGTAAACATTCCTCATAACCTGTTACTCCTTTATCCGATAACATAAGTACCATACTGAAATTTTTCTACCTGAGCGGTTGGATTAATTTATGAAATATGTAATTCATAAATTATAGAAAAACAACTTATAGCTATGACAATTAAAAGTTTCGGTCAAGCCTTTTCAAAGGCTTGTGGGGTCAAGGGGCAAAGCCCCTTGTAGGATTTTTAAGGGCAAAGCCCTTAAACTCCCAAAAATCAAATCAAAATTTGCTTAGGCAAATTTTGACAATAATTACTCATGTTTCAATCTCTCAGGCAGAAATTTTTTTCTGTTCGACATATGTTGATAATACACGACAGGAAACCATTTGTCAAGACAGTAATTTTGACAATAAACTATCCCAATTAATCTATAAAAGAGGTGAGTATTGCAAAATAATGAAAAATACTGCCTGCAACAGTAAACAAATGCCATACCGAATGAAAATATTTAACTTTTTTTATAGCATAAAAGATAACCCCCACAGAATAGGCAATCCCACCTATTAACAGAAATATCAGCGAAATTTTCGGCATAGCCTGAATAAGCGGTCTGATGGCAAAGATAATCGTCCACCCCATGATAATATAACACACCACCGAAATCTTTCGGAATTTTTCCAGATTAATCGAATTGAATACAATTCCTAATATTGCACAGCCCCATATAAATCCGAACAGTACCCAACCTGTTACTCCTCTTAAAGTAACCAGTGTCAGCGGTGTGTAGGTGCCTGCTATCAAGAAAAATATGGTCACATGGTCCATAACACGCATGACACTTTTCGCTTTCCTGTTGGTGATGGCGTGATACAAAGTGGACATCGTATAAAGAATAATCAGCGATGCTCCGAAAATCGCACTGCTGACCACTTTCCATGCGTCACCCTGTAATGCTGAAATCACTATCAGTACAACCGTTCCTGCCACTGACAATAAAGAACCTACTCCGTGTGAAACAGAATTGAATATCTCTTCCCCT
This sequence comes from uncultured Ruminococcus sp., assembly GCA_902762375.1. GTDB lineage: Bacteria > Bacillota > Clostridia > Oscillospirales > Acutalibacteraceae > CAG-964. The sequence goes on along the minus strand of CACWNY010000037.1, from coordinate 69,896 downwards.
AAAGAATAGCGTTTGTCGGGCGGTATTTTTACCTGTTTTATCTCTGCTTTATCCATAAAAAATCACTCCGTCTTAAAATTCGACTTGCAATGTCATTGTTTATATTATATAATGAATTTGTTAATAAATGAAGTATATAGCAAAAATTATTTTACTTTCATTATAAACTTATCTTAGGAGGAAGCTACTTTGAAACAAAAAATTATTATCAGTGCCGACAGTACCTGCGATTTGCCTCAGGATTTCATAAAGGAAAATCACATTCTTATTACACCTCTACATATTGTGCTGGGTGGAGATACTTACGAAGACCTCGTAAATATCACTCCTGATGACATCTATACCTATTTTGACAAGACAGGACTGTTGCCGAAAACTTCAGCGGTCAATATTCAGGAATATATCGACACCTTTAAACCTATTGTTGAACAAGGGTGTGAAATCGTACATCTGAATATCGGACATGCCCTTTCTACCTGCTATCAACATTGTAAACTTGCCGCTAAGGAACTGGGTGTTAAAATCCATGTGGTAGATTCTTGTAATCTTTCTATGGGTAGCGGTCTGCTTGTCATGGAAGCTGTCGATATGATGAAACAAGGATTGACGGCACAGGAAATTGCCGAAAATTTACACAATATGACCTGTAAAGTTCAGTGCAGTTTCGTTGTAGATAAAATGAACTATCTTAAAGCAGGCGGAAGATGTTCGGCTGTGGCAGCATTCGGAGCAAATCTTCTGAACATTAAACCTTGTATTGAGGTTAATAATACTGATGGCAGTATGAATGTCGGCAAAAAATATCGTGGTAATTTATCCAAAGTGCTTATGCAATATATTGACAACAAAATGGAAAGCTATGATAATATCAGTAAAAAAAGAGCTTGTGTCATTCATGCGGGAATTGATGAAGAAACTTTTAATGAACTGGTCGCTCTGGTAGAAAGCAAACATTTCTTTGATGAACTTGTCATTTCAAGAGCAGGCTGTACGATTTCTTCTCATTGTGGTCCTGCTACTATGGGCTTTATGTTCATGACCATTTAAAGGGCTTTGCCCTTTAAAATCCCACAAGGGGCTGCCGCCCCTTGACCCTGCCCACTTTTTGAAAAAAGTGGACAAAAACTTTTCTGGCTCACTTCGTTCGGGAATATCCTCTATAGTGGGCAAAGGATTTATCCCTGACTTTGAAAAACCGCCTTGTTACAGGCGGTTAATCTTCCAATATTCCAATTCAGCAAGTTCTTCTTCTGTATATGGAACGCACTCTTCCAAATCTTTTTTTAGTTCTTTAATTTTGTTATCTGTCAACCAATCAGGTCTTTTGGGATATGTATTCAATTCCATATTTGCACCACTTTCTAACAAAATAGCGTTTTTTACAGACAGTTAATCAAGTCAACACTATTTACCACATTTCCCTCTAAATTCTACAAATAAAGGGAGTAGCACAAAACTACTCCCTTTTGGTGCCGGTGGCCGGACTCGAACCGGCACGGTATCGCTACCGGTGGATTTTGAGTCCACTACGTCTGCCAATTCCATCACACCGGCACAACACTTTGTATTTTATCAGATAATTTATAGTTTGTCAACAGTTTCGTCGAAAATAAAAAATATTTTTTTATGACAGAATATCCGCTGAGATTTTGTGGTAAAATAAGGTCAGGTTTGGTAAAAAAAGGTAGTGAATAAAGATTTATCAAAAATTGTATATTTTAGTTGAAAATTTACCTTGAGGTATGTTATAATAGCGGTATACTTAGAAAGTAGGTGTGTTATATATGGCTGATTTATGTTACGGTTGTATGAAAGATACACACGGGGAAAAGATTTGTCCTCACTGTGGTTTCTCTCAGGATACGGAACAGTATTCACCATTCTTGCCCTTGGGGGCTTCGTTGGAAAATGACCGCTATACGGTCGGAAAAATGCTTGATAACAGGTCAGACAGCGTAAGGTATATAGGTTATGACAAGAAAACTGAAAAAATTGTTTGTATAAGGGAATTTTTACCCGAAGGACTGTTTTCCCGTTCTGAAAACAGTATGGCTGTTACGGTCAATAAAGGTTGCGGTAAGAAATTCAATGCGTTGAAACAGCGTTTTACCAAATGCTATCAGACAGTTATGGATATGAATGATAATGACAGCATTGTCAAAATTGAAAATATCTTTCAGGATAACAACACGGTCTATGCAGTAGAGGAAAAAGAAGACACGATTGCTTTTGAAGAATATGTCAAACGCAGTGGCGGTCATCTGGACTGGGAAGTTTTACGCCCGCTGGTCAAACCTTTACTGGAGGGTATGGTTCAACTGGAAGAAAAGGAAGTTCATCATCTTGGCATATGCCCCGACAACATCGTTGTGACGGCTGATGGTAAACTGAAACTGACAGGTTTTGCCATGTCTACTGTTCGTCAGAAAGGAAGAAGTTTACCGCCACAACTATTCAGTGGTTGTTCTGCTCCAGAACAGTATGACGAGGACGGCGAACTGGATACGGCTACAGATATTTATGCGTTCTGTGCAACACTTTTCTTTGCGGTAACGGGACAGTTGCCTGTTGACGCTGTAAAAAGAAAAGAAGATGGTCGCTTGCTGATGAGTACAAGCGTTGCCAAAAAATTACCACCGTTCGTTATCAAGACACTTGCCAAAGGTTTACAGACAGAAAAAAGCGAAAGAATACATTCTTTTAAAGATTTGTCAGAACAGTTGTCTGCTACGCCTACCGTAAAAGCTATGCAGAATGAAATCTCCAAAACAGTAGATTTCACTCCTGACGGAGATAAAACCAACGCAAAACAGATGAGTAATTTCAAAATGGGCGTTATTGCTATGATGATTGCGTTGATTGTGTTTGGCGGTCTGGGATATCTGTGGTATCGTACTTATCCGCTTGACGGTATGTTCGATGTAGAACACGCTACAGAAAGTTCCACTAATCCCGAAAATCTTCCTGAAGATTCTACCTATTCTCCTGACAGTGAATATTTCAGAGTTCCTGATTTCATTGGCAAAACATGGGACGAAGCTAAAGCCATTTCTCTTAACAGCGAAGAATATTCTATCTATAAAGCGATTGAAGAAGATTTCAGCGATACTATTCCTCAAGGTCAAATCTGTAAACAAACTCCTGACGCAAAGAAAACTGTTTCCAGAGGTAATGACGGTGTTTCCATTACCTGTACTATCAGTAAAGGAGCTCAGTACAGAGAACTGCCTAAAGTTGCCAATGTCAATAAAGATGTTGCGACAGAAAGCCTTGTCAGTCAGAGTTTCATTGTCAATTCTACATTGGGTTACAGTGATACTATTCCTGCCGGTAATGTCATCGGGTATTCAGGCAATATCAAAGAGGGCGACAAACAGGAATATGGTTCTGTAGTCACTATTAATGTCAGTCTTGGTAAAAAGCCTGAACAGGCTACCGAACAGTCTTTCACTTATGTTGATGAAACAAGACCTGTTCAATAATCCGAATAAATATACATTCACAAAAAACAGCCACTCACAACTACGGTTGTAAGTGGCTTGTTAGCTTTTACAAAAAAGCATATACTCATTTTTTGAGATTGTTCTCTGTAATCTTCACAATATTGACGATGGAATTGGCATACTGTTCATATTTTGACAATAAAATATCTTCAGAAATTTCAGGAAGTTTTTCCTGAATAACTGTTGTTGTCCCATTTACAGAAATCCCCTTTAATACTGCCTGCCACTCTGTTTCTTTGACAGTCTGTAAGGCAGTAGTATAGCCTTGATAGAGTTCGTTCGGTACATGAAACATCGTCTGAGGATTTTCAGGATTGGCAGAACATATTATTCTGAACAGTTTATAGACACTTGCCATCAGATAGTCAGAAAGAATAATTTCTGTATTTCTGTTTTCGGTCTGCTGTGCCAGTTCAAAAAGCAACGCTATTGCATTATTGATAAGTTTCTGATTAAATTGGATAAGTGAATTACTATTGTCGGTAGATTTTTCTGGTTCTTTTGGCGTATTCGGATTTCTTTCCGTTGTCCGCCCTAACAGGTAATCACAGGAAACTTCATAATATTCTGCAATCCTGATAATAAAATCTAATCCACATTCTCTCACTCCCTTTTCATAGTGAGAAAGTAATCCTTGTGAAATGTTCAGTTCTCTTGCTACTCTTTTCTGGCTGAGTTTCTTTTCCTTTCGCAAGAGCGTGATAATTTTTGAAAATTCCGTTTCCATGATAGAATATCCCCTCATTATTTTCTGTTTTCTGTTTTTAGTATAGTATAATTATGGGGTAATGTAAAGCTGAAAATCAATTTGTTAAGGAGAATTTTTATGCAATCCTATGTCATTCACTTTATACGACATGGCACAACAACTGAAGATAACAAGGGAAAATATATTGGTGTAACAAATGTTCCGTTGTCAAAACAGGGTATTGATGACCTCAAAAAATATGATAATCTTTATGTTTATCCCGGTACACCACTCTTATATACAAGTCCCCTTTTGCGTTGTGTACAGACTTGTAATGTACTCTATCCTGAATTGAAACCGATTGTCCTTGATGGTTTTTCGGAATGTTCTTTCGGAAAGTGGGAGGGTAAAACAGCTGAAGAACTTAAACATAATGTTGACTTTATCAACTGGCTTGCCAATTCTAAAGACAACCGTCCGCCTGATGGTGAAAGCGGTGCGGAATTTACTTTGCGGATTTGCCATACTTTTGAAAAACTGGTCAGTGACATGATAAAATCACAAAACACAACCGCTGTTGTAGTCACTCACGCAGGTGTAATTACCACATTACTTGCGGTTTACGGCTTACCACAAGCGGAATCTTATCGTTGGCAGATGGATAACGGTTTTGGGTATTCGGTAAGAATTACGCCACTCCTATGGTCGAGAGATAGGGTAATGGAAGTTTATGGTTACTGTCCGAGAGAAAAAGAAGATTATGAAAAAGAAGAAGAAAATTAACATAATTAGCGGTTGAGATTATTTTCTGAAATGCGTAATTATAGAAAAACAACTTGTAGCTATGACAATGAAAAGTTTTTGTCCACTTTTTTCAAAAAGTGGGCGGGGTCAAGGGGCGGCAGCCCCTTGTGGGATTTTTAAGGGCGAAGCCCTTAAACTCCCCATAAAAATCCAAAATTTGCGTAAGCAAATTTTGACAATAATGATTTGATTTTCAACCGCTAAAGTATAAATTTTTTATTAATAAACTATAAATGAGTAAATTTATTGTTTTTCGTGATTATGTTTGTCACCCTGAACGCAGTGAAGGGTCTTAAAAAAGATTCCTCACTGCGTTCGGAATGACAAGTATTTATGCAATTTTCAGATTTGCTCATTTATAGTAATAAATTCACAAACATTGGAGGCGTTCAGTTATGAAAATTTCGGTACTTGGCTGTGGAAGATGGGGGTCTTTTATTGCGTGGTATCTGGACAAAACAGGTCACGAGGTCTACTCATGGGGACTGGAAAGTGAACAGATTTTTCAGGACTTGCAAAGAGAACGAAAAAATGCGTATATTTCTTTCAGTGACGATGTTGTCATCACCTCAGATTTAACCAAAGCGGTCAATCATGCTGAAGTTATTATTATTTCCATCAGTTCGCAGGCTCTGGATAGTTTCGTCAAAAATCAGCTTGCCAAAGAAAATCTCAACGGAAAAGCGATTGTCCTTTGTATGAAGGGCATTGAGGAAAGCACAGGCAGACGACTGACACAAATTATCGGTAGTCATATTGATACCAATAAAACTCCTGTTGCCGTCTGGGTAGGACCTGGTCACCCACAGGATTTCGTCAGAGGTATTCCCAACTGTATGGTCATTGATTCTGATAATGAAGAACTGAAACAGAAACTGGTCAAATCCTTTTCCAGTGAATTAATCCGTTTTTATTTCGGTAAAGATTTAATCGGTACAGAAGTCGGTGCAGCTTCCAAAAATGTTATCGGTATTGCCGCTGGTATGCTTGATGGTATGAATTATACTTCTCTTAAAGGTGCTTTGATGGCAAGAGGTACACAGGAAATTTCCAGATTAATCAAAGCTATGGGTGGTAATGAGATGTCTGCTTTCGGGCTATGCCATCTGGGAGATTATGAAGCGACACTGTTTTCACCATTCAGCCACAACAGACGCTTTGGTGAAATGCTGATTAAGGGTGAAAAATTCGATAAACTTGCCGAAGGTGTTTCCACAACGAAAGCACTGATAAAATTAAGCGAATTATATCATGTCGATATGCCCATCGTCAATGCGATAAATGAAGTACTTACCTATCATAAAGACCCTAAAAAAACACTTTCTTCTTTATTTTTGCGTGAAGTAAAAAGCGAATTTTGATTGACTTTTTGCCGAAAAAAGACTAAAATTATCAGTCGGGGACTTTGTCCCCGAACCCCTATCAGGGGCGTTGCCCCTGAACCCCACAAACTTTTTGAAAAAAGTTTGACAAAAACTTTTCTGGCTCACTTCGTTCGGAATGATTAGACAAGTGTTGGCGGTGACAATTAAAAGTTTTTTGTCCACTTTTTTTCAAAAAAGTGGGCGGGATTGTTAAGGGCTGCCGCCCTTAACACAGGATTTTAAAGGGCGGTAGCCCTTTAACGGATTGTTTTTAAACAAAATTTGCATACGCAAATTTTGAATTTTCTGGGAGAGTTTAAGGGCGTTGCCCTTAAAAATCCCATCAGGGGCGTTGCCCCTGAACCCCACAAACTTTTTGAAAAAAGTTTGACAAAAACTTTTCTTGGCTCACTTCGTTCGGAATGATTAGACAAGTGTTGGCGGTGACAATTAAAAGTTCTTTGTCCACTTTTGAAGGAAGAGAGTGGGCGGGATTTTCAAGGGCGGTAGCCCTTAAAATTGAATTTCTACAGGAGATGTTTTTTTCATGTTGACTTTGGACAAAATTTATCATGCTTCTTATGTACTCAAAAATGCGATAAGACCTACTGATATCATCAAGTGTTCGCCTGATGTTATTCCCGAAACATCTGTCTACCTGAAAACGGAAAACTTACAGGTAACAGGGTCATTTAAGGTAAGAGGTGCTTATTACAAAATTTCTCAACTGACACCCGAAGAAAGAGAAAAAGGTGTTATTGCGTGTTCGGCAGGCAACCATGCTCAAGGCGTTGCCAGAGCTGCTACTAAAATGGGTATCAAATCTTTGATTTGTATTCCTGACTCTGCTCCTATCAGCAAAATTGAGGCTACTAAAAGACTTGGTGCAGAAGTTTGTCTGGTCAAAGGAACTTACGATGACGCTTATGCCAAAGCCGTTGAACTGCAACAGGAAAGTGGAGCAACTTTTATTCACCCGTTCGATGATGAACTGGTCATTGCAGGACAGGGTACTATCGGTCTGGAAATTATCAATCAGAAACCTGATATTGACGCTGTACTTGTTCCCGTAGGCGGTGGTGGGCTGATTGCGGGTGTTGCGTTTGCCATTAAATCACTTGACCCCAGAATTAAAATTTACGGTGTTCAGGCAGCAGGAGCCCCTTCTATGGTCAACAGTATTAAAGACGGAAACATCGAAACTTTGGATTCTGTACATACTTTTCAGGACGGTATCGCTGTTAAAACTCCCGGTACACTCACCTATCAGATTGCCCGTCAGTATGTGGACGATTTTATCACCGTCACTGATGATGAATGTGCAGCTGCTATCCTGAAACTCATTGAAAGACAAAAACTCGTCACTGAAGGTGCAGGAGCAAACGCTTTTGCAGGAGTAATGTTCAATAAAATTCCTGAACTTAAAGGTAAAAAAGTCTGTTGTCTGCTGTCAGGCGGTAATATTGATGTAACCATACTCTCCAGAGTAATTAATCGTGGTTTACAGATGTCGGGTCGTCTGGTAGATTTGACTATTGAACTGCTTGACAAACCAGGTCAGTTGCAAGAAGTTTCCGACATTATCGCTACTCTTGGCGGTAATGTCATTACGGTTGCTCATGACCGTGCGGATTTAAATTCAGATATCAATGCCTGCTATCTGCGTATCAGCATGGAAACAAGAAATCATGAACACGCTACCGAAATTAAAAATGCTCTTATCTCAAGAGGTTACAGAATTATATAATTTGGAGGAATTTCTCATGGAAAAAATTTATACAAAAAATGCACCTGAGGCTATAGGTCCTTACTCTCAGGCTGTTGTCAGTAACGGTCTTGTATTTACTTCGGGACAAATCGCTATCAATCCTACAACAAATACCGTTGAAGCTGTCACTATTGCTGAACAGACTGAACAAGTTATGAAAAATCTCGGTGCTGTTCTTGAAGCGTCAGGCTCTTCTTACGATAAAGCTGTAAAAACAGTCTGTTTCCTTGCCAATATGAGTGATTTTGCTGTTTTCAATGAAATCTATGGCAAGTATTTCTCCAGTAAACCTGCTCGCTCCTGTGTAGCTGTCAAAGAACTTCCTAAAGGTGTTCTGGTTGAAGTAGAAGTTATCGCAGAAATCTGATGTCGTTTTAGCTGTGGCAATGAAAAGTTTTTGTCCACTTTTTTCAAAAAGTGGTGGGGTCGAGGGGCAAAGCCCCTCGTGGGATTTTTAAGGGCAACGCCCTTAAACTCTTCCAAACAAAAGGCAAAATTTTCAATAGAAAATTTTGCCTTAATTAATAATTTTCCGATAAAGGAGTGAAATCACTATGCAACATTGCGGAACACAAACTTTAGAAACCGCTGACCTCATTTTACGAAAATTCACCCTTGCTGATGATATCGCTATGTATGAAAACTGGGTAACTGACCCTGATGTGACCAAATATCTTACATGGACACCCCATACGGATATCCGTATGACACAAGCTATCCTTAAAGATTGGGTGAACAACTATCAAAATGACAACTACTATCAGTGGGCAACCGTTCCTAAAAACAATAACAACCGTCCCATAGGAAGTATTGGTGTTGTCAGAATGAATGAAGAAACAGCTTCTATGACCGTTGGCTATTGTATCGGTAAAAAATGGTGGCACAAGGGCTTTACCTCTCAGGCTCTGACCAAAATGATTGCCTTTCTCTTTGACAATACTGATGTCAACCGTATTGGTGCCTATCACGATACCGAAAATCCTAATTCGGGTAAGGTCATGAAAAAAAGCGGTATGACCTATGAAGGCACTTTGCGTCAGTTTACCAAAACTCATCGTGGTATCTGCTGTGATATCTGCTGTTACTCTATACTCAGAACTGAATATATTCACCGTAAATAAATTTTCAAAAAAAAATCTTACAATTTTGTTTATAAATTTGCTTTTCCTTGTATTATGTGTTATGATATAGATGTTGCGGTTGGATTTTTTCAATCCACAAATTCTAAAGAAAGGAGGTCTATATATGAAAAAGTATATTGCGGAATTTATCGGTACATTTACTCTGGTATTCATCGGTTGCGGTACGGCTATGCTGGTCGGTTGTGACGCTGCTAACGGTAGTGGCTATATCCTGACGGCTTTTGCTTTCGGTATGACCATTATCGCTATGGCATATTCTATCGGCAACATCTCAGGTTGTCATATCAATCCTGCCGTTTCGTTGGGCGTTCTCATCAGTGGCGGTATGACCGCTATTGACTTTGTAGGTTATGTTATCGCTCAGTGTCTTGGTGCTTTTGCCGGTTCTGGATTGCTTGCTTTGATATTCAATCTTGGTGGCATTAAAGATATGACAGGCGGTTTCGGTACTAACGGTCTTGCCGGTGTTGGCAACAATACCGTTGCCGGTTTTATCGTTGAAATTGTTCTTACCTGCATTTTCCTGCTGACCATACTCGGCGTTACTTCTAAAAAAGCTAATCACGGCTCTTTTGCGGGCGTTGTTATTGGTTTTACATTGTTCCTTGTCCATATTCTCGGTATCGGTCTTACAGGTACAAGCGTAAACCCTGCCCGTAGTCTTGGTCCTGCATTGGTTGCTGCTTTGAATGGCAATAATGAACCTATGCGTTCTCTCTTAGTATTTATTGTTGCTCCGCTCGTTGGTGCTGCAATCGCTGCTATTGTCTACAAATTTCTGGAAAGTGGTAAGGAAAACGCTGTTGTAGAAACACCTGCTCCTGCAACTACACCCACTAAAAACAACACTCCTGCCAACAGAAACAATAAGCGTAAAAAGAGATAATCGAAATTCCTCCTTTTCATTTTTTAAAACGGCTGCGTTATTCTATTATCGCAGTCGTTTTTTTCTACCCGAACGGTTGAAAATCGAATAGTTAAAGGGCTTCGCCCTTTAAAATCCCACAAGGGGCTGTCGCCCCTTGACCCCACCCACTTTTTGAAAAAAGTGGACAAAAACTTTTAATTGTCATAGCTACAAGTTGTCTTTTATCATTACAATCCCAATCGCTCAGGCAGTTATTTTCTGTTTTCAGCACTTTAGCCTAAGTCTATTTTATTGATGAATTTGACAATCTGTAAAATATTATCTTTGTAATATTCCACCCTGTTATCCCCTACTTCTTCTATCGTTTCTATCAGCTCGTCAGGTGGTAAATCTGTTTCTATAATTCCTAAAAATCGATAATTTTCATAACCGTCTGCTCCATCTCTGTTAAGGTGTTGCTGATATACACCATCGTTTATCGCTATAATTTTTTCTACTCCTCTTTCCAGCCGTACACGGTATAAAGCATATCTGTAATTCAAAAAAACTTCCCCCTCATTTAATATATAGTCAGATTTTTTATCAAACGCATATCACTATATCAGGACATACCTGTAAAATACAATCTTCCAGACGATTATCGGTACTGTTGAACCCTCTTATATCAACACACACCATATCTTCGAATACCTGCGAAAGATACGGCGATACTACACAACCAAAAGAATTTTGTACAAATAACGCTTTTTTTCCATTATTGACTTTGTGATTATGGATTTCTACAACATTATGATTTCCACCCATATAAGCATCATAAGCCGTATCATTGATATTGAGAATATTATCAGGCGTGATAGATTCACGATGTATCAGCACTTCTTCAAATGTTCCTCTCTTTATTCCCTGTCCGTCAAAATTTACGCTGATATCTGTTTCATACTTCGGGAGAATTAATTCAAAATCATCAATACTGCTGTAATATTGCCCTACTCTTTTTCCCTGTGTTCCTAAAAAAGACTGTTCGTAAGTTTCAATATCGTATTGTGAAATATCTAATTTTTTTGTTTCCAGTATATAACCCAACTGTTCGTTAAGGTTATAGCTGATGAGCTTGCTTACCCATAATCCTGCCCGTGCGTGCCAATGATGGTCTGTCTTATAGAAAAGTTCGTATTTATCTATTTTCTGTTTGTCAAGCTCCTTTTGAACATCCCATAAAGCTATACCTTTTTTTTGTAAATTGACGGTAAAATCATATTCACCGTTTTCTTTGTCAACATAGGGATAAAATTTCGGTAATAAATCTTCATCATTCGTGTTTTTACTCAGCCCGTTGACGAAAAAATAATCAATACCATGCTCTTTACAGAATTTATCAAGATAAATAACACCATCTTCACTGCTAGTGTCAACACCATCTGTTTCTATCATAACATTTCCTCGAAATGTCAGATAACCGTTGTTGAGTTTTAGTACAGAATAAGACGGCTCTACATCATCAACCAGTTTTCTTCCCGAAATCCTTTGCACAAGTCCATATGTGTTCACCGCCTGATTGCGGAATATAAAAAAGTTGTTCATTCTGGCATCAAAATTCCGAAAACTGTTGCCTACTTTTGTCAGTATACTACTCTCCTGCGGTGTGTTGACAAACCCTCGATACAATCCGCCGAATATCTCTATCTGATTGGTACAAAAGGTCAGAGAAAAACCAACGATAATAAATCCCACAAACAAAACCGCCATTATTTTTTTACAGTCAAACTTTTTCAATATTGCACACCTCAAAAATTAAAGTAAATAAACGGATTGTATGTTCCTTTGACAATATAAGATACACTACACCACAGTACCGCAAGGAAAAACAACATAGCCAGAAAAGAAGTTATTCCTCTGTTTTCAGCTTTGGTGAGAATTTTCTTGATAAGCGGTGTACTGCACAAAATAGCAGACAGGAAAAATATCCAATTTTCTTTCAAGAAAAACAGTGCGTAATTATCTATCAGTACGCCACTTCCTCCGAACATCGCCGTAATATATTCATAGGCTTGTGTGACGGTGTCTGAACGGAAAAGTACCCAACCCATTATCACGAAAAATATTGTGTAAAGATATTTCAGTGGTAAAAATTTTCGGGACTTGTATATTTGGGTGATTTTCTCAAAAACCAGTAACAGAAAATAGGTCAGTCCCCATAATATAAATGTCCAGTTTGCCCCATGCCACACACCTGTCAGAAACCATACCACAAACAGATTTCTCATCAATCGGAATTTTCCTTTGACACGGCTTCCTCCTAAGGGGAAATATACATAATCTCTGAACCATGTACCTAGAGAAATGTGCCATCTCCGCCAAAATTCTGTGATGGAGGTGGAAATATAGGGGTAGTCAAAATTTTCAGAAAATTCAAACCCGAACATCTTGCCAAGTCCTATCGCCATATCACTGTATCCGCTGAAATCAAAGAAAATCTGAAAGGTATAGGCTATCGCTCCCAACCATGCAAATGCTACAGATAGTTCACTTATATCACTGTTAAAGGTGTTGTCCGCAACAATAGCCATCGTGTTGGCAATCAGTACCTTTTTACCCAGTCCTGCAATAAAGCGTGTGACACCATCAGAAAACATCGTGAAATTCTCTTTGCGGTGGTTAATCTGGTAAGCGACCGTTTCATAACGAACTATCGGCCCTGCTATCAGTTGTGGAAAAAAAGCTATGTATAATCCGACATTCAAGGGATTTTTCTGTACTTCGTTGCCTCGATAAACATCTATCACATACGACATCGCCTGAAAAGTGAAAAAGGATATTCCCAACGGCAATGTAATATTGAAACCGATATCCAGTGACAAACCGAAAATACTGTTGATATTTTCTACGGTAAAAGTCAGATACTTGAAAATAAATAGCAAAATCAAATTGAATACAGCAGAAACTGACAGTATGATTTTACTTTTTTTCTTATCCTGTCGGAAATACTCCACCAACAATCCGAACGAATAGTTTACGATGATTGACCCCAACATGACAAATACAAAGGACGGTTCTCCCCACGCATAGAAAATCAGACTGGCTAATAATAAAAAGATGTTCTGTAACCGTCTGCTGTGTCTGAAAAAAGAGTAGTAAAACATGATGACCAGTGGCAAAAACACAAACAGAAAGGTCGAACTTGAAAACAACATAACTTTTTTACTCCTTTTGTTTTTCGTTAAGGGCGTTGCCCTTAACAATCCTACAAGGGGCTGCCGCCCCTTGACCCTGCCCACTTTTTGAAAAAAGTGGACAAAAACTTTTATGAAAATTTGCGATAGCAAATTTTGGTTCAAATCTTATAGCGGTGATGAAGTTCGGTGAGAAAGTCAGTAAAATATTTTGGCAAAGAGGAATTAAATTCCATATATTTACCTGTTGTGGGGTGAATAAAGCCTATCTTTCGGGCATGAAGGCATTGTCCGTTCAATTTGGTGATGACTTTCTTAGTTCCGTAAACATCATCACCTGCTACAGGGTGATGGATATAAGCCATATGTACTCTGATTTGATGGGTGCGTCCTGTTTCTAAGGTAACTTCCAGATGGGTAAATTCCTGAAAACGCTCCAGTAAACGAAAATGGGTTATTGCTGTTCGGGAATTTGTCGCAATTACTGCCATCTTTTTGCGGTCTTTCGGATTGCGTCCTATGGGTTGATTTATCGTTCCGCTGTCCTCTTTGATGTTGCCGTAAACAACTGTTTCATATACACGGGTAAAACTGTGGTCTTTTATCTGTTCGGCTAGTATTCGGTGGGCATTGTCATTTTTGGCAACCATCAGCAATCCGCTTGTGTTTTTGTCTATGCGGTGAACAATTCCAGGTCGCAATACACCGTTAATTCCTGATAAACTGTCTTTACAGTGATACAACAACGCATTAACAAGCGTTCCTGTATAATTGCCTACAGCAGGGTGTACTACCATACCTTTCGGCTTGTTGACAACAATAACATCATTATCTTCATAAAGAATATCCAACGGTATATTTTCGGCAACCGTTTCCAGCTCTACAGGTTCAGGAATAATCACTTCGATAATATCTCCCTGACGCAATTTGTAATTTTTGGTAACTACTTTACCGTTTACAGTGATATTTCCATCAAGAAAATAATTCTGCAATGATGAACGGCTTATCTCTTCCAGTTGCTCTGTTAAAAATTTATCTGTCCGTTTCTGGAAATCTGCCGACTGCGTTACCGTGAAAGTGTAAAAATCCATAGCTTTATTCCTTTTGCTTTGTTTCGTCCTGTGTGAAAAATACAATGTATATCAATAATAATGCCGTTCCTATGGTGATACAGTAGTCTGCAAAATTGCACACCGGATTGAAAAACGATAGCTGAATATAATCTACTACATATCCCATGATTATTCTGTCTATCAGATTGCCTATACCTCCGCCGATAATCAGTGACAATGCTATCTTAAAAAAAACAGACTTTGGCTTTGTCTTTATCACATAAATTACCGCTCCAAAAATAATCGCCAGCGTGAAAATAATGAAAAACCATCTGAAATTCTGCAACATTCCAAATGCCATGCCTCTGTTTTCTACATATTCCAGTCTGACAAGCCCTCCAAGAAAAGTATAAACCTCTCCGTCTTTCAGATACGCAACGGCTAATTGCTTGAAAATAAAATCCGCTACTATCACAACTACGGACAGAATTAACATTATCATGATGATTTCCCCTTTTCTCAAACAACAGGCGAAACAGGTAGTTTGTCTGTTACCTGCTCCGCCTGTTTCTGTATTCATTCAGGATTTCGGGGACTTTGTCCCCGAACCCCTATTTAAGCAATGTCGTCAACTTAAGAAAAAAGCCTTTTCAAAATAATATATTGCTGTCATTCTGAGGAGCAAAAGCAACGAAGAATCTTCAAAAGATTCCTCANNNNTAATATATTGCTGTCATTCTGAGGAGCAAAAGCAACGAAGAATCTTCAAAAGATTCCTCACTTCGTTCGGAATGACAACCTTAAGTTGACGACATTGCCTATTTAAGGGTTGCACCCTTAAAAATCCTGCCAAACTTTTTGAAAAAAGTTTGACAAAAACTTTTATGGCTCACTTTGTTCGGAATTTTCCACTAAGTGTCGGCGGTGAAACTTAAAAGTTTTTTGTCCACTTTTTTTCAAAAAAGTGGGCGGGATTGTTAAGGGCGGCAGCCCTTAACACGGGATTTTAAAGGGCAGTCAGCCCTTTAACTGCTCTCTTGCCTGCTCTACCGCCGATTTTTCCAGCACTTTTTCTGAAACCTGTGCAGCTACTGCTTTGGCGATTTCTTCTTCTGTGACGGGTTGCGGTTGGGCTTCTTCTGTCGGTGATTTGATATTCTCTGTGGGATATTTTCGGTCAAGTTCCGCTTTCATACTGTTGATATCTGCGGTGGTCGGTAAATCTTCCAACATCTTGATGTGGTTGTTGTATAATTCCAGCAACTGTTCACGCAATACTACTGCGTCTGCCTGTAAGCGTAAATAATCTGTCTTTTTGTTCTCTACACTCATGTTAGCATCATAAACTATCCGCTTTGCTTCGGCTTTTGCCTCTTCCAGTAAGGTTGAAACTTTTTCCTCTGCCTCTTTCACCGCTGAACCTTTGACTTTCTCTGCACGGATTAATGCTCCTCTTACGCTTTCTTCGTCTTTACGGTATTTCTCTATTCTCTTGGCTAAGATGTCCAGTTTCTTGACAAGTTCTACCTTCTCTTTTTTATTCTGCTCCAGTGTGGCGATAACTTCGCTGACGAATTTGTCTACCTCTTCCCTGTTGTAACCACTCATGGATTTCTTGAACTGTATATTCTTCGCTTCTTCAATACTTATCATATCTATGCACTTCCTTATCTGTATTTTCTGATATCCATTTTCAGTCTGCCTTTTCTTGTCGTTCCCGAAAATGTTTCTACCATGAATTTTCCTTTTCCTCTTACCGAAATGATATCTTTGCTCTTGATATTGTGACTGATATTCTTGATTTCCAGACCGTTGACAAATACCATACCTTGTCTGATAAGTACAGCGGATTTTTCTCTGCTTAACGGCACTACCGCTGAAACAATACTGTCCAGTCTGGCGGACGCTACTGTATAGGTATGCTCTTCAAAATGTTTTGTCAGTGGCAGAGGCATACTGCTGTCCCATTCGCTGAGTGTTACTCCTGTTCTGCCTATCTTCTGTATCTGACTGATAATATAGTCCTTGATTTCTTCTTTGACAAAGGCTATTGCCATGCCGTCTGCTACCAGAATATCGCCTACGGCTTCCCGTTTAATGCCCAGTGCCATCATTGACCCCAGAAAATCACGGTGAGTGAGTTGGTATCTGCTATCATATTGAAAATATATTGCATTGATGGGATAAGTATATTCCTCTATCACACCGTAATTATCGGTTATTGCCAATAACTTTCGTTCGCTGTCGGGATAACCACCGAAAGTACTGTAACGAACCCCTTTCCTTCCTGAAAGATATTGCAATGCCAATGCCTGTTCATGTTCGTTCAAAAAGCCTATGAAATGCGGATATTGTGTTTTTGTGGATAAAACTATGCCGTCCTCTATTCTGGCAATGAGTAAGTTATCTTTGTCCATTGTGTATTATTCGACAATCAGTACACCGTTGTTCGCCAGTTCACCTATCAGACTGTCCCCTTTAAGTTCTACATTGTCGGGTGTAACGATAAAAATGTTCTTGGCTATACGCTGTACCTTTCCATGCTTGACATAAGCACAACCGCTGATAAAATCAATTATACTGCGGATATCGTGCTTTGGTGTTTCTTCAAAATTGAGTAAAATTGTGTAATTTTCTATCAACTGGTCGGCTATATATTTGATATCATTGCCGTATGACTGCGGTTTTACACATACCACACGCAATTTTGTTGTGGCATTGATATCAAAAAATGTTTTGTCACTGTAACTACTTGCACTACTGCTGTACCCATATTCGGGTGTAGAATTGTCATAATTTTTCTGATAACCTGATGATGTGTTGCTGTAATCATTATTGGTATTACTGTAACTGCTGTAATCATTATCAGACTGATAACGGTAATTGCCATAAGTATTATTGTCACGACTTTGCGAACGGGAACCGGTTGTTGCATACTTTCTCATAAAGTCATCTTCCAGTTCTTCTTCTGTACTACGGGTTCTTCTTTCTGAATGCCGTTTGCCTGTGTTTTTCTTCTGTGATGTTTCTGTATCTCTTCTTCCCCTTGCTGATGAACGACTTCCTCTTCCATATAAGTAATCCGCCGTATCATTTTCTTCTTCGTCATACTCGTCTTCTTCGTAATCGTCATCAAAGTCGTCCTGATTCCATAATTCTCTGAACCTGTCCGAAAATTTTCCCATAACCTTATCCTCCGAAATGTGTTTTATCGGTAAACCCTTGCTCCAAAAAGCGATGACCCTATCCTTACCATGTTCGCTCCGCATTTGATGGCTTCTTCGTAATCTGAGGACATTCCCATAGATAAATAAGTCATATCTATATTATCCATGTTTTTGCCTTTCATGTCAACAAACAAATTGTACATAGCTGAAAAATATGCCGAAATTTTTTGGCTATCCTCACAAATTGGCGGTATTGTCATCAGTCCCCTTACCCTGATGTTCTCTATCTGACTTGCCTCATAACAAAGTTCTTCCAGCCTTTCGGGAAATATTCCTGATTTGCTCTCTTCTTTTCCTATATTGACTTCCAATAAAATATCTGTGGTCTTGCCCTGTTTCTTGCTTTGTCTGGAAAGTTCCTGCATTAATTTCACACTGTCTATGGACTGTACCATATCTACTTTATCCACAATCTGCCGTATCTTATTACTTTGCATATGTCCTATAAACTGCAATGAACAGTGTTCAAGATTGTAGTTATCGTATTTGCTTAACAATTCCTGTACCTTGTTCTCGCCTATGTAGGATAACCCTAAACTGATAGCATAGTTGATATATGCCACATCTACTGTCTTGGTCGCTGACAGAAAAATAATGTCTTCCCTTTTCTTTCCTACACTCATCGCACAACGACTGATATTCTCTTCTATCGTTCGGTAGTTATATTCAATATCATTCAATTTCTGCGGATTGCATAACAATTTTTCCTGCATATAAATCCGTTCCTTCCATAACAATTTTATCGTACAGTTTTACGGTACTATGACTGAATAAGTTCTCATTTTCTTCGTTACTGTCACATAATACAAATTCTTCCGTTTCGTATAAAGTGACAATCTCACGGAATTTCAGTTCGTTTCCGTGTAAAATATATACTCCCTTTACTTCGGCTTCTTCTGTTCGGGTTGTACCATCTTCATTATCAACGGTTCGTGTAACTTTATCGGTGTATATCGCCTTTTTCGGAATTTTTATGCCCTCATATTTCTTCACGGCAATGTTTACTTCTTCATTGCGGATTTTGGATAAGGTGATATTCATATCTTTACATTCAAAAATTGCAACAGCACAACCGCTGTTGTAATCATTGTTGACCGTGATAAGTTCAGCATTGATGGCTGTTGTGGAAACATAGGGAATGTAAATTTCTACCTTGTCGGAAATTTCACCAAGACTTTCCACATCTTTCTCCCCTATCGGACAACACAAATACCAGTTGACCTGAGAAATAACTTTACCTATGATATTCTGTGAGGGTTCTTTGACATTTGCCTCCTGAATATTGACAAGTTGCGGATAGGTCATATTCCTGACCTGTGTATAATCAAACAAATTTTCATAACCGTCCGTATGACTGGTAAATACGCCCGCTATCCCTGAAGTAATCTGCCCTATGGACGGCTTGACGGACTGTTCCAACACTAATTTTTCATTCTGAAGCGTTTCAATTCTCTCATTGAAATCGGTGACCTTTCCTGTAATTATCTGCTTTTCATTCATGGAATACAAAAGACCGTCCAACGATTTGGAGACTTCCGTAAAATTATTGTTTTTGGTATCACTAATAAAAGTCTGGATATTGGTATTCAGACTTTTGTTGATGGACTCCAGTGAAGCTCCTACAACATTTGACATAGTATTGATTTTTCGCAGATTTTCAATTTCGCTGTTTAACTTTTTAATGTTGATAGCGTTGATTGCGTCAGTTTCATTCTCATATACATTAGCAATAACACCACCTTTTTCGATAGCGTCACAGTCTTCTATATTATAACTGAGTACTCCTCCGCTGTCGTTGGTAATGTAGCTTTCGTTACGCAGAATATAGGCTTTGGTGTTGAGGGTCTTGGGAATGGTTTCATATTGTGCCGTTTCTACATATACCATAGAAACATTATTTTCTATCCTCTGCCCCACTATGGATATTACACCAATACTTAACAACAAAATTACCGTGACCCAAATAAAATGTCGTCGGATAAATCTTATCATGTTGATAAAAAAATTGATGATAAAAGATATAAAGTTCACAACTATCTGCAACATCATCTTCTCCTTGTCGGGAGTTCGATTTAAGGGCTGCCGCCCTTAAAAATCCTGCTAAGGGGCTGCCGCCCCTTAACCCTGCCCACTTTTTTGAAAAAAGTGGACAAAAAACTTTCAAGGCTCACTTCGTTCGGATTGTTTATCCAAGTTTTTGTCGAACTTTTTTCAAAAAGTTCGTGGGGTCAAGGGGCAACGCCCCTTGTGGGATTTTTAAGGGCAAAGCCCTTAAACTCATCAAAATTCATGGGGTCAAGGGGCAACGCCCCTTGTGGGATTTTTAAGGGCAAAGCCCTTAAACCCTTTAAACTCCCTTTATACTATCTATAAGTATACCGCTTTTTTTAATAATTGCAACTGCTTTTTTGATAAGTTCATCTTTTTCTGTCGTATCGGTATACAACCAGTGGATTTCTTTATCTCGTCTGAACCATGTCAGTTGTCTTTTGGCATAACGCCGTGTCGCCTGCTTTAAATTTTCAACGGCGTCCGTAAAAGATAAAGTACCTTCAAAATAAGGGGACAGCTCTTTATAACCTATGGCTTTCGCTGATGTGTTGGAATAATGCTTTGACAAATATTCTTTTGCTTCGTCAATCAGTCCGCTTTGTATCATCTCATCTACACGGCGGTTAATTCGGTCATATAGTTTCTGCCTGTCCTGACAAGTCAGCCCTATGCGTACATCTCGGTATGGTGATGGTTCATTTTTGGAATTTTCGATAAATTCTGTCATAGTTTTGCCTGTGGTGTAATAAATTTCTATGGCTCTTATCAGTCGGCGGTGATTGGCTGTACCTATTCTCTGGGCGGATTGTTCATCAAAAACGGCAAGTTCATGAAGTAAATTTTCTGCTCCCTCTCTTTGCAAACGGTCATAAAGTTCTTGTCTGAGGTTTTCATCAACATCAATTTCTCCAAAACAAATGTTTTCTAACAGAGATTGAATATATAATCCTGTACCACCTACCAGCAACGGTGTTTTCTTTCTTGAATAAATATCCGCTATGACGGATTTTGCCTCTTTAACATATTCCGCTACACTGTAACTGCTTTCGGGAGAAAGAAAATCCATCATGTGATGAGGAATACCTTGCATTTCTTTTGCTGTCGGCTTTGCTGTGGCTATCGTCATACCTTTGTATATCTGCATGGAATCCGCTGAAACGATTTCTCCGTTGAATAGCTTTGCCAGTTCTATGCCAAGTGCCGTTTTTCCTGACGCTGTAGCTCCACATATCACTATCAATGGTATTTTTTCTTTTGATGTCAAATTATCACACCCTGCCGAATTGTTTTTCCAGTTCCTTTTTTGTCAGCACAAAACAAACGGGTCTGCCGTGCGGACAATATCTGATGTCCTCATTTTCATCAACGATACGGGCAATTTCCATCAGTTCCATTTCGTGATTTTTGTTTCCTGCCTTTATCGCTGAACGACATGATACACTGTGATAAACCCAGTCCATTTGCTCAGTATTCAGGTCTTTTTTACGGTTAAGTAGGTTGTCGGCGATTTCTACCATCATATCTTCAATATCACCGTTTTCTACATACTGTGGTATTCCTCTCACCGCTATCTTGCCGTCACCGAAATCGTCAATATCAAAATTGTAGGCTTTAAGTCGTTCCTTGTTAGCAATCAGTACGGGATATTCTTCTTTGGTCAATGTGACGATAACAGGGGTCAGTAACCCTTGCATATACCCTTTGCCATGTTCCTTTTTCAGTCTTTCATAGATAATTCTTTCATGTGCAGCGTGTTTGTCAATAAATATTATCTTATCCTTGCCTTTCTGTACCATAATATATGTGGAAAAGGCTTCTCCTAAATAATGTAAATCTTCTTTTTCCGTTGGAAATAAAGTTTCTGAACTATCTTCGGAAAGTGGCTTTTCGGGGAGTTGTTCGTTTATCACTTTTTCTGTTGGAATAAGTAACGGAGAATTTTCAGGTAAATGTTCTTTGGTCGAACTTTCTTCTTTCTGTACAGATACTTTATGTTCTGAAATTATAGGAATAGTTTCAGAGGGAAATATTGTCTTTTCGGGAATGAAAATTTCAGGTTCATCATCAGAAATATTTTTGGGAGAATTGATGGACTTTAATGACTGTTCCGTTTTGAAAACGGGAGATGTAAAAGTTCTCTTTGGTGGAGTGAAAATTTCGGGTTCGTCAGTTTTAGAAATATCCTGAATGGGTGTATTTCGTTCCGTTATGAGAACAGGAGGTGTAGTTACCTGTTGTGGCTGTTCCCCTCCTTCAAAGCGAAACGGGTTTCTTCTGACAAAATGATTGGCAGAAAGTTTCTCTAAATCAATTTCTTTCGGCGTGTCATATTTCAGTAATGCTGTCTTTGTTCCATGATAGACAACATCAAAAACAGGTCGTTCATTGACAAATCTTATCTCTGTTTTTGCAGGGTGTACATTGACATCTATACTTTCCAGCGGCAAAGTAATATGCAATACACAAGACGGTAATTTCCCCACCATAATCCTGCCTTTGTATGC
Organism: uncultured Ruminococcus sp.; assembly: GCA_902762375.1. Taxonomy (GTDB): domain Bacteria; phylum Bacillota; class Clostridia; order Oscillospirales; family Acutalibacteraceae; genus CAG-964. The sequence continues at coordinate 47,754 of CACWNY010000037.1, read as the reverse complement.
CTCTTCCAGTGCTTTACACGCAGTGACAGATTTGACATATCTTCCGTTAATGAAAAAGTTCTGCATATTTCTGTTGGCTCTGCCAAATTCAGGTTTCGTGATATACCCCTGTATATTGACACCGTTGAGTGAATATTCCATCGGTATTAACTTGCTGACAAATTCTTTGCCATATACAGCATATATTGCTGATTTAAGTTGCTTATCTCCTGATGTCTTTAATACCTGCTTACCGTCACGAATAAAAGTAAACGCTACCTCACTATGCGACATGGCAAGTTTGTCGATAATGTTGGCAATCGCATTTCCTTCCGCAACATCTTTTTTTAAAAATTTCATTCTGGCAGGCACATTGTAAAATATATCTCTGACAATAATTGTCGTTCCCTGCGGACAACCTGCTTCTTCATATTTTTGCTCTTCGCTGGCTTCAATTTCGTATAATGTCCCTGTTTCTTCGTCTTTATGTCGGGTTATCATCTGCACTTTCGCTACCGCACATATCGATGCTAATGCCTCTCCCCGAAACCCTAAAGTCGCAATACTGTCAAGGTCGTCTGCCTTTCCGACTTTACTCGTTGCATGACGCAAAAAGGCTTTCGGTACATCTTCTTTCGCAATACCTATTCCGTTGTCGGTAATCCGTATGTATTTGACTCCCCCGTTCTTTATCTCTACTGTGATTGCTGTCGCTCCTGCATCTATGGAGTTTTCTGTCAGTTCCTTAATCACTGAACACGGTCTTTCTACAACTTCTCCTGCCGCTATCAGCTCCGCTATGCTCTTGTCTAAAACATTGATTATCCCCATATCTCGTCAACCTTTATCTTTTCCTAATCGTTCTCTCTGTAAAATACATCTTCTTTGGGCTTGTATATTTTTACATTTTCATTCAATCGTTTACTTTCATAGTTTATTTCTTTGACAAATTGCAATCTGGAAAGAAGATTTTCAAAATTTTCTTTTTCGTCTTTCATTAACACCTGATAAGTATCCTCTGAAAATATAAAATAGGCTTTATCCAGATTTTCTTTCTCAAATACATAATCACATTTCAGACATTGTAACGAATTTACCAGACCATTTTCGTAAATACCATCGTATATTCCTATTTTTATACGATTGTTCGAATAACAATATATCGGATAGGCTTTATCCCATTCATAGGCATAAATATATTGTATATCATCTTCTGAAATTTCTTCTGTCAGTCTGTTGTAAAATTCATTTTCGTCACGATAATGAACAAAATCCGTATAAAAATTACAATAATAATTCACCATTCCGATGAAAAGCAACAAACACAACAATATTCCTTTGCTTATCCTTTTGCCTTGCAAACTTTCAAGACAGTAACATACACTCAGCATAACAAGAAAATACCACATAAAATAATAGGTATCTCTATTGTAAAACAATACTAAACCAACACATATGACAAGCAACATACTGACAAAACATAACAATATCATCAACGCAAGTGGTGAAGTATCTTTTTTGAACAATATCCTGACAACCGAAAATATAACACATAAAATAGTCAAGATTGCACTGATAAAAAGAAGAATACATATTTTATCAAATTTTGCCATTTTCAAAAAATGTAACCCCAACATCTGACTGAATTGTCTGATTTCTCGAACAAAATGTTCTTTATCGAACAAATAAAATTCTAATTTCGAAATCACGGGATTTGACCTGATATTCATCACTTTGATAAGAATTTTCATCAGAATAATTCCAACACCATTACTCAACAACATCGCCAATGAAAATAAAATTGTTTTCCTGCCATTTTCTGCCTTGATAAAAAATAAATAAAAAGACATTAAAACTAATGGTATATTCAAGATTAATGTTTCTCTTAAACTATGCATTCCTAAAGTAAAATTCAAAAGTATAGCAACAACTAAATAAAATTTACGGATAGAAATTCCCTTATAAATTCTTAAAAATATTCCTGCTGTGAAAAATATGCCTATGGTATAACAGGCATAATAACTAGCCATCGTATATAAAAGTTGGAAACCTAATATAGAATTGCTTGCACTTGTTCCAAAAAGGATTCCACCTGATAAAGCAAACAATCCTACAATTAATACTTTCTTTTTCACAAACGGTTTTACACACCAGATATAACTTAAATAAATACCTACCATCATCAGAGAAGATGCCAAAGCCATAGCATAAAAACTGTTCCCTATGATTTTAAAAATGATTGCTCCCAGTACGGGTGTAGCTACAACATAATATTGATTACCAAATGTCCAGCTACTTGGAAACAGTGTCATTTCATCTGCCATTAATTCCGCTACAAAAGCATCAGAATACATATCTACATTGTACCACAATCTTCCAATAAAATTGATAACAATGCAACTGCCAAAATAAACAGCTGTTCCTAATATAAATAAAACTATCCAGTATTTTCTTACCAACAGATATATCCGATTATTTTGCAGTTTATTCATTCTGTAACATACCTTTCCCTGTTTTTGGTTTTTCATTTCACATTTTCTCTGTAAAATACATCTTCTTTGGGCTTGTATATTTTTATGGTTCTTTCCATTCTGCCGTTACCTTTCTTTTCTCTGACAAATTCCAGCTTTTCCAGAAAACGCTTCATTTTGCTATCTGTACTGTTTTCTATCGGGTCTATCTGTCTGCCTATAAAGAGAATGTAGGCATTCTTAAGATTTTCCTTGTTGTATGCAGTGTTATGTTTGGGTGAAGGATACGACTTCAATAACCCAAGTTCGTCATCAAATATACACGCTGCCACTTCAATATTACCGTCGGCATAGCAATAAATTGATGCGTCTGTATTCCATACATCACATAAATAAACATATCGGATATTATCGTCCACTATTTCTTGTGTCAGTTCCTGATAAAACTGATTTCTGTCATGGTGTCTGAAAAAGTCACCGTAAAAATTCGTGTAATAGTTTGTCAGACCAACTAACAGAATAAACATCAGAAATATCGCTTTGAGTACTTTGTATTTCTTCCATTCGCTGAACAGATATCCAATACTGAAACCAACTAAAAAATACCATGCAAAATAATATATCGGTCTGTTACTGAACAACACTACCCCTACGCCGAACACTAAACAAATACTGACAAAACACCATAGCACAGCTATTGCCAATGGTGATGTATCTTTTCGCACCAATATAAGTACAACAGCCGTTATCACACATAAAATCGCAAATAAAGTTCCCACAAAAACAATAACAAAAACTTTTTCCAGTTTTATATACTCCCATAAGTATAACCCACAAATCTTATACAGATTATTGATTTCCTCCTGTAAATGTTCCCATAGTTCAGCAATACTGCTATGAAACTGAAGGTCGTTTATCAGTTTATTGGTATTTACAGATAAGACTTTCACCAATATTTTGATAGCGATAATTCCCACAATATTACAAACCAATACGCCCAAAGAAAACCAGAATATTTTTTTTGTTTTCTGTTTTCGGATAATACAGACATAGACAGCAACTATCACCATCGGCATAATAAATACCAATGTCTGTCGTAGACTTTGCATTCCCAAAGCAAAGTTCAGCAAACCAATAATCACAAACCATACACGATGAAAATTCACGGATTTGTAAATTCTGAAAAACAACCCCAATGTCAGAAATCCGCCAATGACATAACTGGCATAATAACTGCTCATCGTATAGAATAACTGAAATCCATATACATAGTCACAAGCACTCGTACCGAATATCAGACTGCCTGATAAAATAAACAATCCGACAAATAATGTCTTATGTGACACAAACGGTTTCAGACACCAGATATAACTCAGATATATCCCCACCATCATGACACTTGAAGCTAATGCCATCGCATAAAAACCATTTCCTGTGAAATAATTGAAAACAGCTCCTAATACAGGGGCGGAAACAATAAAATATTGATTGCTGAAAGTCCAGTCCTGTGGAAATAATGTGAGTTCATCTGCCATAAGCTCAGCAACCATAGCGTCTACACACATATCAGGATTGTACCATGTTTTTCCTGTCACAAAATTGACAACAATGCAACTGCCAAAATAAACGACCGTTCCTAATATAAATAAAACTATCCAGTATTTTCTGATAAAGGATTTTATTTTATCTGCTGATTGTTGTATCATCATAGTGTAGTCCTTTCGTCATTTTATCTATCAAAGGTTGTTTGCTTTTGCTTTTAAACTGTACAGAATATTGATAGCTTCCAGTGGAGTAAGTGTGTCAAGGTTGAGAGATTTCAGTTCGGAAATCAGTTCGTTCTGTGCCATATTGCCCAGAAATGACAGTTGCATATCTTCTTCTTTTTTCTTCTTTTTGACAATATCAATATTGTCGGTTTTTCCCTTTTCATAGCTTTTCTGAATTTCTTTAGCTCTCTTAATCACCCATTCGGGAATACCTGATAATTTTGCTACTTCTATACCGTAACTTTTATCGGCTCCGCCTCGAATAATCCGCCGTAAAAAGGTAATGTCATCGCCGTTCTTTTTGACGGCAATGTTATAGTTCTTTACACCGTCAAGTAAATTTTCCATGACAGTCAGTTCATGATAATGTGTAGCGAATAAAGTTTTTGCTCCTAGTTTTTTCTTGTCGCTAACAAATTCCAGTACGGCTCTGGCAATACTCATACCGTCAAAAGTTGATGTACCTCTGCCGATTTCGTCCAGAATAAGTAAGCTGTTGGGAGTTGCATTTCTGATGATGTTGGCTACCTCGTTCATTTCTACCATGAATGTAGACTGTCCTGACGATAAATCATCTGACGCTCCCACTCTTGTGAATATCTTATCGACAATACAGATATCTGCATAGCTTGCAGGAACAAAACAACCTGTTTGTGCCATTAAGACAATCAAGGCAACCTGTCGCATATAAGTAGATTTTCCCGCCATGTTTGGTCCTGTGATGATTGCAGTACGGTTATCGTCCTGGTCAAGGGTAACATCATTTGGGACAAAAGGAATATCGTTCATTAATTGCTCTACCACAGGGTGACGGCTCTCTTTAAGAACAAGTATACCTTTGACATTGATGTTTGGTTTACAGTAGCCGTTATCCGCTGATACATTGGCAAAGGAACACAATACATCTAATCTGGCTACACTTTGGGCTGTCTGTTGTATACGCATGAGATTATCTGCGACAAAATTGCGTACTTCTTCAAATAACTGATATTCCAGTGCAACAGATTTTTCCTTTGCTCCCAGTATTCTGCCCTCGACGGTTTTTAATTCTTGTGTAATATATCTTTCACAATTTGCTAATGTCTGTTTGCGGATATAGGTTTCAGGCACCAGCTTCTTGAAAGAGTTCGGTACTTCTATGTAATATCCGAAAATTCGGTTATAGCCTATTTTTAATTTTGGAATATTCGTTTTTGCTTTTTCATCTGATTCTATTTGGGCAAGAATATCTGAAGAATGGTTCATATCATTGAAAATAGTGTCCAGTTCCTCATGATATCCCCCTTTAATCATTCCGCCCTCTCTTACACTGAACGGAGGTTCTTCTACAATAGCATTGTCAATTTTGGCAAAAACATCTTCCAATGTGTCAATGTCATCAAATATTTCTATCAGCATGGAGGATTTTACAGAAAGTAATTTTTCCTTTAAATTCGGTAATTTTCCTAAAGCACTGGCTAAAGAGCGTAATTCTCTGGCATTTGATGTGCCATAGACAATCCTTGTCATCAGTCTTTCCATGTCAAGTATGCCCTGCAAAGCGTCTGTGATTTCAGCACGCAAGACTAAATCATTGACCAGTTCTTCTACTGCATTCTGCCGTCTGCTGATAGCACCGCAACTCAACAGCGGTTTCTCTATCCATGCACGGATTAACCGCTTTCCCATAGATGTACGGGTCTTATCCAGTACCCACAGTAATGACCCTTTTTTTTGTTTGTTACGCATGGTTTCGGTCAGTTCCAGATTTCTGGCGGTATTGAAATCTATGCTCATATACTGCGATTCCTGATAAGTGGTGAACTGCCGTATTCTGTCCGTACCCTGTTTCTGTGTGATTTTAAGATACTCCAGTAAAACACCTGCACTGCTGATTAATACGCCTGTTGTCTGCTCAACAATTTCCTTACCGAATTTTTCTTCAATGATATTCAGACAACGGTTATGGGCAAAGCGTTCATCTTCAATCTTTTCAACACCTGCTGACAGTTTGTCTTTGATAAATACGGCAAGTTTTTTATATCTGACAGTATCTCCGCCGACAAGTATTTCTTTAGGCATGATTTTGCCCAGTTCATTTTTAATTAGAGAAACAACATCATCACCACTCAGTGTTGTGCCAAGAAATTCTCCTGTGGAAATATCACAGTAACTTATCCCTACCATATTCTTAACGGTATAGATACAACATATATAGTTGTTGACACTTTCGTCCAGCATACTGTTTTCGGTGACAGTACCGGGCGTAATAATTCTTACGATATCACGCCTGACAATCCCTTTTACCATAGATGGGTCTTCCATCTGTTCACAGATAGCAACTTTATATCCTCGTGAAACCAGTTTAGCTATGTAAGATTCACTGCTGTGGTAAGGTACTCCACACATGGGAGCTTTTTCAGGTAAACCACATTCTTTTCCCGTCAAGGTAATTTCCAATTCTTTAGATACCAGTCTGGCATCATCAAAGAACATTTCATAGAAATCTCCTAGTCTGAAAAACAAAATACATTCTTTATTTTGTTCTTTGATTTTCAGATACTGTTTCATCATCGGCGAAAGCTGTGCCTGTGCCATAATTTCCACCTTTCTGTTAAAGGGCTACCGCCCTTTAAAATCCTGTTTTAAGGGTTGCCACCCTTAAAAATCCCGCCCACTAAAAGTTTTTGTCGAACTTTTTTCAAAAAGTTCGTGGGGTCAAGGGGCAAAGCCCCTTGTGGGATTTTTAAGGGCGAAGCCCTTAAACTCATCAAAATTCAAACAAAATTTGCGTCAGCAAATTTTGACAAATGATTTTCCCTTAAATTCGTAACACGATAAGATAAGTCAAAACGATGTTATCACCGCTTTGACTTATCGGTAAAACACAAAATCTTAGTGACAACCGCTACAACCTGAACAGTCACCGCCACAGGCATGTACACCTTCTACTGTGTCAGGGTCTGCACCCTCCGCACATTGTGTGATAATTTCAACAACTTCCTGTACTTTTGTTTCCAGTGCGGTTTTATACTGATTGTAAGCAGACATATTTTCATTGGACATAATTTTACTGTAACATTTTCTTAATTCCTGATTCATTTTTGCAATTTTTTCGTTGTCTTTTTCTTTTTTGGACGACTCTTCATTGATAGCAATCCTTTTAAGATTGAACTGTCCGATTAAATCCTGCAATACAGTATCGCTTTCACAAGCCTGTTCAGCGGATTTCAATGCAATATAGTCTTCGTCTTTCTGAATTTCTTTACCAATACTTCTGGCTAACTCTACCATAGTCATTTTTATTTCCTCCGTTTTCAGATAATTTTCCACCTGTATTGTCAAAATTTGCTGACGCAAATTTTGTTTGGATTTTGATGAGTTTAAGGGCTTCGCCCTTAAAAATCCCATCAGGGGCGTTGCCCCTGAACCCCACGAACTTTTTGAAAAAAGTTCGACAAAAACTTTTAATTGTCACAGCTAAAAGTTGTTTTATAATAATTACGCATTTCAGAAAATAATTTTTCCTTTTAATATCCAGTTTTTTGCCTGAGTAATCTCTACCATACAGAATTGTCCGACAAGATTTTCTTCACTGTAAGGCAACTCTACAATGATATTTCCTGATGTTCTTCCTTGCAATTCTTTATCGTGGTTAGTGTAACCCTCTACCAACACTTTATACTGTTTTCCTACCATATCTGCACAACGCTTTGCTGATATTTTCTCCTGAACGCTCAATAATTCCTGAAACCATTTATTTTTTTCTTCGTAACTGATAGGGTCGTCCATTTTTGCTGCGGGTGTGCCTTTTCGTGGAGAATAGATAAAGGTAAACAGTGAGGTAAAGCCGACTTCTTCCACAAGTGAAACAGTTTCTTTGAAATCTTCGTAAGTTTCTCCCGGAAACCCGACAATAATATCGCTGGTCAAAGATACATTCGGAATTTTTTCTTTGGCATAGCGGATAATCTCCATATACTTTGCCCTGTCATAGTGACGGTTCATTCGTTTTAAGATACGGTCACTGCCACTCTGAAAAGGTAAATGTAAATGGGTGGAAATATGCTTGCTGTTAGCAATCGTGTCGATAAGTTCTTTGGAACAGTCTTTCGGGTGTGAGGTCATAAAACGCAACAGATAATCTCCCTCGATTTTGTCTATTTCAGCAATCAACTGTGCAAAAGTCATTTTTTCTTCTTCGGGAAGTCCTTTTCCGTAAGAGTTCACATTCTGTCCTAAAAGGGTAATCTCTTTGTAACCGCTCTCAATGAGTGTTTTGGCTTCATTGATGACCTCTTGAGGATTTCGGCTTCTTTCTCTACCCCTGACATACGGCACAATACAGTAAGTACAGAAATTATCACAACCATACATTATCGGCAACCATGCTTTGAAAGTCCCGTCACGCTTTTTGGGAATATCCTCATAAATTACTGTATCCTGATTTCCTCTGACAACAAGCCTTTTTCCGTCTACCAGACACTTATACATCATTTCGGGTAATTGGTGAATACAGTTCGTTCCGAATACCAACCCCACAAACGGAAAACTTTTATAAATACGCTGTGCGATATGTTCTTGCTCCATCATACAACCACAAAGAGCTATCAATATTGACGGATGTTTTCTTTTCAAGGATTTCAATGCCCCTACATTGCCAAAAACTCTGTCCTCAGCGTGTTCCCTCACCGCACAAGTGTTAAACAGAATAAAATCAGCGTTTTCAGGACTGTCCGTAAAATCATATCCCATCTCCGACAAAAATCCCTTGATTTGTTCACTGTCCGCTACATTCTGCTGACAACCGTAAGTTCGGATAAAAGCAAGCGGAACTTCTCCCCTCTTGCGGATTTCCATGACCTGTTCTACAAGCGGTATATATTCATTTTCTTTCTGCAAGCGTCAACTACTCCATTCCTAAAACTGTGTTTCTTATCATAACATAATTATCGGCAATTATCAACCATTTTTTTCGCTCGAAGTTAAAGGGCGTTGCCCTTTAAAATCCCACAAGGGGCTTTGCCCCTTGACCCCACAAACTTTTTGAAAAAAGTTTGACAAAAACTTTTCTGGCTCACTTCGTTCGGAAATCTTTATCCAGATGTTGGCGGTGAAACTTAAAAGTTTTTTGTCCACTTTTTTTCAAAAAAGTGGGCGGGATTGTTAAGGGCGGCAGCCCTTAACACGGGATTTTAAAGGGCGGTAGCCCTTAAATACTCTGAACAGAATACAAAAAAAGTTTGATAAAACTCTTTACAAATCGGAATATAGATGATATACTTTATGAAAAGTATTGGCAGAAGTATATTATTTTTTGTTGATATAAGTAAAGGAGGCAGATGATGTTGAAAAAGGTAGTAGTTGTTCTGTTGTTTGCCGTAATGATGACAGTAAGTATAATTACCACATCGGCAGTATACAGTCCCGAACTCCCTACAGGAGCAACGGAACCTACGGGAGGAACAGAAACTTCCACTTGTCCGAAATGTTGCCGCAGATGGCCAAGACGAGGCGGTTATGACTATGAATATGGTTATTTCAGTGGTTATGGTGGTTATGGTGGCGGTGGTATCATTTATACCGGTAGTGGTAGCGGTGGAGTTACCGTTGTGGATATGTCACCGAAAACAGGCTATTCCAACAGTTACGCTATTATGACAGTTGCAGGTATCATGATGTGCGGTGGTATGGCTGTATATTCGGGAAAGAAAATGAAAAAGCAAAAATGATGAGCATCATGCAATGAGCCACGCTTTGAGCGTGGTTTTGTTGTATCTTATTTTACAAGGAGAATGTTATGGAAGAAAGAAACAGAAAATGGGAAATTATCTTTGTGATTTCATTGACACTTGTATTGATAGGACTTGTAGTGGTGTGTATCTATTTTTATAAGATGTACACAAGCGGAAACGAGTACGACGACCTGAAGAACAAGGTCACAACATCACAGATTACCTATACAGGAAATCCCAGTGATAATGACAGTCCCGATGCTCCTCTTGACAATATTGCTCCTGATACTGTCAAAAAGAACAACGGTATTAATTTTACTGAACTCTGGAAAATTAATAAGGACTTATACGCATGGATAAAAGTTCCCAACACAATGATAGATTATCCGATAGCCCAGTATTTAGGCGATGACGACACCTATTATCTGCAACATAATATGTATAAAGAAAGTGCATTTGCAGGTTGTATCTACACCGAAAAAGCTAACCGACAGGATTTTTCTGACCGAAATACGGTACTATACGGACACAATATGCTTAACGGTTCCATGTTCCGAGATTTACACAACTTTCAGGAGAAATCCTTTTTTGATAACAACCCGTATATCTATGTGTATACGCCCGAAAGAACATTGACTTATGAAATTTTTTCTGCCTATGCTTACGATGACAGACACTTACTCAGTTCTTTTAATTATGAAGACGACAATGTATGGAAAGAGTATCTTGACTATGCCAAAAAACCTGTCAATTCAGTGGTAGGATATAATTCCAGAAAAGTAGATGTCACAACATCTGACAGAATTATCACATTAAGCACCTGTTTAGGCAGTTCAGGTTCATTACGATATTTGGTACAGGGAGTGTTGATAAAAGATGAACCCGCCGAATAGTGAAAAAGAAAAAAAAACAACTCATTCCCATCATCATTATCACCGTCACCATTCTTCTGAAAGTTCAAAATCAGGGAAAACCTCCGGATACAGCGGTCTGTACAGAAAAAAGGACAGTTCTTCCCATCATCACCATCACAGCAGTAGTCACAGTAGTCATAGCAGTCACAAAAGCGAACATGAATACGAAGTTCATTACGGAAAATATGATTTTTCGGTCAATCCTGATGATGAAGGTGTACCCGTAGCAAAATACAGACGAGTTTCCCAGCGTAAAAAGAAAAAAGAACAGGACGAAAAACTGCACCCGAAAAAGAAAAGAAGCAAAGTCTTTATTATTTTCCGTAACACAGGTATTACGATAGCCGTGTTACTTGTAGGCATTGCCGTAATTCTGATTAGTATGATTTTGGTAGGACGCAACAGCCTGTTGAATGAAGATAAAATCAAGTTGCCGATAAATGTAGAAACAGACGGTGAATATATCATCTATAAAGGACACAGGTATAAATTCAATGACCAGGTTTACACCCTGATGTTTTCGGGAATTGACAAGAGAACCAAAGACCATAGTGAAAAAATATTAGGAACGGCAGGACAAGCGGACGCCATTTTTTTACTGGCGATAGATACCACTACCAGTAAATATAAACTGATGGCATTGTCGAGAGATACTATGGTTGATGTCAATGTATGTGACATGGCAGGAAATTTTACAGGTGTAGAGAAAATGCAGATTTGTCTTGCTCATGCCTACGGAGATGGAGCAGAAAGCAGTAACGAAAACTTGAAGCGTTCGATAACCCGACTGTTTTACGGCATAACGGTAGACGCTTATTTTACTGTAGACCTTGATGTCATACCAATACTGAATGATGATGTAGGAGGCGTAACGGTCACAGTTATTGAGGACCTTACCATGTGGAACCCGATTTTCAAAAAAGGTGATATTATCACCTTAAAGGGTGACGAAGCGGAAACCTATGTCAGAGCCAGAGATGTTACAGGTGACGAAAACCAGAACAATCTGCGTATGGAACGACAGAAAAGCTATATAGATGGTTTTGTCAACAACACTTTAAGTATGACCAGACAAAATATTGGTACTCCAATCCGTTTATATAACGACATCACGGAACACAGCCGAACGGATATTACTATACCTATTATCTCGTATCTGGCAACACTGCTGGTCGGACAGAATTTTGAAGCAGATGAAGATATGGTGAAAATTCCTGGTAAAACTGTTATGGGCGAAAAATATGCCGAATATTATGTAGATGAGGAAGGACTGTTTGATATTATCGTACAGACCTATTACATAAGAGTAGACTGAAAATTTTCTATCTGATTATAAAAAACAACCTGTAGCTATGACAATTAAAAGTTTTTGTCCACTTTTTTCAAAAAGTTTTTGTCCACTTTTTTCAAAAAGTGGACAGGGTCAAGGGGCGGTAGCCCCTTGTGGGATTTTTAAGGGCGAAGCCCTTAAACTCCCAAAAATCCAAACAAAATTTGCGTAAGCAAATTTTGACAATAATTATTTTTTACCCCAACCGTTCAGATAAAAAAATTTCCGACAAATAAATATTGTATTTTCGGCAGTAGTGTAGTAGAATAGAGTTGCTTTTTTAGAGAGTTATTTTGTGTGAAAAAAAAGGATGTATGTTATGAAAAAGAAATTATTGGCATTGATTTTACTGCTTGTGGCAACATCGTCATTAGGAGCTTGTCAGACAGAAAAGAAAATAGACTTTGTTGATTATGATTTCAGGGAATATACTGAACTTCCTACCCTGAAACCAACGGAAAAAGTCACAGAAAACACCAGTGAAAAATCTACAGTAAAATCCACTGAAAAGTCCACTGAAAAATCCACAGCAAATACCACACAGGTGCCTACTCAGAAACCGACAGAAAACACCACCAAGAAAAAAATAAATCAGGAAACCGTTGTCAATAACAAACCCACAGAAGAACCGACAGAACAACAGACCACCTATTTTACTCCTCAGATAGAACCTAATCCAAACACTGAACCGCCCACTCAAGCACCTACTCAAGCTCCCACTCAAGCTCCCACCCAACCTCCTGAAATCAAAGCAGAGGATATAAAAATTGTTTATAAAGACCGCTTATTGGAACTTGATACACCATTCGATGCCGTTGTCGGAACATTCGGAACACCTGACAGCAGTACAAGTCTTACTTCAGATGAATTTTCAGGTGAAAAATATCTTCATCAATACGGTAATATGAGTATACATACTTATGTGCTGGACGGTGTTGAGAAAATAGAAAGTATCCGTGTAGACGGAGCAGGAGAGGCAAAAACGACCAGAGGAATAAAAGTAGGTAGTTCATTAGCAGATATCAAAAAACTTTACGGGAAACCGACTTCAGAAGACACAGTTATCCTGAAATATAAAGTGAATAATCAATATCTGATTTTTTATCTTGCCAATGACAGAACCACTGTAAGTGGGTTCAGTATTGTCAAAGAAAGTTCATCAACTGCATCAGAATAACCAACAAAACACGCTGATATAGATAGACTAATCAGCGTGTTTTATTGCAAAGCAAATGTTATATTATAGAGGATATCAGCCTTCAGACTTTTTGAATTTGGCGGTAATGCCCGAAAAAAGGGCAGGAAGACCGTCTACCACAACTAACAGGTAACACAGTACCAGAAAAGCAATCTGAATAACAGCCAGCAAAGAAAAATGCAGTTTCCATTCATCGCTTCCCAAATCCATAAAAAAGTAAGGATAATCATAAAACCCTGTAATACCACCAATAGCCGTCAGCAGATATACCGTAAATCCGTAAAGAACGATGGGAATAAAAGCAAAAAAAATAAAATTGTTTTTAAAGTTTCCCTTACTGTCGAAAAGAAGCCAGTCCATCAGAACAAGAAACGGCAGAATATAGACAGTAAAGCGAGAAAAAATAAATTTGATATCGGCATCTTCAGGCAAATCTCCGTTATAAATGATAATCATTGAAACCAGAAAAATCAGACAAAGATTTGTTATCAGCGTAAATTTAAAGCCTATCCATAGTGAAGTTTTTCCGTCCTGAGAACTCCCCATTTGCCAGAAAGCGAGAATGAAGTAGTAAACAGCAGTCAGGATAGCGATATCATAATCGAAAAACTGAAATTGCCATCTGAAATTTCCCGACATTATGCCTGACGAATACAGTACCGAAAATGTCGTACAGGCTGAAATAAGAAAGTGCCAGAAAACAGAAATCGGTTTATATTTAATGTACATACAGCAACACAGAACGCTCCTTTCTGAAAAGTAATCCCAAAAACATTGCTTTGCGTTTTGTTCAGTAAAAAGGAATGATAATAAAAATGAACGGCAAATCAAATTGTGACCATTGTGCCAATTACATCTATGACGAAGAATATGACTGTTATATTTGTCAAATCCATCTTGACGAAGATGAGATGGTCAAGTTCATGCAGAATACTTTTGACGACTGTCATTATTTTCAATTTTACGATGAATACAAGATAGTCAGAAAACAGAATTAAGAAAAATAACCTACCTATGCGGTTGAAAGTCAGATAATTACTGTCAAAATTTGCTTACGCAAATTTTGTTTGGAATTTTTTGGGAGTTTAAGGGCTTCGCCCTTAAAAATCCCACAGGGGCTTTGCCCCTTGACCCCACGAACTTTTTGAAAAAAGTTCGACAAAAACTTTTAATTTTCATAGCTATACAATGAGAAAATCATTCCAACCGCACAGATGGAAAATAATCCGCTTTTTCAGAACACGACCTGAAAAAGCGGATTATTGATTTTACAGGTTGTATTCGGAGAGTAACTTTTCGACCATAGCCTTAATCTGAGCAGGTGCATTTTCCACAGGAATTTCCCCTTTAAAGGACTTGTCACGGAAAGAAATTTCGTAGCAATTTTTTTCGAGTGTTTTCGGGCTGATAACCACTCTGACAGGAATACCGAACAAATCAGCGTCAGCAAACATAAATCCTGGACGAACCGCACGGTCATCATACAGAACTTCTATGCCCAAATCCATAAGGTGCTGATACAGTTTTTCACATTCCGCAGAAACATTATCATCTTTAGCCCGCAGATTACAGATTTCCACTTGCCACGGTGCAATAGAGATAGGCCATATAGGGCCGTAATCGTCATGACTTTCCTCACAGATAGAGGCAGCCAGTCTGCCTACACCAATTCCATAACAACCCATAATAGGATATTGAGCTTGTCCTTTGTTATCGAGATAAGTCATATTCATGGCTTTGGTATATTTTGTACCGAGCTGAAAGATATTTCCGACTTCAATTCCTTTTTTTATGGTTACGCTGTGTTTTCCGCACACGGGACATATTGCCCCTTCAAAAGTTTTGGCAACATCAACATAAGTTACTTCACCGACATCACGCCTGATATTAATTCCTTTGTAGTGATAATCTTTTTCATTTGCACCACACACCAGAGCATTAATACCCTCCAATGATTTATCATAAACCACTACTGCTTTATCTGTCAGATTGACAGGACCGATAAATCCGGGAACAATGCCACATTCTTCGGTGACGATATCCTGAGCAGGGTGAATATCCACACCAAGATAATTTCTCAGTTTTGTTTCATTGACTTCCAAATCCCCACGCACAAACACAACCACATAACTATCATCAGAATTTTTCTGATAGACAACCGCCTTTCCGAACTGTTTTGTATCACAGTCAAGAAATTTATGTAAGTCATCAATCGTTTTAATGTCGGGGGTAAATATTTTTTCCAACGGCTGAACATCACCACTTATATTTTCCACAATACAGGGAGCAGCTTCCATATTGGCTTTGAAATCACATTCACTGCATATTGCCAGCGTATCTTCACCGATATCCGCCAGAAGCATAAATTCATGAGAAACACTGCCCCCCATCATACCGCTGTCAGACTTGACAGGAATGACATTTTTTGCTCCTGCACGCTTGAAAATTCTTTCATAAGCCGTAAAGCATTTCTGATAGTATTCTTCTAAATCTTCCTGAGAGGTATGGAAAGAGTAAGCGTCTTTCATGGTAAATTCTCTCACTCTGATAAGACCACCACGAGAACGGGGTTCATCACGAAACTTTGTTTGTATCTGATAAATCATGAAAGGATAGTCCGCATAAGACTGAGCGGTATCTTTAGCCAGATGAACAGCTGCTTCTTCATGTGTCATACCCAGTACCATATCGTTGTTATTTCTGTCGGTAAATCTTGCCATTTCACTGCCGATACTGTCATAACGACCCGATTTCCGCCAGAGATTTGCAGGCATAACCACAGGAAACATCACTTCCTGACCGTCAATTTTATCCATTTCTTCTCTGATAATATTTTCAATTTTTCGGGTAATTCTTTTGGTCGGCATAAACAACGAGTAGATACCGTTAGCCATATACTTCATATATCCGCCACGAACCATCAATTTATGGCTGTCAATCAGACAGTCTGACGGAGCATTTTTAAATCTTTCCCCCAAAAGTTTAGAAACTTTCATAAAAACGCACTCCTTATCTAAGATACAAAAATCATATCACTTTACCTCGAAAAAGTCAATGCAGTTTAAGGGCTGTCGCCCTTAAAAATCCTGCTAAGGGGCTGCCGCCCCTTAACCCCGCCCACTTTTTTGAAAAAAAGTGGACAAAAAACTTTTATGGCTCACTTCGTTCGGACTGTTATTCAAGTGACAATTAAAAGTTTTTGTCGAACTTTTTTCAAAAAGTTCGTGGGGTTCAGGGGCAAAGCCCCTGATGGGATTTTTAAGGGCAACGCCCTTAAACTCCAAAAGTTCATGGGGTCAAGGGGTGAAACCCCTTGTGGGATTTTTAAGGGCAACGCCCTTAAACTCCTTCAATTTATTCAATATTGTACTTTACATTATTTCCTAAATATAGTATACTATTTGAAAGGGAATTTTCTCGTTTCCCTGCCGATGAATTTATTTTGGAAAGGATTTTTAACAATGACACCTAAATATAAAAGAATTTTGCTGAAATTAAGCGGAGAATCACTGGCTGGAAATCTTAAACACGGTATAGATTTTGATACCGTTCTTTCATTCTGTGAACCGATAAAAAAACTGGTTGATATGGGTGTGGAAGTTGCTATTGTTGTCGGAGGCGGTAATTTCTGGAGAGGTCGTTCGAGCGGAAACATGGACAGAACAAGAGCTGACCATATGGGTATGCTGGCAACGGCTATTAATGCTTTGGGTATTGCTGACGCTTTGGAACAGTTAGATGTGGTTGTCAGAGTGCAGACGGGAATTACTATGCAACAGGTCGCTGAACCGTATATCAGAAACCGTGCCGTAAGACATCTGGAAAAAGGCAGAGTTGTCATATTCGGCGGAGGAACGGGTAATCCTTTCTTCTCTACCGATACCGCAGCTGCTTTGAGAGCTGCTGAAATCGAAGCCGATGTCATTCTGAAAGCAACTATGGTTGACGGCATTTATGACAGTGACCCCAAACTCAATAAGGACGCAGTAAAGTTCGATGAGGTTTCTTATCTGGATATTCTCAACAAAGGACTTAATGTCATGGACACTACTGCCGCAACATTATGTTATGATAACCGTATACCTATTCTGGTGTTTAGCATTGAAAATCCCGACAATATCGTTTCGGCAGTATGCGGTGAAAAAGTCGGTACTTTGGTTACACAGTCTTGATATTGAGTATTTTCTATAATAAAATAATATAAGGAGATGTTTTTTCCATGAAAACAGTTTTGAAAAAAACAGAAGAAAGAATGAACAAACGCATTGACCACCTTAACAGTGATTTTGCTACCATAAGAGCAGGAAGAGCCAATCCCTCTGTACTGGATAAGGTAAGTGTGGATTATTACGGTGTACCTACCCCTGTCAATCAGCTTGCGGCTGTTTCTGTTCCCGAAGCAAGAACTTTGCTTATTCAACCGTGGGATATGTCCATTTTAAGAGCTATCGAAAAAGCTATTCAGAAATCTGATATCGGTATCAATCCTCAGAATGACGGCAAAACTATTCGTATGGTCTTTCCGCCCCTTACGGAAGAAAGAAGAAAATTACTGGTCAAAGATGTCAAGGAAATGGCAGAAGCAGGTAAAGTCGGTATCAGAAATATCAGGCGTGAAACTGTGGATAAGTTCAAGGCAATGAAAAAAAGTGGCGAACTTACCGAAGATGACCTCAAACAGGCTGAAAAGAAAACGCAGGATTTGACAGATAAATTCATTAAAGAAATTGATGTTCTGGCAGAGAAAAAACAGAAAGAAATTATGTCAATCTAAACGGACGGTAAAAGTTTATGCTACCATTTTTTAAAAATAAAGAAAATTCAAAAACAGAAATTACTCTGGCTGATGTGAAATTACCTGAACATATCGGGTTCATTATGGACGGTAATGGCAGGTGGGCAAAAAAAAGAAATCTTCCCAGAAGTGCAGGTCACAGTGCTGGAGCAAAAACTTTTCGGAAAATTGTCAAATATTGCGACCGTATAGGAATTAAGTATGTAACGGTGTATGCCTTTTCGACCGAAAACTGGAAACGACCCGAAGAGGAAGTCAATTCTTTGATGAAATTGTTCAAATCCTATCTGGAAGAAGCTATCAGCGATTTTAAAGACGAAGATATTGTGGTAAGATTTATCGGCGATACCACAGCGTTTTCTAAAGAGTTGCAGGACTTGATTGAGGAAAACGAAAAGGAATCGGCTGACCGTAAAGGTATGGTGCTGAATATTGCTATGAATTACGGCAGTCGTGATGAAATCGTCAGAGCAATGAAAATCATTGCCCGACAGGTCAAAGACGGAACCATAAATCCTGATGAGATTTCGGAAGAGATGATTTCGCAGAACCTCTATACCGCAGGACAGCCTGACCCTGATTTGGTTATCCGTCCCAGTGGGGAATACAGAATTTCTAATTTCTTACTCTGGCAATCCGCCTACACCGAATATATCATCATGGACGAAGTGCTTTGGCCTGATTTTACCGAAAAAATGGTCGATGAGTGTATCATCGAATACGCTAAAAGAAACAGACGCTTTGGCGGAGTATAAACACTGCCTTTCGGTTATATTTTGACCGAATTTTTCATAAACCGTTATAAGAATATTTTGAAAGTGGGTTTTTTATGAAAACGAGAATTTTATCGGCATTAATTGGTATTCCTTTGCTTATGGCAATACTTTATTGTTACAGATTTTTCCCGTATTGTGTAAATATACTGTGTTCGCTGGTTTCTTTGGTGTGTTGCGTGGAACTGCTCAACGCAAAAAAGTTTTTTCGGGATTGGCTGATTTCTGTACCGTGTATGCTGTTTGCTACAGCGTTACCCTTTACTTTGGATATGAAAATGCTCTCCACTGCTGTGATTGTGTTGATGATATATCTGTTTGTCACGCTGATTTTGAGATTTCCCCGCTATCAGTTCGATGACATCGCTTATCTTCTGACGGCAGTAGGACTTTCGTCCTTTGGCATGAGTAGTATTACTTTGGCTTTACGGCTTGACGATACCCATTCTTGTTTTTATATTATTCTTTGTCTGGCTGTGGCATGGATTGCTGACGGCGGTGCGTATTTTGTGGGCAGAGCAATGGGAAAGAAAAAACTCTGTCCTGACATCAGCCCCAAAAAAACGGTTGAAGGGGCTATAGGCGGTGTGATTATCGGCACACTTGGTACTGTGGGAACAGCGTTAGTTTTTCAGTATGTCATATTCGGTACAAATGCAAAAGTAAATTTGATTGAAGTGGCAGTGGTCGGATTTTTCGGCAGTCTGCTCTCCATTATCGGTGATTTGACTTTTTCGCTGATTAAAAGAAGTTGCAAAGTAAAAGATTACGGTCATATTATTCCCGGACACGGTGGTTTGCTTGACCGTTGTGACAGCGTAATTATGGTTGCTCCGTTTGTGTACCTTTTCGCCTTGTACTTTCCTTTACTGCACGCTGTTTAAGAAAAACAAAACTTTCGGTATACATAAATTTTTCTACCTGAAACAAGTGAGGAATCTTACGAAAGATTTCTATTCAAAAAGGTTGAAAATCGAATAGTGAGTGATTAAAGGGCTTCGCCCTTTAAAATCCCACAAGGGGCTTTGCCCCTTGACCCCACGAACTTTTTGAAAAAAGTTCGACAAAAACTTTTAATTGTCATAGCTATAAGTTATTCTTTTAATATTACGAATTTTAGAAAAAAACAGTTATACTCTATCAACAGGGATTTGACAATGTGAAAATCCCTGTTGATAATAATTTAGGGAGGGAAATTTTTATGACTGAAAATTTAGCCATACTAGGGTCTACAGGGTCTATCGGAACGCAGGCTTTAGATGTGGTAAGAAAACTGGGAATTTCAGTTTCAGCTCTCACTGCGTCAAGAAATGTGGAGCTGATGGAAAATCAGGTTAGAGAGTTCAAACCCAAACTGGCAGTCATGTTTGATGAACATTCTGCTAAGGATTTGAAAATCAGATTAGCGGATATGCCTGTAAAAATAGAGTGGGGTATGGACGGGCTTATCAGTGCTTCAACAATACAAGAAGCGGATACTATACTGAACTCTGTTGTCGGTATGGTAGGACTTCAACCCACACTTTCGGCAATTTACAGTAAGAAAAATATCGCACTGGCTAACAAAGAAACACTCGTTACGGGTGGTAAATTGGTCATGAATGCCGTAAAAGAATACGGGGTAAATCTTTATCCTGTAGACAGTGAACATTCCGCCATTTTTCAGTGCCTGCAAGGTATGAACAGTAAAAAAGAACTGAAAAAAATTCTGCTCACCGCTTCGGGAGGTCCCTTTTTCGGCAAAACAAAAAAAGACCTTGAAAAGGTTACGCTGGAACAGGCGTTAAATCACCCTAACTGGAGTATGGGTAGAAAAATTACTATCGACTCCGCTACTATGATGAACAAGGGACTGGAAGTCATTGAGGCAAAATGGCTCTTTGATGTAGATGTGGATAATATTGAAGTAGTCGTGCATAGGGAAAGTATTATTCATTCTATGGTCGAATTTAAGGACAATTCGGTCATTGCTCAACTCGGTGTTCCTGATATGCGTATTCCTATTCAGTATGCGATTACTTACCCTGAGAGAGTTCCATCTCCTGTAAAAGAATTAAGCCTTACAGATATTGGTACGCTTACTTTCGCTAAACCTGATTTGCAGACTTTTGACTGTCTGGCTCAATGTATTCAGGCTATAAAATCCTGTGACCTCGCTCCTGTTGTGGCTAACGGTGCTAACGAAATGGCTGTGGAACTGTTTCTGAACCGTAAAATTTCATTCTTACAAATCGGAGAACTGGTTGCTAAAGCTGTACAGAATGCCGATAGTAAACCTGTCAGTTGTGTAGAGGATATTCTTTTGGCAGATAAATTTGCAAGGGAATTTGTTCTTTCTTCTGTTTGAATGAACTATTTCTGGTGATAATTTTTTATATAACTAAAGAAAGAGGCGATTGTTATACAAGTTGCTTTGTTGATAATTATCGGTATTCTGATTTTTGAGTTGATTATTTTATTTCATGAGTTCGGACATTTTATCTGTGCTAAAAAATCCAATGTACTCGTGCATGAATTTGCATTGGGTATGGGACCTAAAATTTTCAGTTTCCAAAAGGGTGAAACCACATATTCTTTACGCCTGCTCCCTATCGGAGGATTTTGCAGTATGGAGGGTGAAGACGGCGAAAGCGATAATCCCCGTTCTTTCGGTAAGGCAAAAGTCTGGAAAAGAATGATTATCGTTGTTGCTGGGGCAACTATGAATGTGCTTTTCGGTTTGGTGCTGATGGCAATCATGCTTTGCACACAAGATATCCCCTACTTCGCTTCCACAACGATTGAATCTTTCCATGAAAATGCTGTTTCTTCAAAATACGGTCTTAAAGAGGGGGATACCATTATCTCTCTTGATGGCTACGCTATCTATACGGACAAAGACTTCTCTTACTCTATGGCTACCATGAAAACAGATTCCCCTGTTATCAAAGTCAAACGCAATGGGGAAACGGTCGATTTGGGAAAAGTAAAATTCGCTATGACCAAAGATGACAGTGGCAGACAGTATATTCAACTGGATTTTTGGGTCGTTCCCATTAAAAGGACTTTCTCTTCGGTCTTTACACAGACTTTTAAACAGACTTACTCCGTTATCCGTATGATTTGGGGTAGTCTTATCGGTCTGATTACGGGACAGTTCTCTATGAACGATGTTTCAGGTCCTATCGGTGCTGCGTCTGCGATTTCTGAGGCGACTTCTGTTGGATTGCAGTCCAGCTTTAAAGACGGTCTTAGTAATCTCATCTTTATGATGATGGTCATTTCTGTCAATCTGGGCATTTTCAATATGTTGCCACTTCCTGCTCTTGACGGCGGTAGGTTCTTTTTCTTGCTCATAGAAGCTATCTTCAGAAAACCTGTTCCTGCTAAATATGAGGGGCTTGTGCATACTATCGGCTTTGCTTTGCTTATGCTCTTCATGATTCTGATTTCTCTTAAAGATGTTCTCCGACTTTTCGGTATTGAATTTTAGTTAAAGGGCTGTCTTGTCGGGGAGTTCCTCCCCGAACCCCTGATTTAAGGGCTACCACCCTTAAAAATCCTGTCCACTTTTTTGAAAAAAAGTGGACAAAAAACTTTTATGGCTCACTTCGTTCGGAAATCTTTATCCGACTTCGGACAATTAAAAGTTTTTGTCGAACTTTTTTCAAAAAGTTCGTGGGGTCAAGGGGCAAAGCCCCTTGTGGGATTTTTAAGGGCGAAGCCCTTAAACTCATAAAAATTTCCAACAAAATTTGCGTCAGCAAATTTTGACATCATTCTTCTATAACCTTTGCGTGACTTCCGACAACATCTTTGGTAATGACAATCTTTTTGTCAATTCTGTTCTCTAATTCTTTCACATGAGAAATTATTCCCACTAAACGGTTGCCCTCACTTAAATCATATAATGCTTTAATGGCATTATTCAATGATTCATCATCAAGCGTACCAAATCCTTCGTCAACAAACATCGTATCTAAACGCACTCCCCCTGCTGACGACTGTACCTCATCGGCAAGTCCTAAGGCAAGCGATAATGACGCTTTGAAAGATTCTCCCCCTGACAAAGTACTGATACTTCTGACCGCTTCACCATTATGATAATCAATAACATCTATATCCAAACCTGTCTGACTTCTTTTGTTTTCTGCTTTTTTACGGCGTTCCATCTCATACTGTCCGTCTGTCATCATTCTGAATCTGATGTTTGCTCTTTCTAAAATACGGTCAAAATAAGTCATCTGTACAAATGTTTCCAGTTCAATCTTGTCCTTACCGTTCCCTACTGAACCACTTGCTGTATCAGATAAGGTCTTTACTAACCGACATTCCTTTTCCAGTCTGACATAATCATTACATTGTTGACGGATATTCTCTAGCGTTCTTCTGTTAGCATTCAGATTACTATGTAAATTACCTCGTCTTCTGTTTACCGTTGCTTTTTGCTCGTTTAATGCTCTTTCTGTTCTTCTTAACTGGTCTTCGTCTAAGTTCGGATTGTCGGCAATCTGTTCTTCCAGTTTTTTCTGTTCTCCCTTTAATGTGGCAATCGTTTCACTTTGCTTGTCATACTCTTTCTTTGCCCTACGATAACTACTTTCTGATACGGCAATCTCCTGTTCAAGTTCGTCAATTTTTTTCTCTGCCTCATTTTTACTGCCAAACTGTAATCCTGACTGTAATTCATTCCTTTGCTTTTCTTTTTCTGCTTTTTGTGTGCTGAATACCGTTTTCTGGTTTTCGATTGTACCAATACTCTCTTTTAATTCCTGCAACACTTTTTCCTGTTGGGGAATTAATTTTTCAATCTGTTGTCTGCGTTTGATATTATTTTCTTCCTGACGGATTTTTGCCGAAATCTTCTGTATCTCATTCTGACAAACTGCAATTTTTTCGGCAAGTATCTGAGAAATTTCTGCAAAATTCCCCTCAATGCCACATTCTGATAACTGAACAGTAAGAGTTTGTCCTGCCTGTTCTACTGCACCTTTCTGTTGCTGACACTCTGATTTTAACTTATCTGCTTCTTTTCTGGCTGTTTCAGATTGTTTCTGTGCGATTTCCAGTTCCTGTTCTGTAGGGGCAATCTGCGACTTTTCAGCTAATTTAGGGTGATGTAACGACCCACATACGGGACACGGTTCGTTATCCTGTAATTTCTCCGCAAGAATACCTGCCTGTTCTCTTAAAAATGCGGAATACATTTCCTGATATCTTTTTGCTTTTACTTCAAACTGCTGTATTGCCTGTTCGCATGATTTCTGTTTTTTTGTAAATTTACTTTTCTTTTCCTGATATTCTTTTACGGACTGTCCCACTTTTTCCAGACTATTTTTTTCCTTTTCAACCTTTTCCTTTTCTGCCCTATATCTTACTGTATTTTCAGATGAACCCTCAAGAAAAGTTCTTTCCTCGTATAATTTTTCAATTTCCTTTTCCATTTTTGAAATGGTATCAGTATTTCTGCGATATTCTCCGTCTTTTAATTGTATCTGCCTTGTCAGATTATCAATTTCACGACCTAATGTGAAAATAGTATCATATCGGGGTAATTCTGTTCTTATCTTGCCTATTTCACCGTTGTTATGCGTACTTATGGATTTATGACTGTTTTCTGCATTATCCATCGCTCTTTTTCTGACTGTCAGTACCTGACTTCTCTGTTCTATATCGCTACGGACTTTTTCTGACTGCTTTCTGGCTTTGTTGTATGCTGTGATTTTTTCTAAATCAATACTGACTTTTTTCAGTTGTTCGTCAATCTCCTGTAATTGGTCATCAGACTCTTTCAGTTGCTGACTATCGCTGTCGTTCATCTTTTCCAGCAATTCTATGCTCTCTTGTGCCAAAGTATCTCCCTGTTTCAACTGCTCAACATCAATATAATAAATACTGTCTTTTTCGCACACTATTCCTTCGATATACTGATTGATACTCTGTCTGATAACTTTACGCTTACTGTCTGCACTTAACCAGTTTTCTTTTAGTTTTTTCTGTAATTCGCCGTACTTCCCTGTTTTGAAAATTTTACTGAAAATCTTTTTTCTTTCGTCCGTAGATGATGTCAGTAATTTCTTAAATTCTCCCTGTGCTATCATGGCTATCTGCATAAACTGATTACAGTCAAGCCCTATGATTTCCTGAATGGCATTATTGACCTCTTTTGTTGACTTCGATACAATGGTTTTATCGGCAAACTTTTCCAGTTCACAGGACGATTTTTCTTTAGTTGTACCTTCGCCCCTGTCTTTCGGACGGTCATATTCGGGATTTCTTCTGACACGATATTCTTTGCCGTTGCACTGAAACCATAATTCCACATAGGTCTTTGTCGTACCGTTGGCATACACCGAACGAAACATATTCGGTTTTCTGTCGCTGTTACTTGTTTCACCGTATAAAGCATATACGATTGCGTCAAATATTGTGGTCTTGCCTGCTCCTGTGTTTCCCGTAATCAGATATATACCACTTTGTCCTAATTTTTCAAAGTCAATCTCTGTTTTGTCTGCGTATGCTCCAAATGCGGACATCGTTAATTTTATCGGTCGCATAAATTTATCCCTCCCATATTTCTTCTATCATCTTTTGCATATATGACCGCTGTTCTTCGTTCATTTCCTGACCGTTCTGCTCTTTGAACAATTCTTCAAACAGTTCTAAAGGTGTTTTTCTTTCTATATTATCTATGGCGGTGATATTTCCCTGACAGCGTGTACGCTTGTTATCATAGTCCAGTTTCAGCAATCTGTGATATGTTCCACGCAATTTTGACATTGCGTCCATAATTTCTTCTTCATCGGTGAGAATAATATGTACATAATCTTCCTGATGGGTGGTATGGGTTTTCAAATCGGCAAATGTACCTTTCAGTTCTACCATATCGTGTTCGGGAATTAAGTCTACTGTGCGAATGGACAACTTCTTGTTTTCGTCAATTTCTCCTACTGTAACGGACTTATGGTCTTTTGCTTCGGAAAAAGAATATTTCAACGGTGTTCCGCAATAACGGATTTTTTCACTGCCACAATTCTGCGGACGGTGGATATGTCCCAAAGCAACATAGTCAAACGGGGCAAAAACTTCTGTGTCAACATTGTCAAGACCACCTACAGAAACATCTTCGGAATCTGTACGGCTGGCATTGGTCACAAACTGATGGGCAACCAGTATATTTCTTTCGTCTGTATTGATATTCATGCTTTCAATCGCCACACACATAGCGTCTGTATAATTGTTGATTTCTTTCTCTTCGTAATAACGGCGGACATGAACAGGCTTGATAAACGGCAACAGGTAAATATTGACCCCTTTTACACAATACGGTTCAATTCTGCCGTTATAGACAGGGGAAATATGAACACCACTGAGTTCTATCAAATCAGACGCAAATGACAGTCTTTCAGGGGAATCATGATTACCGCTGATAAGGAAAACCTCTTTTTTTCGTTTAGCCAGTTTACATAAAAATTCGTCCAGTAAATTTACAGCATCAGTAGACGGCACGGATTTATCGTATACATCTCCTGCGATAAGAATTGCGTCAGGATTTTCATCATCAATGATGGTCAAAATCTGTTGTAAAATGTACTTCTGTTCGTCAATCATGGAAAGTTCATGCACTTTTTTGCCGATGTGCAAGTCGGATAAGTGGATAAATTTCATTTTCATACCTCATTTATTTTCATCTTCATTCAACATTAAGTGTGAATTACTTTGAATACATTCTAGCATTTATAACACTAGAAATCAATATAACTTTTCAAATTTTTTTTACCTGTACTGTCAAAATTTGCTTACGCAAATTTTGTCTGGATTTTGAGGAGTTTAAGGGCTTCGCCCTTAAAAATCCCAGCAGGGGCTTTGCCCCTGCACCCCACCACTTTTTGAAAAAAGTGGACAAAAACTTTTCATTGTCATAGCTATACGAGGAGAAAATCATTTCAACTGTTCAGATAGCATTTAGGTTTCGTCATCATTTTCATTTTCTTCGTTGTTTTCTTCTTCATCGTTTTCATTTTCATCATAGTATATTTCTTCTTCCTCACTTCCGTTTTCTTCTTCGTCTGTGTATTCATCATCATCTTCTGTCGGCACTTCCTGATAAATTACTGCCTCTGTGGGAATTTCTGTAGTAGGTGTCTGTGTAGGCGGTTGTGTGACAAACTGCGTTGCGGGTTCTGTTACCATGATACTGACAGAATTTGTTGGTGTTTCTCCCACAAAATGGTTGGGCTGGAAATAAGACGCATTGCCTTTATTATCTGTTCTCCCCTCAACTAAATTCGAACAGTTCAGTCTGCCAACATCTGACTCAGATAATTTGTTCAGAATAATGGTCATTGCCGTTCTGATTTTATAGTCAATGTATTCGGGCATACCTAACACAATCTTGATACGGTCATTATAGTTGAGTTCGATATTGGACATATCCGACAAATCTATCTCCAGAATACCTGTTACACCGTTATGTTCCATACAGTTGGCAATTTCTTTCAGTACGGTCATAACACGCTCATCTTTAAGCTGAATTTGTTCTCCTGTTTTCGGTGTGATGGGTGTACAGCCCACAATGTTGGGAATATCCAGTTCTCTTTTTACCACTTCTTCCAGTATTTTTCCGCCTTTACTGATGATGTAAAATCTTGTTCCGTCCTGCAAATAATATTCAGGTTCTGCTTCGGTAAGCTGAATTTTTATGGTATTAGGCAAGGAAAAGGTGATATCTGCTGTTTCTATGTAAGGATATTTTGCTTCAATATATTTTCCTGCTGACGATTTTGAGGCAAGAAAAATATTTTCTCCGTAATGCAGTTCGCTGACATTAATAATATCTTCTTGGTCATAACGGGTATTGCCCTCAACAACAATATTTTCGCATTTGAACAGTACCGTCACCGAAAGAATAAATCCAACAAGTAAAATAACACCTATGATGATACCTGTAATGGCAAGATTTTTTAAATTTCGCTGTCGTTTACTAAGCGGTTTTTTGTTCGCACTCAGTTCTGCCAGCAATTTTCGGTTCTTCCGCTGATTGCGGATATTTTTAGTAATACCTGATTTTTTCTTTCGGGATTTTTTTCCCTCATCGTCCAAAAAAAGTTCGTCATCTCTTTGGTTCACATTTTTTCTATGGTCTGTGGCATTGCTTCCTTTTTTGCGGATTTTTCGGGGTTCGTCTTTGTAAGAATTAATTCTGTTGAAATCGTCCTGTTCGTCCCATGGTGTATATTCGGGGTTTTCAAAAAAATCTTCCGCTCGGTTGGTTCGTGTTGTGACATTTCCGTTTATCGTACTGTGTTTGAAAAAAGGCTCTTCTTCGCTCTGATAATCTCTGTCGCTGTTATGGGAATAATCGGGTTCGTAATCCCGATTTCGTGGTTTTCTTTGGGTATTTCCTTTTCTTTTTCTGTCATAGTTATCCATGATTTTATCTTCCCCCTGCTTTATATTTTCACGATGTCTGCTCCTGCATTACTAAGATATTCTTCGATTTTTTCATATCCTCTTTCGATATATTCTCCGCCTTTGACAACGGTAGTACCCTCTGCTCCTAACCCTGCCACTATCAATGACGCTCCTCCCCGTAAGTCCTTTGCCTCTACCGTACTGCCTGACATATTCTTTCGATTTCCCTCTACAATCGCAACCTTACCTTGTATGTCGATTTTTGCTCCCATTCGGCACAGCTCATAAGCGTGACGGTATCGACTGTCAAAGATATTTTCCACAAATACAGATGTCCCCTGTGCAAAACAACTCATTGCCATAAATGGGGCTTGCATATCGGTGGGAAATCCTGGATAGGGCATGGTTCTGATAAGAGGGAATTTCTGTAATTGACAATCGGACTGTATACAAATCCCTGATTTTGTTTCTTCTATCTGACAGCCTGACTGTTCTATAAGAGAAAGAATACTGTTCATATGAGGCTTTATCACATTTTCTAGAAACAGTTTCCCTCCGCTGACCGCTACGGCTGTCATATAGGTAGCACAAACAATTCTATCGGGAATGACACTGTATTGTGTGTCATGAAGGCGGTCAACCCCCTCAATATAGATGACACTTTCACCAGCTCCTGTGATTTTCGCTCCGCAACTGTTGAGAAAGTCCGCCAAATCAACAATTTCAGGTTCTCTGGCACAGTTGGTAATAATGGTTGTTCCCTTTGCCAGAACGCCTGCCAAAAGAATATTTTCTGTCGCTCCTACACTGGGGAAAGACAAGTGAATATTAGCACCGTGTAAAGAATTTGCTGTCTGACAGTAAATTTTACCGTGATTTTCTTCAAAGGTCATGCCCATCTGGACAAGTGCGGACAAGTGCATATCAATCGGTCTTGCCCCTAATTCGCAACCTCCAGGTAAGGAAATTTCAGCATAACCTGTTCTGGCAAGTATCGCTCCCAGAAACATCACTGATGAACGCATTTCCCGCATAAGTTCATCAGGTATAGTATAACCGTTCATATGTTTACTGTCAACCGTAATAGTGTGATTATCTCTCTGAACACGACACCCTAAACAACGCAAAATGTTGATGGCTGTTTCTACATCAGATATCTGCGGACAATAATGAAGAATAACTTTTCCCTGACATAAGACTGTTCCCGCCAGTATGGGTAAGATACTGTTCTTGGCTCCTTGTACTTTGATGATACCGTCAAATTTTTTTCTACCGTTGATGATATATTCTGACAATGCCTACACCCTCTTCTGATGTGCGTTTCCTTACTCGCAGACTGTTTCGTATTTTAGTATATGCCAGAAAACATGATTTCGTGATTAAATGTAAAAATGCCGTAATTACGGCACTTTTACATGAGAATTTATGCTACCTGAACAGTCTGAATTATTTTCTGAAATTCGTAATTATATGACAATTAAAAGTTTTTGTCCACTTTTTTCAAAAAGTGGGCAGGGTTAAGGGGCGGCAGCCCCTTAGCAGGATTTTAAAGGGCGGCAGCCCTTTAATTCATAAAAATTCCAAACAAAATTTGCGTAAGCAAATTTTGACAAGAAATATTATATAATACCTACACATTCTTTGATAACAGAGAATATTCTTTCATTAGCATCTGCAATAGCGATTTTTCTGGCATTGTGAGAATATTCCTGTAATTTTTTAGGGTCTTTCAACATTTCATCAACGGTCTGGGTAAGTTTTTCGGGTGTGAGGTCTTTTTCTTCTATCACGCAACCTGCATTGGCGTTGACAAGTGACATTGCATTGTGAAACTGATGGTTTTCGGCAACATTCGGTGAGGGAATAAGTATTGCAGGTTTGCCTTGTACCTGCAATTCGCTGACCGTCATCGCCCCTGCACGGCATATGACTAAATCACTGGCAGATAAACATATCGGCATATTGTCAATAAATTCACGGATATCCAGATTGTCGCATTTGGTAATATCGCAACCTTTCTCTTTAAGCAAATCGGGAAACCATTTGCCGAATTTTCCGTAAGCATGAATAATCTGATATCTGCCGTCCTTACCGCTTCTGGCTATGTAATCGGCAACACTGCGGTTGATTTTTTCTGCCCCCAGACTGCCTCCGAAAGAAAGCACAACAGGGCGTTCGTCAAGTCCCAGAATTTTTCGGGAAGTCGTTTTGTCGGCGGTAATGATTTCTTTTCTTACGGGATTTCCCGTTACCACAAAATCAGCACTTGCAGACATATGTTTTTGAGCATCGGGATTGGCAAGCATGACTTTTCTGACATGTCTTGCCAGCATTTTGTTGGTCACACCAGGAAATGCGTTCTGTTCATGAATAAGTGTCGGAATACCCAGTCGGTTGGCACTTTGCAGAACAGGTCCGCTGACATATCCCCCTGTTCCTATACAGATATCAGGCTGAAAATCCTTAATGATTTTTTTAGATTCTATTCCTGAAGTCACTGCTCGTCTGACTGTTGCCATATTGTGGGCTACTGACGCTGGAGAAAGACTTCTTCGAAATCCGCTGACTTCTATTCCTATAAATCGGTAACCTGCTTTCGGCACCAAAGTTTCTTCCATGCCCCCTTTTGCACCAATATATAAAACTTCGGTGTCGGGTATATGCTCTTTGACTGTTCCTGCTATGGCTAAAGCCGGATTGATATGTCCTGCTGTTCCACCGCCTGCCAATATGATTTTCATGATAGTTTTCTCCTCATATGTCAAAATTTTCTTACGAAAATTTTGTTTTGAAATTTTATTCATTAAAGGGCTACCGCCCTTTAAAATCCTGTTTTAAGGGCTGCCGCCCTTAAAAATCCTGCTAAGGGGCTGCCGCCCCTTAACCCCGCCCACTTTTTTGAAAAAAAGTGGACAAAAAACTTTTAATCTCACTTCGTTCGGTTTGTTTCTCTAAGTGTCAGCTATGACAACTGAAAGTTTTTGTCGAACTTTTTTCAAAAAGTTCGTGGGGTTCAGGGGCAATGCCCCTGATAGGATTTTTAAGGGCAATGCCCTTAAACTCATAAAAATCCAAATCAAAATTTGCGTACGCAAATTTTGTCTGAAAACAATCCGTTAAAGGGCTGCTGCCCTTTAAAATCCTGCTAAGGGGCTGCCGCCCCTTAACCCCGCCCACTTTTTTGAAAAAAGTGGACAAAAAACTTTAATTGTCACAGCTACAGGTTGTTTTTCTATAATTACGAATTACGCATTACGAATTACGCATTATTGTTGTCAGGTTTTTTCGATGTTGGCATTTCGGGAAATGGACAGTACAATTCCCATTTGTGCCAGCAACATGACCAAAGATGTTCCTCCGTAACTGAAAAACGGCAGACTGATACCGGTATTCGGTAATGTGTCGGTAACAACAAGAATATTGATTAAGACCTGTATGCCTATCTGTGACATCAACCCTACACCCAATAACATTCCGAACCTGTCATGTGCTTCCAGCGAAATCATTATCCCTCTGACGATTAGTCCTATGAATAATAACATCACGACTACTCCGCCAATCAGTCCTAATTCTTCTACAACAATCGCAAACACAAAGTCATTCTGTGGTTCGGGTAGATACAGATATTTTTCTCTGGATTGCCCAATGCCTAAACCTGTCATTCCTCCTGAACCTATTGCATAAAGTGAGTTCATCGTCTGCCATACTTTCCATTGCATATCAGTGGAAAGATTTTCCTCTAAAGCCAGTCCCCAGCCGTCCAGACGCTCCTGTGCATACTGTAATTTATCAAAGATTTTTAAAGCCAGAAATACAGCTACGATACCTCCTCCTCCTGCAACAAACCATCTGATTTTTACCCCTGCAATAAACATCATGACGACTAACAACATCACAATAATGACAATACAAGAGTAATGCGGTTCTAAATATAATAAGAACACAGTGGGTAAGGCTACTATCAATGCTGGTAAAACACCGTATTTGAATGTTCCCATCTTTTCAAAATGTTCGTAACTGTATTTTGCATAGAATAAAATGATAGCAAATTTCATCACTTCTGAAGCCTGAAAGGAAAACAGACTGCCTATCTCTATCCAACGAGTTACCCCATTTCTTGCGGGCATAAACAAAACGATGACCAGTAAAAGAAAAGCTACTAATAAAATTGCTTTATCCAGCTTATATAGATAACGATAGTCAAAATAAGATATACCTATCATGAGAATTACACCGACAACTGCAAATCCTGCCTGTCGGACAAGATAGTAAAAGCTGTCACCGGCATTATAATAGGCAAACGCATAGGACGCTGAAAACATCATCGTAATCCCGACTATCAGCAGTACGATTACCAGAAGAAAAAACGGTCTGTCCAGTCCGTCACGGATAGAAAAGAATTTTGTCACTTTATAAATAAGAGAATTTTTGCGTTTCTTTCCTTTGACAGTAGCTTTTCCCTTGACAGTGGTTGTTTTTCGGGGAGAACTGCTGTTTCGGGTAGCCGTTGTGCGTAAAGTTTCTGAAGCAGGATTTTCATTGCGATATCTGTCTGTAGTTCGTGTCCGTTCAGAAGTGCGTCTGGGGGCAGAAGTCCGTGTAGAGGTATTTCGGGAAGTGCGGGTAGTAGTGCCTGATGATTTTCTTTCGGGTGTCCGTCTGTTTTGCGGAGAGGTATGTCTTTCGTCATTGCTGTATGCTGATGATTTTCGCCGTGATGAATGTGATTTGGATTGTTCCGCCATAAATTCACCGCCTAACTGTTTTTTAAGTAATGCTGGAATAAGTGTAGATTGTGGCTAATACGGTCAAAGCACCCATAACCGCTGTTATCAGACTGAATACAATCACAATCTTGACCTCTGACCAGCCACACATTTCAAAATGATGATGGATAGGACTCATCTTGAAAAGTCTTTTTCCCTGACCTGTTCTTTTCTTCGTGATTTTAAAATAGCTTACCTGCATCATAACAGAGAACATCTCTATAATGTACATGATACCTATGGGAATAACTAGAATGGGCATATCGATACCGTAAGCAACAGCACAAAGATAACCACCTAAAAATAATGAACCTGTATCGCCCATGAATACTTTTGCAGGGTTGAAATTCCATACCAGAAAGCCTAAACAAGCTCCTGCCAGTGCAGCAGACATAACGGACATTCCGTTGTTCAACAGATAGCCTGCAATTACCATAAAGGTCATAGAGGCAAAAAAGGTAACTGAACCGTCAAGTCCGTCTATACCGTCGGTAAGATTGGTTGCGTTGACAAATCCGACTATGACAACAACAGAAATTATCCAGTAAAAAATCCCTAAATCTACTATTCCTAAAAAGGGAATAACTGTTTCTGAACCACAACCGCCTAACTTTAAAACAAATACATAGGCAATCGCTACTAAAAACTGTAATACAAGTTTTTGTTTTTCACTAAGTCCTTTATTGTGCTTGTGGGAAATCTTGATAAAGTCATCAGCAAATCCGATAACGCCGAAAAGTATCGCCATGATAATGCCTGCAATGAATTTCACATGGTCTTGTGTATACTGATTGTTCGGTTCGAAAATACATAACGCCACATAACAACCGACAGATACAAATACTGACGCTATGATAAACATAATACCGCCCATTGTCGGCGTACCTGATTTTTTCTGATGGGATTTAGGTCCTTCCTCTCTGATGGGTTGCCCGAATTTCAACTGGTGAAGTACGGGTATCAGAAACTTTCCTACTACAGACGATATCACAAATGAACTTACCGCCGCAATAATTATCATCCAACTGCTCATTGTTTTTTACCTCCGCTTATCTTTTGGTGGCTTTACGGTATATTTATTATTTACATAACACCGCTGCCATAATTACTGTCTTGTTCAAAATTGACTGAGATGACTGTACCTGATTTGACTTTAGAACCTGCCTTGATATCCTGCGAATAGGATATTCCCTCTCCCTGTGCATTTGAACCGACAATGCTGACATTCAAATCATTATAGGACGCTTTTGCATTGACTTCCGCTACGGTAAGTTTGGTAAGGTCGGGAACTTCTACAACATCGTTGTTCATGCTTTCTTCATCGGTATAAAGCACTACGGTTCCATTTTGGGGTAAACGGGATTTGGCTGTGGGTATCTGTGAAATTACCTTATCTCCGTCACCTTTGACAATGACATTGAAACCACCTGCTGTAATTCTGTTCTTTGCTTCACTGACATTTGCTCCTATATAATTATCGGCTGTGGTATCCATCAAAGCAATTTCTTCTTTGGTGTATTCTGTTTCAATATTGAGATAGGGCAAAACTTCACCCATAATATTGGCAAATACAGGTGCAGCTACCGAACTTCCGTAATAGCTGTCGCCCAAAGGTGTATCAAAATAGACAAGCATACAGACTTTGGGGTCATTGGCAGGAGCAAATCCGCAAAATGAAGCGATATACTGCTGTGAACCATCTGCGTTATAGACCTTTTTCTCTGATGTTCCCGTCTTGCCTGCTACACGATAGCCTGCAACATAACTGTTTTTGGCTGAACCTGTCTTGGAATTTTCTTCCATCGCCGCAATGACTTTTTGGGTAACCTCTTTGGAAACAACATGGCGTTTGACAACAGGCTTTCGGCTTTCGACTACATTACCGTCCGTATCGGTGATTTCTTTGACTATATATGGTTGCATGAGTTTTCCTTCATTGCCGACAGCGGATATAGCCGTTACCATTTGTATAGGGGTAATGGCAAAGTTCTGTCCGAATGAGGCAACGGCTAAGTCTATTGGTTGCATAGCTCCTGTGCCGTCACCAAAGAAAATATCAGACTGTTCGCCAGGAAGGTCTATCCCTGTTTTTTCGGAAAATCCGAACGCCTGATAATATTCCCAGAATTTTTCTGCTCCTATTGCCTGACCTATCTGCATAAAAGCGGGGTTGCATGAGTTACACAATGCCTGATTGAAATTCTGTAAACCGTGACCTGACTCTTTATGACAACCTATTGCACGTGCTCCTTCAAAGGGAACATAAGACCCTGAACAAGTATAAGTACTTTGGTCAGTGATAGTTCCCTCTGACCAGCCCATACAAGAGGTAATGACTTTCCATACCGAACCTGGATAATAAGTATCAGCTACAGCTTTATTTCTCCACTGTTTGGAGAGTGCTTCACTTTCAGCTTTTTCTTTCTGTGTTTCGGGAAGTTTGTCAATCTCTGCCTGTACAGTAGGGTCAGCAATCGTAAACGGGTCGTTGAGGTCATATCCATCCTCTACTGCCCAGCCTAATATTGCTCCTGTTTCTACCTCCATCATAATAGCTACCGCTCTGTTGGCAACTTTGTTTTCCGCAATACCCTGTTTCAGATATTTTTCCATCGTGTGCTGGATTTTTTCGTCAATCGTGAGAACAAGGTTATTGCCGTCCTGTGCGTCAGCTTTCTGTTCATACTTGAACGGCATTTCTACCCCTCTTGCATTTCTTGCGGTAATAATTCGTCCTGAAACGCCTGTTAAGTAGCTGTCGTATTGGTATTCTATTCCTTCCAGTCCTGCACCGTCTGAACCTGTAAATCCTATGACGGCGGACGCAAAATTACCGTAAGGGTAATACCTTTTGTAATCTTCAATAATACTGACCAGTGTTATTGAACCGTATTTTTCTTCAATCTCATTACACAATTCCAGAACTTTATCTTTTTCTTTGGTTTCTACCTTTCTTTTGACTATCGCATAATAAGTTTTTCCCTGCGTTTTCTGAAAGATTTCATTCTGGTCAAGATTTAAAATTTCGGCAAGTCTTTGCGATACAAATACTCTTTGTTCGTCTGTTTCAAAGTTGTTTGGGGTAAGAACTATCTGCCACACTGTAGCACTCTGGGCAAGTGTATTGCCGTTGGTATCGTATATAGTTCCCCTTTTGGCGGAAACCGTTGTATCATTGAGTTGTAAAGAATATGCTCTTTTTCGGAGTTCCTCTCCCCGTGCAATATTGAAATATGCCAGCCTGCCAAATGCAGCAACACCAAATCCTACAATAATCAAAATACCCATAAAAATTTTCGTTCGGAATGCAATCAGGTTTTCATTTCTGGATTGCAGGATTTTCTGTATGAATTTTCTTATTCCCTTAGATATTGCCTGAAACATGATAACTTGCCTCCTTATTCAGCAATACCCATACATTGCTGAACAATGCAAAAATAATGGTTGTAACAGAAAACCGTAAATCGAATGTTATTCCGCTTACAAATTGATTATGTTACAACCGCTTTCTTTTTTTATTTTTACAGTATATGTCCGTATTTCCTCTTTAAGACCACAAACTGCTGATTGCCTCTGCAATTATTTCAAAAATGTTTTCTCCCTCTTTTTCGACAATTTCAGCCTTGTCCCCCTCTTCAAGACTGATGTATTCTTTCTGATACGAATCCGCTCTGCTCATGCCCAACTGTGACTGTGCATTCTTTTCTACAATATCGGACGAATATTTTGCCTCTACTTTCATTCTGGACTGTATGTAAAGACTTTGTTTTTCTTCCAATGCTTTGCTTTCGTTGGATATGTTCTGATTAAGCTCTGTCAGTTGTACTTGTCCTATGATAATCTGCACTATCATGAAAACAGCAACCGCTCCCATTACTGACCAGCGGATAATCATACCTCTTAATTCTTGTTTTTGTTGTGCCTGCTGAATTTCTTTCTGCTGATTTTTCTGATGTTGCCGTTTGCCGTCAGCTTCTTCTTCCGAAACTGCTTCACTTTCAAACAGCGAAATGTCGTATGCCTCTTCCTGATACAACAACGCCATAGTGCCACCCCTGCTCATTGTAGATTTTTTCTCAACAATGTCCCTCTTAAATATACTCTTCCTGAAATTTCTCCTCTGTTACCGCTGATACCTTTTAACCTTTGTCTACACCTAACCTATTTTATGCCTATTATCTGTATTGTACTATATGTCAACCCATTTGTCAAAGTTTTTTCCCTTATTATTATAACTTTTTTATCGCTCTTAATCTGGCACTTCTTGAACGGGGATTTTGCTCCAGTTCTTCGGCTGACGCTTGTACTGCTTTTCGGACAACAAGTTCTCCTTTGGGTGTCTTTCCGCATACACACACAGGAAAATCTTTTGGGCAAATGCAACCCTCACATTGCTTTGCCATGTACTTTTTGACAATTCTGTCCTCTAAAGAATGAAAGGTGATAACCGCCATCACCCCTCCCTTATCCAATAAAGAAAATCCTGCCGAAAGTCCTTCAGAAAGTCTGTCCAGTTCCCCATTTACCGCTATCCTTAATGCCTGAAAGGTCTGTCTTGCGGGGTGTCCCTCACGCTTTTTGTAAGACGGTACGGCACTTTTGATAATCTCTGCCAACTGTACGGTAGTTTTTATCGGCTGTTTTTCCCTTTCCCGAATAATTGCTCTCGTAATTGGTTTGGCAAATTTTTCTTCCCCATACCGACTGATGATTTTTACCAGTTCTTCATACGGCAAATTGTTGACAAGTTCTTCTGCACTGGTTCCCGTCTGGCTCATACGCATATCCAACGGTGCATCACTGTGAAAGGAAAATCCCCTTTCAGGTGTATCAAGCTGTCTTGACGATACACCAATATCCATCAAAATACCGTTGATTTTCTCCACACCCTGTCGATTGACAAGAATTTTCATATCCGCAAAATTCCCCTGACAGATGGTAACATTGTGATTGTCTTTAAATCGTTCGCTTACTGTCATAATGGCGTCAGGGTCTTGGTCAATTAAAATCAGTCTGCCTTTTTCCGACAAACGCTTTAATATTTCGGCGGAATGTCCCCCTCCGCCTGCCGTTGCGTCCACATAAATTCCGTCAGGAACAATCTGTAATGCGTCAATGGTTTCTTCTTTTAACACAGGAATATGGGAAAATTCCAATATTTTCAGCTCCTTTTTTGGGAACATTTTACAACTATATCCTGCCCCTCATTATATGCTTTCTTTATGAAAATTGCAAGCAAAATAAAAAGTTTTTTCTGAAAAGTTATCTAACACGATTAAAGGGCGTTGCCCTTTAAAATCCCACAAGGGGCTTTGCCCCTTGACCCCACAAACTTTTTGAAAAAAGTTTGACAAAAACTTTCAAGGCTCACTTCGTTCGGAATGATTATCACACATTGGGCTATGACAATTAAAAGTTTTTTGTCCACTTTTTTTCAAAAAAGTGGGTGGGATTTTTAAGGGCGACAGCCCTTAAATCAGGGGTTCGGGGAGAAACTCCCCGACAAGGCAACCTTTAAACAAAAAACAACTGCACAGTATTTTCTAATGTACTGTACAGTTGTTTTTGTTGGTATGTATTTTCCGCTATTGCATTTTTACTGCTATGATAAATCCGTCAATGTTGTTGCCGTATATCTGATATTCACTGTCTTTCGGCACTTGTACCACAGTATGGTCACCTAACTGTGACGCTACATAGTAAACCATCCATGTTGTTGTTGTATAATCTGTCGTGTACAGGGGATTGTTAATGGTATGCGTCTTTAACAGCTCTACATACTCCTCCAGACAAAGATTATTCTGCATGATGTATTCCGAATGGGGTAAACCTACATATCGATAATGCCATGTTTCATAACCTATACCTGTTTTCTCCACTTTGTCTTTGGGATAACGCAGAATAAATCCGTATTTTCCGCAGTTACTTTTCAGCCAGTCAAACTCTTTCCCTTCATCAAGTACCGAAAAATTTTCATCGTCCATAATCGAAAGGTCAAAAGCATATCCTGTCTGATGTTCACTGTAACCCGGCAGTAAGACAAATTCTTCGCCTTGATATTCTTCACCCTTGCTTTCTTTGTCCTCTTTGTAAAGTTCTTCCTGTAACTGCTTGCTTCGGTAAGCACTGTGTATCATGACATTGCTATTTTCCGTAACATCACAAAGAGCGGAAAGCATATTCTCCGCTTTACTGTAAACGGTTTCGTTGAGCTGGACATCTAAATTGGCTACTTTGAATTTTCCCTTATTGTTTCTTTCGTAAATCTCTATCAGATTATCTCCGTCAAACCGACAGGCATGGTCGTTATTGACCAGTACCAGAAATCCGCTGTTCAGACGGTCGTTCTTCATCTCTACATCGACAAAATCACTGTGAATATCCAGATTGGTTACATTCGGCAAGGCGTTAATCAGCACTTTCTCGCTTGCCATGACAGACCCTATACTGGCAGAGAAAATAAGAATAAAGGCTGTTGCACTGATGTAAATGAAAAATATTAGGGCAACCAGTATCGGATATTTTTGTTTGACTTTTTCCGTTACCGACAACGCTTTATCCTCCTTTTATCCGTAAATGTTCTTTCAGCAGACTATCTTATTTTTTACCCTTTTTTGTTGTTTTTTCCTTCGCTGTTTCTACTGCAACTTCTTCGACAGCCTCTACAACAACTTCTTCTGCCTTCTTCTCTTCAACTTCCAACTGAGAGGTACAGTGAGGACATCTTGTTGCTTCGATAGCAATTTCACTCTTACAGTAAGGACATTCTTTGGTAGTAGCTGCTTCTTCTTCCTCTTCCTTTTTCTTGCCAATGCTCATCAGCTTGTTGATACCTTTGACAAGCAAAAAGATAATAAATGCCATAATCAGGAAATTGATAACAGCCGTCA
Organism: uncultured Ruminococcus sp.; assembly: GCA_902762375.1. Taxonomy (GTDB): domain Bacteria; phylum Bacillota; class Clostridia; order Oscillospirales; family Acutalibacteraceae; genus CAG-964. The sequence continues at coordinate 7,762 of CACWNY010000037.1, read as the reverse complement.
GAAATGCACCGTATTTGATTTCTACTTCTGTTCCCAGAACACCTTCTACAAGTGATGGAAACTCAATTTTAAGAGAAAGGTCATCAAAATTCATCTTTGCAAACAATCCGATTAAAGGTGAAATAATGTTGTCTGTCAAAGATGTAACGATGTTCTGGAATGCTGCACCGATGATGACAGCTACTGCCAAATCAAGTACATTACCTCTCATGATGAACTCTTTAAATTCACCAAAAAATTTCTTCATTTCTACATCAACCTCTTTTTTCTAAAATTCTGAAAGGGCTTTGCCCTTAAAAATCCCACAAGGGGCTTTGCCCCTTGACCCCACCACTTTTGAAAAAGTGGACAAAACTTTTAATTGTCATAGCTATAGGTTACTTTTCTATAATTACACATTTTAGAAAATAATGCCAACTGCTCAGATAAAATTATTGTTTTACAGCGTCACTTTATGAAAAACTTTTTTACCTTTTTTGATGACAATTCCTTTAGCGATTTCGTCTTTGGTGATGTTTGCCTTGACATCGGTAACTTTTTCACCGTTGACCGAAATTCCGCCTTGTGTGACTAATCGTCTGCCTTCGGCATTAGATGAGGTCAGTCCTGCTTTGGTCAGCAAGTTCAGTATACCTATCACACCATCAATAAAATCTTCGTCAGAAAGCGTACTCGTGGGCATATTTTCTTCTTCAGCATTACTCGAAAATAAGGCTTTTGCTGTTTTCTGTGCTTTTTCTGCTTCTTCTTCGCCGTGAACAAGTTTTGTCAGCTCATATGCCAGAATTTCTTTGGCTTTGTTGAGTTCACTGCCTTGCCAGTTTTCCATCGCTTTGATTTCGTCCATAGGTAAGAATGTCAGCATTTTGATACATTTGAGTACATCACTGTCATCAACATTTCTCCAGTACTGGTAAAAATCATAAGGACTGGTCTTTTCTGCCGAAAGCCATACTGCCCCTGATTGTGTCTTACCCATTTTCTTTCCCTCAGAATTGAGTAAAAGATTAATGGTCATCGCATAAGCGTCTTTACCCTGTTTTCTTCTGATAAGTTCTGTTCCTGCCAGCATATTGCTCCACTGGTCATCACCGCCAAACTGCATATTACAACCATATTTGTTGTATAAAACATAAAAGTCGTATGCCTGCATTATCATGTAGTTAAATTCAAGGAAACTCAATCCCTTTTCCATACGCTGTTTGTAACATTCTGCCGTCAACATTCTATTGACGCTGAAATGCGAACCGACTTCTCTTAACATTCCGATATAGTTAAGGTCAAGCAACCAATCTGCGTTGTTGACAAGCATAGCTTTACCGTCTGAAAAGTCAATGAAACGGCTCATCTGTTTCTGGAAACATTCTACATTGTGCTGAATAACTTCTTTGGTCATCATCTGACGCATATCCGTTCTGCCTGACGGGTCGCCTATCATAGCTGTACCTCCGCCTATCAAAGCGATGGGTTTGTTTCCTGCCATTTGCAGACGCTTCATCAGACACAATGCCATAAAATGTCCTACATGAAGACTATCAGCAGTAGGGTCAAATCCTATGTAAAATACTGCCTTTCCGCTGTTGACAAGTTCTCTGATTTCTTTTTCGTCTGTTACCTGTGCAAGTAACCCTCTCTCGACAAGTTCTTCATAAACACCCATTGTTTATTTCCTCCTTAATATTTGCGTTCAGTTAAAGGGCTACCGCCCTTTAAAATCCTGTTTTAAGGGCTGTCGCCCTTAAAAATCCTGCGTCAAGGGTTGCACCCTTGACAATCCCGCCCACTTTTTTGAAAAAAAGTGGACAAAAAACTTTTAATTGTCATAGCTGAATGTTTAATCATCATTCCGAACGCCGTGAACCAGAAAAGTTTTTGTCAAACTTTTTTCAAAAAGTTTGTGGGATTGTTAAGGGCAACGCCCTTAACTCAGGGGTGCGGGGGTGAAACCCCTGCAAAAACGCCCTTAACTCAGGGGTTCGGGAGTGAAACCCTCGCATATTAACTATGATTTTACATAGCAAATGGTAATTTGTCAATGTTCCTCTGGTATAATTTCGTCAATGACAGATAACGATGTTTCTACCGCTGAAAGTTCCATATTACATTCAAGTTCATAAATATTTACCGTCTGAATGATTTTTGCAATAAAGTCCAGCAAATTTTTTACGCTTTTTTCGTCTTTATACCGCAAAGTCTGGGATAACAAATAAGGAATAGCTTGTCTGGTATCACATTTTTTCACTGTATTGATTTTCCCTCTTTTCAACAGGAAAATACTCTTCAAAGGTGCAGAAATATTACTGCCGTAATTTTCCTTACCATTCCAAGGGGTTCCGTAGGCGGTGATGATACCGTCTTTTTCTCGGAGTATAGGTTTATCTCCGTTGATAATTTCTACTTTATCACCAAAATATTTTTTCCATAAACGGATATGAGTAGTTTTTCCCGTTCCACTCGGTGCGGTAAACATATGGGCTTTTCCCTTGTAACAGATAACTGCTCCGTGCATTAATATACCGTTATAGTCCATAGTGATTTTTCGGCATATTTTACGGTATAAAGCAAGTGATTCACACAAGTCAACAGAAAAGTCTGTCAGCTTTATATCTGTATTATTCTGACAGTAGATTTTCTGTTCGTTGAGGATATCCTCTTTTGTAAGAGCAATGTCAAAATCTGCTGTTTCTTCATTGACCGCAAAATCTGAAAGCTGTTTTCTGACATAATCACTTCTTGGCTGTATATCTATGTTGAGTTCTGCTATTCTGTATACTGACATGACTTTACTTAAAAATCATCTCCGTTACCAATTTCAGGGTCGGGTTCATTATATTCCACAACGGAAACACCGTTCTCATCATCAGGTATGTCATGGCTTTCTCCTGTTGTCTGCATACTGGACGGCACTCCGCAACTGCTCAATATCGCCATCATCATTGCCAGAATAGTAATTACTGTCAGTTTTTTCATTAGTATACCTCTTTCCTTTTTTATGAAAGTAATTTTTCGTTTTTGGCATTTACTATTGTACACATTTTTTTTACTTCTTGCAATAGCTATTGACTTTTTATTTTCAGCGTGCTACAATTTAGTCGGTATCTAATCTGAAAGTTAATGTTTTCTGACGGAAAAGACCAGAACTTATTTATTGCATTAAGTTTGCTGTTATTCCGCCATTTCTGGCGGATTTTTTTATTATTTTATTTTTACGGAGGTTTTTTATGAACAGAGTAGCTTTAATCGGAATTATGATTGAGGATAACAAGGTTGCTGAAGAAATCAATGCTATTTTGCATGAGTATTCGGAATATGTTATCGGTAGAATGGGTCTGCCCAATGTCAACGGAAAAATGAATGTCATCAGTCTTGTACTGGACGCTCCTGTCGATATTATCAATGCCCTTTCGGGAAAGCTCGGTCGTGTGGAGGGTGTGACTTCTAAGAGTATCTGCTCAAAACTTGAGGAGGAATAAGTATCAACGATTACTTTTCATTGATGGATAAACTTTATCACGAAAAATCTCTCACTAAGGAAGAATATATTACTCTTATCGACAACCGAACACCTCAAACATCTGACTATCTCTTTTCACTTGCCGATAAACGCCGTAGAGAATATTATGGAGAAGATGTCTTTATAAGAGGATTGATAGAGTTTACCAATTACTGCAAAAATGACTGCTATTACTGCGGAATACGGAAAAGTAACCGCAATGTATCAAGATACAGACTGTCGGAGGAAGATATTTTACAGTGCTGTCATGAGGGGTATGTTTTAGGATTTCGTACTTTCGTCTTACAGGGCGGTGAAGACCCGTATTTTACTGATGACAGAATTTGTGAAATTATTTCGTCCATCAGACAACAGTTTCGGGATTGTGCCATTACGCTTTCCATTGGAGAAAAAAATAAGGAAAGTTATCAGCGTTTCTTCGATGCTGGTGCTGACCGCTACCTGTTACGCCATGAAACTGCCAACTTCTCTCATTATGCCATGTTGCACCCCGAAAACCTTTCACCACAGAACCGTCAGCAGTGTATTACGGATTTGAAAGCAATCGGCTATCAGGTCGGTACAGGATTTATGGTAGGGTCGCCTTTTCAGACAAGCCAAAATCTTGCTGAAGATATGCTCTTTCTGAAAAAAGTTCAGCCGTCTATGGTGGGAATAGGTCCTTTTATTTCTCATAAAGATACGCCCTTTGCCGACAAACCGTCAGGTACATTGGATTTAACACTCTTTATGATTGGTCTTATCCGTCTGACTTTGCCCTATGCTCTTATTCCGTCCACTACCGCTTTGGGTACGATTGCTCCGAACGGTCGGGAACTGGGACTGAAAGCAGGTGCAAATGTCATTATGCCTAACCTCTCCCCCGTTTCTGTACGCAAAAAATATATGCTTTACGACAATAAAATCTGTACGGGTGAAGAATCCGCTCAATGTGTGAAATGTCTGGAAAACCGTGTAGAAAGTACAGGATATCATATTGTTGTCAGTCGTGGTGACTGTCGGGGACACTGTCCCCGAACCCCTGTTTAAGGGCTACCGCCCTTAAAAATCCTGTCCACTTTTTTGAAAAAAAGTGGACAAAAAACTTTCAAGAGAATTTGCATGGCAAATTCTGTGGAAAATTGTATCATCAAAATAAGTGAGGAATATAACAATGTATAATCCGAAATCTCTCAAAGCAGAGGAATTTATTGACCATGAGGAAATTTTAGCAACACTGGACTATGCCGAAAAAAATAAGAATAACAGGGATTTGATTGAACAAATTCTGGAAAAGGCTAAACCCAGAAAAACAGCAAGAGGCGTGGAATGTAGCGGACTTTCTCATCGTGAAGCAAGTGTGTTGCTGGCGTGTGAACTTCCTGATATCATCGAAAAGATGTATGCTCTTGCCAGAGAAATCAAACAGGCTTTCTACGGCAACAGAATTGTTATGTTCGCTCCGCTGTATCTGTCGAATTATTGCGTGAACAAATGTGTTTACTGTCCGTATCACTATCAGAATAAGACCATTCCCAGAAAAAAACTGACACAGGAAGAAGTTGCCAGAGAAGTTATTGCTTTACAGGATATGGGTCACAAGCGTCTTGCCATAGAAGCAGGTGAAGACCCCATCAACAATCCCATTGAGTATATCATAGATTGTGTGAAAACAATTTATTCTGTCAAGCATAAAAACGGTGCTATCCGAAGAGTGAATGTCAACATTGCGGCAACCACCGTTGAAAATTATCGCAAACTCAAAGAAGCGGAAATAGGCACTTATATTCTCTTTCAGGAAACTTACCATAAGGAAAGTTATGAAAAACTTCACCCCGCAGGTCCTAAGCATAATTATGCGTACCATACTGAGGCTATGGACAGAGCTATGGAAGGTGGTATTGATGATGTTGGTCTGGGAGTTCTTTTCGGTCTTGAACTTTACAAATATGAGTTTGCAGGTCTGTTAATGCACGCTGAACATCTGGAGGCAGTTCACGGTGTAGGTCCTCATACTATCAGTGTGCCAAGAATTAAAAGAGCTGACGATATTGACCCTACTGTCTTTGACAACGGTATTGATGATGATACCTTCGCTAAAATTATCGCTTGTATCAGAATTGCTGTACCGTATACAGGTATGATTGTTTCCACAAGAGAAAGTGAAAGTTGTCGTAATAAGGTTATCAGTCTGGGTGTATCGCAGATTTCAGGTGCGTCCAGAACATCTGTCGGCGGATATGCAGGTTACGACAGCGATGAAAGACCTCATGATACCGAACAGTTTGATGTTTCTGACCAGCGTTCTCTTGATGAAGTTGTCAGATGGCTGATGGAGTTAGGATATATTCCTTCATTCTGTACTGCTTGTTACCGTGAAGGTCGTACAGGCGACCGCTTTATGAGTTTGTGTAAAACAGGACAGATTCAGAACTGCTGTCACCCTAACGCACTCATGACCCTCAAAGAATTTTTGGAAGATTATGCTTCCCCCGAAACAAAAACTATCGGCGAAAAATTAATCGCTGACGAACTGGAAAACATTCCCAATCCCAAAGCCAGAAAACTTGCCAAAGAATATATCGAAAATATTCATCTCGGAAAAAGGGACTTCCGCTTTTAATAATGCGTAATTCGTAATGCGTAATTCGTAATTATTTTTGATAAAAATCAATTTCTGTATTTTCTTAGATACAATCGTTCCAATCAAACGGGCAAAATTCCATTTCAGCCTGACGGCTGAACGGAATTTTGTTATTTGGGAAATGCTCGGAGAAAAAATCCGAACGAAGTGAGCCGAAAAAGTTTTTTGTCCACTTTTTTTCAAAAAAGTGGGCAGGATTTTTAAGGGCGGCAGCCCTTAAATCAGGGGTTCGGGGAGGAACTCCCCGACAGACAGCCCTTAAATCAGGGGTTCGGGGAGGAACTCCCCGACAAAATAAGAGGTGATATAATGAGTTTGAACAGTACTCCCAACGCTGACAGAATACACATCGGAATTTTCGGCAGACGCAATGTGGGAAAATCCAGCGTCATCAATGCCATTACCAATCAGAATTTAGCCATCGTTTCTGCCGTTGAGGGAACGACAACAGACCCTGTATCTAAAGCAATGGAATTATTACCACTAGGAGCTGTAGTGATTATTGATACCGCAGGTATTGACGATCAGGGAACACTCGGTGAAATGAGAGTAAAAAAGACTTATCAGGTACTTAATAAAACGGATATTGCCCTGCTTGTCGTTGACAGTACCGTTGGTATGACGGATTTTGACCGTGATGTTCTGGCTAAAATTCAGGAAAAATCTATTCCTTATCTGATTGTCTACAATAAAGCTGATGTTTCGGGAGTGAATATCCGTAGTGAACATGAAATTTCTGTCAGTGCCGTCACCCGTGAAAATATTCACGAACTGAAAGAATGTATCGCCAGAATTGTTCCGAAACATATTGCCGACTATCCTATCATCGCTGATAAGGTGACCAACGGAGATATTGTCATCATGGTTATTCCTATTGACAAATCTGCTCCCAAAGGGCGTATCATCTTACCTCAACAGAATACTTTGAGAGAATTACTGGATAGTGGGTGTCGGGTGATGGTCTGTCGGGAAAGTGAACTGGAAGAAAGTCTTTCGGCACTCAGAACTTTACCGAAATATGTCATTACCGATTCGCAGGTGTTCAGAAAAATTGCGGATATTGTTCCTGAAAATATATGTCTGACTTCATTTTCCATTCTCTTTGCCAGACACAAGGGTAATCTTGCTGAACTTGTCAGCGGTGTTACGGCACTGGATAAGTTAAAGGATAATGATACCGTACTTATCAGCGAAGGCTGTACACATCACCGTCAGTGCGGTGATATTGGTACAGTCAAATTGCCGAACTGGATTTTGAAACATACAGGAAAAAATATCCGTTTTGCGTTTACCAGCGGTACGGAATTTCCTGACGATTTATCGCCCTATGCGATGATTATTCATTGCGGTGGCTGTATGCTCAACGAAAGAGAAATGAAATACCGTATTCGCTGTGCTAAAGATAACCATGTTCCGATTACCAATTACGGTATGACGATTGCTTATGTCAACGGTATTCTGAAACGCAGTCTGGAAATTTTCCCTGAAATTCATTCCATATTGTGAAGTACTCACCGCCTATAGAGGCCAATGTCATCAACTTAAGAGTGTCATTCCGAACATAGTGAGGAATCTTAATAAGATTCTTCGTCGCTTTCGCTCCTCAGAATGACAGCAATATATTA
>CACWNY010000036.1 GCA_902762375.1 uncultured Ruminococcus sp. | reverse complement strand
ATATTTACAACTGTATTCTATCATTATATTTCTGAGATGTCAATCCATTCTCAGCCCTTACGGGCTGACGGCAATTCATCCCCGACCTATAGAGGTCGGAGTCTTCTTGCCGTTTCAGGATAAATCACCATCTGTTGGGGAAGATAATCCTTTGATTGAAATATAGAGTGCATAAGCAATCCCTTTCTGACATTACAGACTTTCTGCCATGTAAGTCATGTACTGCCGTCTGGTGTCTTTGGTATAATTCCGACTGACGGGAATAACTGCCCCATTGACTAACCTTAATGCCTTTGCAGTGTATTCGGTGACATAATCCAGATTAACCCCATAACTCTTGTGACAGCGAACAAAATGATTTTTGACTTTCTTCATCGCATCATCTAAACGGATATACTCTTCAAAATCGTTATGTCGGGTGTGATAAATGACTTTTCTTCCTTTACTCTCTAAAAAAAGAATTTCCTTGCTTGATACACGAAATTTGTTTCCCCTGAACTGTATATAGAACTCTTCAGACAACTTTTCTTCTTCCATGATTTTTTTCAGATAATATTGCAGATTTTCTTCTTTAATAGGCTTTGTCAATAATCCATATGGATTGAAATTGATAAAAATATCCTGACACCTGTTAAAAAAGCCTGTAAAAAAAATAATCTTTGTATATTGTAGACGGTCACGCACCTGTTTGAGTACTTCGATACCGTCCTCTTCCCCAAGACAGATATCTGTGATAATAATGTCAGGAATTTCTTTCCTCGTAATATATTCTACCATCTCTTTCCCTGAATGAAAAATGATTACCTCTATTTCGGGAAACTGCTTTATTATGATATCTTTAATAAAATCTGTAATTTGCGTATTGTCATCGCAAACTATCATTTGCATAAAATCACCCCTCTTGTTCAATAATACACTGCCTGAAAGATTTCTCACTTTGTTCGGAATAACACGAAGTGTTTTCTCTCTGTGTCTAGCTATGACAACTTGAAAGTTTTTGTCGAACTTTTTTCAAAAAGTTCGTGGGGTCAAGGGGCAAAGCCCCTTGTGGGATTTTTAAGGGCGAAGCCCTTAAACTCCCCAAATACAAAACAAAATTTGCGTAAGCAAATTTTGACAATAATTATCTGAATTTCACATAATGTCTGTTTTTTACAAATAATGTCTGTTTTTTACATTTGTATAGCTTTTCCGAAAAATATATGCTATACTGACAATGGTAGAAAATAAGCGGTTATTTGGAAGATGTGCATGAAAAACACTCCAATTTGCTATTGACTGTGGGGATATCGGTAGCATGTTGGAGTGTGTATACACAAAATAACAGGTAGTGTATTCGTTTCAGAAAAGCCTCCGTTCTGGGTGTAAGCGGAGGCTTTTTGGTTGTTTCTAAAAACAATTATTCTGCGTGAACGATAAGTTCGTCATTTTCGACTGTGAGAGAAACTGCGGAAATCATTCCTTCTCCTCTAGAAATAATCTCTCCTGCAATCTTATCTTCTACATTATGACGGATATAGTTGCGGATATCTCTTGCTCCACTGTTGCCACCTGTAGAATGTTCAGCAATGAATACTGTAGCGGGTTCATCATAAGTAAAGGTAATTCCCTTTTCACTGAGTGTCTGCACATATTCATCAAGTACCAGTCTGGCAATACCTTTGAACGCTTCTGTATCCAGATTTTTGAAGATAACAATATCGTCCACTCTTGCCAGAAATTCGGGTCGTAAAAACTCTTTGAGAGCTTTCATGACCTTTTCTTTGTCAGCATCTTCCTGCGTTCTGCCGAAACCTAAGGCAAACTCATTTCTATTACTGCCTGCATTGGAGGTCATGATGATAACTGTATTCTCAAAATTGACTACTCTGCCATGTGCATCGGTAAGTTTTCCCTCGTCCAAAATCTGTAACAGAATATTGAGGACATCAGGGTGTGCCTTTTCGATTTCGTCAAACAGTAATACGGAATACGGCTTTCTTCTGACTTTTTCAGTGACCTGTCCTGCCTCGTCATATCCGACATATCCCGGAGGCGAACCGATAATTTTGGACACTGTGTGCTTTTCCATATATTCCGACATATCCAGTCGTATCAGCGTTTCAGGAGTATCGAATAATTCTTCGGCAAGTACTTTGACAAGTTCTGTCTTTCCCACACCTGTAGGTCCTACAAAAATAAATGAGGCGGGTCGTCTGCGTGGACTTATCTGCACCCTGCTTCTTCTGACCGCTTTTGCTATGGCATTGACTGCTTCATCTTGTCCGATAATACGCTTTTTCATTGCCTCTTCCAGTGTGGCAAGTTTATTGAGTTCATTTTCTGCTACTCTCTGGGCGGATATTCCTGTCCAGAGTTCGATAACCTGTGCCAAATCATTCTCTGTCACTACGGCACTCAAGGCTTCTCCCTCAATGTCTTTTATCTCCGCATTGACCCTTGCTTTTTCCGCTTTGATTTTTGCTATCGCCTCATAATCCATGTTTTCCGAATTTTCGGTCAGTTCTTCCTCTCTGAGGTTCAGGTAACGCATTTCATCATTGAGATTGTCATACTGTTCCATTGCCTTGCATTTGAGTGCCGCACAAGCACAAGCCTCATCAAGCAAATCTATCGCTTTATCAGGCAAAAAACGGTCGGTAATATACCTTTCCGAAAGTACCACTGCTCTGCGGATAATCTGCTCTGGAACGGCTACTCTGTGATGTTTCTCGTAATAATTCTTTACACCGTTAAGCACCTCAATGGTGTCTTTTACAGATGGCTCATTGACCGTCACAGGTTGAAATCTTCTTTCCAAAGCCGCATCTTTTTCAATATATTTACGGTATTCATTGAAAGTGGTAGCTCCGATGACCTGAATTTCTCCTCTGGAAAGTGCGGGTTTGAGAATATTTGCCGCATTCATCGTCCCTTCGGAATCACCTGCTCCAACAAGATTATGCACTTCGTCAATAAACAAAATAATATTTCCTGCTGCCTTTACCTCTGCAGTAAGCCCTTTGATACGGCTTTCAAACTGTCCTCTGAACTGCGTTCCCGCAATAAGTGAGGTTAAATCCAACAGTTGTATCTCTTTGTCTTTCAGTCTTTGCGGAACATCACCGTTAGCTATACGAATTGCCAGTCCTTCAGCGATTGCCGTCTTACCGACACCCGGTTCTCCTATCAGACAAGGATTGTTCTTTGTTCTTCGGGAAAGTATCTGGATAACTCTTGCAATCTCTTTTTCTCTGCCTACCACATTATCAATCTTTCCCTCTTTTGCCCTGCTGGTCAGATTGGTGCAATAAGCATCAATGTGTTTATGTTTGGATTCCTTCTTCCCTTTTTTGGACTGCTTTCCTTTATTATCGTTTTCCTTCTGATTTTTTCCACCGAAAATCCCGAACGGAAATGTAGGAGCTCCTCCTGTAGAAAATTTGTCAGGGTCATCTCCGTCGTCGTCATCATCATTATCATCATTATCTCCAAACATTCCACTCATGTTGGCAAAATCCCCTATATCAGGCAATTCTCCTCCGTTCATGTCAATAAGATTATCCATCGAGTCCTGCATGGTTTCCAGTTGTTCTTCTGTAATCCCCATTGTTTTCATAATGTCTTTGATGGGTTTGATATTCATTTCGTTGGCACAACTCAGACAATACCCTTTCTGGTTATTCCCTGAACCGTCCGATACAAACACGACCGCCGGTCTTTTGTTGCATTTGCTACAAAGCATAATTCCCTACTCCTTTATTAAAATTTACTGCTTTTCTATTTGATTTTCGGTTGTTTTCTTGCCTTTTACCAGCAAAATAAAAAGCCACATATAATTCAGTAACGCAAATATCATAGCACTTGCCGTCAGCACAAACAGAATTACTGTCAGCTTCTCCATACGATACCCTAACAACTCCCTATACAGCACAACCGACACAATCGCTATATAGAAAATCACTGTCGCTACTTTTCCGTACCATTTTGCCTGTGGTGGTGTGATACCTTTCTTTACCAGATAGCTTCCTCCACATAACATCAGCACATCTTTGATTATCAGTACAACGGTCAGCGGAAAAATTTCGGGTATGCGAAACCCTAAACACACCATCACCGCCAATAAAGTCAGTTTATCCGCTATCGGGTCAAGCAATTTGCCAAGTTTTGTCGTCTGGTGCAAGCGTCTTGCCAGAAATCCGTCCAGCCCGTCACTGATACCTGACACCACTATACATACAAACGCTACCGCCACTTTGTTCAGAAAAAACATGACCATAAATGGTACTATCAATAATATTCTGAAAAATGAAAGTATATTTGGTACAGTGAAAATCATGTCAGACGATTTTTTTTCGTTTTTTGCTACTGCAATGATTTCTTTCTTATTCGGTGACATAAATAACTATTCCTTTCTCGATTAGTATTTAGTATTCGGAATAATCTTCATCGTAACCATAATCATCGTTTCCGTAACTGTTCTCTGTTTCAGTTTCGTCATTGTCTGTTTCATCACTGCCGTCACTGAAAAAGTACAGTCCGTCTGCGTGTTTATTGACTGCATTGAACACAAAGGAATTTGTTTCTACCTTTTCTCGGAATGTGCCGTTTTTGTCAAATACAGGAACAACTATCACTATCACACAAGCCAATATCCATGCCAAAAAACACCCGTACAACACTCCCATGAAAATACCTAATACTCGGTTTACTCCTCCAAATAACGGTATCTTGTTGAACACCTTCGTTGCTTTACAGATAATCCCTATGGCTATGTTGAATATCAGAAAAAGAATAATTGTGACGAAAGCACTGATGATAGAAACATATATCGGCTCAACTATACTGCTGACGATATCTGTTGCTGTAGAAGAAATTTCCTGTATATTGTTTCCTGTCACACTGTCCAGAGCGTACACCACATCGTCATAATCCGTAAATTTCCAGACAAATGACGGCATCGTATTGAATATACTGTGTCCTATATTGTCAATTCCCTGTTCAAACACTTCTGTAACCGTACTGACAATTTTTTCTTCTATGCTTGTTCTTATAAACTTCGCATAAATCCAAGGGGCTAAGTTTTTTCCCAGCATACTGGAAAAAAATGCCGAAATAATTCCTCCTAATGTCCATATCAAAAACCCTACTGCTCCCCGAAAATATCCTCTCACCGCTATGACGATTATTCCTGCCAATAACACCATATCAAACCAATTTATCGTCATCGCACTTCCTCACTCCCTCTCTTTCCTTTTTCATTCTGTACCAGAGTACGATAGTACTATAACACATCATGCCTTGAATTACAATCATCAAATTGTAAATTTTTCTGCCTAAATCCGTTAAAGGGCTTCGCTCGTTAAAGGGCTTCGCCCTTTAAAATCCCACAAGGGGCTTTGCCCCTTGACCCCACAAGCCTTTGAAAAGGCTTGACCGAAACTTTTAAGTATCATAGCTATAAGTTGTTTTTCTATGTAACATTACAGGACTAATTGTCGTATTTCACTTGCTCCTAGCAAATATAATGTGTGTTCGTCAAAATACAGAATATTCTTTGTGTCTATTTCTACATCGTATTCCTGTAACTGCTCTTTCTTTGCCGTATTGAATACCGTTACCTTATTATTTCCCAGTAGTGCTACATAGTCATCATATGTGTCCATACCTGTAACATCTTTCCCTGATTTGATGGTTTCTACTGTGCCGTTCTGATAGACTGTCCATATCTCACAGCTTTTTCCGTCACGGAACGGCGACAATATCAGCACCATCTTATCTTTGACTATCTTATTGTTCACAAGATTATAACCGTTATAAGTAAATTCATATTTATTTTGATAATCATTTGTGATAACCATTGCTGAAGTATCACCTATCAGGGCAATGTTGCCGTTATCCAGAAAACTTACTTTATAGGTTGTCGTGTTCGGAAAGTCTATTTTCGCTACAGGTTCTTTCTCGGAAAAATCCAGCACATATACTCTTGATACAATACTGCCTTTCATTGCGTCCAGTCCGCAAACGACTGCTTTACTGGCGTTTTTATTCAGAGAAATCGAAATGGCATAACACTCCGAAAAAGAATACGAATATTTCTGTTTGTGGTTTTTATCGAAAACTGTCAGTCTTGAGGTGTAACCGTCTTTTTTGGAGAGTATCGCATAACTACCGTTGCCGATAATTACTGCTGAATAAATCGTATCTTCTGTGTTGCCCTCAAATATAGTACCTGTTGCCGTTTCTATCTGATAGCCTGTTCCCTCTGTATCGTATATCAGGTTGTAATTTCCGCCTGATACCATTGTCGGTGAGGAATACTTTATTCTCTTGTCTGTCACCAATCCACCACTGCTGTTGATGACCTGAAATTGTGTGTCGCTGATATAGGCAAAGTTATTGTTCAGAATACTGATGTCGTCTGTGTTCACCGTTTTCCCCTTGATTTGTACGGGAAATCCGTTACCCTCAATACTTGATGACGACAGACTTGCCCAGAAATTTTCAGGTGAAGCATATCTCCATACACTCATGATACCTACCGCCAACACCAACAGAATAATAATGATAACAATATTTCTGGTTTTTGCATTTTTAAAAATTTTCTTTTTGTTTTTTGCTTTTTCCTCACGCTTCTGCCGTTCTTTGATAGTATCGTCCCGTTCGTAAGTTTCTATCGGCTCGTCCTCGTAACTTAACATCTTCCGTTTTTTCAGTTTGCTCTTCTTCTCCATAATTTCTCCTTTTATTGTCGGGGACGCTGTCCCCGAACCCCTGTTTAAGGGCTTCCGCCCTTAAAAATCCCGCCCACTTTTTTGAAAAAAAGTGGACAAAAAACTTTTATGGTTCACTTCGTTCAGAATGTTTATCTTCCGTTTGGCGGTGACACTTAAAAGGTGACACTTAAAAGTTTTTGTCGAACTTTTTTCAAAAAGTTCGTGGGGTCAAGGGGCAACGCCCCTTGTGGGATTTTTAAGGGCAAAGCCCTTAAACTCCCCGAAAAAATCCAAAATTTGCGTAAGCAAATTTTATCCTGTCAATATCTTACTTCATTGAGGTACAGTCCACATGACGGTGCTGTTGCTCCTGCTTTCGAACGGTCTTTTGCCTCTATAATTCTCCCTATACAGTCAGGTGGAAATTTTCCTTGTGCTATCTTTATCAGCGTTCCTACCATAATCCTTACCATGTTATATAAAAATCCGTCCGCCTCTACTGTCATGATAACCATGTTACCCTCTCGCCTCACATTGAACTCCATAACCGTTCTTTCCATATTGTCTTTTCGGCGACTGTTGTCTATCGTGCAGAATGATGTGAAATCATGCTTTCCTATGTATGCCTTGCACACTTTGTCAAGCATTTTCTCGTCAAGCGGATAACGGTATTCGTATACAAGCCCCTCCAGAAACGGATTTCTGACTTCTGTATTCCATATCTTGTAAATATACTGCTTGCTTTTGCAACTGTATCTTGCATGAAAATCAAGCGGTTTTTCCTCTATATCAAGCACCGCAATGTCTTTCGGCAAAAATCGGTTGAGTGCTGTCTGTAAACGGTAACATGGTATGTTATGCACCATCTTCAGGCTGATACAATATTTGTTTGCGTGAACTCCGCTGTCCGTTCGGGAACAACCCTTGATTTCATAAGGGGTTTCCTGTATGATTTTCTCCAGTGCATTCTGGAAAACTTCCTGTACACTTAACGCATTGTTCTGTATCTGCCAGCCGTGATAGTTCTTTCCGTTATAGGCAATCACTATCAGAAAATTCCTTAACTTCTCTTTCTCTACTTCACTGTAAGCTGTGGAAACATCACATTGCATACTATCACTCCTGCCAGCACTATCACCGAAAATATCACGGCTATCACATCTATTTTTCCTGCTTTCAACACTTTCATTCTCGTTCTGCCTTTTCCCCCTCGATAACACCGACATTCCATTGCTACCGCTAAATCAAATGCCCTGTTGAATGAGGATACAAACAACGGTATCAAAACGGGTATCATCGCTTTCAGCTTTTTGACGATACCTCCGCTCTCCATATCTGCTCCCCTCGCCTTTTGTGCGTTCATGATTTTATCCGTTTCCTCCAGTAAGGTCGGCACAAATCTTAATGCTATCGTCATCATCATCGCAATTTCATGTACCTGTATTTTGAACACTGTCAACGGTTTCATAATTCTTTCCAGTGCGTCCGTCAAATCTGTGGGTGATGTTGTATAGGTCAGAATACAGCTTATCATGATTAATACCACTATTCTCACTGATACAAATACTGCTGTCTGTATGCCGTTCCATGTGACTTTCAGAATACCCCACTGCCATATCGGTTCACCACTACCGTAAAATACATTCAAAACAGAAGTGAACAGTAATATAAACAGTACGGGTCTTAATCCTTTGAAATATAACTTTAACGGTATCTTCGTGATAATCATCAATATTACTGTGATACAGGTCATAAATCCCAGTGACCCGAAATTCTTTGCGATGAACAAAAATACAATGTAGACACTGATTAAGATGATTTTTACTCTTGGGTCAATTTTATGTATCAGGGAATTTGTGGGGAAAAATTGCCCTAATGTGATATCTTTTATCAAAAAGATTGCTCCTTTATTTTTTCAGAATGGTCAATAATTCTTCAACCGCTTTTTCTATGGTAAGCACTCCTTTTCCGACATGGTAACCTTTGTCAGAAAGTGTGTTCATTATCTGTGTTATCTGCGGAATTTTTAATCCCATATTCTTTAAGTGTTCTCCTTGTGCGAAAACATTTTCGGGTGTATCAAAATATTCTGTATGCCCACTGTTCATAACAAGCACCCTGTCGGAAATTCTTGCTACATCTTCCATACTGTGTGATACAAACAGTATGGTATTTTTTTGCTTTTCGTGATATTGTCGGATTTGCGATAATAACAGTTCTCTGCCCATTGGGTCAAGTCCTGCGGTGGGTTCGTCCAGAATCAGAATTTCAGGGTTCATTGCAATTACTCCTGCTATGGCTACCCTGCGTTTTTCACCGCCCGAAAGTTCAAACGGCGATTTTTTCAGGAAACTTTTCTCCAGCCCGACAAATTCTACGGAACTTTCCACTCGATTTTGAATTTCGCTTTCGGTTAAACCCATGTTCTTTGCCCCGAAAGCAATATCTTTGGCAACCGTTTCTTCAAAAAGCTGATATTCGGGATATTGAAACACCATGCCCACTTTGAAACGGATATTTCTGATTTTTTTCGGTTCTTTCCAAATATCATTCTGGTTAAAAAATACTTTTCCTGATGTCGGTTTAATCAGACCGTTCAGCATTTGTACAAGCGTGGACTTTCCCGAACCTGTATGTCCGATTATGCTGACAAACTCTCCTTGCCGAACAGTAAAGGAAATATTGTCCACTGCTGTTTTTTCAAAGGGTGTACCTGTGGCATATTTATAGGTAAGGTTTTTTACTTGCAGTATGTCGCTCAAAAAAGCAATCCCCTTTCCGTTATTTGTTAGGGCTGTTTAAGGACTTCGCCCTTAAAAATCCTGCCCTGTCGGGGACGCTGTCCCCGAACCCCTGTTTAAGGGTTGCACCCTTAAAAATCCTGCCAAAATTTTTGAAAAAAGTTTGACAAAAACTTTTATGGCTCACTTCGTTCGGGTTATGATTTCTTGTTCAGTAATTCTTCCAACAAGGCAATACATTCTTCAGGAGTTAAAGGGAGTTTTTCGGTGCTTATGCCGTGCTGATGAAGTCGGTAAATTAATTCTGTGGCTTGCGGAACATCTAAGGATTTTTCTTTCAACAATTCTACTTTGGAAAATACTTCCTGCGGTGTGCCTTGTGTGAGGATTTTTCCTTTATCCATCACAAATATTCTGTCGGTTTGTACAGCCTCGTCCATATAATGCGTGATGAGGATAATCGTAATATTTTTTTCTTTGTTCAGATATCTGATGGTATCCATCACTTCTTTTCGACCTTGTGGGTCAAGCATAGCTGTCGGTTCATCAAGCACAATACACTGCGGTTGCATAGCAATGATACCTGCAATGGCTACACGCTGTTTCTGTCCGCCTGAAAGTTTATGGGGAGCGTGTGTACGGTATTCGTACATATCAACGGATTTCAAGGCTTCGTCAACACGCCTACGGATTTCTTTGGGCGGTATGCCTAAGTTTTCACAACCAAAAGCAACATCTTCTTCGACAATCGTCGCTACCAACTGATTATCGGGATTTTGTAAGACAAGCCCTACTTTACTACGGATTTTGTATACATCGTCCTCATTTTTGGCAACCAATCCGTCAACGGAAATTTCTCCGCTTTCGGGAACAAGCAAAACATTGAATAATTTTGCTAAGGTGGATTTTCCACAACCGTTATGACCAAGTAGAGCAATAAATTCTCCCTGCTTTATGGTAAATGAAATATCATCAAGGACTTTGTTTTCTCCATACGAAAAGCTGACATTGTTTACTTTAATAAAGTCTTTCATAAACTATTATTTTCTCCATATCGCTGTTGAACCGCATGGTAAAACCATATTGGTTTCGGTTACTCTTAATCCTATTTCATCAGCACTGACTTTTCCACCGAACTTCGGCACAAGACATACCCCTAACAGGTATTCCATAACTGAGGGGGAAAGTCCTGTTGTGTAGGAATTTAATATAAAAAATTCTGCTTTATCGGAAAGTACAGTCGCACAAAGTTGTATGAGAGAAAATAATTGTTCTTCCAGTTTCCAGACTTCACCATTGGGTCCTCTGCCATATGAGGGTGGGTCCATAATGATACCGTCATATTTATTGCCTCGTCTTTGTTCCCGCTGAACAAATTTGATACAGTCATCAACAAGCCATCGAACAGGTGTTTTTTCTAAATGAGAACTTACCGCATTTTCTTTCGCCCACTGTACCATGCCTTTTGAAGCGTCTACATGACAGACTTTTGCTCCTGCGTTAAGGCACGAAAGCGTTGCTCCGCCTGTATAAGCAAATAAGTTCAGTATGTTTAACTGACGGTTGGTATTTTTGATGATGTTTTCGGTAAAGTCCCAGTTGGTTGCCTGTTCAGGAAATATACCTGTGTGTTTAAATCCCATAGGCTTTATGTTGAACTGAATATTGTGATAACCTATCTGCCACACATCGGGGATTTTTTTGTAGACTTCCCATTTACCTCCCCCCGTGTGGGAACGGTGATATCTTGCGTGGGCTTTTCTCCATAACGGATTTTTCTTTTCTGTCGTCCAGATAATCTGTGGGTCAGGTCGGATTAAGATGATGTTTCCCCAACGCTCCAGTCTTTCACCGTCTGATGTGTCTATCAGTTCGTAATCTTTCCATTTTGCCTCACGCAAGATACATTCACTTCCTGTATTTCAAAGTTTCTATGAGTTTAAGGGCTACCGCCCTTAATAATTCTGTTTTCCGTTAAGGGCGTCGCCCTTAACAATCCCAGCGGGGCTTCGCCCCTGCACCCCACCACTTTTTTGAAAAAAAGTGGACAAAAAACTTTTAATTGTCATAGCTCAAACTTAGATACGAATTTACGAACAAAATGAGCCTGAAAAGTTTTTGTCAAACTTTTGAGGGCAAGTTTGTGGGGTTGAGGGACAACGCCTCTCATGGGATTTTAAAAGGCAAAGCCCTTTAATCATTTAAGATATTGTTCAACAACTTTTGCCGTTTCGTTGGCAAGCTGGTCAATTTCGGCATAGTTGTCGCCTTCAAGCATTACTCTTACCAAAGGTTCTGTACCTGATTCTCTGACAATAATTCTTCCGTGACCTTCAAGAGCTTTTTGGACTTCGGCTACTTTCTGTTGAATTTCAGCTACAGAATTGACTTTGCCTTTGCTTTGTGCAGAAATTTCCACATTCACCATAACCTGCGGATAACGGGTCATGATTTTGGCAATTTCAGATAATTTCTGATTTTTGCGTTTCATCAGACTTAATAACTGAACCGCTGTTGTCTGTCCGTCACCTGTGGTACAATAATCTAAGAAGATAACATGACCGCTTTGTTCACCACCAATGGAATAACCGTTCTTGACCATGTTTTCCAATACATAACGGTCGCCGACTTTGGTTGCTTCAAAGTGGATATCGTTCTGTTCACAGAATTTGTTGAACCCCATATTGGTAAGAATTGTCCCTACAACAGTGTTGTTTTTGAGTAATCCTCTTTCTTTGAGGTCTAAGGCACACATTGCTATAATAAAATCTCCGTCTACCAGATTACCGTTTTCGTCAATCGCAAGACAACGGTCTGCGTCGCCATCAAAAGCTATACCGCAATCCAGATGATTGGCTTTGACATATTCGGCAAGGGCATTAATGTGCGTTGACCCACAATTCTCGTTGATGTTGATACCGTCTGGTTGGAAATGCGTCATATGACATTCTACACCAAGTTTTTCAAAAATCGTCTGTGCTGTTCTTGACGCTGAACCATTGGAACAGTCAAAGGCAACTTTCAGTCCTTCAGGTTTGACAAATGCTGTGGAAACAACATGGTCAATATATTCGTTGACAGCATTATCACAAACAGTGACTTTACCAATATTTTTCATATATACAAAGTCGTAAGTCTGTTTGTCAAGAACGATTTTTTCAATTTCTTCCTCTACGCTGTCAGGCAACTTGAAACCTGTGGAACTGAATATCTTTATTCCGTTAAATTCAAAAGGGTTATGTGAGGCGGAAATCATTATGCCTGCGTCAGCGTTGTATTTTTTGACCAACAAGGCAACTGCGGGTGTCGGCACAACACCAAGTGTAATAACATCTGCACCTACCGAACATAATCCTGCTATCAAAGCACTTTCCAGCATATCTGAACTCAACCGTGTATCTTTACCAATAACAAACACGGGTTTTTTATGGCTCGTTTCTGTCAGCACCATAGCACTTGCCCTGCCTATGTTCATTGCTCGCTCACAAGTCAGTTCCTGGTTGGCTATACCTCTTGCTCCGTCTGTTCCAAATAATCTTCCCATTTCTATTTCCTCCAAAAAATTAGTTTTTTCTGTAATATGATTATATCTATATTATTGTGTTCTTAGCATTATGAAACTTATATCAAAGATTTCATACCGTTGTTTCCCATAGGAAACGGTAAACCTAAATGCTGACAGGCACTTTCTGTGACACATCTTCCTCTGGGCGTTCGGTTTAAAAATCCTATCTGCATTAAGTATGGCTCACAGACATCTTCTATAGTGACAGCTTCTTCTCCTATTGTAGCGGCAAGCGTTTCTATTCCTACAGGACCTCCATTATAGAATTTAACCATCGCTTCTATCATACGGCGGTCATTTGCATCAAGTCCTAATTCGTCAATTTCCATTCTTTCTAATGCTGTCTGTGCTGTTGCACAAGTGACTATGCCGTCACTCATCACCTGTGCAAAATCTCTGACACGCTTTAACAATCGGTTGGCTATTCTCGGTGTTCCTCTTGAACGGGACGCTATCTCCAACGCTCCGTCATAGTCTATCGGAATATCCAGTATTCCTGCACTTCGGGTGACAATTTTTCCAAGTTCTTCGGGTGTATATAGTTCCAGTCTTAATACAACTCCAAATCTATCCCTGAGTGGTGCGGATATCTGCCCTGCTCTCGTGGTTGCCCCTACTAAGGTGAATTTTGGTAAGGGTAAATGATAAGAAGTTGCCATCTGTCCTTTGCCTGTGATAATATCAATCGCAAAGTCCTCCATTGAGGAATAAAGGATTTCTTCTACCTGTCGGTTAAGACGGTGAATTTCGTCTATGAACAGAACATCTCCGTCATTAAGATTGGTCAGTATAGAGGCTAAATCACCTGGTTTTTCTATAGCTGGTCCTGAAGTGATACGGATATTCACTCCCATTTCGTTAGCTATGATATTGGCAAGTGTGGTCTTTCCCAATCCCGGAGGACCATATAATAAAACATGGTCAAGTGTTTCGTGACGCTGTATCGCTGCCTGAATGTAAATCCGTAAATTTTCCTTAACTTTGTCTTGTCCTATGTAATCATCAAGATTTTTCGGTCTTAACGGATTTTCTCCCTCTGTATATTCATCAGGTAATTGTTCAGGGTCGACAATTCTGTTTTCAAAATCTATGTTATCAAAATCCATCACTTAACCTCCTTACCTTCTGCCCATTTCTCTCAACACTCCGCTGATGAGTTTTTCTACAGGTAATGTTGCATCCATTTTGCTGAGTATCGGCATGACTTCTCCTGCGGTGTAACCCAGAACTGTGAGTGCTTCGGTCGCTTTGGCAATATTGCTGGTCGATACTGTCGGATTTCCTGTATCGGACAGTACCGCTCCTGACGGTAGTATATCATCAAAAATTTTGACTTTATCTTTCAGTTCCAATACAATTCTTTCTGCCTTTTTTCTGCCTACTCCCTGTGCTTTAGAAATAGCATTGATGTCGGAAGTGGTAACCGCTAAAGCAAAATTTTCTGTCGAAAGTACCGAAAGTATCGAAATTGCCATCTTTGTCCCTATTCCGCTGACGCTAATCAGCATTTTGAAACATTCCAGTTCCTTTATGTCAGAAAATCCGTAAAGTTCCATAGCATCTTCTCTGACAGATAAATAAGTATATAATATCACTTCACTGTTGTTATTCGGCAATTTATTTTTCGTATTCTGCGATGTATACACTCTGTAACCTACACCACCGCACTCCACAACAACAAAATTTTCTCCTGAATATATCAGCTTGCCCCTTACACTGTAAATCATTGCCTATAACCTGCCTTGTGCTAAAATCTGCCTTACTCCCGAACCGTTTGCCTGTATATGACATAATGCAACTGCCAATGCGTCTGCAGTATCATCAGGTTTTGGTACTTCTTTTAAGTGAAGCAAGCGTCTTGTCATTTCCATTACCTGCGGTTTCTTCGCTTTTCCGTAACCTGTAACTACGGTCTTTATCTGTAACGGTGTGTATTCAAATATTGGAATTTTCTGCTGTTGTACCGACAACAAAATAACCCCTCTTGCCTGTGCTACATTAATCGCCGTCTTCTGATTATTCTGGAAGTATAATTTTTCTATCGCAACAGCATTTGGTTTACTTTTGGTAACAATTCGACTGATACTGTCATAGATAAACTCTAAACGCTTATTAAAATCCATGTTCGCCTCTGTCGTGATGGCTCCAAATCCTAACGGCTGATAGGATATTCCTGTAAAATTGACTATCCCCCAACCTACTATCGCATATCCCGGGTCTATTCCCAAAATAACCATAATTTCTCTCCCTGAAACATCGGTTTGTGGTGTTTTATTATACCATATAGACAAATTTTTAACAAGGTTTATATTGAAATTACTCATGAACATTTTTTTTATTTTTTTTAAAATTACAGGCTGAAATTTTTTAAAAATTCCAGCCTGTTCAATCATAAAAATCAGTGATTATTTTGCAACAACTATATCCACAATATCTATTACTGCTTCAACAATCAAAGCTATTCCTATAAATTTCAGTACTGCCATATCTGTACCGAACGGATTGACAATAACCAACACTCCCACTATGATTGACGCTATCGCACTGAACAACGCTAAAACCGAAATTCTTGCATTGACTTTTTTACACTGAAAATAATTCTGCAATTTGAATATACCATATATCAGCATGACAATACCGTATAATAATGTTACAAAGGCAAATAAACCAAAAACAAAATTTGTCCCGAATGTCAATACCAATCCTAAAACCAACAAAAGTGTCATTGCTACAGGTGTAACTGCACTGTAACTCATTCTGTTTTTCAGATAACTGATAAGATACACTATTCCGATAACCAAAAATAAAATTCCGAAAAAACGGATAATCATTGTCGTGAAAGTTCTCGGATTGAACAATAACATCAGTCCGAACAATCCTTCAAACAAGGTGAATATCAAAGATGTGGAATTGAATTTTGACGACTTCATAAAAATACCTCCTTTTTGCGTTCACTGTTGGGGACTTTGTCCCCAAACCCCTATTCAAGGGTTGCACCCTTGAAAATCCTGCCAAACTTTTTGAAAAAAGTTTGACAAAAACTTTTCTGGTTTACTTCGTTCGGAATGACACAAAAAGATATTTGGAAATCTTTATCCAAAGTCTGGCTGTGACAATTAAAAGTTTTTTGTCCACTTTTGGGGGAAAAGTGGGCGGGGTTAAGGGGCGGCAGCCCCTTAGTAGGATTTTTAAGGGCGACAGCCCTTAAAAACAAAGCGGTAACTTTCAGAAAAAAGTTACCGCCTATGATAGTCAATTATTATTTGATAACTCTTACACGGATAACTCCGTCAACTGCTTTGATACTTTCTGTAAGGTCAGCACTTGCTCCTGTTACATCAATGATGGTATAAGAATACTCTTTTTTGGATTTGTTCTCCATGTTCTCTACATTTGCACCTTGTTCGCTGACAAATGAAAGAATACTCTTCAGTACAGCAGGAATGTTCTTATGCAATACACAATAACGGACTTCTCCGCTTCTTGCCATCTTGATAGACGGGAAATTGACAGAGTTGGTAATATTACCGTTTTCAAGATAATCCTTGATTTCCATAGCTGCCATCTTTGCACAGTTGTCTTCACTTTCAGGTGTGGACGCTCCCAGATGAGGCATAACCGTTACACCGTCAACACCAAGCAAATCGTCTGTGGCAAAATCTGTAACATAAGATGCTACTTTTCCGCTTTCAATACTTGCTATCACATCTGCTGAATTACAAAGGTCTGCTCTGGAGTAGTTCAGAATCCTTACACCATCTTTCATCTTTGCAATATTCTCTGCACAGATGATGTTCTTTGTATCGGGTGTCAGCGGAACATGAACGGTGATATAATCACTGTTGGCAAAAATATCATCAAGATTGGTCACATGGGTAATGTGTCTGGAAAGCTGTAAAGCACCATCAACCGAAAGGAACGGGTCGTAACCAATAACATCCATACCTAATGCAATAGCTGCATTGGCTACTAATGCACCAATCGCACCAAGTCCTATAACACCAAGCGTTTTACCTTTGATTTCAGGACCTGCAAATTTGCTTTTTCCCTTTTCTACCATTTTGCCTACTGCATCACCGTTACCCTTGAGGGTCTTTGCCCATTCGATACCTGCATTGATTTTTCTTGAACCAAGAAACAGTCCTGCAAGTACAAGCTCTTTGACTGCATTGGCATTTGCTCCCGGTGTGTTGAATACAACAATTCCCTGTTCACTGCATTTATCAAGCGGAATGTTATTCACTCCTGCTCCTGCTCTGGCAATCGCAAGCAATGATTCAGGCATTTCCATTTCGTGCATAGATGCACTTCTTACCAGTATTGCCTGCGGATTTTCAATATTATCACCGCAAGTGTAGTTGTCACCTAATTTATTCAGTCCTACTGCGGAAATCTTATTCAATGTCTTTACATTATACATGGTCATTCAGCCTTTCTTTAACAATTATTGTTATCAGCCGTTATTCTTCTCAAATTCAGCCATAAAGTCAACCAGTGCCTTAACACCTTCATAAGGCATAGCATTATAAATGGACGCTCTCATGCCACCTACTGTACGGTGTCCTTTGAGGTTGACAAAACCTTTTTCAGTAGCTTCTTTGATGAATTTTGCATTCAGTTCTTCACTGTCTGTCACAAAAGGTACATTCATCAATGAACGGTCTTCGGGAACTACTGTGCCTCTGAACATCTTTGAATTGTCCAGGAAATTGTACAGCAAGTCTGCTTTCTTCTGATTGAGTTCGTACATCTTATCCAATCCGCCGACTTCATTCTTAATCCATTCCAACACTAATTTTGCCATATAAATCGTGTAACAGGGCGGTGTATTGTACATGGAACCGTTGTCAGCGTGTGTTTTCCAGTCAAGCATAGTGGGTGTGATATCCATAGCGTTGCCTATCAAATCTTCACGGACAATCACTACTGTCAATCCTGCGGGTGCCATGTTCTTCTGAGCCCCTGCATAAAGTACACCAAATTTGGTGACATCTATCGGACAGGAAAGAATACAGGAGGAAATATCCGCTACCAAAGGAATATCGCCTGTATCAGGAAGTTCGTGATATACTGTACCATAAATGGTATTATTCATACAAATATAGAAATAATCCGCATCTTTGGAAAATGTAGACGGGTCAAGTTTGGGAATATAAGAAAAGGTCTTGTCGGCGGAAGAAGCAACTACATTGACTTCACCGTATTTCTTTGCTTCGGCACAGGCCTTTTTTGCCCACTGTCCTGTAATGACATAATCTGCCTTCTTATTTTTTGTCATAAGGTTCATCGGAATTGCTGCAAACTGTGTTGACGCTCCACCCTGCAAGAACAATACTTTGTAGTTGTCGGGAATGTTCATAACTTCTCTTAAAAGACTTTCTGCCCCCTGAATGATTGTTCCGTAAATCTTTGAACGGTGTGACATCTCCATTACGGATTGACCGCTTCCCTCATAATCCAGCATTTCTTCTGCTGCTTTTCTGAGTACCGCTTCGGGTAACATTGACGGACCTGCTGAGAAATTGTAAACTCTGCTCATTTCAATACATATCCTTTCTGAAATAGAAAATTTATCAAAAAGACGCTACTTTAACAACTCTTGCAATCATTAAGATAACGCAATAGTCTAATTATAAACTTATATCCGTTTTAAGTCAACATTATTTTTGAGATTTATTTCCTTTATCATAAATTTAATCCTTTTCTCACTGTAAAACAATAATTTAGTATTTAAAATATTTTTATGCTTTAATACCTTTAAAGAATTTTATGACTTTTGATGGTAAGTCCAAATCGTACCAAAGACTTTTAATCTCAAGAAGATTGGTATATCCCCACAAATCCTGATAGAAAATCAGTGTGAAAACAATGACAATCATAAGTACATAAAAAATGAAACTTTCTACAGGTCCACCTGTTTTAGTGAAAGAGGGAAATATGGGAAAGCGTATACTTTTTCTATTAGGATAAAATAACTTTACACCTTGTGGGTTAAGCATATCCAGGAAAATATGCGTAAATACACCTATACCAAGATAAGGAGAAATAATGTGTGCTGCCAGAAGAAATAACAAGCTGTGGGTAAGATGACGGTGTTTAAGTCGTCTGCTTATCGGTTTGATGTGCTTTCCTAACATAGAACCTGAATGGTCAATATCAGGCAACAGTGAACCTGCCACTACAAGTGCCAGTTGCGGTAAATTTGTTCCTATCAGTAAAGCTGTAGCTGCACCTGCCGCTGCATGAGTTTTTCCTGTCAAAACCGACCACTTCCTTTCTGCAATCTGCACAATGTATTATAGCACATTTTGTTTTTTTAATATAAAATATTGATTTTTAGTCACTTATATTCTGATTTTGTTTTGTTTGAAATGTGTATGAGTTTAAGGGCTTTGCCCTTAAAAATCCCACAAGGGGCTTTGCCCCTTGACCCCAATGTCATCAACTTAAGAAAAAAGCCTGTTAAAGCCTGTTTGAAATAATATATTGTTGTCATTCTGAGGAGCGAAAGCGACGAAGAATCTTCAAAAGATTCCTCACTTCGTTCGGAATGACACTCTTAAAAGGGGGCAACCCTTAACACGGGATTTTTAAGGGCTTTGCTC
The DNA here is from genome assembly GCA_902762375.1 of uncultured Ruminococcus sp. Taxonomy (GTDB): domain Bacteria; phylum Bacillota; class Clostridia; order Oscillospirales; family Acutalibacteraceae; genus CAG-964. The sequence goes on along the minus strand of CACWNY010000036.1, from coordinate 23,322 downwards.
TTAAATAAAGTAAGCGACACCGCTTTCAAAAATCTTCTGGTCTTTCTCAAAAGGAACATTTGCGTAAAGGTTTGTGCCTTTTCTTTCAGAATGTCCCATCTTACCGAATACTCTACCATCTGGACTGGTGATACCTTCTATAGCACATACAGAACCGTTAATGTTAAAGGCAATATCATCAGAGGGTTTACCATTCAAATCAACATACTGTGTAGCAATTTGTCCATTAGCAATAAGAGTTTTAAGTGTTTCGTCATCAGCCACAAAACGACCTTCTCCATGCGACACGGGTACGGCAAATACATCTCCTGCATTAACTTGCGACAACCACGGCGATTTTACAGAAGTTATACGGGTATAAGCCATATGGGAAATATGTCTGCCTATGGTGTTGAATGTTAGGGTTGGTGCATTTTCGGTAATTTCTGTGATTTTACCGTAAGGGACAAGTCCAAGTTTGATGAGTGCCTGAAATCCGTTACAGATACCTAAAATTAAACCGTCACGCTTTTCCAGTAAATCTGTCACTGCCTGACAAATTCTCGGATTGCGGAATGTTGTAGCAATGAATTTTCCTGAACCGTCAGGCTCGTCACCACCACTGAAACCACCAGGTATCATGATAATCTGTGACTGATTTATCATTTTTTCCATTTGCATAATGGTTTCTTCGATATCGTTCGGCGTCAGATTTTTGACTATCATAATATTAGGATTTGCTCCTGCTTTGGCAAAAGCTCTTGCTGTATCGACTTCACAATTTGTTCCCGGAAATACAGGGATAAAGACTGTCGGTTTAGGCGTTTTGATTATCGGTGAAAAACGACTGTGCTGTTTAGTAAGCGGTATATCATACTGCACTTTCGGACATTCTGCTTTTGTAGCAAAAACTTTTTCCAGTTTTCCTGACCATTTTTCTATCAGTTCATCAAGCGATAATTTTCCGCATTTGATATCAATAAAGTTTTCAGAGGTTGTTTTTCCTAAAGGATATGCCAGAACACTGCTGTCAAGTTCTGCATCGTCTGCCAGTTCGATAACCAACGAACCACTTTGCGGAGCAAAGAGTTCTTCAGCAGTAAGTTCGTGGTCAAAGGTAAAGCCTATCTTGTTGCCGAAACACATCTTAGCAACAGTTGCGGACGCTCCGCCCTCTTTTACCACAGACGCAGAAAGAATTTTTCCCTCCTGTGCCAGTTCATAAACAGCGGTATATATCTTTTTCAGACCGTCCCAAATAGGAATTTGTGTGGATTTATCTACAGGTACAGGTACATAGATAACATTGGAATTTGCTTTCTTGAACTCTGCCGAAATTGTCTTTGACGCTTTTGTCATGGCAACCGCAAAGCTGACCAGTGTAGGCGGTACATCAAGCTGTTCAAATGAACCTGACATACTGTCTTTACCGCCTATGGACGGAATACCCATATGAATTTGTGCCATCATCGCTCCCAACAATGCTGACGCAGGTTTCCCCCATCTTTCGGGCTTATCGTGAAGTCTTTCAAAATATTCCTGGAAAGTCAGATGGGACTTTAAAGGATTTGCTCCCAAAACCGACAGCTTGGAAAGAGATTCTACTACGGCATAGGCTGAACCATGAAACGGTGACCATCTTGACACGCTCGGAATAAAGCCAAAAGTCATTGCTGTTGCATCATCTGTTTCGCCTTTTTCCAACGGGATTTTGGCTACCATACCGTCCTGTGGGGTAAGCTGATAACTTCCACCAAAAGGCATGATAACGGTTGAAGCACCGATACTTGCGTCAAATCTTTCGCCTAAACCAATTTGTGAACAAACTTCCAGTCGGGAAAGATTTTCTTTGAATGCCTCTGCCTTTGTCATACCGTCAAGAACTTTCGGCACCTGATTTCTGTAATTGTTTTCAGGGTCAGGTGCGGTAATATAAGCACTCGATACCTGTGTAACACCGTTGGTATTCAAAAATTTACGGCTTAAATTGACTATCGTATCCCCTCTCCACTGCATGACCAGTCGGGGATTTTCCGTAACTACGGCTACGGCTGTTGCCTCAAGGTTTTCGGTGTGGGCATATTCGATAAATGTTTCCACATCTTTCGGGGAAAGTACAACCGCCATTCTTTCCTGTGATTCCGAAATTGCCAGTTCTGTACCGTCAAGACCATCATATTTTTTCGTGACTTTATCAAGATTGACTGAAAGTCCGTCTGCCAGTTCGCCTATCGCTACACATACTCCGCCTGCTCCGAAATCGTTACAACGCTTAATCATAGTAGATACGGCTTTGTTTCTGAACAGACGCTGAATTTTTCGTTCTGTAGGGGGATTACCTTTCTGGACTTCTGCTCCACAAGTTTCTATGGACTGTTCGGTGTGTGCTTTTGATGAACCTGTTGCCCCTCCGCAACCGTCACGACCTGTACGACCACCTAACAAAACGATTACATCATCAGGCTGAGGTACTTCACGCACAACATTTTCTTTCGGGGACGCTCCGATTACTGCACCGATTTCCATACGCTTTGCCACATAACCGCTGTCGTAAAGTTCTGTAACCTGTCCTGTTGCCAGACCTATCTGGTTACCGTAAGAACTGTAACCTGCTGCCGCTCCTGTCGTGATTTTTCTGGAGGGTAATTTTCCGTGCATAGTATCTTTAAACGGAATGGTCGGGTCACCACTGCCTGTAACACGCATTGCCTGATAGACATACGAACGCCCTGACAATGGGTCACGGATTGCACCGCCTAAACAAGTTGCTGCACCGCCAAATGGTTCGATTTCGGTAGGGTGATTGTGGGTTTCGTTCTTGAACTGCACTAACCACTGTTCTGTTACTCCATCTATCGTAACGGGTACTTCTATCGAACAAGCGTTGATTTCGTCACTGACATCTAAATCGGGAATTAACCCTCTTTTCCTCAACAGTTTCATACCTGTCAGTGCCATATCCATCAAAGAAACATCTCTGTCTGTATTTTCTCCGTAAAGTTCTGTCCTTGCGTCATAATATTCCTGCAATGCCTTTTCGATAACTTCTGTCAACTGACCTTTTTCAATCTCAATCTTTTCTAATCTTGTTAAAAAAGTTGTGTGTCGACAATGGTCTGACCAGTAGGTATCTATTACACGCAGTTCTGTTACTGTCGGGTTTCTGTGTTCTTCATCTCGGAAATAGTCACGACAGAACTTCAGGTCACTCAAAGTCATGGCAAATCCCATAGAATTAAAATACTCTGCCATTTCTTCATCACTGAATGTGATGAAATTCTCTACTTCTGCCACTTTTTCAGGAATGTTGACAGGCATTTCCAGTGTTTCAGGTTTTTCCATGCTTGCCAGACGGGATTCTACAGGATTTATCATGTAGTGCTGAATTTTGACAAATTCTTCATCACTGATATCTCCCTTTACCGCAACCACTTTCGCACTGACAACTGTAGGATATTCACCTTGTGTCAAAAGCTGAATACACTGTGACGCACTGTCGGCTCTCTGGTCATACTGTCCAGGAAGATACTCCATCGCAAAAACTTTCCAACCCTCTTCTACCGTAAAGTTTTCATTGTATACATTATCCTGATTAGGTTCGGAAAACACATTGTTCTGTGCTTTTTCAAACTCTTCGTCTGTCAGTCCTGATACATCATATCTGTTCAGTAAACGGAGGTCTGTTAAAGACTTCAAGCCCAGATTGTGCCGTAAATCCCACAAAATCTGCTTTGCCTCTATATCAAATCCCTTTCTCTTCTCGACAAATATTCTTGTTACCTGTGACATCGGTTAAACCATTCCTTTCTGTCAATTTGCAATTATTTTTTGTTTCTGTTAAGGGCAAAAGTTTTTTGTCCACTTTTTTTCAAAAAAGTGGGCGGGATTGTTAAGGGCGGCAGCCCTTAACACAGGATTTTAAAGGGCGGTAGCCCTTTAACAGATTGTTTTCAGACAAAATTTGCGTACGCAAATTTTGATTTGTATTTTATGCGTTTAAGGGCTTCGCCCTTAAAAATCCCACAAGGGGCTTTGCCCCTTGACCCCACAAACTTTTTGAAAAAAGTTTGACCAAAAACTTTCAGTTGTCATAGCTGAAACTCAGATAGACAATCCGAACGAAGTGAGATTGAAAGTTTTTTGTCCACTTTTTTTCAAAAAAAGTGGGCGGGATTGTTAAGGGCGGCAGCCCTTAACACAGGATTTTAAAGGGCGGTAGCCCTTTAACTACATTCCTGATTTTAAAACAGCTCTGGAATACATTATCACACCTTCTCTGCCGTTAGGGTGGATATAGTCTATCAGATAGTTTCTCTGTGGATAGCGTGTCAGTATTGTCTGGAGATACGGGTTAGCATTGATGTAACTGACATTGTTTGCTTCACAATAATCCTGTAAAGCCTCTGCATATTCATTATTCAGCTTGTACTTTTCCTGATACGACAGCTTGCTGACAACATCTCCGTCTGTGGAATACCACGGAGCAATAAATATAAACTTTGCATTGATATTTTTCTGGGAAAGTCCTATCTTTAACTTATCCATCTCCTGTATGAAATCTTCTGATGTCATCGCACAATATTTCTCGTCACGATAACGAACATCGTTTGTCCCTACGGCAATAACATACAGGTCTGCATGAGGTATCTTGTCTATATTCTGATTCAGGTAAGCTACTGTGCAACCACCTTTGGAAAAATTCTGAAATTCTGTGTTGCCGAAATGTTCCTCTAACGGTTCATACCAAGCTATACCGCCGTTCTTTGTTCCTTCTGTCAGACTGTCACCTAAAAAACATACGCTTGAAGCATTGGCTATCGCTGTGGCAAGTGTACTGTTTCGCATTTCGTCCGTCATTTCTAACCCTGTCACTTTCTGACGGAGAAATCCCTCTGTATCAAAATAATATCTCTCTGTAACAGAATACATATCTATACTGTGTCCGAACACCGTTTTGGTGACTGTGTAGTGTGTTTCTTCTGCTCTGGCTAAATCATCTGTGCTTAACTGATTTTTTAATCTGCTGTCGGTGAGAATATCATAAATGGGTAAGGCTCTGTAATTTCCGTTGATACAGGACTGTGTATATAACGGTACAATACTTCCGCCAATAATCTTTTTACTGGTTCGGCTGATGTATACATCTATCAGCATACTGCTGTCCCCTTGATTTTCTCGGTAAAGATTGGCAAAATTTCCCGGACAATATGCTGTGAATATATTTTTATCTCCTTTGGTTTCTATCTCTATCGGCTGTACGGCATGAGCATGGTCGCCTAAAATAATATCTGCACCTAACTCCTTAAAATAACTGAACCATACTTCCTGTACTTTGTCAGGTTCATTGCTGAACTGCGTCCCCATATGCGGTAATACCAGAATTAAATCGGGTTTCATTTTTTTGACTTCTGAAAAATCGTTCCTGACATTTTCTTTCATCGTTTCAAATGCCTTTCCTGAAACACCGTCCGCTACAGATGTCAGATAGGATAATTTTCCGTCTGTCAGTTCGGCTGTATCGTAATTGTTACTGCCGTAAGTGTACGACAAAACAGCTATCTTTAACCCGTCATATTGCAATAACTTGATATGTTCTTTTGCTTTCTCCTTTGCACTGCGATAAGACCCTATATGGGGTAACTCCACCTTATCCAGAATATCCAGTGTGCGTTTTGCTCCGCTTATGCCTTTATCCAGTAAATGATTATTGGCTGTCGTAACAAGGTCAAAGCCTGCTTCTTTGACCGCTGTCGCAAATTCATCAGGGAAATTTAAAAACAATTCCTTTCCGTCATCAAAATTGCTCACTGAATAACCTGCTTTTGCTCCTGCCATAGGTCCTTCAAATACACCTATCGCTAAATCCGCTGACCATATGTATTTCTGAGTATAGGCAAACATCTCTGTAAAATCATAACTGTTGTTGCCTATATATCCTCTCTTCACCTGGTCTTCCAGCAAAATTAAATCGCCTGCAAAGGTAATACGGAAAGCATTGTCAAATTTTTCCCTTTGCTTGCTGTCCATGATACGGAAAATGGTATCTTCTTCATCATTACTGACCGTTTCTACTGTCGGAATATCTGAGGTGTTTTCATCGCTATTTTCATCAGGCTGAATTTTATGCTCAATGTACTGCTGTGCATGATTGTATAAACTTATTGAAGTATCTGTAAACGGCAAAATCAGAAAACAAAGTATTATCAAAAGAGATACGGCTTTGGCTACCGTGAATTTTCGGAGATTTTTCCGTAAGAAAATTTCTGTTCCTGATTGGGCAAAACTGTTGAGATATCTGCTGATAACATCATTTCCGAACAGTAAACATAACAGTACGGTAACGATTGCAGAAAGCAGAATGACTAACCATGAATAATCTCTTAGTCTGTGTAAAAATCCGCTGACTATCAGTGTTATTGGACGGTGTAAGAGAAATATCCAAAGAGAATTTTTTCCGAATGTAGAAAGTAACGGAATTTTTCTGTTCGGCGATACAAAACATAGTGCAGTAATCGAAAAAATGGCTATTAAATACATTACCGCTCTGCCAAAAAAAGGTCTTATTCCACTACTGTATGCTCCCATTGTTAATGCAGAATCTTCATAGTCAAAATACCTGCAACATACCGCACTGATAACACTGAGGATAATAAAAGCATACACACCCATAAATATTCTTCTGAAGTTACGGATTTGTAACAGACGGTCAATATGCTTTTCCTGACAAAGATACCCAAGCAGGTAAAACGGATAAAAAGCAATCGTTCTGGATAAGGCAAGGGTATTATCTATGGTGGGGAAAAAGCCGACAAGTAAAGCTGTCGCAAAAGTTATGGGTATGATAAAGCGAAATTTCGCCAGATACGGTGCGGATATCCGCCAGACTATCAGCGAAAGTAAATACCAACAGGAATACAACGGCTGTAATAAAGAACTGAAACCATAAATAAATCCCATCATACTGTTAAAGATAAAATACAGGAAAACCCATTTCATTACTGAGGCAAAACTACGGGAATTTTCACTTTTCCCGAAATAGCCTGACACAAATACAAATGCAGGCATATGAAACAAGTAAATACTGTCTACGATATAATTCACGGTACTGGAAATATGTTGTAACTGATATAAAATATGAGCAAATACAACCAATACTATCAGTATTCCTTTGATGTTATCCCAATAAAAACTCCTTTTTCCTGTCGGATTCGCAATCAATATTCCTCACTCGCTTTTCCGTATTTTTACTAAAAAAAGCGGGAGAATACCGTGATTCTCCCGAATAAATGACATAAAACATCAGATGTCTTTCTTGATAACTTCTCTGCCGTTGTAGAAACCGCAAGTATGACAAACTCTGTGGGGTGTTTTGTACGCACCGCACTGAGGACATTTTACAAGTGCAGGAGCTTCCAGTTTCCATACATTGGAACGCCTTTTATTCTTTCTAGCATGAGATGTCTTTCTCTTAGGTACTGCCATTTCAATCTCTCCTTAATAATCAGTTCATAAATTGTCTGAGTGCCTCCAGACGAGGGTCAACGGATTTAACCGCACAGTTACTCAGTTCATAAATTGTCTGAGTGCCTCCAGACGAGGGTCAACGGATTTAACCGCACAGTTACACTGTACCTCATTACGATTTGCACCGCATACAGGACACAGCCCTTTACAATCTTCACGGCAAAGATATTTCAACGGTAATTCAAGAAGAATATCACTTCTTAATAATTCGTCTATATCCAGCGTGTAATCAGGAGTTTCGATATAATCGTCATTTTGGTCACCGCTTAGGGAAACGACAAGATAATGTTCAAAATCATAATGAAATCCTCTTGTAACTTCGGTACCGCAACGGTCGCAAGGCTTTGTTAAGTCAAATGCCGTCGCCAGAAACAGCCTGACTATCCCTGCTCGATTTTCTGCCCGAATTTCTACTGTAACATCACTGCCAAACGGTTTTATTCCGTCAATCACAGTGTCTGTCATGTCAAAGGCATAGGTTTCTTGCAAAACGAAATCTTCATTCAAAAAAACACTTCTTAAATCCAGTAACATTTCACTCACCCCACAGCAAAAATCAGACATTCTCAAAACACTTATCCTATTATATATGTCTGCTTTTACTTTGTCAAGGCATTTTTTTCTGATATTGGTTTATGTACGAAAAAATTTTTTTATCTTTTTCGGCATTAAACAATATATTCCGTACCCGATAATGACCCCCAGAAAATTCAACAGAATATCATCTACATCAAAAGTCCTGTACATTGTTTTTGTCAGTATTCCCAACAAAAGCTGAAACCACTCTATCAACAGCGGAAACAACAATGCCATGCTGATATAAAATGTTTTGATTTTGTCTTTATACAGAAACGGCAACATAATCCCAAAAGGAATGGTCATGAGAATATTGCCGAATATCTGCACCGTCATATATTGCCACGAAATCAATCCTCGCCACCAACAGGAAATAAATAGTCGTGTGGTATGTAAAGGTGTAAGCTCAACAGGTGATGGAGAAACCAGTGTGCTATCTAGTATCAGCGGAAAAAAAGTGACCGCTACAACAAATGTATGGTAGATAATCCATGTTCCTATGAGTATCTTTTTGGAAAGGCGGTACTTCTTTAGAAATGCAATTATCAAAAATGCGATAAATGTAATTCCGCCAACTGTAAATGCCAATGAATATCCTATCATAAAAAAACACCGTTTTGTTTTTAAAGGGCTACCGCCCTTTAAAATCCTGTGTTAAGGGTTGCCACCCTTAACAATCCCGCCCACTTTTTTGAAAAAAAGTGGACAAAAAACTTTTAATTGTCATAGCTGAACTTCTGATAAACTTTCCGAACGAAGTGAACCTTGAAAGTTTTTGTCAAACTTTTTTCAAAAAGTTTGTGGGGTTCAGGGGCAACGCCCCTGATAGGATTGTTAAGGGCAACGCCCTTAACCCAAAACACCCTTAACCGAAAAAAGAAAAAGCTATCTCAAAATATCTGAGATAGCTTTTTGGTGACCCGGACGAGAATCGAACTCGTGTTACCGCCGTGAAAGGGCGGTGTCTTAACCGCTTGACCACCGGGCCTCACTGGTAGCGGAAATAGGACTTGAACCTACGACACTTCGGGTATGAACCGAATGCTCTAGCCAGCTGAGCTATTCCGCCTTAACTTTCGTTTGACTTATCATCAGTCAACGATAGGTATTATACTACAGTACTTTGAAAATGTCAACACTTTTTTCAAAATTTTTTTTAATTTTTTAAGAAATAGCGAATTTTGTCAATTAATAACAAAAATTCTCCATATGTACAAAGTTTTCCTGCCTCATCGCGGAATGCTGCTGCTCCATAAAAACCTTTGAGATAGTAGGTTATATGTTTTCTGGCTTCTTTCATGCCAATTCTTTCACCTTTGTAATCACAGATTTTTCGGATATGTTCTGTCATAACAGAAAGTTTTTCGGTATTTGTTGCTTTAGGAATGATTTTGCCGTCTGACAGGTAAGCATTGATTTCACGAAAAATAAATGGGTTGCCCAGACTTCCACGACCAACCATAAGCATATCACAATGTGTCTGTTTAAGCATGGCTTCGGCACTTAACGGGTCTGTAATATCGCCGTTGCCAATAACGGGAATAGTCAGATTTTGTTTTAATGTGGCAATAATTTCCCAGTCCACGACAGGCTTATACATCTGTTCTGCTGTTCGACCGTGTATCGTAATGGCTTTAGCTCCGTTTTCTTCACAATATTTTGCCACTTCTAAGGCGGTCAGATATTTGTTATTATAGCCTTTTCTGATTTTCACCGTTACGGGAATATCTACGGCTTTCGCTACGGCTCTGACAATTTCTCCGCATAATTTCGGGGTTTTCATCAAAGCACAACCGTTTCCGTTCCCACTGATTTTCGGTGCAGGACAACCCATATTAATATCAATAATATCAGGGTGGAATTGTAAAGCACTCTTTCCTGCCAACGCCATAGTTTCAGGGTCGTTGCCGAAAATCTGAATGGCACACGGGTGTTCTTCTTTGGAAATTTCCATCAGTGTGGCGGTTTTTTCGTTGTGGTAGGAAATACCTTTCGAACTTACCATTTCGCTGACCGTATAACACGCACCGTATTCCTTGCAGATTTCCCGAAATGCTCTGTCTGCCACTCCTGCCATAGGAGCAAGAGCAACTTTGCCGTTAATTATTACATTTCCGATTTTCATAATATCACCGCTGTGTATTATAACACAATCTGTTTGTCAATAGCAAGCCTTTTGTTTTTGCAGGGGTTTCACCCCCGCACCCCTGAGTTAAGGGCTTTGCCCTTAACAATCCCACAAGCCTTTAAAAAGGCTTGACCTAAACTTTAATGTTTTATCCGTAAAAATCAAGGACTTACCTTGATTAGGCAAGTCCTTGACAAATATAGGTCTGCTATTTATTTTCCTGATTTTGTAAACGGAATGATTACATCACTACTTCTGCCAGTATACCAGATGAAACAGATACACGACAAGTTACTTTCAATCCGTTAGATGCTGTAACTGTAATAACTGCGTTGCCATCACCTCTGGCTACTACTCTGCCTGCGGAATTGACAGAAGCAACCTGTGCATTACTGCTCTTGAATGTATAGGTTACTGTACTGTCATTCGGAGTGAGTGTAGGTACAAGAATATACTGCTGACCAATAGCAGTCATATCTAAAGTACTTCTGTTGAGGGTCAAAGTCTTTTGCGGTGTGACGGTAAGTGTACAAGTCGCTTTCAATCCGTTGGACGCAATCAATCTGATATCCGCTGTACCCTCTCCTCTGGCTACAATTCTACCCTTTGAGTTGACTGTGGCTACATTGGCATTGGTTGTTTTCCATGTGTAAGTTACGGTTTCGTCAGCAGGCGTCATTGTTGAAGTGAGTGTATAAACTTCTCCTACACCAATACTGAGGGTTTCTTTGTCAAGAGTAAGTGTTTTCTGCGGTGTTACGGTAACCGTACAAGTTGCTTTCAGTCCGTTGGACGCAACAGCCTTGATGGTTGCTGTACCTTCTCCTCTGGCAACTACTCTACCACTGGAATTAACTGTAGCAACTGAACTATTATCTGTTTTCCATGTGTAAGTTACTGTGCTGTCTGCAGGTGTCAGTGTAGGTGTCAGTGTGTACATCTCACTTACGCCTAAGCTAAGGGTTTCTTTATCAAGAGTAAGAGTTTCACTCTGTGTAACTGTGACTGTACAGGTAGCTTTCTGTTTGTCAGAAGTAACTACTGTGATAGTTGCCGTTCCTACTCCTCTGGCAACTACTCTACCACTGGAATTAACTGTAGCTACATTGGCATTATTTGTTTTCCATGTGAATGATGTTGCTGTCGCTGATGTTGCCTGTAAGGTGTACATCTCTCCTACAGAAAGCGAAAGTGCTGATTTGTCAATAGTAACACCGCTATCCGGATTAACACTGCCGACTTTGGTCAATGTCGTGGAAACTGTAACATCGCTGACAATAGAGTTTGCCTGTTCGGAATTGTCAGTAAAGTCTTCCAGAACACTGTAAAGATAGGTTTCACCAGGATTGGTAATCTCAACTGTAAAAGTAACTGCCTGTGTATTCTGTGTGAAATTCAGTCCTGTACTTTTAGACGCAATGCCCATGTAAGAAACTCTGTCCATGTAAGGATTGTCACTGTTACGGTCATAATCATAAACGCTACTGTCAATGGGGGTATATGCTGAAGCGGGTACACTGTCAAATACGCTGTCGGTATGAGTGACTATGTATCTTTCCAAATCGTCACTAACCTTATAATACATATTGGACAAACGCATAACTTCCTGACTGTCATCTGTGTATTTGGCAAATGCGTTATCCGACTGTGCGTTGTCTGTGGTCTGGTTGATGAATGTGTGACCTAAAAATCCTGACACGCCATTCTGATTTGATGACTGATAGGAAACTGTTACATTGACTAAATCACCAACTTCAAATTCCTGAACACCTTGTTCTACCTTACTGTTTGCCATCTGTGACTGTACACTCTTACTCTTGTCGTAAGCACTGCCGACAAAATTGCTGACATGAATGTATGCTTTGTTGTTCGTTGCCGTATTGTCCGCTGACGCAACTACTGCTCCTGAACATACCACTGATAACAGCATAGCTCCTGTTAAAACAATACTAATCCATTTTTTCATTAAAAAATCCTCCTAAAAAATAATATTTTTACTACAAAATAATATTACGGATTTTATTCTATCCGTTCTTTGTACAGAAGTACAAATCTATTCATATTGATTTTATCATATTTTATAAGGTAATTGCAATATTTTATTTGCTTTTCTCTTTTTTTAACAAATAAAATTTTTCAGCTTGTTGAACTTATCCAAATATTTCCTACCTGTGCGGTTGAAAATCAAATCAAGGGCTTCGCCCTTAAAAATCCCACAAGGGGCTTTGCCCCTTGACCCCACAAGCCTTTGAAAAGGCTTGACCGAAACTTTTAATTGTCATAGCTATAAAAAGGACATTCATAAAAACAAAGTGCTGTGAAGAAATAAAGCGTTTTACTCCATTTCTTTACAGCACCTTTTTATGTTAATCTTTCTTCTTCCTTCTTGACGAAACCAGAACTACTGCCAGTGAAACAAGAGCAATTCCACCAATGACAACTACTGTACCTTTGAGTGTGTCCATCGTGATGACCGTTTTTCCCGAAAGTGGTGTTGTGGGCGGATTGGTCGGGGGATTTGTAGGTGGTGTTGTAGGTGGTGTTGTCGGGGGATTTGTAGGTGGTGTTGTGGGTGGTTCAGAAGGCTTTTCTTTTTCGTTGACTGCCGTTAAAATGACAGGTTCACCCTCATCTTTAACATATATTTCACCATCAAGTTTTACTGTTCCTGTTGCGTTCACATCAAAATTAATGACTTCTTTACTTAAAATGAAATCTTTGGGAGCTTTGACTTCGGTAAAACGATAACTGCCAAACAATAATTCCTGTACGACAATCTGTCCCTGTGCATTGGTAGTAAGTTCGTCTGAAAGTACTTTCCAGTAATAATTACCACCATCATCTGTACCTTTTTCTGCGTCAGACGGTAATTTTTCTGAAAAGTCTTCCATATAATATTCTTTTTTCTCGAATTTGAAAACAGCTCCCTCAAGGGCTTTGTTATCCTCGTCTACTTTGTTGAGAACAACATCACATCTCTCTATACCTACCGTTACTTTAGAAGAAGCGTCTAAAGTGATTTTTTCTTCTCCGTCAAGTGTACGATAAGGTAACAGCACAATAAATGGTGATATGTTCACTACTGCTTTGCCGTCTTTCTGAGCAATGACATACAACTTATCTACTACAGGTAACTGCATAGATGCACTGCCCTCTTTATCAATTTTGGTTTCCGTGACATTGGCTATAGAATGACTTTGAGCATAAGCGGAAAGTGTTTCCGAAATTTCTTTTACTTCATGAGAATCTGCTATACCAATATCGTCCAGCGTTACCCCACATTCTTCAAACGCTGAATGGAGTACATAATTCTCGCCATCATAATAACCTATTTCATAGGCTTCCAGCGTAATACCTTCTGCCTCTGCGGAAAGTCCGTTGATATTGACCGTCCCTATTCTCTCTTCGTCCGCCGAAACACTCAACGAACAGAACAGTAAACAACTCAATACAAAAAATACGATTGATTGCTTTACTATATGTTTCACCATTTCAATCTATCCTCCTGCTCTATTGTCTGATGAAGTTTTCATCGTTTTCTTTTTTCTCTTTTTGTCGGGAAACAGCAATATAATAATGATGACCAACAACACAACACCTATGACCACTGTAGCACAATACCATATAATTGTCCTGAGCGGTAATTTTTTCTCCGATTCGTGAACAATAGGCCAATAGTCGGTGTTATCTATTGCCACTTCGGGATTATGAACAATCCGCTTTCCTCTGACCAATAAACGATGGTCATTGATACCATATGGCGTACAGGTCAATAAAGTGATATAGTCCTTTCCCTCTTCTATCTGAATATCGTCCTCTTCATATGGTAGTACCACTTTAATCTGGTCTACCTGATACTCCAGTACTTTATCCAGTACATGAATGAAAAATGAATCTCCTTCGGACATCTGGTCTAAATCTGTAAAGATTTCTGCTGTCGGCAAACCTGTATGCCCTGCCAGTACACAATGGGTTCCTTCTCCTCCAACAGGTAAAGATGTTCCCTCCATGTGACCTATACCTTTTTGTAACACTTCGTCCGAAAGTCCATGATAAATCGGTAAATATACCCCTATCTTCGGTATCTCTATATAACTGATAGCGTCCGCTACCGCAAGCAAATCGTCATATTTGACGACAGATATTTTCTGGGTATCTTTTTTTGCCAGTGCCGTATTATAGTCTATTGCTTCGTTTTCCAATTTACGGAGCAATGTTGATTCCGTTTTAGTTACTTTCTGGTCGTAAGCGTTGATTTCCTCTTTTGAATTGTACTCGCATATCCAGTCACTGACAATCGGATACATGAACAAGGCTATTCCGAAAAGCAACAACAGAAAAATTCCCACTAACGGAAATCTGTCTTTGATACGACCTCTCTTATTGAACACTACCGCAAAACTCCTTGTTTTGTCGGGGACTTCGCCCCCGAACCCCTGATTTAAGGGCTGCCACCCTTAAAAATCCTGCCCACTTTTTTGAAAAAAAGCGGACAAAAAACTTTTATGAATGTTTGCTACGGTCTGGCTATGACAATTAAAAGTTTTTGGTCAAACTTTTTTCAAAAAGTTTGTGGGGTCAAGGGGCAACGCCCCTTGTGGGATTTTAAAGGGCAAAGCCCTTTAACGCTTTAAACGAAAAAACAACATAATACACGCTATCAGAAAAACAATTACCGCTATGGATAAGAATATCAAAATGATAACCGTATCATGATGAATTTCTGCGGATAAATTTTCAAGTGGTTGTGAATTATCTTTAGTTTCTTCAGTGATGACTTCTTCTTGTTCGGGAAATATTCTCTCTCCACGAACCAGCAGGCGTTTATCGTTAATTCCGTATGGTGTACAGGTCAACAGGGTAACATAGTCTTTTCCCTCTTTGACATACAATTCCTCTACGGCATTGGGCGTAACTGTGTTGATATTTTCCACTTGATAGGTGAGTACTTTATCCAGAATATGTATGGAAAAAATATCTCCCTTTTTCAGTTCGTCAAGACGGGTAAACATATCCGCACTGGGTAAACCTGTATGTCCTGATATAACACTATGCGTGTTTATTCCGCCTACAGGTAAAGAAGTGTTCTCCAGATATCCGCAACCTTTATCCAACACTTCATCACTTGTACCGTAATATACGGGAAGATAAATGCTGACTTTCGGAATATCTACATAACATATCAGACCGTCTTTTCCGTCCAGAACATGAGCATACTCTTCTTTAATTTCTGCCTCTTTGAAAATCGCCTCGTTGAAAATTTCTGCCTTTTCAATCTTTTCGGCTATCTCCGTTGATGACATACTCTCCATATCCTGTACATAATCTGTGATGACATTCTGTGAATTTTTTAACGAAAATACATTACTTACCATAGGATAGGCTATGGAACATATGCCTATAAAATACAGAATACCTATCATCGACATGGCAACAAACGGTTTTTCTTTGATAAATTTCTTAAAAAATCGGAAAAATTCTTTCAATCGAAAGATTCTCCTTTCAGGTTTTCCAAAACACTTGTCGGTCACACAAGTGTTTTGGAAAACCTGTTTCTGCACATCGTACAGAAACAGATATCCTTATGTTATTTTATCGTCAGATAAGATTAACCAAAAAATTATTCTTCTGTTTTCTTTTTCTTCATGTAGAATACGAACAGTACACCTGCCATCAATACTACTGCTGCACCACCAACTGTGAACAACATTGTACCCATGCCACCTGTTCCAGGAAGTCCGCCTACTACAGGGTCTGTAATGTCAGCAACCAGTTCGCCACCTGTAAATCTGAATGTGTTGTTTGCACTAAATTCACCGTTATATTCTGCACTGACTTTTGTTGCATTGATATGAACTCCGATATCACCGACGGCTTTATAACCTGCGGGAGCTTTTGTTTCTACAAGGTAATAGTCACCTTCTGCAAGACCTACAAAATTAATCTTTCCGTCTTCGCCTGTTTTGAAATCACCAATTTTCTTACCGCTTGCACTTCTGCCTCTGTAAAGAGCAAATTCTGCATCTTTCAATGGAGCGTTGGTATCTCCTGCAAGTTTGTTTAATACAGCTTTGACAACAAATACAGTAACTCTGTCATCTTTATGACCGTCACCTTTACCTGTAGAATAGTCATTACCATATTCCAGTTCAGCATCATTCGGGTTGCCTGCTTTACCAAGTTTTGCACTTGCATTGAGTGTTCCGTCAAAAGTAACAAATACATAACTGCCTTCTATACTAGCAGTACCTGTTGCGGGTTTGATTGTGTCACCGTCTACTGTTACGCTAAAACCTCTGCCGACAGTAGCCACTGTTGCACTGAGTTCAGGGTCTGAATCCAATTTATCATCTGCAGAAACATATACTTTAATTGTATTTGTGTCAATATTAAGACCTGCTGACGGTGTATCTGTGATAACAAAATCTTTAATCATATCACCTGTTACATTGCTGTCATATGTAGGAACCTGTGCCATAATCTGATAGCTGACTACTTCCTGACCTCCAGAAATGTTTGCTGCGGTTGCGGTATCGCCTGATGCAGAAACTCTGCTTGTGTCACCATCTACAGCTGTAATCTTTTTATCAAAAGGAATTTCACTGCCTTTTATTCCCTGAGATAAAGTTTCGCCTGCCTTGAGATTCTTCAAAACGGGTTCAACAACAACACCTGCGTCAGTTGTGCTGGTTACAATAAGATAGTAACCGTTTGCTACTGCACCACGAACTGTCATTTCTTCTCCTACACCTGCTGTAGCTACAGGGTTGCTTTCACTCACTGCTCTGGCAAGTTTGTTGGCAAGCGTTTTTGTCTGGTCTGCACTGTAGGTAGCAACTTCATCAAATTTGTCTGTAATTCCCGAAACATTCCATTTCCAGTTACCTAAATCGTCAACCTCTGCTACAAGATACATTTTGCAAGTACCTGTCGTTACACCATTAGCTTCAGTAATGGTTACATTGACATCTGTACCCTCTGCAAATGTGGGAACTGCACTAGCCATTGACATAATCATTGTTGCTGCCAATACGGCAACACCAACTTTTCTGAATGATTTTTTCATTACTTTTGACCTCCATTTTGTACTGTACTTTAAATATAAAATAATAGAAAACTGTTTTGTCTTGCGGATATTTGTTGATATGTACGGGTCTGGTTTCTCCGCAAGCTGTTCGTCCGTAAAACCAGACCGTACTTGACCATCGTGAACAGATTTCGTCTGCTTATTACCCCCTTACCGTTCAATAATCACATCACATTATTTAACTTAATACTGTGTGCGTCTTCTCTTTATGATAAGGAAGAATGCTAATGCACTAAACATAACAGCACCTGTTCCTAATAAAACATAATCAAAACCATCGTCCTCACGACCTGTTCCACCCGATTGGGGCATTACCAACGGTACATTGGTATAAGTATTCGTGATAGTTGTAATGTTTCCAGACTGATTATAAGTAACTACAAATCTGCCTATCTTGTCCTCGCTGTCTGTCGGGTCATTGTCCCTTTCGCCGTTGACCATGATTTCTTTGACAGAATACTCAATTTGTCTGCCACTTGCATCATTTTTCGGTAATTCGGTAAAGGTGATTTTCCAGTTGTCACGCTCATACCCTGCTGTAACATTGTCTGACGGACTTACCGAAAGACCTCCACTGGCTTCAAATGTTATGGTATACTGTCCTACTTCTGATGTACCGTCTGTCAAAGAAATGGTGATATTCTCGCCATCATTCGGTGTATATGGCGAAACATTACCATTAATATCTTTCAACCACGATTTATATACCGTATATTCGGTCTTTTCTTCGGGCTTTTTGGTGTTGGTAATGGTAACTGTCGGGTCAGAATTGCTCCTGTTCAGTGTTATATTGGAAACTTCTCCTGATTTCGTCCAACCTGTATCACTGAATTTTTCTGTAACGGTGTAGATGGTTTCATAGGGAATGTTTTTTAGTTCAATATTTTCACCTTGCTTGACAGAAAATACAGATTTCCATACACTACCACTACCGCTCCAACTTCCACCTATCTTGTTTGCATAATTGCTGAAAATTACACCGCTCGGCATTTGCAAAGTAACTTCAAACTCATAAGCCCTGTTCAGGTCTTCATCACTCAGAACTTCACTTGGGTCTTCAGCTTGTACTTCTTTCGCTAAGGTGAGTGTTCCTACATTACGGGTATTGACTGCCTCTTCATCGTTCAGTACAGTAGTACTTTGCTCTCTGTTGGCAACAATCGTTCCCTCCATCACTGTACTTTTGCTACTCATACTGAATGTATCATCAGATGATTCCGTAATTTTGTACTTGGTATTGACAGGTATTCCTTTTATTTCTATGCTTTCACCTGAATTAAGCGTAAATTCACCTGAACTATTCAGAATTTTACCTCTGTTTGTATCAATATTCGCATAGTTGCTTGCATCAACATCTTCTTTACCGAAAATTTCAGTGAGTTCCAGTCTGAATTGGAAAGAATGACTGCTACTTTCATCAGGGTCTAAGGATTTGGTAATCTTCAGACTTCCTGTCTTGACAGTGTTGACATAAGTTTCTGTCATGGCAACCGGTACAGTATCATCATTATTTTTATAGTCATATTCACCTGTACGGTTAAACTCGTTGAAATTATAGATATCTTTAGATAAAACTTCCTGATTTTTTGCGTCAACAACTCTTACCGTTGTATCGTAATATTCTGCTGTCGCACGGTCGCCCACACTGAATGTTACTTCACTGCCGTAATTCGGTCTGGATAATGTATCTTCCTGTATGACTTTCATTCTGCCGTTTTCTCTGAACTGTCCGTCAAAGAATGCCGACTGTCCATACATCAAATCTATATTACCGTTACTGTCTGTATTCTCGGTAAAAGGTGTTTCTGTGTCGCTAAGTGAACTACCATCTGTTTTGGTAGCGTAAGGGTCAGTAAGTTTATAAGTAACATTCGCTACATTGTTGAAATAATCAGGATTGGAGGGTTCAAAGTTGGAATTTGTACCACTTCCTGCAACAGAATGGTTCTCACCCCATACTGCACTGTCACTCCAACCTGTAATCTTGACTGTATTGTTATCTCCTGTCAAACTCCAACCTGTCTTTCCGTCCGCAGGAGTTCTGTTTCCGTTCTGTACTCTGTTCCAAAGATTACTGCCCATACTTGCATCTGCTGAAGTATCGCAACGCAGGAAAATAACATTTGTATATTGTGATTTACCAGTTAAATCAATACTGAAAAGATGGTCACTTCCTGATACTTTGGTCATTTCAATAAACTCACTTTGGTTATTGTCGTTGTAAACATAAGCAAAGATTTTTGCTCCATCGTTCCAGTAAGTATTTGCACCACCGTTTGGTAACATCTGGCTTGTATCTAAGTAGAATTTATTGTCTGCAACAGGCGTACTGCTGTCGCCTTTATTCAGGACTGCTTTGTTTGCAATTCCTGAACGCTCTTCATTTCCGATATTTGTTGTATTGTTTCGGATAATCTGCGTGTTCGTTGACGGATAAAGAAAATCACTTCCCACTACACCGCTACTCGGTGTCCCTTTGTTCTGCACATGGTAACGGAATACATCTTCTTCTGATACTTTTACGGTATCAGCCAATAAGCCTGCGTTTACACCGTCAAACAAAGTTTTTTCTTCGATTGTAAAAGTATTTTTCAAAGGCTGGAAATTGAAGTTTACTCGCAAGTTGGATTCAAACATACCTCTTTCCATGTAGAATACAGTCATGGTATGGGTCTTGTACATATCATACTCACGACCCCTTGTATATGCACCACTGAAACTATCGGAAAGTTTGGCATTATAAGAAGTTTTGCTTCCTGCCTGTACTCTACGCTTATCTGTAAAAGAAGAGGTAACATTGTCAATATATACGGAATCTTTGTCAACATTGAAGTTGATACTGCCTGTTACACGACCATGGTCGCCACCCATATCCAACACAAGTTTACCGTCAAGGAATACCCAGATATCATCGTCACCGCTGAAATTGAATACAATGTCTTTTTTAGAACCGTCTTTACCTGTCAATGTACCGTCTTTGGTAAGGTTGAACGGAATATCCAGTCGCATACCGAAACCGTAATCTACTCCTTCACGACCGTTATAGGATGAACCTATGGATTGATTGCCGTTGAACGGGTAGAAACCTGTTTCATCATTCGCACTCATTTCTCCTACGGTGACAAAGTTCATTGAACTTCTGCCATGACCATTCTCGGCTTTCTGTACTTCAATCGTTCCTGTTTTAGAACCGCTACTGCTTGCCTGATAGTATCGGTTACCGTCTGTCAAAGAGTCATAAGAGTAGGTAACCAACCCTGAACCGTCTTCCCTGACAATATTGAACGGAAATCCGTTACTGATAGAGTAAACATCTGCATATTCTGAATTGGATACAAAACTGTCATTGAACTGCGGTAACGCTACACCATTCTGAGTAACTGTTCCGTTACTTGTTCCTCCTGAAAGTGTGCTGTCTACCAGACCCTGCACCGCTACACGCCCGTTATTGACACTGGGTGCATTGTTGGAATTGAGGAAAAAGTTTTTGTAAGCAACATCGTATGTCGTTTCTATATTACCGTTATAAGTTTTCTGTCTTTCACTCGCAATGTTTTCTTCATCTGTACCATAAAAGTTACCAAAATACAATGCGTGCTTATCCCATTCTATACTTTTTTCCGAATAGTAGTCGGAAATTTCTCTGTTAAGCATTTCATAGGGTACTTGTAATTGCGTACGCCAACGGTTTCCAGCAAGATATGTATTACCACCTGTTGCACCATTAATCCTTTGATTATCACTTACCGCATTATCGTGGTCGTAAGTATACGATTTCCCATTATCCGTATCGTAATAATAATCGTACAATTTGACAGGTGCATAATAATATTCACCTGTGTCGGTTGCTTCAGCCTTGTTACCGCTGTCTGTGACCATCGGGAAAATACCAACAATCAGCATAACTGCACAAATTACTGACACACCTGAGATGAATTTTCGTTTAGTTGCTGTTGCCATAAATGAAATCCCCCCGTTTCTGATTTTATTGCAACGCTCAATCTGTGTGTGATTATACCAAAATCAAAAAATATATGCAACCCTTTTTCAGGAATTTTGGTTAATATTCCAAATTTCCATAAATATGTTTGTGAAAAATGACAGCAAATTGTTAAAATTATGACCATTCGTCATTTCGTTTGGAATAACATGAATTGTCAAAATCTGCTTACGCAGATTTTGTTTGGAATTTTTATCCGTTAAAGGGCTTCGCCCTTTAAAATCCCACAAGGGGCTTGCCGCCCCTTGACCCCGCCCACTTTTTGAAAAAAGTGGACAAAAACTTTTAATTTTCATAGCTATAAGTTGTTTTTCTATTGAGAAAATTAATTGGTCATGTGTTCAAAAGCCTCACGGATATTTTTTACGCCCACAATATCTACACCGGGATAGGAAGTTATTTTAATAGTTTTCACATTCTGATAGGGTAAGACGATTTTCCGAAATCCCAGACGCACTGCCTCTGAAATTCTGGCTTGTGACTGCGACACTCCACGAATTTCTCCAGCCAAGCCGATTTCCCCGAAAGCAATCGCATTTTCGGAAATGGCAGTATCTTTCAGACTGCTGACAAGCGACATCGCTACCGCCAAATCAACGGCTGGCTCATCAAGACGCAGACCACCTACAACATTAATATAAGTATCGCAATTAGAAAAAAAATATCCCGCACGCTTTTCTAAAACGGCTAAAATCAGGTTCATGCGGTTATAATCAAAGCCTGTTGACATTCTTCGGGGATTGCCAAATCCTGAAGTAGTCACCAGTCCCTGAATTTCGGCTAAAATAGGGCGTGTTCCCTCCATAGCACACGCCACACAAGTTCCTGATACATTTTTAGGTCTGCCCGAAAGCAACATCATAGAGGGATTTTCCACTTCACTAAGACCATCATTCGTCATCTGGAATACACCAATTTCGTTAGTTGAACCGTAACGGTTTTTCACTGCACGCAATATCCTGTAGGACATCTGTTTATCTCCCTCAAAGTGTAATACTGCATCTACGATATGTTCCAGTACTTTTGGCCCTGCTATTGCTCCATCTTTGTTGACATGACCGACTATCATGACGGGAATATCCAATGATTTTGCCGTTTTCATCAGAAAATTCGTACATTCCCGAACCTGTGTTACACTTCCGGGAGATGAGGAAAGTTCTGTTAAGTTCATTGTCTGAATGGAGTCTATCATGACCAAATCAGGCAATTCGTTTTTTATCATCTGACAAATAACTTCGATGTCTGTTTCCGTCACCACATACAGATTATCACAGTCTACTCCCAGACGGTCAGACCTGAGTTTAATCTGTCGTTTGGATTCTTCTCCCGATACATAGAGAATTTTCAAATCGTTCCCCAGCTTATTGCACACCTGTAAAAGTATGGTGGATTTACCTATTCCAGGGTCACCGCCCAACAGAACCAAAGACCCTTTTACAATTCCTCCACCAAGTACTCTGTCAAATTCTTTAATTCCAGTGACATATCTTTCTTCGTTAGCGGTATTGATATCCCGCATAGCAACAATCGTACTTGTTTTAGTCGTACTGTTCACACTTTTTCCAACCGTTTTGGTTACGGTCTGGATTTCTTCTTCCATAGTGTTCCAACTGCCACAATCCTGACATTTTCCCACCCATTTGCTCGACTGCCAACCGCACTGCGAACATATATAGATACTTTTTACTTTCCCTGCCACTTACCTGCTCCTTTCTTTTAAAGGGCTACCGCCCTTTAAAATCCTGTGTTAAGGGCTGCCGCCCTTAACAATCCCGCCCACTTTTTTGAAAAAAAGTGGACAAAAAACTTTTATGGCTCACTTCGTTCGAAATGTTTATCTAAGTTTCAGCTATGACAACTGAAAGTTTTTGTCGAACTTTTTTCAAAAAGTTCGTGGGGTCAAGGGGCAACGCCCCTTGTGGGATTTTTAGGTAGTGTCCCAAAAGACTTGAATAATAGAGTAGAATGTGATATAGTAAAAATGAGGTGAGGAATATGGTATACGAAATCATAAAATGTCCATATTGT
>CACWNY010000035.1 GCA_902762375.1 uncultured Ruminococcus sp. | reverse complement strand
GGGCTTTGCCCTTTAAAATCCCACAAGGGGCTGCCGCCCCTTGACCCTGCCCACTTTTTGAAAAAAGTGGACAAAAACTTTTAATTGTCATAGCTACAGGTTGTTTTTTATCGTTACGCATTTTAGAAAATAATACCAACCGTTCAGATGGGAAATTTTCTCAAAAAGAAAAAGCCGTTTTCCAAAAGAAAACAGCTTTTTTATTTTATAGTTCAGATTATTTGGTTTTGCCAATATCTTTACGATAATGTACGCCGTCAAAATGAATTTTGCCGACACCCTCATAAGCCTTTTGCAAAGCTTCATCAAGTGTGGGAGCAACTGCCGTCACGCCAAGAACTCTTCCACCATTGGTATAGAATTTTCCGTCTTTGATAAGTGTTCCTGAATGGTAAACAGTTACACCGTCAAGATTACCTTTAGCATTAAGCCCTGTAATTTCCATACCTCTTTTATAGGATTCAGGATAACCTCCGCTTGCCATAATAACACATGCTGACGCATTATCTGACCATTCAATTTCGATTTCATCAAGTTTTTCGTCAATGACAGCGTTGATAATGTCGATTAAATCAGTTTTCAATCTAGGCAAGACAACCTGTGCTTCGGGGTCGCCAAAGCGTGCATTGTACTCAATAACTTTAGGTCCTTTTGGAGTCATCATCAAGCCAAAATACAAACAGCCTTTAAAAGGTCTGCCTTCCTGTGCCATTGCCTTGACAGTAGGTTTGAAGATAGTTTCCATACACTCCTCAGCCAGTTCAGGCGTATAGTACGGATTAGGACTGATAGTTCCCATACCCCCTGTGTTCAGACCTTCATCATTATCATAAGCTCTTTTATGGTCTTTGGAAGACACCATAGGTTTAACGGTTTTTCCGTCTGTAAACGACAGTACGGAAACTTCAGGGCCTGTCAGAAATTCTTCAACAACAACATTATTTCCTGATTTACCGAATTTTTTATCTTCCATGATAGATTTGACAGCATTTTTAGCTTCATTGATATCTTTGGCGATGATAACCCCCTTACCAAGTGCCAGACCGTCAGCCTTAATGACAACAGGAAATTCATTTTTAGCAGTGATATATTCCATAACTTTTGTGGGGTCACTGAATACTTCGTAATCAGCGGTGGGAATACCATATTTTTTCATCATATTTTTAGAAAATACTTTGCTTGCCTCAATGATAGCGGCTTTTTTATCAGGACCGAAAGCTCTGATACCGACTTCTTCAAAAGCGTCAACCATACCGTCAGCCAACGGGTCATCAGGAGCAACAATTACCAAATCTATGTTATTTTCTTTAGCAAAAGCCACCATTTTTTCTTTATCCATTACAGGAATATGGACGCAGATACTGTCGCAGGAAATACCACCGTTTCCGGGTGCGGTATAGAGTTTGGTTACTTTAGGACTTTGCAATAATTTTTTAATGAGTGCGTGTTCTCTGCCACCTGAACCTATCATCAAAATATTCATAATAACACTCCTTTTTAGTTTAAGGGCTACCGCCCTTAAAAATCCTGTTTCAAGGGTTGCACCCTTGAAAATCCTGCCCACTTTTTTGAAAAAAAGTGGACAAAAAACTTTCAAGCTCACTTCGTTCGGATTGTTTATCTACGGGTCAGCTATGACAATTAAAAGTTTTTGTCAAACTTTTTTCAAAAAGTTTGTGGGGTTCAGGGGCAACGCCCCTGATAGGATTGTTAAGGGCAAAGCCCTTAACCTGATTACGCATTGAAATCAATGGTGGAAAAGTCTGATTTTGGTAAAGCACATAGCGATATTGTATTTGTTACAGGTTTCGATAACATTATCGTCACGGATAGAACCGCCCGGTTGTGCAATAAACTCAACACCTGATTTTTTAGCACGCTCAATATTGTCGCCGAACGGGAAGAAAGCGTCACTGCCCAGAGCAACACCGCTAAGATTTTTCAACCATTCTTTTTTCTCTTCACGACTAAGCGGTTCAGGTTTTTCGGTGAAGAACTGTTGCCAGATACCATCTGCCAATACATCTTCGTAATCGTCTGAAATATAGACATCTATAGTATTATCTCTGTCAGGACGGCGGATATTCTCTACAAAAGGAAGATTTAATACCTTCGGGTGTTGTCTTAAAAACCATATGTCAGCCTTGTTGCCAGCCAGTCTTGTACAATGGATTCTGGACTGCTGACCTGCTCCTACACCAATAGCCTGACCGTCTTTAGCATAGCATACAGAATTAGACTGGGTGTATTTCAGAGTAATCAAAGCAATTTTCAAATCTCTTTTAGCTTCTTCTGAAAAAGTTGCATTTTCGGTGACAAAGTTGGAAAGCATTTCATCATCAATTTTCAGATTATTTCTGCCCTGTTCAAAAGTAATGCCGAAAACATCTTTGTACTCTTTTTCTTCGGGAACATAATCAGGGTCGATTTTGACAATATTGTAAGTGCCACACCTTTTAGACTTGAGGATTTCCAATGCTTCGGGAGTATAGTCAGGAGCGATGATACCGTCTGAAACTTCACGCTGAATTAATTTTGCGGTCTGTACATCACAGGTATCAGAAAGAGCTATCCAGTCACCGTAAGAGGACATTCTGTCAGCACCTCTTGCCTTAGCGTAAGCACTTGCCAGAGGAGACAGTTCCAAATCGTCAACAAAGTAGATTTTCTTTAAAGTATCGGATAATTCAGTGGCAACTGCTGCACCTGCAGGACTGACATGTTTAAATGACGCTGCTGAGGGTAAACCTGTGGCAACTTTTAATTCTTTGACAAGTTGCCAACTGTTGAAAGCGTCAAGGAAATTGATATATCCGGGTTTGCCGTTAAGAACTTCAATAGGCAATTCACCATTGTTTTTCATAAAAATTCTGGAAGGTTTCTGGTTAGGGTTACAACCGTATTTGAGTTCAAGTTCATTCATAATAATTTCTCCTTGTTTATTGAAAAAATGCTCATTGCTGATTAATTACTGCTGATGTTTATTGATAATTCTGGTATTGGTTTCACCTGTTTCAATGTCGATATAGCGGACAAACAGCGATACTTTATTATCTTCGTTAAGAGCATTCCATACCATATTGGTATAGGTGTCGATGTCGTCATTACCGAATTTGACTAATTTGGGTTCGCCCTCAAAACTAGGAAGCGGAACTTCGTTACATTTGTAGGTATGGATAAATCTTCCTTCACCGTTTAAAGGCATAGAGTAGTCGAAAGTATATCTTTGACAAGAATTAGGATTACCTGTGGCACTTTTCAGAATGGAAATAGTATAATCACATTTGCCGTTATCCACAACAACGATAGATGAAATTCTGGGGGTATAGTTAGGTTCATCAGGTTCAAAAGCTCTTGTTCTCAATGACTGTTCAAAGGTAAGACCTTTTTTCATAGCCGTATAGATAGTATCTGTCTGGTCACCGTTGGTAACAATCGTTTTGTTACCGAGAACTTTTACAGGTGCATAGATAATCAATGACGGGTCAATCAGTTTGGATTCGTCGAAAGCCTGTGTTCTGATACCGTCACCCTCTGTGACAAACACTCTGTTACGGCTGTTTTCACTTCTGCCCATAATGAAATAAGTTACGATTGCTGTTTTACCGTCAGCACTTTTGCCGATAATCAATCCTCTGCCGGGATAGGGGTTTGTACTGAGTTCTTTTTCGATTGACAACATTTCCATGATTAAAACAATCCTTTCTATGATTTTAACTTAAAAATGAATTTCGGTTGTATTATCTGCCTTGACTGTGATTTTATCATCACAGAAGAGCGAAACAGCTAACGGTAGAATCTGCCATTCTGCCTGTTCCATGACCCGTTTCTGCAAAATTTCGGGAGTATCACCATTTTGTACCTCAACGGCTTTTTGTAAGATGATAGCACCGCCGTCACAGATTTCGTTGACAAAATGCACCGTTGCTCCTGTCACCTTGACACCTTTTTTCAGAGCTTCTTCATGTACTCTCAATCCATAAAAACCCTCTCCGCAGAACGACGGAATTAATGAAGGGTGTATGTTGATAATCTGATTACGGAAGGACTGTATGACATATTCACCAAGTATAGTCATAAAGCCTGCCAGAACAATCAAATCAGCGTTTTTACTTTTCAAAAGTTCGACAAGTGCTTTATCATAGGCAAGTTGATTTTCATAATCTTTTCTTCGAATGACAGCCGTTGCAATGCCGTTATTTTCTGCCCTTTGAAGTGCATAAGCATTTGGATTACTGGATATGACACAGGAAATTTTACCGTTGGGAATTTTGCCTATATTTTGTGCATCAATCAAGGCTTGTAAATTTGTACCGCCACCTGATACAAGTACCACAATATTTTTCATAACCATTCTCCGCTTACACAAAGAGGACTTCCTTGTCACCCTTGACAACTTCACCAAGTACAAATGCTTTTTCGCCTGCATTTTCCAGAACATTCAAAGCCGTATCCACATCATTCTTATCCACAGCAATCACCATTCCGACACCCATATTAAAGGTATTGAACATATCATGTTCATTGATATTGCCCTCACGCTGAATAATTTCAAATATCGGCAAGACAGGAACAGCGGATTTAGTAATTTGTGCGGACATACCATCTTTGAGCATACGGGGAATATTCTCATAGAAGCCACCGCCCGTAATATGTGAAACAGCCTTGACATTAACTTTTTCAATCAGAGAAAGTAACGGCTTGACATAGATTTTTGTTGGTGTAAGTAATGTTTCGCCCAAAGGCTTATCAAGTTCATCATAAGTTTTCAGTATAGTTTCGCTGTTGATACCGAAAACTTTTCTGACAAGTGAAAATCCATTGGAATGTACGCCTGATGACGCAAGACCTATCAGCACATCACCCTCATTGAGTGTTGAACCATCAATAATTTTTTTCTTATCGACAATTCCCACACAGAAACCTGCCAAATCGTACTCATCAACAGGATAGAAACCAGGCATTTCAGCCGTTTCACCGCCGACTAAAGCACAACCTGACTGTACACAACCCTCAGCCACACCCGAAACAATTTCAGCAACTTTTTCGGGAATATTCTTGCCAAGTGCCATATAATCAAGGAAAAACAGCGGTTTTGCTCCACCGCACACAACATCATTGACACACATTGCCACACAATCTATACCTATGGTATCATGTTTATCAAGTAAAAAAGCAAGTTTTAATTTTGTCCCTACACCGTCTGTACCCGAAACAAGTACAGGTTCTTCCATACCTTTCAGGTCAGGCTGAAACAGTCCTCCGAAACCGCCTATTCCTGAAATCACACCATCAATATTAGTTCTGGCAATATGTTTTTTCATCAGTTCTACGGACTGATAACCAGCCGTAACATCAACACCTGCTTCTTTGTAGCTTTCGCTGAAACTCTTCATCTTTATAACACTCCTCCTTGATTTAAGGGCTACCGCCCTTAAAAATCCTGTTTCAAGGGTTGCACCCTTGAAAATCCTGCTGAGGGGCTGCCGCCCCTCAACCCCGCCCACTTTTTTGAAAAAAGTGGACAAAAAACTTTTAATTGTCACCGCTGAACTTTGGACAAGCAATCCGAGCGAAGTGAGCCTTGAAAGTTTTTGTCAAACTTTTTTCAAAAAGTTTGTGGGGTTCAGGGGCAAAGCCCCTGATGGGATTGTTAAGGGCAACGCCCTTAACCTATACTTCTATTTTTACACTGAATTTATCATAAAACTCTGTCGGTTTTTCTGTAGGATATTCTCCTGAAAAACACGCTGTACAGAAATCAATATTGGCATCAACTGCACAGTTCAATAATTCTTCAACCGTGATAAACTCCAAAGAATCTGCACCAATTTTTTCGCAAAGTTCTTGTGGGGTAAATTGATTGGAAATAAAATGTTCTTTTTGTGGAAGTCTTATACCGTAATAGCAGATATTTTTAAATTGCGGGGAAGCCACTCTGACATGAACTTCTTTTGCTCCTGCTTTTTTCAGCAACTCAACAATATGTGTCATTGTTCCGCCACGAACAATACTGTCATCAATAATAATCACTCTTTTATCCTTGACAGTAGATTTCAGCACATTGATTTTGATATCCAGAATCCTTTTACGCATACTGTCGTTATCCATAGAAAGTGTACGACCAATATACTTGTTTTTCATGATAGCAATACCGTAAGGAATACCTGAATAGAGAGAATAGCCAACGGCACAGCTTGAACCACTGTCGGGAACACCGCATACGACATCTGCCTCTACAGGATATTTTTCGGCAAGAATTTTACCGACATTCATACGGAAATTATGCACATTCTGACCGTCAAGCACACTGTCGGGACGGGACACATAAATCTGCTCAAAAATGCACATCGCTGTTTTTTGATGACAATAGTTAGTGTAACTGTGCAGACCGTTTTCATCAACCACTATAATTTCTCCTGGAGCAACATCTCTGACAAAGTCTGCCCCCAGACTGTCAAAGGAACAGCTTTCAGACGAAATCATATAACTGTTCTTCATTTTTCCGATACAAAGCGGTCGAAAGCCATGAGAATCACGAACGGCAATCAACTTGCTGGGAGAAATAATGACCAGAGAATAAGCTCCCTCCAGCATATCTACGGCTTTGATAACAGCGTCCTCAATCGTATCTGTCTGCAGACGCATACTGGCAATCACATAGGAAATCAGTTCAGCATTACTGTTGGATTGAAAGATTGCACCGCCTTCAGCAAGTTGTTTGTGTAGGTCAGCTTTGTTGGTGATATCGCCGTTGTGGGCAATCGCAAGCGAACCATACATATAACGCATAAGCAATGGCTGAACAGAGGCAAAGTCATCATCTTCAAACTTTTGCAATGAATGACGGACATGACCTATCGCAATTTTACCGTTGGGAAGTTCTTCAAGGGCATTTTCACGGAATGCTTCCGAAATCAGCCCTTTGTTTTTACAACAGGAAAATTCCCCGTTATCATTGACACATATTCCTGCACTGTTCTGCCCACGATGTTGCAAAGAATACAGTCCGCTGTAAACCTCCGCAACAGAATTGATATCGTCATCATTGACATAAATTCCGAATACACCACATTCTTCCTGCGGTTTGTCATCTATGGGAAACAGTAATTTATTTTTCGGATTTATCGTATTGTTCACAGTTGTTCCACCTTACTTTGAATGGCTTTGTCCTTTTCGATAACCCCGTTTTTCATCTCAGTTTTGAGATTTTCCAGTTTTTCGGCAAGCGTATCATCAGATAATGAAAGTATCTGAACCGCAAGAATACCTGCATTGTCCGCACCGTCTATAGCAACGGTAGCTACAGGAATACCTTTAGGCATTTGTACGGTAGCCAGCAAAGCGTCAAGACCGTCCAGAGTGGACGATTTGACAGGAATACCGATAACAGGGAGTGTAGTATGTCCTGCAATCACGCCTGCCAGATGTGCTGCCTTACCTGCCGCCGCAATAATCACACCGAAACCATTTTTTCTGGCATTTGCCGAAAATTCACAAGCTAATTCAGGTGTGCGGTGTGCTGACATAACATGAACTTCTACGGGAACATTATAAGACTTCAAAGTCTTGATTGCCCCTGCAACGACAGGAAAATCACTGTCACTGCCCATAATAACCGCTACTTTTTTCATCATAAACAGTCCTTTCATCAGTCAACAAATAGCTATCAGAAATTTGCTCAGGCAAATTATTCTGATAAACAAACATTAACAGGCTGTGGTAAGTGTATTCACCACAGCCTGAACGCCTTACACGGTAACAACATACAAGTATCCCGTAACGGTCATTATGTCATGATTACGACAAATAATAACGGTCATACAGCATACCTCCATGAGATTTGTTACTGCCTATATTTTATTGCATTTTTAAGATAATTGCAACTGTTTTTTGCTATTCTTTTCCAACAAGTTTCTGATTACTGTTTTCTCAGGTGAACATCATCGGTACTGAATACTTCTTTGACTGATGTTGCCAGACCGGCCAGTGACTGTATTTCGGAAGGAATAATGATTTTGGTTGCCTTACCGTCAGCGGCTTTCTGGAACGCCTCCAGACTTTTCAGAGCGATAACTCTGTCACTCGGACTTGCCTCATTGAGCATTTTCAAAGCATCAGCATATGCCTGCTGTACACTGCGGATAGCTTCAGCTTCACCCTGTGCTTCACGGATTTTTCTTTCTTTGATAGCGTCTGCCTGTAAGATTGCGGACTGCTTATGACCTTCAGCAACAAGAATTTCACTTTCTCGCTGACCTTCAGCCTCAAGGATTCTTGCACGCCTTTCCCTTTCGGCTTTCATCTGTTTCTCCATAGATTCCTGAATTTCTCTGGGAGGGAGAATATTTTTAAGTTCTACACGGTTCACCTTGATACCCCATGCGTCTGTTGCCTCATCAAGAATAACACGGATTTTTGTATTGATGACATCTCTTGAGGTAAGCGTATGGTCAAGTTCCAGTTCACCAATGATATTTCTCAAAGTGGTAGCAGTAAGATTTTCGATAGCCGAAATCGGATTTTCTACACCGTA
Organism: uncultured Ruminococcus sp.; assembly: GCA_902762375.1. Lineage (GTDB taxonomy): Bacteria > Bacillota > Clostridia > Oscillospirales > Acutalibacteraceae > CAG-964. Next base: position 4,234 of record CACWNY010000035.1, on the reverse strand, counting down.
TGTATAAAGTTTCGGGTCGGTAATCTGAAAATAGACAACCGTATCAATCTGCATGGTAACATTATCTTTGGTGATAACAGGCTGAGGCGGAAAATCTACAACTTGTTCCTTTAGTGACACTTTGCGAGAAATTCTGTCGATAAACGGTATTTTCCAATGCAATCCTGTTCCCCATGACTCATGATAAGCACCAAGTCTTTCAATAACGAATGAATGTGCCTGCGGTACAATCTTGACATTCGATACAAATATGCAAAGAGCAATCAAGGCAACAATGATAATGACTAAAAATAACGGACTAAAACTCATGATGTTAAAATTCTCCTTTTAAAAACTTTTAGGTAGTTGACATCACCATAAGCGGTGTGACAAGCATTTTGACACCTTCTATGGCATTTACCTGAACTTTTGTGCCGACAGGGATTATCTCATTAGTGACGGATTTGGCTGACCATACAGACCCCTCCACCTTTACCTGACCGCTGGCACTGTTGTTATCAATATCAACAATAACTTCGGCAGTTTTTCCAATATACCTGTCGCAGTTTGTGGGTACTTCCTTATTGTTTTTCTTCAGCTTTCTGGCAAGCGGTCTTGTGGAAACAATACAGATTATCGACAATACAGAAAATACCGCCAACTGTATCAGAATATCATCTGTAAATACTGATACCACCGCACTCGCCAACGCACCAACAGCAAACCACATCGACACTAACTGCACTGTGCAACCCTCTACAATAATGGCAACAACGGCAATACCTGCCCATATCAAAATATTCTCAGTCATACAAAACACCTCACCTTTATCTGAAACTGAGCTATTGTAAAGCGTACTCTAAGAATAGCATATGGATAGTTTAATGTCAATAAACAATCATGTAACTAATCATGAAAAATTTTTTACCAATATGTACAAATTGTCATCTTTATGGTAATTTGTACATATACATATCATACCGCAATCATGGAGGGATTTTAATGGAAACAGTTCAGTTTATCGCCACAGTAATTTGTTCTACAGTACTGTTATTTACGGTGATGTATTTTTCCAAAAGAAGCGTTCACCCATTCAAAAGAGCTGTCACCACTGTGTTAAGCGGTATTATTTCTCTGATAGCGGTCAATATCACAGGTATTTTTACAGGTGTATTCATTCCGATAAGCACACTGAGTATCTGTATCAGTGCTATAGGCGGAATACCTGCGGTTACAGCAATGTTGATTATTGATACATTTTTCAGATAGCACCATCTGTTTTGAAATCAGCAACGGAAATAATATTCAAAGCACTCTTTTTATCTCCTGTCATAAGGGCAACAACCGCCTGATAAATCACATCTGTATTATTATAAAATACATTACGGATAAATCCTGCCTGTTCATTGTTCGGAGAGTACATACTTATTTTGAGTAATTGCGTATCGCCATCATTCATGGTACATTCCACATAAGTTTTATTATTTTTTTTGGTAAGTGTGACTGTGTTATCCTGCTGAATATCTCTTTGATGAAGAAAATGCTGATATTTTTCCAATGTTTCTTCTTTGACCGTAACGGGCAATTCGTCCGAAAGATTATTGACGATAAATTTTCCTGAATGAGAAAGCTGATATTGTACCTCATCGCCCTCACAGATGACGAGCTGACCATTGGCAATCAGTTCTGAAAATCCTGCTGATGCTTCAAAGTAATTTGCCACTCCGCACTCCTGAAGTATACCCGACATAAACTCTATTCCAACAGGTACTTTTGTTTCATATATAAGATAACAAATCAGAATTTTGATTTGTTCTTTGCTGTGCAGTCCTCCCGGAAAAACTCCGTCATTTGCTTTATCATACAATATGTTGAACGACATACGCACGCACCTCCACATAAAGTATTATAACACATACAACAAAAAATTTCCATAAAAATATCTGATTTTTTTGATAAATTTCAAAACCATACATTAACAAAGGATAAAACCATACTTTCCGTACACAATAAAAACGGTGATAGGAAAGATGTTAGTCAAAATCAAAAATAACACACTCTTATTTTCGGCAGGCGGTATTCTTTACGGTCTGACGGAATTGCTGTGGCGACGAAAAACACATTGGACAATGATAATTACAGGTGGTTTGTGTTTTCTGCTATTATTCAGACTGTTCGATAAAATCCGTAAGATAAAAAATCTTTACAAATGTATCATAGGTTCTTTTGTCATTACTTTGGTAGAATTTGGTGTAGGTTGTGTTGTCAATATCAAATTTCACATGAAAGTGTGGGATTACTCCAATATGCCTTTCAATCTTATGGGACAAATCTGTCCGATATACAGTTTTCTGTGGGGAGTATTGACTATTCCGATTATTGTTATCTGTAACACTACCCGTAAACTAACCGTAAGCAGGGGTTTCACCCCCGCACCCCTGAGTTAAGGGCGTTGCCCTTAACAATCCTATCAGGGGCTTTGCCCCTGAACCCCACAACTTTTTGAAAAAAGTTGACAAAAACTTTTATGGCTCACTTCGTTCGGAATATTTATCAAAAGTCCAGCTATGACAATTAAAAGTTTTTTGTCCACTTTTTTTCAAAAAAGTGGGCGGGATTGTTAAGGGTGGCAACCCTTAACACAGGATTTTTAAGGGCGAAGCCCTTAAACAAGGGTTCGGGGACAGCGTCCCCGACAAAGAAAAAATGCCGACAAAAAGTCGGCATTTTTTTCAAAAACTCAAATGGAAATCTCAAGGGCAATCTGATACAAATCTTCATCAAAAACTCTTTTCATATTGAGAGCTTCTGTAATATCATAATCAACAATCTTACCGTTAGTCATAGCAACCACTCTGTTACCGATACCTTTGGAAAGCAGTTCAACTGCCTTATGACCCATTGCACTGGCAACCACTCTGTCACGAAGTGTGGGCATACCGCCACGCTGAACATGACCCAGTACAGTCAGTCTTGTTTCTACACCTGTACGGTGTTCAATATACTTAGCAATATCCGAAGAATTACCCACGCCTTCAGCAACAATAACAATAAAATGTTTTTTGCCTGTTTTCTGGGTGGCCATCATTCTGGTAATGACATCTTTTTCAATATCGAATTTCTTTTCGGGAACCAATATAGCAGTTGCCCCTACAGCAATACCTGTCTGTAAAGCAATATCTCCACAGCGTCTGCCCATAACTTCAATAACACTACAACGGTCATGAGATTGTGCGGTATCTCTGATACGGTCAATCATTTCCATAGCCGTATTCATAGCGGTATCAAATCCGACAGTATATTCACTACAGGCAATATCATTGTCAATCGTACCCGGAATACCTACACAAGGAATACCCTGACCTGTCAAATCTCTTGCTCCTCTGAAAGAACCATCACCGCCGATAACAACAACACCTTCAACACCGAGTTCACGGCAAGTATTTGCCGCTTTTTTTACGCCTTCAGGAGTATTGTATTCCTCACTTCGTGCGGTATAGAGAATAGTTCCGCCACGATGGATAATATCCGATACGGAACGAAGGTTCATTTCAAAAACATCACCGTTTAAAAGTCCGTTGTATCCTCTATGAACACCGATAACTCTCATACCTCTGTTCAAAGCGGTTCTTGCTACCGCACGGACTGCGGCATTCATACCCGGTGCATCTCCGCCACTGGTCAACACTGCTATTGCTCTTTTGTCTGCCATTTTTACACGCCGTTACTGAAAACTTATAAAAAATGAATTAATTTTTTGTGTTTCACCTTTTACAATATTGCTCGTTTTACAGTAACATTCTCCTTTCTGATATTTTGAGTATTTTAGGCTACTCTGCGTTGCAATCCACGCTTTTATATTGTTATGTCAAAATTTGCTTTGCAAATTTTGTTTTTTCCTGATGAGTTTAAGGGCTGCCGCCCTTAAAAATCCTGCTAAGGGGCTTTGCCCCTTAACCCCACCACTTTTTGAAAAAAGTGGACAAAAACTTTTCATTGTCATAGCTATAGGTTGTTTTTCTATAATTACGAATTACGCATTACGAATTACGCATTATATACATTGTACTACAAAAAAGAAAATTTGTCTATGAAAAAATAGATAAAAAGGCTATTTTTTTCAACAAAAAAGCCACTCAATACCTGAGTGGCTAAAAAATGGAGCGGATGACGAGGCTCGAACTCGCTACCTCCACCTTGGCAAGGTGGCGCTCTACCAGATGAGCTACATCCGCATACTATGGTGCCTTCGGAC
>CACWNY010000034.1 GCA_902762375.1 uncultured Ruminococcus sp. | reverse complement strand
ATTGTTATCTCAAGGTATAGCTATGACAATTAAAAGTTTTTGTCGAACTTTTTTCAAAAAGTTCGTGGGGTTCAGGGGCAACGCCCCTGATAGGATTTTAAAGGGCAAAGCCCTTTAACTTATTCTGTTCGTCAATCGCTGCAAAAAGACTTCTCAGACGGATTTTGACAGCACCTAAGTTAGTAATTTCATCAATTTTGATTTGGGTATAGATTTTTCCTTCGGACTCCAGAATTTCTCTGACTTCATCAGTGGTGATAGCGTCCACACCACAACCAAACGAAACAAGCTGAACAAGGTTCATATCATCACAATGAGCAATGTAATGGGCTGCGGAATATAGTCTGGCGTGGTAAGTCCATTGGTTGAGAACGGTTGTGGGGTATTTTCCAACCTTATCACAAATCGCATCTTCCGAAACAATCGCTACATCAAAACTTGACATTAATTTATCAATACCCTTGTTAATTTCAGGGTCAACATGATACGGACGACCTACCAGTACAATAATTTTTTTACCCTCACTTCTGGCTTTTTTAATAATTTCTTCACCTTTGGTCTTGAGTTTGGTCATGTAGTCGTCATAAGCGTCATAAGCTTTTTTGCAGGCTTGTTTAACTTCTTTGAGGGTTATGCCATCAAAATATTTCTGTAACATTTCAAAGGCTTTTTTCGGAAAATCGTGTTTACGGTGTATACCGAGATAGTCATTAATAAAGGTAATTTTGCGGACATCTTTCATATTAACCTTGATAACTTCGGAATAATAGGCAACTACAGGACAGTTATAATGGTTGTCACTTCTGCCCTCATCGAAATTATAGGAAAGACAAGGATAGAATATCGTATCTACACCGCTGTCTATGAGTGTCTGTACATGACCGTGCATAAGTTTTGCGGGGTAACAGACGGTATCAGAAGGAATAGTCTGTTGACCTTTAGCATATAATTTCCTGTCGGAAACAGGAGATACACAGACTTCAAAACCCAGTTCGGTAAATAAGGTATACCAGAATGGTAATAATTCGTAAATATTCAGACCAAACGGCAAACCAATTTTACCTCTTGTACCTTTCTGAGGCTTATAGGATTTCAACAGACGCAGTTTATAAGCGTACATATTAAGTGTTTCGTCAGGAGATTTTCTGGTAACAGGGCGTTCACAACGATTTCCTGCGATAAACTTTCTGCCATCAGCAAATTTATTGATAGTCAGACGGCAATTATTACTGCAACCGCCACAATTTGTGACTTTAATTTCATGAATAAAATGTTCAAGTTGTTCCTTGTCGGTGATGGTGCTTGTTGTATTATCGCAATTTGCCTGAGCATACAATGCCGCACCGTATGCTCCCATCAGACCTGAAATGACAGGACGGACAACTTCTACACCCATTTCCTGTTCAAAAGCACGCAGTACAGCATCATTGAGGAATGTTCCTCCCTGAACGACAATTCTTTTTCCCAGTTTGTTGGGGTCAGATACTCTGATAACTTTATAGAGTGCATTTTTGACGACACTTAATGATAATCCTGCCGAAATATCTTCGATGGTAGCTCCGTCTTTCTGAGCCTGTTTTACAGAACTGTTCATGAAAACCGTACATCTTGAACCCAAATCGACAGGTTGTTTAGCAAATAATCCCAGTTTAGAAAATTCTTCTATGTTGTAACCCAACGCATTGGCGAAAGTCTGTAAAAACGAACCACACCCTGACGAACAGGCTTCGTTGAGAAAGATATTGTCAATCGCCTGATTATGGATTTCAAAACATTTGATGTCCTGACCGCCGATATCAATAATAAATTCCACATCGGGCATAAATTTTCTGGCAGCGGTAAAATGGGCTATCGTTTCGACAACACCAAAATCAATTTTAAAGGCATTCTTGATAATTTCTTCACCGTAACCCGTAACCGCTGATGACACTATCTGAATATCAGGTTTTTCGGTATACAGTTGCGTAAGAAATTCTTTGATAATGGGTACAGGATTTCCGCTGTTGGGCAAATAGCTGGATTTCAGCAACTCACCGTTTTCCCCCATAACCACAGCTTTGACCGTTGTTGAACCTGCATCTATACCGACAAAGGTTTTTCCATTGTATGAGGATAAATCTGCGGTTGTGACAGTCGCTTTCTGATGTCTTTCGGTAAAGATACGGTAATCCTCCTCATTTTCGAACAAAGGCGGATTGAAAGCAAAGTTTCCACTTCCACTATAGTTATTGATAGCATGGATAACCTCATCAAAATCCTGTTCCTTCTTCGCACAAAGTGCCGCACCGCAAGCAACATAATACAAAGAATTTTCAGGACAAATACCATTTGTTTTCAGTACTTTATCAAAACGCTTTCTTAACTGACTCATAAAGGTCAGAGGTCCACCAAGATAGACTATCTGCCCTGTAATTTCCCTGCCTTGTGCCAGCCCTGCCACTGTCTGATTGACTACTGCCGCAAATATACTGGCAGATATATCACTTTTTCTTGCTCCCTGATTGAGTAACGGCTGAATATCCGTTTTGGCAAATACACCACATCGGGACGCAATCGTATAGATTTTTTCACTTTGTTCGGCGAGTCCGTCCAGTTCTTCAATCGGTACATTCAGCAGTGTTGCCATCTGGTCAATGAACGCTCCCGTACCTCCTGCACATGAACCGTTCATACGCACTTCTATTCCGCCTGTTAAAAATAAAATCTTTGCGTCCTCTCCGCCAAGTTCAATGACAACATCAGTATTGGGAATAAAAGTATTTGTGGCTACACGGGTCGCATAGACTTCCTGTACAAAATCTATACCACATTCTTCTGCCAGACCCATTCCTGCTGAACCTGAAATCGCTAACACTGAACCATTACTTTCGGGTAATTCCTGTTTTACCTTGTTTAAAATTTCCGCAATCTTTTGTTTTATCTGTGAATAATGTCTTTCATATGTACTGTACAATATCTTATTTTCGTCATCTAACACAACGCATTTGACCGTTGTTGACCCTACATCTAATCCCACTTTCATTTCATAATCAATCTCCTTATCATTTTCATTACATTATAACACAGAGCTTGTCAATTAGCAATTAGCAATTTGAAATTAGCCATCAGCTATTTTTTAAAAATTTCTACCTGTGCGGTTGAAAATCGAATTATTATTGTCAAAATTTGCGTAAGCAAATTTTGTTTGGAATTTGAGGAGTACAAGGGGCTTTGCCCCTTGACCCCACCACTTTTGAAAAAGTGGACAAAACTTTTAATTGTCACAGCTATACAATGGGAATATCATTCCAACCGCACAGATGGAAAAATTTTGTTAAAAATTCTGCATATTCAGGGTAATCCCCATGCAAATTTTCACACACAATTTTGGCATACCGTTTGTGATGGTTAAGATAATTTTTATACATTTGTCTTTCTTCTCTTTGTCCGTTAATATCCCGCAGTGTCCCTCTGAGAATATCTATGGCAATCAGAATTTTATCTTTCTGATTTAATTTGACTTTTGCAAAAGGATAATCTTGTTCAATGACATAGCCTTTTCGGAAAATTTCATCAATAATTTCCTGACAGTAAAAATAGGAATACTGATAGGAAAAGGCTTTCATCAATGCTATATGAATGTGTCTTCCGTGATAATCTTTGCCTAAGAGTGATGACGGTGGTATATGTTTGTGGGTATCATGAGAGAAAGTCCGCCATGTCACATTATGTAATTCAAAACAGCAGGGGGCAAAAATTTCCGCATTGCCGTAACTCAAAAAATATCCTAAATCAATATTCTGTAAAATACGGCTTTCTATTGCCCCATGCCTAATAAACAGACCACTGTTATTATAAGAATAAAGAAATATGGTTTTCTTTTTTTCAGAAAGCGAACGGAACAACAGTCGATTATTCATCACTGTAATATAAGCCGTATCCTCATTTTCTGATAAAGATACTTTTAAATTTTTCTCACACGGTGTGCCATCTGGATAGGTAACTCTGACCCATTTTGGAAACGCTAATTGATGAAAATCATCTTTTTTGATAATCGCATTGGCATAGTAAACACCCGAAAGCATATAAGAATTGTTTTCTATCCAGTGTGCATATACAGGTGTTCGGAATTGAACCTTGTCGCACTGTGAAAAATCAATCTGACAGTCACAATCCACCGAATTTTCTTCCATAATCACAGATGACCCTTTAGAAAATGTGATTTTCGACCGATAACCTACGATAATAACATCAATTTTATTGTTTTCTTTATACAAGGCAACCATTTGATATAAGGATTGTAACGGTGTACCTTTGAAAATCGTACCGTCTATATGTAAGGGATAGCCGAAACTCTGATTTACCGAAAAAGTCTGTAATCCACTTTGGGCAAACAATTCTTTACCCATTTGGTAAAAAAAGGGTGGCGATAAATCAATGTGAGTAAGATTTCGGCAACGGAAAAACGCATAATCTCCCATAGAAAACAGCGAAAAGGGTAAATGAACTTCTTTAAGATTTTCGCAACCGTCACAGACACAATTTGGAAGATGAGTTATACTATCCGAAAAAACAACTCTTTCGGTAGTTTTTCTGTCAAACAGCTTCATTCCTAATTTGGTAACGGTATCAGGCATTTCTACACTTCTGACATGACTGTTGGCAAAACATTTTTTGGCAAGTTCATTGACTTTTCTGTCCCCTATTTTTGCAGGAACAATGACATCTGTTTCTTTACCATGATAGTTGGTAATGCGGATATGTTTTGATTTTTTACGGAAAGACCAACCCAAACTGACCGCTTCTTTTTCTGTGAGCGATAGCTTAGAAACATTGTATTTCTGAAAAATCGTTACCGCAGGTGAATAAACTGTTCGTTGATGTAATTTATCTTTGTGTTGATGTGAGGAAAAAAATGTATTGAAAACTCCCATAATCGCCCTCCTTTAGTAGTCGATAATCTGGTAATCCTTATAGAACTTTCCAAAATCAGTGATTTTGCTTTCACCTGAATTTTTGACAATGGGATAAAGTATTCGGCAAGCACCGTCTTGAAAAGTAAGATAAGGCTGAAAATTCTTACTGATTTCGTATTCAGGTGGAAACTGATTAGATACCCAACCAGGGTCACAGGAATAAACATAGATATTATCTTTGGCAAAATCAGAGGCAACAGAATGTGTCATCATATTCAAAGAGGCTTTTGCCATATTGGTATGTACATGACGGGCAAGTTTTTGTTTTGTCTGAAATCTTCCCTCAACCGAACTGACATTAATAATGAATTTATTTTCAGAGGGATTATGCAACATCATTTTTCTGATACAGCTTGTCAACAGAAACGGTGCGGTAACATTAATCAACTGAACTTCCAGCATTTCTTTAACAGAAATATTTTCCGCTTTGCGTACCCAAGAATTTTCAAGCGGTGTTTCCCCATAATCACAAATACTATTGAATGGTATAAGTGCATTAACTGTATCATTCGGATTATGGCGTAAAATCAAATGATGATTGCTTTCCAAAAGCAATTTATTTTCGTGTGCGATAAGCGTAGCATAATAGTCGTTGGATTTTTTAACGGTTTGTGCTGCATTGTTTATCAGAATATCTACTTTATTTTCGGCTATCTCCTGTATCTGTAACAGCAAATCTTCTATCAAATCCACTCTCAACAAATCAAATCCAATAATAAACAAACGGTCTTTGAACTGTTCAAAATCAGGTTCTTTCGCATACTGTTCCATAGCCGTTTTTGGATAGCGTGTAACAGCTATGACTTTAGCACCGTTTCTCAACAGTCGCAGACATACCGCATAACCGATTTTTATTCTTCCCCCTGTAACTACCGCTGTTTTTTCGCTGAAATCACAGGGCATATTTCTCATATTGCGGTTGAGTTCAGCACATTCTTCACAGATACCATAATGTTCAATCGTATTTTTTCTGCACATCAGACAAGTTTTCATGGGTAAACTCCTTGACATTTTTTATTTATACTTTATAATGAAGATGTCGGTAGTTTATGTGTAAAATCTCTCTCCGCAGGAGAGGAAGTGGCTTGCCACCCGACAAGGGAGTATAGTTCAACCTGAGAACAGTCCGTTCCGCTAAAACGGAAAAACGGCGGTGCAACTCCGCCACTCCCTTTTTTATTTCACTCAAAATGACAAAATCCCTTTTTCAGACATCTATCGCCTGAAAGGGATTTTGTCATTTTATCATAGACAGTTAAAGGGCGTTGCCCTTTAAAATCCCATCAGGGGCTTTGCCCCTGAACCCCACGAACTTTTTGAAAAAAGTTCGACAAAAACTTTTTCGGCTCACTTCGTTCAGAAATCTTTATCCAAGTTTGAGTTGTGACAATTAAAAGTTTTTTGTCCACTTTTTTTCAAAAAAGTGGGCGGGGTTAAGGGGTGGCAACCCCTTAACAGGATTTTTAAGGGCGGTAGCCCTTAAACTAAGCGGTGACAACAACCGTCAAAGTGGCTACAGGGTCTTCCTCTTCGCCAGTACCAACAACATAGTAATAGACCTTGTATCTGCCTTCGGTGGTAAGGTCAACCTCACTTCTGTAAATAATCTGGTTGAGGATATCATTGCCGTCACTGTCGGTAGCAGAAGCGATATAGGAATTAGGAGAGAAACGGCTGTTTTTACGGATAGTGGTCGTTTCGGTGGTCAGTTTGACCTTTACGGTATAGAGCTTACCTGTGACTTTAAGACGGAGCGTATTTCTGACTTCATCGCCGAATACATTATTCAGAACCAGCGGAATATCATAACTTCCTGCCTTTGTAATCTGCAAGGCAGTTTTGTCACGGTAAATTCCTGTGGAAATATCATTACCCAGACCGTCGTCACCCGAAATCTGTCCGTCTGTGATAAGTGTCTTGATATATTCATCAATTTCATTGATATCACAAGTATAACTGGACTTCAATATTTTTATGGTAGGCAAGCGATAATTATAGATAGTCAATTTCCGTTTGAAATTCTGCAATTCGTACTGACTGCCGTTGATACTGTAGACAACATACTTTTTATTGTCTTCGTTGACAACTGATGAACTAAGTTTGTTTTTTACATCATTACCATCTTCATCAGTTGCCTTGACCCCTCTCATAAAATCCACTTCTTTGCTGTTGATAACCAAAGGGTCAGTATCAAATTCCACATTGACGGATTTATTTGATGACATGATGGTTGTTCCTGTGTCTTTTATTTCCAGAATCATATCTGAAAACAGTACCAGTATAATCACTATCAGCGTTCCTGATACAGCTAAAATGTTGATGAGAAAATTAATTATCCGTCGTAACAAAAACTACAGCCCCTTTTGTAATGCGTAATTCGTAATGCGTAATTCGTAATTCGTAATGGATCAGGCATTATTTTTTTCGTTTTTTTCTAGGTTTCTTTTCCTTTGACGGTGTTTCCTGTGACATCTCAGAATTTTCTTTCTGCGAATGATAATCGGCAATCGTAATGGTATTTTCGTCATCTGATAATGGTTCAGTCGGACGAACAACAATATTTTCAAACACTGGCAGGGTAATTTTTTCCTGAGAACTGTAATCGGCAATCGTCACAACATTATCATCTGAAACCGTCAAATCCGTATTAATCGTTGATTCAGGTTGTTTTGGTGGAGTATCTGTTTTCGGTTTGCGGTTGAAGAAGGGGAGTTTTATACTAAGAGCAGATTTTGGTTTCTTTGGCGGAGTATTTGCCTGTGGTTCGTTGTCTGATGAAGGTATTTCCGTATTAATGATAGGTTCAGGTTGTTTTGGTGTGGCATTGACTTGTGGTTTACCTTCTGATACAGATTTTTTGGATTTTGATTTCTTTGGTGTGGTATTGGCTTTTGATTTTCCCTTTGAAGCAAGTTTCTCTGTATTAATGACAGGTTCTTGATTGATTTGAGATGTTGTATCCGCTTGCGGTTTGCCTTCTGAAGAGGGTTTCTCCTCCGTATTAATAACAGGTTCTTGATTGATTTGGGTCGTATTGATTTCTGAAGAAAGTTTCTCTGTATTAATAACAGGTTCTTGACTTATTTGAGGTGTATCCGTTTGCGGTTTGCCTTCTGAAGAGGGTTTCTCCTGTGTATTAATAACAGGTTCTTGACTGGTTTGGGTTGTATCTTCTTGTGGCTTATTGTCTGAGGGGGTCATTTCTGTAGAAGTACCGTCCGTTTCTTCATCATGTACCCTGTTTTCCTCCAGTTCCAGCTTGACAATTCTTTCTCCGTAGTCTGTAATTTCGTCATAATGTCTGTGGTGATGACGATGATGACCTGAACTGCCATAGCTACCATAACTTCCATCGCTACCATAACTTCCATAATTACCGTAACTTCCTGAATCTCCATAGTTACCGTAGTTACCATAGTTACCGTAGTTACCGTAACTTCCTGAATCCCCGTAATTACCGTAATTACCATAGTCCCCATAGTTACCATAGTTACCGTAACTTCCTGAATCTCCATAATTACCGTAATTACCATAATCGCCGTAACTACCGTAATCTCCGTAATTTCCATAACTACCATAGTTACCGTAACTTCCTGAATCTCCATAGTTACCGTAATCACCGTAATCACCATAATTACCATAGTCACCGTAATTACCGTAATTACCGTAACTACCTGAATCTCCATAGTTACCATAGTTACCATAATCACCATAGTTGCCATAATTTCCGTAACCATTAGATTCACTGTCACCATAGTTACCGTAATTTCCGTAACTACCGTAGTTTCCGTAGCTTTTAGAATCTTTATCTCCGTAATCACCGTAGCCTTTGGAATTTTTATCCCCATATTTACCGTAACTGCCGTAGCCGTAACCGTACTTGCCATATTTACCGTATTTACCGTATTTACCATATTTACCGTATTTTTTATAACTGCCGTAACCGTAGCCATAACGACCGTAACGACCATAGCCTTTTGTTCCAAAGATACCTGATGCCATATTATAAACACAACCGAAAATATCTATCTTACTGGAACCAAATTCCATGATAGCTTCTTTAATACGATTGACCTTGATATAATCCTGTCTGACAACAAACAATACTCCGCCGACATAATCTTTAAATTCCAGAGCGTCTGCTACAATGCCGACAGGCGGTGCGTCTATGATAACATAGTCAAACATAGATTCCAGAGCTTTTATCAAATCGTGCATCTGCTGACTGCCTACCAATTCCGCAGCGTTTTCAACGGGAATAGTTCCTGGTAAAACATACAGTCCGCTTTTTTTCATTCTGACCAAAGCCTGTTCCAGTGTACATCTGCCTGTAATAACATCGACTATCCCTAATTCATTTTCTTCTTCTGCAATGACAAACTGTCCCCGTAATGATGGGTGTCGCAGGTCACAGTCAATGATAATTGTATTATAGTGTTTTTTCGCAAAAGCAATCGCCAGATTAGACGAAAGAGTTGTTTTTCCTTCACCTGCTCCCGTACTGGTAATCACAAAAGAATTAATTCCCTTTTCTTCACACTCATTCATAATACTGTTTCGCAAAGAAAGAATAGCTTCTTTAAAGCGTGCGTCAACATGAAGACTGTCCAGCGAAACAATGTTGGATACACGACTACTTCGTTTATTGATAACTTTAACAACTGTACCTATTTTTCGGGTATTAAGTAATTTTTCCACATCATCAGGACTTCTTACCGTAAAGTTCAGCATTTCTATCAGTGTTACCAATATCAGCACTGCTGCAATTCCGATACCTGCTCCTTCAAGGGCATAAATTCTGTAAGTGATTTTATTGATAGGTTCAGAATTTGCCGTAGGCGGAATGATGATGACCATCTCCGTTTCTCCGACAATATATTCTGCCACCTGTGAATAATTATTGATAGCCGATTTCAGTATCTGATACGCCATCTCGTAGCTGTTAGAAGTAGCAACAATAGTGAAAAATCCTGTACCTTCCATTTTACTGGCATAGACTGTTCCCGGAACATATCCAAGTCCTAAATCCTGTCCTATAATCGCCGATAGTTGTGAACTGGTAATGACATAAGCAAAAGTATTATCAAGTTGTTCGGAGGGTGTTCCTGAAGAATAAGACGAAATTGTTGAACTTTTCGGAAAAACAGAAACGGTTGCTGAGGCACTATAAGTCGGAGAATATCCCCTATAAGCCGTTATGACAAACCCAAGACTTAAAATTCCTGACACTATCGGAATTAACCACCACATTCCTTTCAGTCCTGTTGCCATTCTTTTCAGAATATCCATCGGAGTGACATTGAACATCTGACTAAGAGCATTGTCCTGACTTTGATTATTGACTGTATTGCTATTATTCATAAATTCCAATGTTCCCTTCTTTAAGCAATCTGAAATAAGCGTATTGTTTTCTTACCAAAAGCTATATAGTGACTAAATTATAGAAAAACGACCTATAACTATGACAATATAAAAGTTTTTGTCCACTTTTTTCAAAAAGTGGTGGGGTCAAGGGGCAAAGCCCCTTGTGGGATTTTAAAGGGCGAAGCCCTTTAACGAATAAAAATTCAAAACAAAATCTGCTTACGCAGATTTTGACACTAAATAAAATTACGCATGACAAAATTAATCGTCGGAATACTTACCATAGCCACCATACGAACCATACTTACCGTAACCACCATAAGCACCATATTTTCCGTAGCCACCATATTTGCCGTATTTACCGTAACTGCCATACTTACCGTAACCACCATAACCATACTTACTTCCATAGCCGTAACCATAGGTATATTTTCCGTACAGCGTACCGCCCGTTAAAGCAACAGATTCAGCGTCATTATATACACACCCTAATACAGGCATTCCTGTATCTAACATAAGGTCAATACTGTCGTTGATGGTAATCGCTGTAGCAATATCACGCCTGACAACCAACATAACAGCATCACTGATTTTAATGATGTCCTCTGCATCAGCAACAAATCCTAACGGCGGTGTATCCATTACTACATAATCAAAATCTTTTCTTGCGGTATCTAAAAGATACTTCATTTTTTCACCCGTAATAAGTTCATTTGCTCTTGGTGTACCCTTACCGCAACCCATGATGGTAATTTTCAGAATTTCATCATAGTGGTAAGCGTCCGAAAGACGGCAATGTCCCATAAGAAAATCAATGACGGTTTCCCCTTTGGGAATAGGCTTCTGTAAAAATTTGGAAACAGCAGGTTTTCTAAGGTCAGCGTCAATCAGCAGTACCTTATAATCCATCTTACCTAAATCCAGAGCAAGGTTGACCGCAATCGTGGTTTTACCCTCATTTTCCAGTGAACTGGTAACAGAATAAATTTTGTGATTATTGTTTCGTGCATCAGAAACAATCAGTCGCCTTAATTTTTTAAACGCCTCACGAAAAGCAAATCCGATAACAGGGTTCATCAACGACAAGGATTTTTTAGTTCCCTTGATTTTTTCCTTGAAAGTGAATTTTTTCTTTTGTCTGGGAATAGATACCAGTTTCTTTATGTTGAGTTTTTTCTCGATATCCGTTTCTTTTTTGATAGTGTCTTTAAAGAACGATTTTACAACATATAACAATATCATCGCCGCTACACCTACACCAAATCCTTCCATAGCCAGTGTATTGGCAGAAGAAGTATTAATAGGAAATGTCGGCACCTGTGCGATATTCAGTGGTTTAATAACCACACGACTGATATAATTTTTGGTAAACACAGGATAAGTGTCCAGCACTTTATTGAGTGCCTCATAGGCTTTCATCGGGGAATCTGATGTCACACTAAGTGACATAATATTGGTCTGGTCAACAATACCACTGGATAATGTTCCCGGAAAAGTTTTATATCCCATTTCTTCCGCTACTCTTGTCTGCAACTGTGTAGTATCGAATACAATTTTCAGACTGCTCGCCAGGTTCATAGAAGTCTCAAGATTAGCATAGATATTGACAGTATCGTTACTATTTTTGACCAGAAAAGTAGTTGATGCGGTATACATCGGCTGATAAGTTTCTGTACCGTATACAAATCCCGCCGCCGCACACACAACTCCGACAATTAAAATAACATTCCATTTACGCAGAACATCTTTTATTGTACTGCGTAAATCGAAAGAATAATTTCGCCCCGCATCTTTAATAACCTGACTTTCTTCTGTTGATGTTGTATTATTTTCCATAAAAGCTGATACCCCCTTTATTCCAATATCATCAACTCAGAAATCTTTCGTAAGATTTCTCACTTCGTTCGGAATGACACGAAAAGATTTCCAACTGTGCAGTTAAAAAACAAACCGTTATTGTCAAAATTTTCTTACGAAAATTTTGAATTGTTTTTTGAGAGTTTAAGGGCTTCGCCCTTAAAAATCCCACAAGGGGCTTTGCCCCTTGACCCCACAAGCCTTTGAAAAGGCTTGACCGAAACTTTTAAGTGTCATAACTATACGATGAGAATATCATTCCAACCGCACAGGTGGAATGATTTCTTACTTCGTTCGGAATGACACTCTTCACTCTCTTTACTCCATCAGCGTTACTACCGTATTATAGTATACTTTATCTCCGCAACTGTTGGTTACCGAAAGAACAACAGGAAAAACACCTCTTTTGATGTTATCCGCACTGGAATCCAGTGATTCAATTTTCAACAGCTCACTGATATCTCCGTCAAGCACATCAGTCGCCTTAAAACAAGCAATAACGCTGGAATACCGTTTTTCTTTTATCGTCGGTATTTTTTCCAGCGGTTCAATGACGGGTGGTTTATAATCGGTATATCGGATTCTTTGGGTAGCTTTGGTAACATTGTTGTCTGAATCGCATACGGCATAGGTAACATCTCTTTCAATATCCTTGACTTTTGTACCATCTTCATTTTCCAGTACCATATTGGAAACACTTTCGACAATAATATCCAGTGAAATATCTCCATCTTCTACATCAGTTGCCATAACACCGTTCAGTAATTCCGCATCAGTTACTTTGACACTGACATCTGTTTTATATTTATCCGAAAAAGTAATTACCGGCGGATTTACTTTTTTCATCAGTTTGGTTCTGTTGTAATAGAACAGCCCAAATACTACTGCCAAAACAAAAACTGTAGTAAAAATAACTTTTCTTACGGATACCAGACGAAAAAATGTTGTGAACTCTATAAATCCTGAGATAAACTTTCTTTTAAAATCTGATTTCATAGTTCCTCCTTGAAAGACTTACTCATCAAATTCACCGTGTCTTGGATAAGTTCTGTAGGGGTTATATCCGCTGTGGCGACTACTACTGATAATTCTCTGATTATTGAGCAGTCGTCTGGGATTTATCTTGAACAGACGGTCAGCGGTCATATGTCCGTAATAGTCCACCACACAGTCATAAGCGTCACTGAGGATAGGTGTACGGGCATAAGGTCTGTGTCCATCACTGGCGACAACATGAACAAATCCGTGTTCTATAAGAAAATGTACGGTTTCCTCTACTACCTGTCCGAACCTGCCCACAATACTGCCTCTGTTTACTTGTATCAGACACCCACTTCTTATCCAGTCATGTACCATATACGGAAAATTCTGGACAAAAGTATACCGTTCAGGGTGTGCCAACAACGGGGTCAAGCCTATTCTCTGTACCTTTTCCAGTACATAGCTTACCCACATCGGGTCTTCTTCAAAAGCAAATTCTATCAATAAATTTCTTGTTTTATTAAGTGGAATGATTTCTCCTGCTTTTACCAGTTCGTCCACATCGTCACTGGCATACACTTCCATACCAAGATACACCTGAATATTGATATTGCGTCTTTCCACTTCCTGTTTGATTTTTTCATATCTTCCTATAATGGTAGAACTCATATAATTCAGATAACCGTCGGGTACATTACAATGTGGTGTCAATACCAGATGGTGCGTACCGTTATCACTTGCCATCTGCAACATTTCCAGTGACATTTCCAAATCTTCCGAACCGTCATCTACACCATAAAGAACATGAGAATGTAAATCCGTCATAATTCAGTCAATAATCCTTTACTATATAAATGCACATGGTATCATTATAGCACAAATTATCTGAATAGCAAATTGTTTTCTGAGGGATTTTTCAAAATTTACAGAAAATTTTAAATATAATCTACAGAATATCTTGTTGATTTATCACAAATTTCTGATTTTTACCCTTTTTCCACAAAAAATAACACGGTTTCTTTGTCATAAGACCAGAAGAAACCATGTTATTATTCATCGTACAGAGATATTTTCTGTACGAAGATATTGTTTAAGCGTTGGTATGGGAATTTCCCCGAAATGAAAGAGTGACGCAGCCAGAACAGCGTCTGCTTTACCTATAGTGAACGCATCTTTGAAGTGTGATAACGCTCCTGCCCCACCTGACGCAATGACAGGTATACCCACACTTTCTGATACTGCCCTTGTCAGTTCCAAATCATACCCTTGTTTTTGTCCGTCACAATCCATACTGGTCAGCAATATTTCGCCTGCTCCACGCTTTTCGGCTTCTACTGCCCACTTTACAGCGTCTATTCCCATAGGTATACGACCGCCGTTGATATAGACTTCCCAGCTTTTGCCGTTTCGCTTTGCATCTATGGCGGTCACCACACACTGACTGCCGAATTTATAAGCGGCTTCATTAATCAAGTCAGGATTTTTTATCGCTGCCGAATTGACACTGACTTTATCTGCTCCTGCACGGAGAATACTTGTAAAATCATCGACTGTTCTTATACCACCGCCAACAGTAAATGGAATAAAGATACTATCGGCTACTTTACTGACAATATCAACGATGATATTTCTTGCGTCTGATGAAGCGGTGATATCCAGCAAGACAAGTTCATCAGCACCCTGTCTGTCATATTCAATCGCACATTCTACAGGGTCACCTGCATCACGCAGATTGACAAAACTTGTTCCCTTTACTACCCTGCCGTTTTTAACATCTAAACACGGAATAATTCTTTTTGCGTACATTCTCCAAACCTCCTGTTCAGTCGGGGACGCTGTCCCCGAACCCCTGTTTAAGGGCTGCCGCCCTTAAAAATCCTGCCCACTTTTTTGAAAAAAAGTGGACAAAAAACTTTTCTGGCTCACTTCGTTCGGATTGATTATCAAACCTCCAGCTATGACAACTGAAAGTTTCGGTCAAGCCTTTTCAAAGGCTTGTGGGGTCAAGGGGCAAAGCCCCTTGTGGGATTTTTAAGGGCGAAGCCCTTAAACTCCTCAAAATCCAAACAAAATTTGCGTAAGCAAATTTTGACAATAACTTATATTACTCACACATTTTCTTGAAATTTTTCAGCATTTGCAATCCGATTTTACCGCTTTTTTCAGGGTGAAATTGCGTTGCCATAATGTTCTGGAAGTGTACGGACGCATCAATGATTGTACCGTATTCTGTCTGAGAGGAAACGATATCGGGATTATCAGCTTTCAGAAAATAGGAATGAACAAAATAGACATAGGTATTTTGTGGAATATCGGTAAAAAGACCGTCATGTTTTCTGATATTCAGAGAGTTCCAGCCCATATGCGGAATTTTAAGAGTACCGTTTTCGTTGGGAATTTTACTGATAGTTCCTTTCAGCAATCCAAGACCTGTAGCATCAGGGCTTTCTTCACTCTTTTCAAACAAAAGTTGCAATCCAAGACATATTCCTAAAAATGGTTTTCCTGTCTGAATAAATTCTTTGACTGCTCTGTCAGCACCGCAATTTCTCATACTGTTCATAGCGTCCTCAAATGACCCTACTCCCGGCAATATTGCTCCGTCTGAATACAGTATTTTTTCTCTGTCGCTGGTAATTTCACATTCACAACCTATATAATGCAATGCCTTGACCACACTCTGTAGATTTCCAGCACCGTAATCTATCACTGAAATCATAACACCGTCAACTCCTATCATCTGAATAATTCATGTGTATATCATAACGTGAAGTACTCACCGCCTATAGAGGCGGGAGCTTCCTTTAATCCGCCCAACCTTGCAAAGGATTTCATTTTACGGGCATCAGTTTCCGAGGCTATGGG
>CACWNY010000033.1 GCA_902762375.1 uncultured Ruminococcus sp. | reverse complement strand
ATCCTTATCGCAATCGCAGAAAGCGTCATTTTTTGCGATTAAATCTTATCTGTGCTATCATTAATTTTGAAACTCAAAGTTAGTTTCCGAGGAAGTCTATTACATCGCTTGGAAATAATTTTACCAGCGATGAAATACTTAACCTGTATAAATTAAGATGGCAAGTCGAAATGGTTTTCAAAAGATATAAATCTATACTGGATTTAGGCTCAATACCAACCAAGACAGGTATAGCTGGTCAGGTGTGGCTCAACTGTAAGATGTTGATTTCCCTCCTGATAGAAAAAATATTGTCTTCGGTTAATTTTCCCCCCTGTGCCGACAGCTCGGAATATACGGAGGGAAATGAGCATAATGAAGTATTTGATTTCAATTCTGTTTTATACAATAGATAAAATAGAATTAGCGGATTTTTTACTATCAGCTTCTGAAATTATGTGTGTTGAAAAACGAAAATCGGGTATTCGATTGCAGATGTGCAATATAAAATTAAGTTAGTACAAATAGAGCAAAGCCCCTTAGCAGGATTTTTAAGGGCAAAGCCCTTTAATTCTCATTTTGCAATGCTTTTTTCAAAGCGAAAAGTTTTTTGGCAACGCTGTCAAACTGATTAGGGGTAATGGACTGGGCTCCGTCCGACCATGCGTGAGGAGGGTCATTATGCACTTCAATAATCAGACCGTCTGCACCTGCTGCTACGGCTGCCATTGCAAGCGGTTCTACCAGCCAGCTTTTTCCTGACGCATGACTTGGGTCAACAATGACGGGTAAATGAGAAAGTTTCTTAATAATCGGTATTGCCGAAATATCCAGCGTATTTCTTGTATAGGTTTCGTAAGTCCGTATACCTCTTTCACAGAGTATGACATTATCATTACCGCCTGCCATGATATATTCTGCACTCATCAGCCATTCTTCTATGGTAGCGGATAACCCTCTTTTGAGTAAAATTGGCTTTTTGGTCTTGCCCAGTTCCTTGAGTAAATCAAAGTTCTGCATATTTCTTGCACCAACCTGAATAATATCTACATTCTCAAACATATCAATATGTGATGTCCGCATAATTTCGGTGACAATCGGCAGACCTGTTTCTTTTCGGGCAATTTTCAGCAAGTCCAGTCCCTCTGATTTCAATCCCTGAAAAGCATAAGGCGATGTTCTTGGTTTGAATGCACCTCCTCTAAGCAAAGTAGCTCCCGAAACACTGACCGCTTTAGCTATCTGTACAATCTGTTCTTCACTTTCCACTGAACATGGTCCCGCCATAATATGCAGACTACCATCACCAATACTGACTTTGTCGTTAATTTTGACAACGGTGTTTTCGGGGTGAAATTTACGGTTAGCTTTTTTGTAGGGTTCCTGCACACGCTTGACACTTTCTACAATATCCTGTGCGTCAATATATTCAATGTCGACATTGTGCGTATCGCCAATCAGACCAAGCACTGTAGACTGAATACCGTCCCAGCGATTGACTTTGACATCATAATCAGCACATAACTTATCGGTAAAGTGCTGAATTTGTTCGGGTGAAGTTGATGGTTTTAAAACAATAATCATTTGATTTTTCCTCCTGTTTTTTATGAAATAGCTTGTTTCATAGTTTGAATATATGTGCCAATATGTGACGGTGCGTCTTTGCCGTATTGTTCCAGTTTTCTGACAATCGCCGACCCGACAATCACACCGTCAGACAAATCTGCCATCTGTTTTGCCTGTTCAGGGGTGGAAATGCCGAAACCAATCGCACAGGGAATATCGGTATTTTCACGGATAACGGCAATAATGGACGATAAATCCGTGTTGATTTCGTTTCTCACACCTGTTACACCAAGACTGGAAACAAGATAGATAAATCCTTCTGCTTCTCTGGCAATCATACCAACACGGTTTGCCGAAGTAGGTGCGATAAGAGAAATCAGTGCCACACCGTACTGACGGCACAGCGGTAAAAATTCGTCTTTTTCTTCATAGGGAATATCGGGCAAAATCAGACCGTCAATACCTGTTTCCGCACACGCCGAAATGAATTTCTCCGCACCGTAGGAAAATACAACATTGGCATAGGTCATAAAGACCAACGGAACGGTAATTTCTTTCCGCAAATCTCTGACAAGTTCAAAAATCATTGCGGTTTTCACACCTCCCTTTAATGCCCGTATATTTGCTCCCTGAATGACAACCCCTTCAGCTGTCGGGTCGGAAAACGGAATACCCAATTCTATCAAGTCCGCACCGTTTTTTACGGCAGTTCGGACAACTTCCTTTGTGGTTTCCAAATCAGGGTCACCGCAGGTAATAAATGGAATAAAGGCTTTTCCTTTAGCAAATGCCTGCCTAATTTTATTCATAGATATTCTCTCCTCTGTAGCGTGCGATTGCCGCACAGTCTTTGTCCCCTCTGCCCGAAACGGTAACCACAACAATCTGTTCTTTATTCATAGTGGGTGCGATTTTCATAGCGTGTGCCAGTGCGTGAGAGGATTCAATCGCAGGAATAATACCCTCTGTTTTAGAAAGATATTCAAAAGCATTGACAGCTTCATCGTCAGTAATCGCAACATATTCCGCTCTACCGATATCGTATAAATAGGCGTGTTCAGGACCTACACCTGGATAATCCAGTCCTGCCGAAATAGAATATACAGGTGCAATCTGTCCGTCCTCGTCTTGACAAAAATATGATTTCATGCCGTGAAAAATACCTAATTTTCCAGTTGAGATGGTTGCCGCTGTTTCAAAGGTGTCAATGCCCCGTCCTGCCGCCTCGCAACCAATCAGACGGACATTTTTATCGTTGATAAAGTGATAAAAACTGCCTATTGCGTTTGAACCTCCGCCGACACAAGCCATCACAACATCAGGTAATTTGTTTTCTTTGGCAAGGATTTGTTCCTTAATTTCTTTGGAAATAACAGACTGAAAATCACGGACGATTGTCGGAAAAGGGTGGGGACCCATTACCGAACCCAAACAGTAGTGTGTATCGGAAATTCGGGTAGCCCACTCACGCATGGTTTCGCTGACAGCGTCTTTCAGCGTTGCTGTACCTGTTTTTACGGGAATGACTTCTGCACCTAACAGACGCATTTTATATACATTGAGTGCCTGTCGTTTGGTATCTTCTTCCCCCATAAACACGACACATTCCATTCCCATCAGTGCCGCTGCCGTAGCAGTAGCAACACCATGTTGACCTGCTCCTGTTTCGGCAATAAGGCGTGTCTTTCCCATCTTTTTGGCAAGCAAAGCCTGACCAAGTACATTGTTGATTTTGTGAGCTCCTGTATGGTTGAGGTCTTCACGCTTTAAATATATCTTTGCTCCACCAAGATTTTCTGTCATTTTTTTTGCATAATAAAGCCTTGACGGTCTGCCTGCATAGTCATTGAACAGTTGTGTCAGTTCTTTGTTAAACTCAGGATTTTCTTTATAATAGTTGTAGGCTCGTTCCAGTTCAATTACTGCATTCATCAGCGTTTCGGGGATATACTGTCCGCCGTGTACGCCAAATCTTCCGTTTGGATTTGTCATATCAATTTCCCTTTCTGACAGCATGGACAAATGCTGTCATTTTATTTTTGTCTTTTCTGCCGTCTGTTTCCACTCCCGTACTCACATCTACCGCATAAGGCTGTAAGTACTGTATCGCTTCGGCAACATTTTCCGTATTCAGTCCCCCTGCCAAAAAATACGGTCTTTGTATAGCAGTAAGAAAATTCCAGTTAAATATTTTCCCCTCACCCTTACCACCATCAAGAAGAATAAAGTCCGCCAGAGATTTTTCCGCTGAACGGACATCTTCCTGACTTTGAATAACAAATGCCTGAATAATCGGCTTTTTCGTAATCGTTTTCAATTTTCGGATATATTCGTTATTTTCGTTGCCGTGCAACTGTATGACATCGACAATATCAAGAGATAAAATAATATTGTCAATAGCTTCATTCACAAATACACCGACTGTCTGAATACCAGCGTTAAGTTTATTTTTCAGCATTGTGGCTGTTTCAAAAGAAACATACCGCTTACTTTTTTTGGCAAATACAAAACCAATATAATCAGGCTTTATCTGATTTGCCATTTCGATATCCTGTAGGCGGGATAATCCGCAAAGTTTAATTTTTGTCATAATAACCCTTTTAATTCTTTCAATTTTTGCCGTTTGTCATAGGCTTTCATCAGTGTTTCTCCGATAAGTACTGCATCTGCTCCTATATCACGCAGATTTCGGATATCTTCCGCTGTCTTGACACCGCTTTCCGATACAAACAAAATATCTTTCGGAATGATATTTCTCAGTCGTTGGCTGTTTTGCGTGTCTACAGAAAAATCTTTTAGGTTGCGGTTATTGACACCAATAATTCTTGCTTTGCTATGCAATGCTGACTGTACTTCTTCTTCGGCGTGGGTTTCCACCAGTGCCGACAATCCCAGTTCATCACATAGGGCAATATATTCGCTAAGTTGTTGCTGTGAAAGAATAGATACAATCAACAGTACCGCTGATGCTCCCAATAATTTTGCCTCATAAATCATATATTCGTCTACCGTAAAATCTTTACGCAGACAGGGAATATTTACCGTTTCCGCAATTTTCTTGAGATACTCACTTTTTCCCAGAAACCATTGCGGTTCTGTCAGTACAGATATACAATCCGCTCCAGCCGTTTCATATTCCCTTGCGATTTGCAGATAGGGAAAATCAGGAGCAATCAATCCTTTTGATGGAGAGGCTTTTTTACATTCGCAAATGAAAGAGAGTTCAGGCTTTTGCAAGGCTTTTTCAAAAGAAAAATTGCCTTTTGGCATAGCCAGTGCCATTTGTTTTATTTCCTGTAAAGGAAGCTGTTGTTTAGCTGTTTCACAGCGTTCTTTGGCATAGGTGGAAAGCTGTTCCAGAATAGTCATTATTCTTCCTCCGCACGGTTGCTGACTTCAATGAGTTTGTCAAGCGTTTCCATTGCCTTGCCTGAATCAATCAGTTGTTGTGCCAGAACGACACCTTCTTTCATACTGGACGCTTTTCCGCCGATATACAGTGACGCTCCTGTATTCAGCACTACGGCATTACGCTGATGTCCCTGTTTTCCCGACAGGATTTCTCTTGTAATTTTTGCATTGTCTTCAGGTGTTCCTCCCTGCAAATCTTCTTTCCGACAGCGTTCAAATCCGAAATCTTCAGGTTTAATTGTGTAAGATTTAAACCAACCGTCTTTAATTTCGCAGATTTTTGTCGGAGAACTCAACGAAATTTCATCAAGTTTATCCGTACCGTAGACTACCATTCCACGACGGACACCAAGACTGATAAGTACCTGTGCCAGCGGTTCAACAAGGTAATCGTCATAGACCCCAAGTAACTGCATAGACGGTGACGCTGGATTGGTGAGAGGTCCAAGAATATTGAATACTGTTCGAAAACCAAGTTCACGGCGGATAGCTCCAACATATTTCATAGAAGTATGATATTTCTGTGCGAAGAAAAAGCACATACCGACTTCATTCAACAATTCTATACAACGCTTTGGACTTTGGTGGATATTGACCCCCAATGCCTCAAGACAGTCTGCCGTACCACTGTTTGACGAAGCTGCACGATTGCCGTGTTTGGCAACTTTCATACCGCTTGCAGCGGTAATCAGTGCCGAAGTTGTGGAAATATTGAAACTCCCTGCATTGTCACCACCCGTACCAACAATCTCAAAAACTTCCATGCCTGTTTCTACTTTGATAGCGTGACTTCTCATAGCTGCCGCACAACCTGCAATTTCATCAGTGGTTTCCGCTTTGGCACTTTTCGTGGAAAGTGCCGCAAGAAAAGCCGCATTCTGTGTTGGTGAAGTTTCACCGTTCATGATTTCATTCATAACGGCATATGCCTCATTATAGGTCAAATCCTCTTTGTTTACAATTTTAACAATAGCTTCTTTAATCATTGTTTTTACTATCCTTTCCATTTTGTTTTCGGAGGTTTCATCCCCACCCCCCGAGTTAAGGGCTTTGCCCTTAACAATCCTACTCGCTTTTTGAAAAAAGCGAGGCAAAAACTTTTCTGGTTCACTTCGTTCAGAAGTTCCCGCTAAGTGTCAGCGGTAACAATTAAAAGTTTTTTGTCCACTTTTTTTCAAAAAAGTGGTGGGGTCAAGGGGCAAAGCCCCTTGTGGAATTTTCAAGGGCAATGCCCTTGAAACGGGATTGTTAAGGGCGGTAGCCCTTAACAAAGTTAGACAATATTGTTTTACCGTAGGGTGTCATAATCGATTCGGGGTGAAACTGTACACCGAAAATCGGATATTCTTTATGCTCAACTGCCATGATTTCTCCATCGTCTGTTTGGGCGGTAATGTGCAGACAGTCGGGAATTGTCGTTTTGTCTGCTATCAAAGAATGATAACGGGCAACAGAAATTCTGTTTGGACAGTCGAAAAACAATAAACTATGAGTATCAACCGTTATTTCGCTTTGTTTACCGTGCATAAGTTGTTTAGCGTAAGTAATCGTTGCACCGAATAGCCCACAGATTGCCTGATGTCCTAAACATACGCCCAGAATAGGAATATCTTTGCCTAATGTTTTTACAACTTCCATGATAATTCCTGCATTTTCAGGTCTGCCCGGTCCCGGAGATAGGATAATTCGTTCGGGATTTAATTTGCGAATTTCCTCTACGGTCATTTCATCGTTACGGATAACCTTAATGTCGGGATTGATTTCGCCGACATACTGATAAAGATTGTAAGAAAAACTGTCGTAATTGTCAATCAGTAAAATCATACTTTTTCCTCCTGAGCTATCTGTAATGCCTTTAATGAAGCTTTTGCTTTGTTCAGACATTCTTCAAATTCCTTTTCGGGGTCAGAGTCGGCAACAATTCCTGCTCCGCTTCGGACAAATACCTTTCCGTTCTTTTTATAGGCAATGCGGATAGCAATACAAGTATCCATGTTTCCTGTAAAATCAATATAACCAATCGCACCGCCATAAATACCACGCTTGTTATTTTCAAGTTGTCCAATAAGCTGACAGGCACGGATTTTTGGAGCTCCCGAAAGTGTTCCTGCCGGTAAGACTGCCTCTATTGCATCAAGTGCGTCTTTATCTTCACGGATTTCTCCCCGTACCGTAGACCCGATGTGCATAACATGAGAAAATCGCTCGATACTGTGCAGTGTTTCTACCTCAACTGTACCGAATTTGCTGATTTTTCCCAAATCGTTACGCCCTAAATCCACAAGCATATTATGTTCGGCAAGTTCCTTTTCGTCACAGAGAAGTTCTTTTTCCAAAGCCATATCTTCCTGTTCTGTTTTTCCTCTGGGTCTTGTGCCTGCCAACGGAAAAGTGTGTAATATTCCGTTTTCCAGTTTGACAAGCGTTTCGGGGGACGCTCCTGCTACTTCCACATCTGTTCCCGAAAAATAAAACATATACGGTGAGGGGTTAATCGTTCTTAGTACGCGGTAAGTATGAAAAAGACTTCCCTCAAAAGACGCACTCAGACGGTTGGAAAGTACAATCTGAAAAATATCGCCTTCATAAATATATCGCTTTGCTTTTTCTACCATCTCACAATAGCGTACCTTATCAAATAACGGTGTGACTTCTCCTAATAATTTTCCGCTTTTTTCTTCACGCTTTTCACCGTTTTTCAACAGGTTTTTCAGGTTCTGAAGTTCCCACACGGCTTTATTGTAATTCACTTCAATATCGTCCAGTTTCATATTGACTATCAGAATGATTTTCTGTTTTACATTGTCAAAGGCAATTACCTTATCAAACAGCATTAAATCAACATCTTTGAATGCTTCACTGTCCTCAACCTGACACTTTACACTCGGTTCACTGTAAGTAAGATAATCATAAGAAAAATAACCCACAAGTCCGCCTGTAAATGATGGCAAATAAGAAAATTTCGGGCTTTTATAGGACGATAAAATCTGTCGCAGATAGGCAGAGGGGTTATCTGTTGCAAATTGAACATCACCGATTTTCATTGTACCGTCAATGCAGGTAATTTCCATTTTCGGTTGATAACCAAGAAAAGTATACCGTCCAAAGCGGTCATTTGCCTGTGCCGATTCCAGCATATAACAGTGTGTGGAAACATTTTTCAGTATTTTCATGGCTTCAATGGGGGTGATAAAGTCAGAAAGAATTTCGCAACTTAATGGTAATACATCGTATTGATTTTCCTTTGCGATTGTTCTGACTTCTTCCAGTGTGGGAAAAATTTTCATTACAATACCTCCTCATAAATAAAAAAGTCCTCAACAGAGTACAACAACTCTGTTAAGGACGAACAAACTACCGTTATTCGTGGTGCCACCTTAATTTCACGGAATGACCCGTGTTCTCGACAGGATACTAACATATCCCCGACAGATAACGGCTGTCCTCACCGTCGCAGAATACTCCGAAAAAAAACTTCCGTTTGACTACGCCCTCAGCGACCCATTTGACAACTTGTTTCTTACCTGACTCTCAGCACCACAGGCTCTCTGTAAAGGCATGATTACCGTTATCTTCGCTTCATCGGTTTATCTTATTAAAAACTAAATATATTTTATCATGTTATTTCAGATTTGTCAATATCGGTTTTGGAATTTTTTCTATCTGAGTGGTTGAAAATCAAATCGTTATGGTCAAAATTTGCTTTAGCAAATTTTGTATTGAGTTTTTATCTATTAAAGGGCTTCGCCCTTTAAAATCCTACAAGGGGCTGCCGCCCCTTGACCCTGCCCACTTTTTGAAAAAAGTGGACCAAAACTTTTAATTGTCATAGCTATAGGTTGTTTACGCATTTTAGAAAATAAAGCCAATCGCTCAGGTGGAAAAATTTTCATAAAGATGTAAGTGTTCAGATAATTTTCCGACATAGTTATCTGAAAATTCAGTAACGACCTTTTCTGCATAGCGTCTGTTTTTTTCGGTCAACTTGCGGTGTTGATAATTCAGTATCTTTATAGTACTGTTTAACGGAAGTGTCTGAAAAAAATTCTGCATTTCGTCAAGAACTCGTAATCCTGCCTTTCGCACTGTTTCATAGCTGTTGTTTTTTGTATGGATAAAGGCATTGTCGATATCATATAGAGCGGAATTTTTAAAATTCTCAACA
This sequence comes from uncultured Ruminococcus sp., assembly GCA_902762375.1. Classification (GTDB taxonomy): domain Bacteria; phylum Bacillota; class Clostridia; order Oscillospirales; family Acutalibacteraceae; genus CAG-964. The sequence goes on along the minus strand of CACWNY010000033.1, from coordinate 3,869 downwards.
GCACATATCTGGTCATTTTCTGACAATGTTTCATGATATGTAGCATAAATCCACAGGATTAATAGTTCAATAAATTTCAGGTCACGCTCGTCCAATCCTGTTTTGGAAAACGGATTGATATCTATATTGCGAAGTTCAATATGATTTACGCCATTCTGAACAAGATTATTCAAGTTATTTATTCCTTTTGATTTCAGCCGAACAGGATAGTAAAATTCACTGATGTTTGTTAGAAAACCGTTATTAATATATTTTTGGATACTTTGTGCGTAGGATAAGATATTTTCATAGCTTAGTATAGGAGTGAAATCATTCCAATAGCCGTTTTTACCGCAACGAAATGAGGAATATTCCGTTACAACTGTTTTGCCCATCTGCTGTGGATTGAAGAATGAGCCGTCACAGACAGGAGAAGCCGACAGTAAGAGATTAATTATCCAGCCGTATTCTGTCAATCCTTGTGCAAGGCGAAGATAAGAGGTATTTTTATATTCTGTAAAATCGTTGCAAGAGGACTGTAAAAAATTATCTGTCAGCAATTTTTCCGAAAGAGAATAATTGACATGAATACCTGAAAATGTCATTTTGTATCTGCCGTATTTTTTGGCAAGATAAATGCGATAAGTGTATTTTTCTTGTTGTACACCTTCATAAATAGCGATGGGAATATCGTTTTCGTTTTTGATATATGGAGGGTTTGAGTATAACCAAAGATATTCATTATTTTTGGGGATAGTGCGATACAATGTTTGTGTTATTGTTGAAAGTTCATTCAGCACTTCTTCAACAGTACTGTGTACACTTGTATTGATTTCTGTTTGGTTTTCGCAAAAATCTTTGACAATTTTTTTATCGTTTGGGAAGGGGTGCGGTGTATGTGCCATAAAACCTTTGGAAGTAACCCTTAAAGTTTCTCTTTCCAATCCGAAAGTGCCACCTGCAATTTGTATATTGTTTGTATTGAGAAGTTCAATCATGATTTCACCTACAGACTTGCATATTCTTTAATAATTTTTTGTGTGTTGTTTTGCAAAAGGTAAACTGATGGAGAGGTAAGTGTTTCTGCACGGTGTAGTAGTGGTCTGAGATAAATTTCTTCCGAATAACCCCGTTCCTGCAAACCGTCAGAACATAATCGCAAAACATCATTTAGAAGGGCTTTTAATTGATTAGGATTTACAAAGGAAAGAAAATCGGTTCGGTTCATCTTTTGCCTTAATTGTGCAGGACTTTCGCCATTCTGATACAAAAAAGATGTTGTGAGCAGTTGTATTAATTCATCAGTTTTATTCATCAATCCAAGATGAAATACAGCTACTGTCATTGCCTGTGAAAGTGGTTGAGTACAAGCAGAACGAAACTCCAGTGTTCCTCTTGCTGTCAAATCAATTTGTTTATATGTGCGAAGATAAGCAATATCTTCCTTTTGAGGAGTAAATTTGTAGGTATGATATTTCCCGTCATAATATTCACCCTCAATGTACTCACGCTTCAGATAATCTTCAAACGGTATCGGATAAAAAAACAGATATTTTCCATCACGCTCTGTACAGAAAATACTTGTTTGGCAAAGATACTCAACCAGTTCATTAGTTGTTTGTGGAACAGGTTCAAAAAAGCCGACATTTTTCGGATTTATTCCATGCGTGCTGTTTTCCCACAGAAAGTCCCTTGAACAAAGCCATTGAGGTCTGTCAGGCAGATAGGAATTGGCAAAAAGTACAGCTTTGAGAGGTTCTGCCAGTGAAAATGCTTTGATGATATTACACAGTTTACTTTCGCTTACATCAAGTTGTACCTGAGAGGCACTAGAAAAAGTTCCGTAACCATAATAGGCGTGAAAATCGTTTTTTTGTTGCCATACTGTACTTTTTTTCAGATAACCCTCCAGCATTTTGTATCTGGGGGAGGCGATAAAATTAAAATCATTGATTTTATAATTCGGATTGATACCTAATCCTGTAAGTGTATGTTCCTGTTGATTAAGAGTTGCGTTGATATAGCTGACATAATCTTTGAAGCGAGCCTGTGCCTCGTGGAGTGTACGAACTTTTCCGAGAGAAATTTCAAAATTGTTAAAAGAACAGTCAAATGAAAATACATCACCTGTATCTTTACATATTGCTTCATAGCAGATACCATCATTATCCGATTTTACAGGCGTAAAAGCAAAATGGCGGATTGCTTTTGTAATAGCGTCAACACAAAATGCTTTGTCATTTTTAATTCCTTTAAGATTTATGATTGGCATTTCAATTTCGATACCAATGTAATTTATGCGTGATTTTCGGGTAGGTGTGATAAAGCGGTCATAGATTAACTCTTTTGCTGAATTTACCATTAAAATTTCCCCCTTAGAGATTTGCGTATGCCAGATAAAGCGATTTATAGCTGTCAGCGTCAAAGAAATATTCGTTGCCGTGATTAGTGCCTGTAAATACAAGCTCTCCGTTTTGATAGCCAAGCAGTGTAGTGAATTTCACATTTTTCCATATACCGTGTGAAAGTGGTCTGGTAGAAAAAGTTATCCTGTTTTTTTCTTTTCGCATATACAGTGAATTTTTGAAGTTGGTATGTACATACATCGTTTCACCGTCATAAATAAGCAGGTTCAGTTTATTTTTTGAAGAACTGTGACAAATCAGATTATCCAGTACTTCAAATCTTTTCTTTGCACTTAGGGAATGTCCAGTTTGTCTAATGACATCATTAATACAGTCGACAAGATACAGTAAAATTTTCTCACTGTCCGTTTCACCCTTTTGGCGAAAAATATATTTTCCAAGATTTTTGCTTTCAAAAATTGTTCCGTTATGAATGAGCGTCCACTGTCTGCCACTGTTATCGGTTGCGGTAAACGGATGACAGTTATCATATTCCTCATTGCCGATAGTGGCAAGACGAATATGTGCCAGTGCATTTTGTGAAGTCAGCGGATTGGCAAGCAAATTTTTTAAACAGGAACTACAATCAGCACGACAAACTTCACGTATAATTTCTGTTTGTTGTTTTTTGAAGAGTGCCAATCCCCAACCGTTAGGGTGGTCTATTGAATGGGAATAAAACTCTTTCAAATCTTCATTCAAAAATTTTTCTTGTGTACCTGAATAACCGTATATTTCACACATAATACTATCTCCCTAAATAAAAAATGAGGCGTTTATACGCCTCCATGCAATAACGATAACGATTTTCAGTAATCATCAATGGAGGTGGCTTTAAAACATACAAAACAAGACGGCATACAAATGTCGTCTGTCAACATAAATTTCATATCGAAAATATTTTTCATTATCAGTCACCTCTGTTTTTTAATTCCTATCAAAACAGTAGGCTAATTATATAATGTCATTGTGCATTTGTCAAGTATGAAAGGGAGTGATTTCAAAAAAATTCCACCTGAGCAGTTGGAATTATTTTCTGAAAAAGAATGATAAGTGATAAAATAATAGCCATTTGTCATTTTACTCTTATGTCAAGATTTAGAGCAAAATAAAATGAGAAAAAGTGAAAAACGAGAAGTAGAAAAAGTACCACAACCGACGAGCCAAGTCAATGGCAAAAGCTAACGCTGATACAAGTATCCCATTGATATGACTCGTCGGTTGTGACGTTGGGTGAACAGGCAGAACAAAGGAATGTTCTGCCAGAGGCAACTGCTGAGTATGTCGGGCGGAAACTTTTACCTACAGTTTTTCAAATTGGTCAGGCGACATATAATCGCAAGACTGTGAATGCGGACAGTATTATAAAATGACGTAAATTCGATAAAAAAATAAAATAATAAACGAATTTAAATTATATATTATCTTATGTATTGAAATTTTATACATTTTTATATTTATTATCTTGCTGATAAAAAGCTAAAA
>CACWNY010000032.1 GCA_902762375.1 uncultured Ruminococcus sp. | reverse complement strand
TGAGGAATCTTTTGAAGATTCTTCGTCGCTTTCGCTCCTCAGAATGACAACAATATATTATTTCAAACAGGCTTTTTTCTTAAGTTGATGACATTGCCCCTTGACCCCACCACTTCCCCCAAAGTGGACAAAACTTTTAATTGTCACAGCTATAAGTTGTTGATGACAAATTACGAATTAAAAAAATTGGATTTTCGGCATTCAGCATAGTATGAGTGCCGATTTTTTTTGTACGGGTAACGGCAATCTGCGTGATTTCTGTATTTATACCGAATTTGTCGAAAGCACTGATACTTTGAGAAAGTGTTTCCAACGATATAGCCGTAACAATTATTTTGACAAAAGGATTTCTTGCAAAAATCATACGGATAATTTCTTCCAGTTTTCCTGATGAACCGCCAATAAACACACAGTCAGGCATAGGGAGTGCTGGTATAATTTCTGTTACTTCTCCCAAAAATATTTTGATGTTATCACATTGAAATTTATATTTGTTCTGTTCGGTAAGACTGACCGCCAGTTCATTTTTGTCAACCGCACAGACCTTTCCCTGAAAACACTGCATAGCCATTTCTACCGCTACTGAACCTGTTCCACAACCGATGTCCCAACAAATATCATCACTTTCTATATTGAGTTTTGCAACACATATACTTCTGATTTCAGATTTTGTCATAGGAATTTTATCACGGATAAATTCACTGTCAGGAATATTCGTTTTGAGATAGGTTTCATGGTAGGGGTTTTCGACAATCATCACACATAATACAGAAGTATTAATATTCTGGAGATTTTGGGCGGTATCGGATAAAATCCTTTCGTTTTCCATAGCAAGATTTTCTCCGATATGTACCTTTAAATTTTCCATACCGTAATCACACATCGTTTTACAGATATGTTCTGCTTTGATTTCACCGCCCAAAAGAAAAAAGGTCTTTTCATTTCGGGCAATATTGCGTATGATATTGGCATTCCTGCCGTGTAAGCTGATAAATACCATATCTTCCCATTTCATTTTCAGCTTTGAACAGAAATATATTGGTGAGGCTATTCCGCAGATAATTTCCACATCGTATTTTTCAAGCAGAAAAGTCAGCTTTCTTGCACCGCTGAAAAATCCGCAGTCCCCTGACATTAACACTCCAATTTTGGTATAAGACGAATTTTGAATTTTCTCACGGATTTCGTCATACTGATACGAAACAAAACATTCCTTTTCCAAATCTGAAAAGAATGCTAACATTCTTTTTGCCCCGATAAGCAATTCACATTCCTGAACTTTGGCAAGAGCTTGAGTTGTCATCGTATCATAACCGTTCATACCCGTAGCGATGATATAAATTTTTTTATTCATAGTATTTCTCCCATAGTCTGTTTTTTACCGTTGCCAAAGGTAATCCGCTGTCTTTCGGACGGCAAATTACCAGACATTCTATATCACATTCTTTAGCTGACTGTAATTTGCTGTCGAACCCACCTGTTTTACCGCTGTCTTTGGTGACAAGAAATTCAATGTTGTATTTGTGAATGAGTGCTATATTCTCTTCCACCGAAAAAGGTGGTTTTTCGGCAATGATATTTTCAAAGCCTAAATTCTGACAGTGCTGTATATTTTCTTCATAAGGCAAAATACGGATAACACATCTGCTTTGATAATTCTGAATTTCTGTGAAAATCTCTGCCTCTTTACTGCCCGTAGTAAGAAAAATATTACCGTCTTTGGTGTTCAGATAATCAATCACGGTTTGCTTGTCCGGAAAGAATTTTGCGTAATTATCCACTGTATCGTGTTCACGGCATACCCGTATATTTTCAACAGATAATCTTTCACACACAAACTGTATATTTTTCGTGACTTCCACCGCATAAGGGTGAGTAGCGTCTATAATCATTTGAATGTGGTGTTGTGTGATAAATTTTTCCATATCTTCCGCTGACATTCTCCCTTTGATAATTTTTATATAAGAGGATTTTGTCAGTACCGTTTCTCCGTAATCTGTTGCCACACTCACAAACACGGGAATTTTTTCTTTTTCACAAAATTCCGCCAGTTTCCTGCCCTCAGTCGTTCCGCCGAAAATCAGTATATCACACATCTTTATATCCTCTGGGTGTCACCATTTTTCCGTTAATGACTTTTGTTTCACTGTTGCCGATAAAAACTGTCGTGAACATATCCACTTGAGTATTTCTCAATTCGGCAAGCGTTAAAATATGACTTTCTTCCCCACCTCTGCCTATGTTCCGCACATATCCGCACACCGTTTCGGGAGATTTGTATTTCAGCATAATGTCACAAGCCTGTCTTAAATAGTCTTTCCGCTTTTTCGATGATGGATTGTACAGCACAATCACAAAATCTGACATACTCGCATAAGCAATTCTTTTGTGAATTTTTTGGAGCGGTGTCATCAAATCCGAAAGACTGATAACCGCAAAATCATGTGTCAGCGGTGAACCCAATACCGCTCCCCCACTCAGACAAGCTGTCACTCCCGAAATAATCTCTACTTCCACATCAGGATATTCTACCCCTATCTGCAATGCTAACCCCGACATTCCGTATACTCCACTATCTCCACTGCATATTATAGCGGTTAATTTTCCGCTTTGTGCCTGTTCAAAGGCAAGCCTTACCCTTTCGACTTCCTGTTTCATCGGTGTAGTCAGAAATATTTTGTTCGGAAAATATTCTTTCAGCAAATCTACATATACCGTATATCCTACAATGACTTCACATTTTTCTAAAACAGCTTTTGCCTGCAAAGTCATTCCCTCAAAATTTCCTGCACCAAATCCTACCACATATAATTTCATAAAATATCCCTTTCAAAATCAATAGTAACATCTTTTTCTCCTACAGCAAGTGTGACACCGTTTCCGCACTGTTTGGAAATTAACAACTTTCCACCATAATATAATGCACTTCTTTCGCATACATTATCAACCCCTGTTGTCTGTAAGACAAATTCAGAATGTTCGAAACTTCCCTTTACCTTCTGTAATTCTTCTGCACTGTAAAATTTTAACGGTATTCTGTACTTTTCAGAAAATTCCTGTAAAGCCTTTTCGTTCCGTTTTAAATCAACAGATACTATCTCACATATCCGAAACAACGATAAATTATATTCGGAAAATTTTTGTAAAATAAAATTCTCAAAAACATCAGACGCTGTATTCTTTTTACACCCCACACCAAGCACTATATTTTTCGGAATGAGATGTAAAGTTTTAGCAAAAGGCATTCTGTTCTTATCTGCAGAAATGCAAATCCCCATATCTGTTAAAGTATCGTCAAAAAATTGTTCAGGACGGTTACTATACGGATAGTCACTGGATAAAGCAATTTTTTCCCCCTCAACCATTCGTGAGGCTATTACTTTGGCAACAGCCATTTCCAGAATAACTAAATGATTTGCTTTGGCAAAACTGTCAGGCGAAAATTTTCCGCCTATGTCCGTAGCCGTCGTGATGACGGATATCGCCCCTATACTTTCGGCAATTCTTTTTGCCAGAACATTTGCTCCGCCTAAGTGTCCTGACAACAGCGAAATCGCAAATTTTCCCTGTTCGTCAATCACGATTACCGCAGGGTCTGTCACTTTGGATTTGACATATGGTGCTATCTTTCTTACCGCTATTCCGCACGCACACACAAAGACTATTCCCTCGTAATTTTCAAACAAGACTTTAACATCAATCGCTTTTAGTACATAATGTGTAAATTGTAATTTGTCATTTCGATTGTTTTCCAAAATCCGCCTTGCTACTTCTTGTCCGTTATGCGTCACCGTTACTATCGCAATATTCATTGTAATCTCCCTCGTATGGCTATGACAATTAAAAGTTTTGTCCACTTTTTCAAAAGTGGTGGGGTTCAGGGGCAACGCCCCTGATGGGATTTTAAAGGGCAAAGCCCTTTAACGAATAAAATTCCAAACAAAATTTGCGTAAGCAAATTTTGACATATTTCCCCAAAAAAGCGTTCCAGTCAAACGGGCAAAATTCCCTTTCAGACCGCAAGGGTCTGAAAGGAATTTTGTTATTTGGGAAATAGGGGCAAAAAAATTCATTGCTTATCGCTTACTATTTTACGATATTCCGTTTCAAAATGTTTGTCGTAGAGTTTAGAAAAAGAATATCTATCTCCTAAAAAATCCCCCACGCAGATTAGTGCCGTTTTTGTGATATTGTTTTCCTTAGCGGTCTGAAAGAGGTCTTTTACGGCACAGCGACAGATTTTCTCATCGTGCCAAGTCGCCTTGTAGACAATCGCACAAGGGGTATCTTCACGATAACCGCCCTGAATTAATTCTTTGGAAAGTTCATCAAGCATAGACGCACTCAAAAAAATGACCATAGTCGCCTGATGACTGGCTAAAGATACAATGCTTTCCTTTTCGGGAACATGTGTTTTACCGCCTCGCCGTGTGATAATCACCGTCTGGGAAACATCAGGCAAGGTATATTCCGCTTTGAGAGAAGCACTCGCTCCGAACATCGCACTCACTCCGGGACAAATTTCATAATCAATATGCAATTTGTCCAAAGCGTCCATTTGTTCACGAATTGCTCCATAGATACTGGGGTCACCTGTATGCAAACGAACCGTCATTTTATGTTGACTTTCCGCATTTTGCATAACCGCAATAACTTCTTCCAAAGTCATATAGGCACTGTTATAGATTTCGCAGTCATTTTTGGCATAGTCCAGCAATTCAGGATTGACAAGCGACCCTGCATAGATTATCACATCTGCCTGTTCAATCAGCGATTTTCCCCTCACGGTAATCAAATCCACCGCACCACATGACGCTCCCACAAAATTTACCATGATATCTCCTCCTGTTCAAGGGTTGCACCCTTGAAAATCCTGCCCAAAGGCTCCGCCTTTGGAAACCGCCAACTTTTTGAAAAAAGTTGGACAAAAACTTTTAAGGCTTACAGCGTTCGGATTTTTCTCTCTCATTTCCCGAATAACAAAATTCCGTTCAGACCCTCGTGGTCTGAACTGGAATTTTGCCGTTTGATTGGAACGCTCTTTAAAGAATACACAAATATATAATGCTCATCATTCCACATTATATAAGATATATTATTTTTTAGCAAGACATTTTATTTTAAACAAAAAATAGTCACTCTGATTTTACAGAGTGACTTATCATTTTGTAAATTTATTGTTTTTCGTGATTATGCACAATAAATATACGCTGTTTGTCACCCTGAACGCAGTGAAGGGTCTTAAAAAAGATTCCTCACTGCGTTCGAAATGACAAGTATTTGTGCAATTTTCAGATTTGCTCATTTATAGTTCTTTGATTGTCTTGAACTTCATGGGAAATCCTCTCCTTAAAATATAAAAATTTTATCTCAATGTATCTTACAGACACAAAGATAATTTAGTGAATTTTATCTTGATGATATTATAGCACATTCGCTTTAAAATTGCAGGTAAAATTTAATTGCAATTTTATGTACAAATATTATAAAAAGCACACACTATTCGAAAGAATGAAAAGTGCGTGCTTTTTAATGATAAAGATAATTTTTTTAAGTATTTTTCTGATTTTCACTTTGTAAATTGTTTAACGCATATTCACAGCACTGAACGACCAGTTGATTAAAAGATATATCATTTTCTGCTGCTAATTTTTCAAGTTTTTCTATGAGTTCGTTAGGCATTCTGATTGTTTTATTTGATGATTCAGGTTTCTTAATAATGAACATTGTCGCCACCTCCTTGTATATTATCTATTTTACTTATAAATTTAAAAGATATATACAAGCAGATTAAAAATGTATATTTAATTGTTTTTAGCAATTAAATATACATTAATATTTATTATACACTGCGTTTTAAGTAAAAAAATCACAATGTAATATACAATTATTCGTTGTTCATTTAATGATATTCTTTTGTGATAATTTTGGTTAATGTGTCAGCGTTGTCTGTTTTTCCAATAACACCGAATTTGTCAGAAAAAAGAATTGCCCCTATGTTGACAGAGTTCCTGACACGCAGATTTAAATAATGTTGTATGCGTTGCATTAAGAGAGAGCAGACTTCATCTTTTTTGCCGACAGTTTTCAATAGTGCCAAAGCACCATCAACAGTGACACATTGGACAATTTGTTTCAGCACATCGCACGGCACATCACATAAAACACCACAGGTAATTAACACTTCCATTCTGCCGTCTGCCACAGACGAATGGGTGTTCATAATGCCAGCCCCTAATTTGACTAACTTTCCTATGTGACCAATAAGCAATATATTTTCAAAACCCAACAGTAAAGCGTTGTCGACAGCTTCCCCAATAAAATTACTGCACATCACACTTTTATCCAGAATATCGGGCATATGTTCAGATAAGAATTTTTGGGAATAATTGCCTATAGTAAGCAGAAAGGATTTTCTGCCTTGCTGACATAGTACATTTTCTTCCAGTTTAATCGTTTCGATTAAAGCGGAATTACTCATCGGTTCGATAATACCCGTTGTACCAATAATAGAAATGCCCCCGACAATACCTAATTTTTCGTTGAGTGTTTTCTTAGCAAGTTCCACACCTTGAGGGGCATATACTGTCACTTTAATACCGCCGTTGTAGTCATACTTTTCGCATATTTCTTTAACGACAGCGGTAATCATTTGTCTTGGTACAGAATTGATAGCCTTTTGTCCTACAGGTTGGTCTAGTCCAGCTTTTGTGACTGTTCCTATTCCGATACCGCCCGTTATTTCTATTCCGAACGGAATTTTTTCACATTTGACATATATCAGCATACCATTGGTGATGTCAGGGTCATCACCGCTGAACTTTTTCACAGCACAGCTTACATCATGTTCCGTAATTTCAGTATGAAGAATATCCATTTTAACGGCTATACCTTTAGGTGTAAGAATTTCCGTTTGCGTGATGTTTTCTTTGGTAAAGAGCATTTCACAAGAGGCTTTCGCACAGATAGTGGCACAAGTTCCCGTTGTATAGCCATAGTGATTTAATACGGAATGATTATTCATTTCTGTCATAGAGCTGATACAATAAAGCGTTACAGATACTCACCGCAACGGTACTTCCACCTTTACGACCTTTAGCAATAATGTATTCTGTATTTGTGGATAAGATTAACTCTTTGGACTGCACCACATTGACAAATCCCACAGGCACACCAACAATTAAAGACGGCATGATTTTCTTTTCGGTGACAAGTTCATACAGACGGATTAAGAATGTGGGGGCATTGCCAACAATAAAAATCACATTACGGTCTTTGAAAAGATTAACTGCTTTTTCCACCGATACAACCGCACGGGTAACATTTCTGTCTTTGGCTTGCCCGATAACATCGCTGTCGGAAACAAAACAGTATATTTCGCAATTCAATTCAGATAAAGCAGGTTTGCTTATTCCCGACATCGCCATTTTGGTATCTGTCACGATAACGGCATTTTTCTCTTTAAGAACGGATAAAGCCTTACTGACAGCGTTTTTGGAAAAGCATAAATTCTGTACATAATCAAAGTCCGCAGTGGTATGGATAACTCTTTTCAGAATTTGTTTTTCTTTTGGGGATAAATGGGAAATATCGTAATTTTGCAATTCCTGTTCGATAATTGCCATACTTTGTTTTTCAATGTCAGAGGGCTGAACAATTTCAATTTTCATAGATTAGCTATCCTTTTTTGTGGCGGTAGCGGATTGAAAGACTAATTTTCTGTCATACCACTTTTGTTTCTTGCTACTGAACGCACAGCAGTCAATTTCGGTATCCAGTTTTTCGACAGGGACAGTGTAGGTATATTGACCATCTGCATTTTCTTTAAAGAAGATGTACTCTGTTTCATCAGATTTTTCTGCCTGTTGCGATGTTCCCATAAAGAGTTTTTCATATCCCTTTCCGCTCAAGGTCATCACAGCGGACATTTTTTCATCTGTTATTGTCAGTTCACAGTCTACAATTTTGAACATTGATGAACTTGACTGTACTTCAATAGAATAGGTACCGTTCTGCAACTGGGCTGATGTAGGAATTTCAGTGGATAATTCCGTTGATACTTCTGTCTGAATTTGTGTGGGTGTTTCGGTTGCGGAATTGGTGTTCACAGCGGAATTACCGCACGCCGACAACAGCATTACTACACATACACATAAAAATAATTTCTTTTTCATAAAAAAGCCTCTTTCGTTGAAATACTTAATATACAAAATCACTGCCGTGATAAAAGCGACAGTGATTTTACTTTTATTTCTTGCTATTCCAGACGCAATAAGAAATCTTACAAAAGATTTCTCGTTGCTTTCGCTCCTCGAAATGACAAATTAAAAGTTTCGGTCAAGCCTTTTCAAAGGCTTGTGGGGTCAAGGGGCAAAGCCCCTTGTGGGATTTTTAAGGGCGAAGCCCTTAAACTCATAAAAATTCAAACAAAATTTGCGTAAGCAAATTTTGACAACAACTATTTTGATTTCAACCGCACAGTGGAAAATATTTCCTATCATTCAGGTAAAAAACATTATTTCAATTCAGCGATGGCTGTTTTTACATGGTCAACATAGATATTCTGGATTTCTTCAAATTCTCCAAGACCTTTGAGTACACATTCTACTTCAAAGCCATCTTTTTCAAACACAGATTTCCAAGAATCCTCTTCATCACTTGCCATATCGTTGTTTGCGTGGTCGCCTGCCACTACCATCAAAGGCTGTAAAGTCACCTTTTTATAACCGCCGTCTTTCGCCATTCTGACCACATCATCAAGTGTAGGAGTAGCTTCTACTGTACCGATAAAGTAGTTTGTATCAGCAGAGAGTTTTGTCTGCAATTTGGTATATACGCCGTTGGCATCGTGTTCTGTTCCGTGACCCATAAAGACATAAGCGGTATCGTCTTTGTTGGTGGTGATTTCAGGGAGAAGTTTTGCTATTTTATCAAAATCATCGTCACTGGAGAGCAACGGTTTACCCATAGCCACAGCGTCAAATTTTGCTCTGTACTGTTCGGTAGCCTTAGCCAAGTCGTCATATTCATAGCCGTTCATTAAATGCGTGGGCTGAACGACTACTTTTTTTACACCGTCACTGACAAGTCTGTCAAAAGCCTGTTCCACATTGTCAATTTCGAGGTTATCTCTTTCTTTGAGCTTGTCAATGATAATCTGACTGGTAAAAGCCCGTCTGACTTCATAATCAGGGTTAGCGGTCTGGATAGCTTTTTCAATCGCACCGATTGTCTTTTCACGGCTGTCGTTGTAGCTTGTGCCGAAACTTACCACCAAGATAACAGGTTTTGTGTCTGATTGTGTTGTAGAGGTAGTTGTCTGTGTCTGAGAAGAGGTGTTGTCGGTTTTACTGCACGCACACACCATTACCGCCATAGATACTGCCAGCACTCCTGCCAACACGATTTTCAACAATTTTTTCATTGTCAACATTCCTTTCTTATTGAAAAAATATATCATCAATCCCATAGAGGATAGACAAACAAGTTTAATGGAATAGTATCATTTTTCTGCCCACTTTTATACGGCGAAAAGTGGGCAAAGCCCATTTTTGATTTGAGGGTAAACGGCAAATATAGAAAATTCCCACTTAAAGATGGGTTTTTCTGCCCACTTTACCCACTTTCTGCCCACTTTTATTTTTCAAAAGTGGGCAATGAAATTTCCGAAATACTATTTTAAACTTTCTGTTTCAGAAATAAGTTTCTGTTTTACTACATTATTATATTATCTTGTATATCCTTGCCCACTTTACCCACTTTTTTTTCTTAATTAATATAATAATAAAAATAATATATATATAATAAATAGCAAGAAAAAGTGGGCAAATGGGCTTTTTGCCGACACCGAAAATTATACTGTCAAAATCTGCCTACGCAGATTTTGTTTGAAATTTTGGGAGTTTAAGGGCTGCCGCCCTTAAAAATCCTGCTAAGGGGCTTTGCCCCTTAACCCCACCACTTTTTGAAAAAAGTGGACAAAAACTTTTAAGTGTTATAGCTATGCGTTGTTTTATCATTACGCATTTCAGAAATATTTGTCATACAGTTCTTTCGGAATATCAAACAGTATACGGATATTTTCATCAGTGAAAATATCACAAGGTCTGCCGTAATGCACTACTTTTCCGTCTTTGACCGCTACGGTATAATCAGAAATTTTCTCAGCAAAGTCCAGTTCGTGCATAGAAATCAGTACCGCCATCTGTTTTTCGGTAGCAAGTTTTCGTATGACTTCCAAAAAGCGTATTTTGTGGTGAATATCCAGATAAGAGGTCGGTTCGTCCAAAATCAGAATGTCGGGTTGCTGGCAGATTGCTTTTGCCAACAATACCCGTTGCCGTTGTCCGTCACTGATTTGTGAGAAATCCTTATCTGCAAAACTTTCTATATCGACAAGCTGTATCGCTTCATCGACTGCCTGTCTGTCCGTCTGGGAAAGCCGTCCGAAATAGTCGGTGTAGGGGTATCTGCCTGTTTCCACCACTTCCCGACAACTCATCAGTTCTGTACGGATTTTTTCAGTAAGCATAACAGAAAATCTTTCAGCTTTTTCTTTTCGGGAAAAATAAGCCAATTCCTTTTCCATAAAAAATATACTGCCACAGATTTTCTCAAGATAACCTGCTATAGTCTTGAGGATTGTCGATTTTCCCGAACCGTTTGCTCCGATTAAGGTAACGATTTCGCCTTTATTGACATTCAGACAGATATCTTGAATTACCGCCCGACCATCATACCCTACAGTAAGATTATCCGTTTGCAGTAACATATTAAAACTGTCCTTTCTTTTTACGCAACATCACCCAGATTACCACAGGTGAACCAAATATTGCCGTCACAGTACTAATACTGAGTTCTGTCGGAGAAAATACCGTGCGTGCTATCATATCGCATACCATACAGAAAATACTTCCTCCCATAAAACAGGCGGGTATCAGAATAAGCGGTTTCGCTGTTTTGAATATTGCTTTGATAATATGCGGTACAGCAATTCCCACAAACGATACAGGACCTGCAAATGCCGTCACACACGCCGAAAACATTCCTGAAAGCACTATCAGCCATACTTTCAAGGCTTTGACATTCACCCCTAAATTAAGAGCATAGTTTTCTCCAAGCTGATAGACGCTTATCGGCTTTGCCAACAGAAAAGTCATTACCAGACATAAAAACACCACTACCGCCATTACTCCCACATTCTCCATTGTCATTCCTGAAAAACTGCCCATAGACCAGTTACGCAGATTGACAATATCGCTGTCATCAGCAAATGTGACAATGAAATCCGTCACGGCTGAACAGATATACCCTATCATTACCCCTACAACCACCAGTAATGCCGTATTGCGTACTTTTCGTGAGATTATCAGTACTAACACCAATGTCACCATAGACCCTAAAAATGCTGATACTATCATAAACGCACTGCTGATACGAAAATACAGACTTGCTGAAAATATCATGACAATAGCAACAATCAGTTTTGCCCCTGACGATATGCCCAAAATGAAAGGTCCTGCAATGGGATTATGAAAAAATGTCTGTAACAGATACCCCGACAATGCCAATGCACCACCTAAAATACACGCACCAAGTACTCTAGGCAAGCGTATTCTGAACAGAATATTATATACGGTTTCCTCATACGCTTTCCCGAAAAGTATTTCTTTTATCGAAATATCTGCACTGCCGATAAAAATATTTCCAATCAGTACCGCTACCATAGTCAATAATAGTAGTGTAAACAATATTCCATAACGATATTTCGCCATAAAATCTATCCCTCGTTCAGCTATGACACTCAAAAGTTTTTTGTCCACTTTTTTTCAAAAAAGTGGTGGGGTTCAGGGGCAAAGCCCCTGATAGGATTTTAAAGGGCAACGCCCTTTAACTCATAAAAAATTCAAACAAAATTTGCGTAAGCAAATTTTGACATATTCCCCAAAAAGCGTTCCAATCAAACGGGCAAAATTCCTTTTCAGACCGCAAGGGTCTGAAAGGAATTTTGTTATTTGGGAAATGGGGGCAATAGTGAGGAATCTTAATAAGATTCTTCGTCGCTTTCGCTCCTCAGAATGACAGCAATATATTATTTCAAACAGGCTTTTTTCTTAAGTTGATGACATTGGAAATGGGGGATAAAAACAACCTTGTTTTTCAATCTAACGAATACAAAAACTTTGGCGGATAGTCTTTTGTCGTATCGGTAAAGATATGATTAAAGTCAGCAATAATATCTCCAAGTTTCATGCTTTCCTGATAGAGGTTGTTGTGGGTACACCAGACCTGATGTTCTTTTACCGCCTTGAAATCGGCAAACAGACTGTTTTTCTCTGTAAGTTCTTTGATACTGTTCATTTCTCCACTGATATTGCTATTGTAGATAAGAATGTCTGTATTTTTTGCCGTTGTATAAAACTGTTCAAACTCCATCGTAACAGAAGAAAAATGCTCACTGTCCAAATCGCTGAAAATATTCTTACCGCCTGCTATCTCTATCATTTTTGAAATGTAATCATCTGCTTTTCGGACAATCACCTGTCCTGCACTGTTGAGATAAAAATAAACAACTGTTTTATCTGTATTCTTATTCTGAATGGAACTTACCTTATCGTACTGTATATTGAATAATTTTTCCGCCTGAGTACTTTGATTAAGCATTTCGCCGTAAACCTTAATCCATTCACAGCGTCCCAAAGGGTGATTTTCGTAACTGGAATAGTCAACAAAAACAGTAATTCCCAATTCTTCCAGCTTTTCTCTGACATCGGGGGTATGTTCAATCATTGTGGATTCTATTGCCAGTTTACAGCTTTCGGAAAGCAAAAGTTCATAATCAGGCTGACTGTATTTTCCTGCATAAAGCATATCGCCATTTTCAAGGGCTTTTTTGGGATAGTCGATATACCACCCGTCTGCTTTTGTACCCGTAAAACGGACAGATTTTCCGCACTCTAAAGCGTCAAAAAGACCCATCACCGCTGTTGCAGGCATATAGACATTTTCTACAGGTGTATACAGAATTTTAATGTCCGTATTCAGATTTTCGGGAACTTTCTTATCTTTCGGCACGAACAAATAAGATATACCCTCTGCTGTATGCACCACGCTATAATGGTCACTATAGCGGTCTATGGCAAATTGTGTAGCATAGGTATTCTGTACTCTTTCCACGAACTGTAAACCGTTTATTTCAAGCGGTGTATCGGGGATTTTGTCTTTTTTTGCACATGAAGGCAACAACAATAATATCACTGCCAACATGACACAATAACTACACTGTTTCAGTAACTTCATGTTTCTTTCCTTTGTGTCGAAAATTCTTTGCGAAAGCAATCGCAATAATCACTGCTCCTACCCCAAGAAATACTGTTGTGGGAATACCGTTATCTGTACTTTGCGTTGCTGTTTCAGAAGAAAAATGTAAGGTATATTCTATGGTATGCGGTGTACTCATAGCGGTAGTTTCGGCTTTTACGGGAATATCTTTATCCAGTGCCACAACATCTATCAAAAATAAAGAGTTTCCCTCTGTATTTTGCGGATAGTAAGGCTTTTCATCAACTTCCATATAGTCATAATGTGAACTGCTCCATTCAATTTCCGCCTGCATTTTGCCGTTTGTGACCGTCAGTTTTGTCGGACTTTTCACAGTAGCTTTTCCGCTACCACCCGTTAAAGTCACATCAACGCTGTATTCACCGTTTGACAACATTCTATCACCTTATTCTGAAAATAAAAATACACCTCTACTGCTCACCAGTAAAAGTGTACACCAAAAAGACATATGCTCTTTTGCTGTTTTTGAAAAGCATATGTTGATTTTATGTACTGTCAGTTACTCGTGACATGAAAAACAATGAACTATTATTTTTCTGTACGGAATAAGGCAGGTCTCCCGACTTGAATATCTTCGCACAGAAAAAGCCTTCCCGATTGCTCATCAGTGACATGATATTTTCTGCACTCCTTAATTACGGTGACGAGTTCGTACAGGATTTGCACCTGTTTCCCTTTTCACCTGGCCAGCCTGAAATCTTTCAGACTGTCAGACACCTTATCCTGTATTCAATTTTCTATATCATAGCACATAACTGCTCTTTTGACAATATCTCTGCACAAAAAAACACGGTGTGACAGCCGTGTTTTTCTGTTTATCAGAACTTTTCTGTATACTCTTTTTCCATAATTTTTGTACCGTCAGCATTATTGAACACAAACCTGACAGTTACACCATCTACATCAACATTCTGTTTTACTGTATCAATAAAAATCTCACATATCGTTTTCATGTATTCGTCTGTAAAAGTACTGTCCAGAGCTGTTCCTACAGTAGACACCATCGTTTCATCAATCTGTTCTTTATAGGTATACTCATAAACTATAGTTTCGCCGTCAAGGTAGATTTTATAAGTAAGTTCATCTGTTTCCATGTTGGCTTTGTCAATAACAGACTTAAACCCCTCATTGTCGAACAGTTCCTGCATACTGGCAAACATCTTTCCGCTTTTACTGGATACATCAGAAGAAACATCTTGCTTTTCTGTCACTTTTTCTGTTATCGTTTCTGTCACTTTTTCTGTTATCGTTTCTGTCACTTTTTCTGTTGTTTCTGTATCATCAGCATTAATCTTTTCTTCCGTCTGGCTGACCTGACTGTTTTCTGCATTGTCTGATGTATTGTTTTTCCGTTGTGTACAACCAACCACTGATAAGGAACAGATTATTGCTAAACCGATAAGTAAAACAGACTGTATTTTTCTTTTCAAAAAAATTCCTCCTTTAATATTCTGCCAAACTTCAAAAAAAGTTTCCACCTATGCGATTGAAAACCAGATTGTTATTATCAAAATTTGCTGACGCAAATTTTGGTTTGATTTTGAGTAGTTTAAGGGCGTTGCCCTTAAAAATCCCACAAGGGGCTTTGCCCCTTGACCCCACAAGCCTTTGAAAAGGCTTGACCGAAACTTTTAATTGTCATAGCTGGAGGTCTGATAATCAATCCGAACGAAGTGAACCATAAAAGTTTTTTGTCCACTTTTTTTCAAAAAAGTGGGCAGGATTTTTAAGGGCGGCAGCCCTTAAATCAGGGGTTCGGGGAGGAACTCCCCGACTAGGCAGCCCTTAAATGGTCAGGCTAATTTTTCCAGTGCGGCGAGTTTTACAGCTACACAGAACAAGTCCATAGCGATTTCCAGTTCTTCAACAGGAGGAAGCGTAGGTGCTAAACGGATATTGCTGTCTTTGGGGTCTTTACCGTAAGGGAAAGTTGCCCCTGCATTTGTCAGCACAACACCTGCATTTTTGCAAAGTTCAACAACTCTTTTTGCACAACCCTCAAGCACATCTACACTCACAAAATAACCACCATTAGGTTTAATCCATTTCGCAATACCCAGTCCGCCAAGTTGTGTTTCCAGTTTATTCACAACGGCATTGAAACGGGGTTCAAGAACAGCACGGTGTTTCTGCATATGTTCCATAAGACCTTCATAACTGCCAAAAAATTTGACATGACGCAACATATTGATTTTATCGTAACCAATGGTCTGTACAGAATATTTTTTACGGAAAAAATTCATATTCTTTGCCGAACAAGCCATTCCCGCAACACCAGCACCTGGAAAAGTGATTTTGGAAGTGGAAGTAAACATGATAGGTAAATCTTCATTACCGCATTTTTTACATTCATCCATAAGATTAAGAAGATGGTCACTTTGTTCAGAAATGTCATGAATGACATAGGCATTATCCCACATGATACGGAAATCTTTAGCAAGAGGTTTCAGATTGGCAAAGCGTCTGACCACTTCATCAGAATAAGTAATGCCCTGCGGATTGGAATATTTCGGCACACACCATATTCCTTTGATACTGTCATCTTTGCTGACAAGTTCTTCAATCATATCCATATCAGGACCATCACTGTTCATGGGAATGGTAATCATTTCAAAACCGAAATATTGTGTAATAGCAAAGTGTCTGTCATATCCTGGCGAAGGACATAACCATTTGATAGTATCCAGTCTTTCCCAAGGAGTATCACCATTGATATTTTTGGTCATCATGGTAGAAATCGCATCGAACATCATGTTCAGACTGGAGTTTCCCCCAACCATAATTTCACTCATATCAACCCCCAAAATTCTGGCAAAAATTCTCCGCATTTCGGGAATACCCTCTAAACTGCCGTAATTTCGACAGTCAAGCCCTGCCAGAGATTTACAGTCATCGTTGGAAATAATGGTCGTCAGCAATCCCTCTGACAAATCAAGCTGTGTACTGCCGGGCTTTCCTCTGGACATATCCAGTTGTAAATTTTTGCCTTTATAAGTTTCATAGGCTTGTTTCATCTGTTCAAGTTCATTGGCAATTTCGTCTTTCGACATGGAAAGATAATTCATTGTATTCAAATCCTTTCAACAAGATATATTCGCTGTCCAAAATGGTATTGTAATACAAAAAGACAAAAAATGCAAGTTTAATTTTACCATCTTGCATTTTTTGTCATTTATCACAAGTCTTTCATTTTTGCACAACGATATTGGTAAATATTTTGAACTGTTGCTATTTCGCCCTACGGACAGACCTGTATCAGGTCAGGAATTTAAATGAACGGATAATCGGCGGTTCTTTTGCCTGATTTTTGCACACGCTGAAAAAGCAGATAATTTTCACAACTACTAATACGATATAGAAAATTCCGCTTGCAACAGGCACAAGCACTGTCCAGAAAAGCAATGCCACACAGATAACCGTCAGCATTTCAATAACGGTAATTTTCAAAGCCTGTCTGATGTGAAACGACACATAAGGGGAATTGTTTGCTCCTGTCAGTGCAGCAATCACTACACCCGCTATACCCATCAGATAGACAAGCATAGCAATAACTTTATTGTCAGAAATATCTTTGGGGTCAAATTCTGCGGTATGGTCATAGGGGTCAACTATCAGGGGCGTATTCGGAACAACAAAGCCGTAACCATTCTGGAAAGGCATAGTAGTATTCGGCATAGGAGGAATACCATTCCCTTGAGGAGGCATATTCATATTGGGAATATTGCCATTTTGAGGAGGTATATTATTATTTTGTGGAGGAACATCTTTTTTGATATTGACCGTACCAACAGGAACATGGTTTTCCTGTTGTTGCAGAGTTGCACCACATTCAGGACAAAATTCCGCTGAATTATCCTCAACAGTACGCTGACAGTTCGGACAAATTTTCATACATAATCCTTCTTTCTTATAGTAAATTACAATTTTCTGCCTGAGCGGTTAAAAATCAGGTAATTATTGACAAAATCTGCTTACGCAGATTTTGGATTTTTATGGGGAGTTAAAGGGCTGCCGCCCTTTAAAATCCCGCTCAGGGGCTTTGCCCCTGAACCCCACCACTTTTGAAAAAGTGGACAAAACTTTTAATTGTCATAGCTATAAGTGATTTTTCTATAATTACGAATTATTCATACAAAGGATATTTTTTGCAGATTTCATTTACACCTTGACGGACTGTTTCGGCATTACCTTCAAAGTCATTGATGACCATAGAAATATATTCAGCGATTTTTTCCATATCTTCTTCCACAAGACCTCTTGTGGTTACTGCTGCTGTACCGATACGGATACCGCTTGTAACAAACGGACTTCTGGGTTCATTAGGAACGGTGTTTTTATTAACAGTAATATACACTTCGTCAAGACGGTGTTCCAGTTCTTTACCTGTAAGGTCGGTATCACGCAAATCAAGAAGCATAACATGGTTGTCCGTACCGCCACTGACAAGTTTGTGACCTCTTTTAAGCAGACCGTCAGCAAGTGCCTTACAGTTTTTGACAATCTGTTCTCCGTATGCCTTAAATTCAGGCTTGAGTGCCTCACCCAAACAGACTGCCTTTGCGGCAATCGTGTGCATTAAAGGACCACCTTGTGTTCCTGGAAATATAGCTTTGTCGATAAGTTTTGCATGTTCTTCTTTACAAAGAATTAAACCGCCTCTAGGACCTCTCAAAGTCTTATGGGTAGTGGTAGTCACAAAGTGAGCGTATTCTACGGGGTTCGGGTGTACACCTGCGGCAACCAGTCCTGCAATATGTGCCATATCTACCATCAGATATGCTCCGACTTCATCAGCAATTTCACGGAATTTCTTGAAATCAATAATTCTGGGATAAGCACTTGCTCCTGCTACAATCATAGCAGGTTTACATTCTTTTGCAATTTCCAGTACCTTATCATAATCAATTCTGTGGGTAACAGGGTCTACACCGTAGGAAACAAAGTTGAAGTATTTTCCCGACATATTGACAGGTGAACCGTGAGTAAGATGTCCGCCTTCGCTAAGGTTCATTCCCATTACGGTATCTCCGGGTTTCAACATAGCAAAATATACTGCCATGTTTGCCTGAGCCCCTGAATGTGGCTGTACATTGGCATGTTCTGCTCCGAAAAGTTCACAGGCACGCTTTCTGGCAATCTCCTCTACAATGTCTACACACTGACAACCACCGTAATAACGCTTTCCAGGATAACCTTCGGCATATTTGTTGGTCAGCACACTTCCCATCGCTGCCATTACCGCAGGCGAAACAATATTTTCAGATGCTATCAACTCCAGATTTCTTTGTTGTCTTTTCAGTTCTTTGCCCATTGCAGACGCTACTTCATCATCGTAATTTCCGACAAATCCTATTGTGTCTAACATATCCTTGTACATTGGAATGACCACTCCCATTTTTCAAATATTCGTGTAGATTTTATCATATACGACTTATCCTGTCAAGATATCCTGAAATCATTTCGAAAACAGGCGTAAAAATGCTTGAAAATCAGCAGTGCATATGTTACAATAAAAAATGACATTTTTAACGGTAAAGTTCAACCACAAAAAAGTGTACATTATTCTAAGGAGCTATTCAAAGGATTATGATTTCGTTTAATGTGCCACCCGTAGTAGGCGGAGAGAAAGAAAATATTGCTGATGTTTTGCAATTACGAAAAATCAGCGGAGATGGGAAATATACAAAACTGTGCAACGAGTGGATTGAAAAACAAACAGGAACTGCCAAAGCCTTACTCACAACATCATGTACACACGCAACAGAAATGGCAGCACTTCTTCTGGATATCCAGCCCGGCGATGAAGTCATTTTACCGTCTTATACTTTTGTATCTACTGCAAATGCGTTCGTATTGCGTGGAGCAACGGCTGTATTTGTGGATATCCGTCCCGATACCATGAATATGGACGAAAAACTCATCGAAGAAGCTATCACACCGAAAACAAAAGCGATTGTCCCTGTACACTATGCAGGTGTTTCCTGTGAGATGGATACCATCATGACTATTGCCGACAAATATAACCTGAAAGTCGTTGAGGACGCTGCACAGGGAATTATGAGTACCTATAAAGGCAGACCACTTGGAACAATAGGAGATTTTGGGTGTTACAGTTTTCATGAAACGAAAAATATTTCTATGGGAGAAGGCGGTGCTTTGCTGATAAAAGATACCGCAGATATAGGACAGGCGGAAATTATCCGTGAAAAGGGAACAAACCGCAGTCGTTTCTTTCGTGGAGAGATTGATAAATATACATGGGTTGCACCGGGTTCGTCGTATCTGCCCAGTGAACTGAACGCTGCCTTTTTATACGCACAGTTGTGCAAGGCTCAGGAAATATACGATGACAGAATGAAAAGCTGGAACCTCTATTATGAACTGCTGAAACCTTTACAGCAAGACGGAAAAATTGAACTTCCCTTTATCCCCGAAGAATGTACACACAACGCTCATATGTTCTATATCAAAGCAAAAGATATCACTGAAAGAACTTCTTTGATTACTTATCTGAAAAAGAATGAAATCAGTACCGTATTCCATTATGTTCCGCTTCACTCCGCACCCGCAGGAGAAGAGTACGGTAGATTTTCTGGTGAGGATAAGTATACCACCAAAGAAAGTGAAAGACTGTTAAGATTGCCGATGTATTACGGTTTAAAAGATAGTGATGTGGAAAAAGTAGCAGAATGTATCAAAACCTTTTACCGCTGAATACAATACTGCACATAAAAACAAACTGACTTTGAAAGCAGAGGATTTGCCTTGAAAACAACTTATGAAAAAATCAAGACTTTTATTTTACTTCATTTAATGCTGATGATTTACTCTTTCAGTGGTGTATGCAGTAAAAAGGCATCAGGAACAACCTTTTTAAGCAAAGAATTTTGTTTATATTACGGAATGATTATTTTTCTGTTAGGATTTTATGCGATAGGGTGGCAACAGATTATCAAAAGATTACCGCTGACAACCGCATTTTCCAATAAAGCCGTCACGATTGTCTGGGGGCTGGTCTGGGGACTGGTATTTTTTCAGGAAACTATCACCATTGGCAAAGTGATAGGAGCAATCATTGTCATCTGTGGTGTTGTACTGTATTCGTATGGAGATGAAGATGAAAATGAGGAACGGAAATTATGAATTTTAGTATCAGTTATGCTTTGATTGTATTGTTAGGTGTTTTCATCAGTGCAATATCTCAGGTGATGTTAAAAAAATCTGCCGTCAAAAAATATGACAGCCGTATTAAAGAATATCTTAATCCCTTAGTAATTTTTGCCTATTTCATTTTCTTTATTGCCACGCTGTTATCTATCATTGCCTACAAAGGTATACCGCTTTCTATGGGTCCTGTATTGGAAGCTACAAGCTATATTTATGTTACCTTTTTCGGCGTGAAGATTTTCAAAGAAAAAATGAACAGAAAAAAAATCATTGCTTTAATATTGATTATTGTGGGAATAGTCATTTATTCTTTATTCGGATAATATTATATTTCAGAAAGAATAAATCGTATGGTATTTTATACGATTTATTCTTTCTTATTTTTGCGTGAGAATATTTATTTTGAATTAAAACAAAATACACAAAAACTTAAAAAGTCACTCCAAAATCTCCACCTGAGCAGAATGCGTAATTTGTAATTATAGAAAAACAATCTCCAGCTATGACAACTAAAAGTTTTTGTCGAACTTTTTTCAAAAAGTTCGTGGGGTCAAGGGGCAAAGCCCCTTGTGGGATTTTAAAGGGCGAAGCCCTTTAATGGATAAAAACTCAAAACAAAATTTGCGTAAGCAAATTTTGACATTAATTACCTGATATTCAACCGCTTAGGTGGAAAGTTTTTCTTTTTAAATTTTATCATATGATATAATAACATTATAATATATCTATTTTAGTCAATATATGTATCAGTTAATGGCAAAATTATCTATTTTAATATTACATTATATATCTAAAAAATAATTGACTTTTTAGAAAGGGTATGCTAATATAAAACCGTATTAATTCAATTAACAGAAAGGATGTATTTATGAGAAAACCAACCAACATCAATACCTGCACCATTCAAAGAAAGTTTCCCGAATGGGCAAAAGTAGACCGTGTTATCAATGGTGTAAGTATTTATAATATGAATATCTTTGATAATATCATGACATTCAATCAGGATAACCTTGACGGTGAAGCGTTCGACTTTTACGGAACAGTGATTACCTACAGAGAATTACCAGCATTGCGTGATGCTTATGCAAGAGCCTTAAAGTTAGCAGGAGTTAAAGAGGGAGATGTCGTTACTCTTTGTATGCCTGTCAGTATTGAAAATCTTATGCTTTTGTTTGCGTGTAACTTTATCAATGCTATCAGCAACAATGTTAACTTTCTGTTTCTGAAAAACGATTTCCAGCTTTATACCTCAGATAAAAAATCTAACATTATTGTTACATTGGACGCTTTTTTACCCTACTTTGTTGACCATCTGGAAAACAGCAGTATTGAAAAAGTTATCGTAATGAGCCTTGATGATTACTTACCTGAAGATAAAAAAGGAATGTTTCTGGATACTTCCGAAATGCCGAAAAAAATGCAGGAAGTCTTTGACATCAATCAGATTATGCACTGTCTGATGAATTTGGATAAAGTCAAAGGTGTGGAATTTATCAAACTGGACGACCTCAAAAAAGCCGGCGAAAAAAGTGATATTCCTCTCCCCTACGGACCTACTGATTTAGACCGTGATATCAGTTACTATTATACAAGCGGTACAACAGGCAATCCGAAATGTGTTGTCTATAAAGAATTTTCTTTAAATGCTTATGTGGAAATGCACGCCGGACTGAATACCCAGAACTATGTCGGCGAAAGATGTTTCCAGGCTATCCCGATGACCCATATGACAGGCGAAAGATGTTGTGCTATCATGACATTGGCAAGAGGCGGTACACTTGTTCCCCAACCTATCTATAATAAGAACGCTTTTGCAAGGGACTTATCTGCCACACAGTGCAACAATGTTATCGCTACCGCAAGTTTCTTCTTGTCAGCGGTAAAACAAGGCGTTATTGCTCCTGACGCACTGGCTAATTTAACCCGTCCTGCCTCTGGCGGTGAACCCGTTACCAAAAGTGCTGTCTACAAAATCGACAAATGGTTAAAAGCCAACGGCTGTAAAATCCGTTTTTCTTTGGGAGGCGGTGCAAGTGAAGAGGGTGGCGTTACTTTAGTTACCTACTTCATGAACGAAGAAACTAAAACCAACGAAACAGGTCTGCCGTTAGAACCGTTTGTTCATGTCAAACTGGTTGACGATAACGGCAATCTCGTTACAGAAAATGAAGTGCTTGCCAATCTCCATGCCACATCTCCTGCTGCCGCTGACCGCTATCTGAACAATCCCGAAGCTACCGCTCAAAGATGGTACATAGACGAAAACGGTACAAAATGGGGTGTTACAGGAGATATCGCCGTAAGACACGCAGACGGCTCTTATAATATTTTAGGTCGTGCTTCTGACTCCTACATCAACGAAAAAGGCGAAAGAGTTTACCTGTTCTTAATTGAATATTCTCTGGATAAAGCTGACCCTATTCTTGAATGGGAAATCAGTGCCTTTAAGAATGATAAGGGCGGACATGATGTTGTCGGACAGATTATTCTTGACCCCAACTGCGATACACCAAAAGCGGAATTAGTCGAGTATTTCTGTAAGAAATATCCGCTCAAAGCGATTAAGTTCTATACAGAGTTTGAACTCGGTGAAGTTACCAGCAAAAGAGATTATATTCTTCTTGCCCATGATTATGAGGGCTACTACGCACCTTGTGACGAAAATTATCTTTACTTTGTCAATTATTCGGAGAACGGCACAGTCACCCGTACAAAGATAAGTAAAGATGAAATAAAGAATCTTTAAGGAGGTTTCCGTATGAAACTGAAAAAAATTCTTTCTGTTGCCCTTTCAGCGATTATGCTTGGCAATATCGCTTGTGTAGTGGCTACAGCGGAAGAAAGTAAACCCACAAAAACCTATAACTATGTTGCATTAGGTGACAGTATCGCTGCAGGATTTGGTTTGTCAAGTGATGGTTCGGCAACAGCTTTAGCTACTGACCCTGCGTTAATCCTGACAGAAGATTTGATTGCCAACCCTGTACAGAACGCTTATGCACAGATATTTGGTAACTATCTTGCCGAAATGGGTGCAGAAAGAGGTTACACAACCACCGCTACCAACTTATCTTCCACCGCTTATCGTGCAACAGATGTCGCAAAAACAATTTTAACAGACGGTTACAAAGGTGAGATTGCCACTTGGATTCTGGAAACATTTGTCGGTGAAGGCGGAAGCAATGCTTTAAGTAACTATCATAACCTTTATACCCAATATCTGACAAAAGCGGATTTAGTCAGCATACAGCTTGGCGGTAACGATATCGTTATGGAAATCCTTGTTCCCATGTTAAATTCTGACAATCCTGTTTTGCAGGCTACCTGTATTTCTCTTATGCTGACATTGTTCGGTTGCGATACCACTACCGCACTGGGAGGTGGATTGCAGATATTGAGCAACAATTCAGATAAAATCAACTATCAGACCATTACTGAAGCCGCTACTTATATGAGCAATGTACAGAAAAACGCCGAAATGTATGTGGAAAATTCTGCTAACGGTGTACAACAGGTTGTCGATGCCGTTCAGAGTGTCAACAGCAATGCGGATATTGCTTTAATCGGTATGTTCAACCCTTACGGCAACTCTTTGGTATACGAAGGACAGACCTATGATATGGCTACTATTATTCAGAATATCTTTACCAAAGCAGCCGAAGAAATATGCGGTAAAAAACTGAACCCTGATGAACCCGAAATATTACCTGTCAGCGAAACAGAAGAAAAAGCGGAAGATTGTTCCGAACATGTTGCTGAACTTAAACAGCGTGTTGCCAAAATCAAACAGCAAAGTAAAGAAAAAATGGCACAGCTCCTGACTATCGTATCAGAAGAAATTTCTTATCCTTTGCAGTATTTAATCGCAGGCAAGAATGTTGACCCGCAAATGACACTCCTCAACGAAAAACTGAAAGCTATGGCTGAAAAAGAAAACGCAACATTTGTTGATGTTTACGGTATCAGTAATGAACTTGACCTTGACCCTCACCCCAAAGCACAGGGACATAAGGAAATTGCTGAATTTATGGAAACCACTCTGACACCTGTTATCGAAAAGAAAATGGTTGTCACTCCTACCGAAAGCGTTGCTCTGAACAAAACAGCCGTTAATATTGGTGTAGGTCAGAAATATACCCTCAAGGCAACCGTTTCTCCGTCTGACGCATTGCAGAATGTCAAATGGAGTACAAGCGATAAGAAACTTGCTACCGTTGACGCTAACGGTGTTGTTACAGGTAAGAAAACAGGTACAGTAACCATTACGGCAACCACTTTTGACGGCAAAACCACAACTTGTAAAGTCAATGTCAAAAAAGCTCCCGAAAGTATTACTCTCGATAAAGAAACTCTGACACTGAAAGTCAATTCCAACTATACTTTCAAGAAAACTATCTCTGCCAACTCCGCAACTTCTTACAAGTGGACAAGCAGTAACCCTGATGTCGCAAGAGTATACAGCACAGGTAAAATTGTTGCTCAGAAATCTGGTACAACCGTTATCACCGTTACTACTCACAACGGTAAAACAGCAAGCTGTACGGTAACAGTCAAATAACAAAAAAATCACTTATCTGTGTGGTTGAAATAATATTCCCATTGTATAGCTATGACACTGAAAAGTTTTGTCCACTTTTGGGGAAGTGGTGAGGTTCAGAGGCAAACCCCCTTGTGGGCAATGTCATCAACTTAAGAGTGTCATTCCGAACATAGTGAGGAATCTTAATAAGATTCTTCGTCGCTTTCCTTTCGCTCCTCAGAATGACAGCAATATATTATTTCAAACAGGCTTTTTTCTTAAGTTGATGACATTGCCCTTGTGGGCAGGAATCTTTTGAAGATTCTTCGTTGCTTTTGCTCCTCAGAATGACAGCAATATATTATTTTGAAAAGGCTTTTTTCTTAAGTTGACGACATTGCCCTTGTGGGATTTTTAAGGGTTGGGAACACAGACACTGTGCAAAGCCCTTAAACTCCCCCAAATACAAAACAAAATTTGCGTAAGCAAATTTTGACAGTAGCTATTTCATTTTCAACCACATAGACAGAAATAAATCTCGGAGGTTTATCATGAAATTTAAAAAAATTTTAGCTGTCGTCTTATCCACTGTCATGGTAAGCAGTTCGGCTACCCTTATCGCTACGGCAGAAGAAACAAAACCTGCCAAAACTTACGACTATGTCGCTTTGGGTGACAGTATTGCCGCTGGTTTCGGTTTATCCAGTGACGGCACAGCCGCTTCCATGAGGGCTGACCCCGCATTTGTTATTACAGAAGATTTGATTGCCAATCCTATACAAGAGGCTTATGCACAGGTTTTCGGAACTTATCTGGCAGAATGGGGAAAGGAAAGAGGTTATACCACAACCGCAACCAATCTTTCTACAACAGGTTTCCGTGCTGAAGATGTTGCACAGGCTATTCTCAGCGAAAATTTCCACAGTGATATGGCAACCGCTGTTGTCGGAGGATTTTTGGGCGAATACGGTATTCAGGCAATGTCAAAATATCATGACTTTTTCATGCAGTATCTTCCCCAAGCAGAACTGGTAAGTATACAGCTTGGCGGAAATGATATTGTTCTGGAAATGCTTATGCCTATGATGGCAAACGAAAATCCTATTTTAAAGGCAGCCGGAGCGTCTATGATTATGGTAGTGGCTGGTTTTGGTGTTGATATGGCTATACAGTCCGGAAAAAATATTATCGAAAATAATAAAGACAACATCACCTATGAAACCATTACAGAAGCCGCTACTTATATGAGCAGTCTTGTCAATGATACCGACAGTTATGTCAGCAATTCCGCCGAAAATGTAAAAAAGGTCGTTGACGCTGTACAGACAGTAAACAGTGATACGGATATTGCTTTAATCGGTATGTTCAACCCTTACGGCAACTCTCTGGTCTGTGACGGACAGGTCTATGACATGGCTACCGTTATCAAGAATATCTTTACAAGAGCCGCAGAAGAAGTATGCGGACAAAAACTGGATACTGATGATGAAGTAGAATTATTGTCTGATGAAGAAACAGAAGAAAAAGTGGATAAATATTCTCAATATGTAGCTGAACTCAAACAGCGTGTGGCAAAACTCAAACAACAGAACAAAGAAAAAATGACACAGTTACTGGCGATTGTTTCTGATGAAGTGGCTTATCCTATGCAGTATCTCCTTGTGGGAAAAAATATTGAACCTTCTCTTCTTTCTCTCAACGAAAAATTACAGACAGTCGCTGACGAAAAAGGCTGTGTATATGTCGATGTTTATGGTATCAGCAACGAATGTAATTTCGACCCTCACCCCAATGCACAGGGACATCATGATATCGCTGACATCATGAAAGAAACTTTAGCCGACACTGTTCTTGACAAGATGGTTGTTCCCCCTGCCGAAAGCGTTGCCCTCAACAAGACGGCTATCAATATTGGTATCGACCAGAAATATCATCTTCAGGCAACAGTTACTCCTGCTGACGCATTACAGAATGTTACCTGGCGTTCAAGTGACAAAACTATCGCAACCGTAAATAAAAACGGTACGGTTGTCGGTAAAAAAGTCGGTACAGTAACCATCACCGCCAGAACAACTGACGGTAAAACAACAACCTGTAAAGTCAATGTCAAGAAAGCACCCGAAAGCATTACCCTCGATAAGGAAACACTGACATTGAATGTCAATTCTAACTATACATTCAAGAAAACTCTTTCCGCAAATTCCGCTACCTCCTATAAGTGGACGAGCAGTAATCCAGATGTCGTAAGAGTTTATAGCACAGGTAAAATCGTGGCACAAAAATCAGGTACATCTGTTATCACAGTGACTACTCATAACGGTAAAACAGCAAGTTGTGAGGTAACCGTCAAATAAATTTTTATCCATAATAAAAAAAGACTGTAAGCAGGCAATAGGCTTACAGTCTTTTTTTATGTCAAAATTGTTTAAGGGCTTCGCCCTTAAAAATCCCACAAGGGGCTTTGCCCCTTGACCCCACAAGCCTTTGAAAAGGCTTGACCGAAACTTTTAATTGTCATAGCTTAACCTTAGATAAATATTTAGAACTATTCCATAACAGACTGGTGATAATCTTTTTGAATTTCAATCAGACGCATTTCAAAATCCTGTTTATTTTTCTTGATGATATTCTGCAAAATCAGACCCGAAAAAAAGGACTGTATAGAAGCAATGACCACAAATCCACACACAATAAGTGTCGGAAAATTCGGTACAAGACCTGTTTTACAGTAGGTGATGAATACAGGAATAAAAAATATCAAAGCAATAATCATCAATAATAAAGAAATAATACCGAAAAAGGCAAGTGGTTTATAATTTCTGAATAAGTTGATGATAGTTTTAAGAACTTTCATACCGTCAGAATAGGTATTGAGTTTGGATTCACTGCCTTCGGGTCTGTCTTTGTACTGCACGACAACATTTTCTACAAACATATTCTTATCTATGGCATGAATACTCATTTCCGTTTCGATTTCAAACCCCTTAGAAAGTACGGGAAAACTCTTGACAAACTGATAACTGAATGCACGATAGCCCGTCATAATATCTTTGATATCGCTCTCAAAAAGAAAGTTGATACTTTTTCTTACAATACTGTTGCCAAAGTTATGAAAGGGGCGTTTATTTTCGGTGAAATAGGTAGAGGATAATCTGTCACCGACTACCATATCTACATGACGGTTCAATACTTTATCTGCCATTTCTCTTGCAGAGTCTGCGGGATAGGTATCATCACCGTCAATCATAATGTAGCACTGAGCGTCAATTTCACGGAACATTCTTCTGATGACATTTCCTTTACCCTGTTTATATTCGTATCTGACAACAGCACCTGCTTTTTCCGCAATTTCGGCTGTACCGTCTTTTGAATTGTTGTCGTATACATATATAGTCGCTTCGGGCAATGCCTTTTGGTAATCACTGACCACTTTAGCAATCGTCTGACTTTCGTTGTAACAAGGAATGAGTACTGCTATTTTATCCATAAATCTTCTCCAAAAGTAATATTATTTCTTATCCGACACAGTGGTTCTGATTTTGACTTTTTTAACCATCGATTTTTTATTTTCTTCATCAAGTCGGTTTTGCAGATTTTCATTGGCGATAGCCAGCATTAATTTGATACGGTTTTCCTGATTAACTCTGGTTGCTCCGGGGTCATAGTCAATGGCAACGATATTGGCATTGGGATTAAGTTCTTTGACTTTTCTAATCATGCCCTTGCCGACAATATGGTTAGGCAAACAACCGAACGGTTGTGTACAGACGATATTCGGATAACCGCTTTCGGCAAGTTCAAGCATTTCGCTGGTCAGAAGCCACCCCTCACCCATCTTATTGCCAAGTCCGACTACATCTTTGACAAGATTTTTCAGATGACTATACTTTCCAGGCGGATTAAAGCCGTACTTGACCGCACATTCTACAATGAGATTTTCCATTTTTTCCAGATAGTCATACGCCTTACTTAATGCCATATATTTCACTTTATTACCGCCGTAAAGTTCGATATCTTGTAGACGGTTATCCAGTTTGAACAAGGCAAATCCCATAATACCGGGTACACAGACTTCACAACCCTGTTCCCCAAGAAAGGCTTCAAGATTGTTATTGCCGAGCGGTGCATATTTGACATAGATTTCTCCTACAACACCCACTTTTACTTTAGGGACAATAGTTCTTTCGATATTGGAAAAGGATTTTGCCATATCATCAAGATTTTGTTTTTGCTGTTCGAGTTTAAATCCACGACCCTCTTTATACTGACCGACAATATTTTCAATCCAGCTATCCACCAAAGCCATACTTTCGCCTTTATGAACTTCGTAAGGTTTTGTCTGATTGCTGAGTAACATCAGGGTATCGCCATAGACTAGAGCACCGATTAATTTTCGTGCCATTGGTAAAGTGAGAGTAAATCCAGGATTTTTCTCCAGTCCCGAAATATTCAACGAAATAACGGGGACAAACTCCAGTCCCGCTTTTTTGAGAGCTTTTCTCAGCAAATGAATATAGTTGGACGCACGGCAACCACCACCTGTCTGAGTGATGAGCAAAGCAGTTTTGTGGACATCATACTTACCGCTTTGCAACGCATTGATGAACTGTCCGATAACCAATAGTGCAGGATAGCAAGTATCGTTATGGACATATTTCAAACCTGTCTGAGCAATTTCAGGACCATTAGTTTCCAGCAGTACGGTATTGTAGCCATATTCGTCAAGAACTCTTTTCATGATACGAAACTGTATAGATGCCATCTGTGGTAACAGTACAGTATATTCCTTTTTCATTTCTTTAGTAAACAGCAGTCTGCCATTTTTATCGTATTTCAGTGTTGCCATAACACCCTTCCTTTCTGCTTTCGGGGATGCTGTCCCCGAACCCCTGTTTAAGGGCTGCCGCCCTTAAAAATCCCGCCCACTTTTTTGAAAAAAAGTGGACAAAAAACTTTCAAGGCTCATTGCGTTCGGATTGTTATCTCAAGGTATAGCTATGACAATTAAAAGTTTTTGTCGAACTTTTTTCAAAAAGTTCGTGGGGTTCAGGGGCAACGCCCCTGATA
>CACWNY010000031.1 GCA_902762375.1 uncultured Ruminococcus sp. | reverse complement strand
GTGTTCCTTTGGTTGGTGTGCAACTCCATTGTAACTCATTTTGGAGCCGTTGTCTTTATTTATTTTTGTGCAATTTTTAGATTTGCTCATTTATAGTATAAGAAAGAAGATTATAGCATGAAAAATAAAATATTATTGTCATTTCTGATTTCTGGTATAATGCTCCTGAGTGCCTGTGGCGAAACTTCCAAAACCACAAATACCAGTCTGTATACCCCTACAACCGTTTCTGAACCCAATACACAATCTACTGCTACCGAAATGATTACCGAAAAATCTACGCAAAAACCAACTGAAATTCTCACTGAAAAGCCTACACAAAAACCAACTGAAATTCTCACTGAAAAACCTACACAAAAACCAACTGAAATTCTCACTGAAAAATCTACACAAAAACCAACTGAAATTCCCACTGAAAAACCTACACAAAAACCAACCGAAATCCTCACTGAAAAACCTACTGAAAAACCTACACCAAAAGCAACCTCTCCACAACAATCTAACAATTCAAAGAAAAGCAATTTTCAGACTTATGACAATGCTGAACAGCAAAATACTTCCGCTTATGTACTAAATACCAAAACTAAAAAAGTACACCTGCCTACTTGTAATTCTGTAAGAAAAATAGCTCCTCAAAATTATGCTACAACGGATAATTTATCACAAGCACTGGCTGACGGCTATTCCCCTTGTCAGAAATGTAATCCCTAACAAAAAGACCATCACTCCATTAAAACAAGAGTGATGGTCTTTTTCAGCCTACTGCCACAATTTTTACTTTATCGGCGGTTACTTTGGATTGTGTGGTGACTATGTCTTTGATAATCATAGCTTCTTCTGATGTCAGTTCGTCATCTTTTACAATGACACTGCATTGATTATTCTGTATGAATGCCATGCTTTCAGGAAATCCTTTAGCATTGATTAAATTTTCAATATTAGCCTGCTGTTCCATCAACAGTGCCAGTTCGGTTGCTTGCTGAATTGCCTGTGCTTTGGCGTTTTCATCGCTTTCTACCGCTTTTAAAACATCTTTCGCCATCTCTAAAATTTTATCCTGTGTCTGTTTGCGGTTGAGTTTCGCCTGTGCAAAATATTCATCACCCGATTTCTTTTCGGTAGATGGTTGAGTTTGTTGTTCGGTGGTATTTTCTTCTGTTTTGGCTGATGTGGTTGGTTCGGGTATCATGTTAGAGGTCTGTGCTATATTTTCTGTGGGTTGAATTGCTTTGTCGGTGGATTTTTGTGTGGACTTCTGTGTAGATTCTTCTTTGGTGTTGCTTTTCTGACTGACCGATGTGTTGACAAATTCTGCCTGACCCAGTTCTTTGGAAACACTGACTGTATCTGCTCCTTGTAACAAATCACTGTTAGCGGAAAACTGCCAGTTGAGATATACTGCTGTTCCTAATGCCAGTACCAGTCCTGTGAGTATGAGTTGTCTTTTTCCGATTTTCATAAAAAATTCCTCCTTATTTGGCAAGCGGTGCTACGCTTACTTTTGATGATGAAATATCTAACATTTTGGTTACTGCGTCTGTCACTTTTTCCTTGACAATTTCGTTGTCGCCTCCTTCACATACCACCAGAACACCTCTGACTTTCGGCTGAATTTCTTTGACAAGTACCGTCTGTTGTGTTCCGTCTGAAAGTTCAACCGTAATATAGGTACTTTGGGTAGACAAATCTTTGTTATCAGCGGTATCTGTCTGACGGGTATTGTTGCTGTCCTTTTGCGTGACGCTTTTATCTGTTGCGTACACCTGTTCAACTGTACTTTCCATCGTCAACATCACTTTTGTACTGCCTGCTCCCTGAATACTGCATATGATTTCTGCTAAATTCTGTCTGAGTTCGTTTTCATAGCGTGTCAGGCTGACATAGGAAACTTCTTGCGGATTACTTTCTGTATCTTCCTTTTTTTTCGCCTTGCTGTCTGAAAAAAATGAGGAAAATAATATACACACAATCCCCAGTATACCACACGCCACAATAATTCTCACTGTATGGGTATTGTTTAAACGGTCACTCATCTTTTCCCAAAAGGTCTTGTTTTCTTCCATGCTCTTTCACTCCGTACAGACTGTAGGTTGTATACCTGTTTTCTCTTTTATACATTGCTGATATTCTTTCCAACGGTTTCGTTCGCTGATGTCTGTATAAATTATCACCTTTATCATATCTATGCGTTTGCCCCCTGAACTATCCATTGTTACCGCTATTTTCTCATAAGTCAGCTCATTTTCTTCCAGCGTTTCCTTAATCAGATTTTCTATCACTTCTTTTCCGTAGGCAATGCTTAAATCGTCCATTGCCGAAATTCTGATGTTATCTTCTTCTGTCATGGCAATATCTTTTTTGAAATCAATTTTTGTATGTACTGCTTTGGAAATCGGTATCAATATGGTGATAATTAAAAACATTCCCAGAACAAAATGCAGTACTCTGGCAACATTGCCTTGCGGTATTACCATTTCACACAACACACACAACATCGCTACAGTACAGATAGTATTTGCCCATGTACTCACTTCTGTCATGAAGAACTTCCCCCTATCATCAGCATGACTGTTGATGATATAATGAATATCATCATACAACATAACAAAATTGCCAGTAGTGTACTGATAACACTTGCTGTACTGCGTAACAGTCGGATTATCTGTCCGCTGTCGAAAACACCTGCCAACGCTATCGCTATATTCATCGCTATCAGCCATAATATACACGACAACACCGCTGGCAAATAGATAATCCCTGTTGCTATAATCGAAAATACCCCTACTCCTGATTTCAGCATACCCATACACGACCGTACTGTCTGATAGGCTTCACTCAATGCACCTCCTACCAACGGTACAAAACTGCTTATCGCAAATCTTGTTGCCCTGACACTGGCACTGTCACCTGATACTGCTATGATACTTTGCATAGTGAGTATCGCTGTAAATACCGACATCACAAAAGTCAATACCCATCTGATGACTTTACTCGTCAGTTCACAAAATCCGTTTAAATTAATCCTCTCCGAAATCCCTCCCACAACCGAAATCCCCAGAAAAATGTTCAGCAACGGTACCAGTATTCTTCTGGCAACCTGTGATACAACCGTCCCTGCCCACATGACAATACGGTAATTCCCTCCTCCCTGCAAAATCTGCCCTGACGAAATCATTACCGTTGCCATTATCGGCAAAAATACTGCCATAAAATCTGCCGAAACATTAATGACATTCACTGCATAGGCAATCACTTCACTAAGCGGTCGTATCAGTACAACACTTACCGTCATTACAGATATACTGTTTATCACCGTACTCAATGTACTTGAGGAAAAGGAATTTTTCACACTTTCTATCAACGCTACCAATAAAATGACACCTGTAATCTTGACCAGTACACTCAACGGCATGAATGACTGTTCCTGTAATATATCGGTAATCTTGTTTCCTATCTCTGAAAACGACAACGAATTTAATTCCTGCCAGCTGGGAGAATTAATGCCTATATCTTCCAGTTGCTTCCGGATATCATGAGGTAATGCGTCCGTCAGCGTTTCTGCTCCCGACAATTCATACTCACGCTCATAAAGGTCTTGCTCTGATGTCGAATTGACCGCTGATACTTTCAGCGACAAACAACCTGTAAAAATAATGATTATCATAAAAATAACTGCTTTCTTCATTTTCTGTCACCTTGTATTTTGTACTTCATGCCCCTAACAATGCTGACGCTGTATTCAGCACTTCTTCTATCAGCGGTAATGCACAAATCAATATCATGATTTTTCCTGCCAGCTCTACTTTTCCTGACAACGCACTTTCTCCTGCATCTTTACAGATATCTGCCGAAAACTGACTGATAAAACATATTCCTATGGATTTGAATAATATCTCACTATGCTTACTGCTGACTTCTGCTAAAGCCATCAATGTGTTCATTCTGTCGATAACATTCGGCAATGCTGTACAAATTGCCAGAACTATCATTATTCCTGCTGAAAGCGTAAGTACTAACGCATACTGCGGTAAAGTATTTTTCAAAGTCAATGCTATCACTGACCCTGCTACCGCTATGATACATATTCCTGCTATATTCATACTCAAAATCCGAAAAGCGTCTTGATAGTGTCGAACAATCCGCTGATTTGCTGAACTATCATCAGCAACACCACTATCAATCCTGCTAATGTTGTCATCATTGCCTGTTCTTCTCTGCCACTGCGTATCAGTACCTGATTAAGCACCGCTACAATAATTCCTATTGTCGCAATCTTGAATATTAAATCTACTTCCATTGATTTTTCCCCAACCCTTTAACAATGCGTAATTCGTAATTGGATTTCGCGGGGACTTCGCCCCCGCACCCCTAAGTTAAGGGCTTCGCCCTTAACAACACAAACAGGGGCTTTGCCCCTGAACCCCACGAACTTGCCCTCAAAGTTCGACAAAAACTTTTCCGGCTCACTTCGTTCGAATTTTTATCAAAGATTCAGCTGTGATAATTAAAAGTTTTTTGTCCACTTTTTTTCAAAAAAGTGGGCGGGATTGTCAAGGGGGCAACCCTTGACACAGGATTTTTAAGGACGGTAGCCCTTAAACTAAAACAACGGCTACGGCAAGACCGCTGAAAAACCCTAATGAACGATATAATTTGCTCTTGGACAGGCTTTCATCGTGTAATCTTCGGGCTTTACCTGAAAAGATTTTCTGATAATACTGACAGTGATTGAGTTGCCCCTCTGTATCAGTAGTTCCCAGCTTCACCGCAAATTGCATAATTACAGATTTGTCCTCTTTGGAAAGTCCGTGACTGAATGATATTTCCTGTAATATTTTTTCAAAACATTCCTTTATGTTGGTTGTCTGCTGTAAATATGCTGTAATTTTTTTGGTGAAAGATGTGTTCATCTGCCTGCTTTCGCTCTCTATCAGATAATATAAATCCGCCCCCTGATAGCGTATCGCTGACGCTATATTTTCACTGAACAAGGCAAGCTCCTCAAACAATCTTATCCGCTTCTTTATGACTATGGAAAGATAATATCCTGTCAGCGTTGTGCTTGATATTATCATCAGACAACCTATGGCTTTCATCATATTCCAGCTCCTTTAATGAATAAATTTTTTGTATCTGTCCTGCATACTTTCTGTTATCCAGAAAAACAATATGGGCAAATGCACGGGTATGTAATAAATTCAAAGTCTGCGGTTTGTGGAAAAATTCCTCTTTGTTTCGGCAATGTACGGACGCTACCACTTTTACTCCACTGTTCAGACTTTCGGCAATACATTCCACTTCTTGCAAACTTCCTACTTCGTCACAAATAATCACCTGCGGTGACATACTCCTTATTGCCTGTAAAATACCGTCTGTCTTGCGGTAACCGTTTAAAATATCACACATTCCCATATCGTTCTGACAAACACCGTTGTATATCCCCGCAATTTCTCCTCGCTCATCTATTACACTGACTTTCCTGTCTTTTGATAATTGTCTTGCAATATCCCGTAAAAATGTTGTCTTTCCGCTCGATGGCTCTCCACATAACAATACTCCTCCGCTGTTGAAATCTATCACTCGTAAAAGTGCTGTCGCAATTCCTTTGATTTCTCTGGCTATACGAATATTCAGTGATGATATATCCCTGATATTTGTTATTTGATTATTGCTGTCATACACTGCTGTTCCGCTGATACCTATACGATGTCCACCATTCATTGTGACAAATCCGTTTTTGATTTCCGCCTGCTTGCTGTAAAGAGAATGATGGCAAATATTACAGAATGTTTCTTCAATATCGTATCTGGTACAATATAAAAGATTTATGGTATTATCATTTTGTGTAATTGTGCCGTCTTGTCGGATAAAATAAATATTGTGACCGTCGTACAGACAAATCGGTTTGTTTATTCTCAAAGAAAGTTCCTGTGTTTCCGCTTTGATAGTATCGGGAATTTTGAATATCATGTCATATAATTTCTTCGGTAAACAATTTATACATTCGTTAAATCGTTCTTTTAGACTGTCATTCATTTTAACAACGCTCCTTTGCTTTTTCTGTTATATATATACGGACAACTTTCCTCTCTTAGAACAAAAAAATAACACCTTGAAAGATTTTTAGGTCTTTCAAGGTGTTATTTTTTTGTAATTCGTGCGGTTGAAAATCAAATCGTTATTGTCAAAATTTGCTTACGCAAATTTTGGTTTGATTTTTGTTAAGGGCTTTGCCCTTAAAAATCCCACAAGGGGCTTTGCCCCTTGACCCCACCACTTTTGAAAAAGTGGACAAAACTTTTAATTGTCACAGCTATATGATGAGAATATCATTCCAACCGCACAGGTGGGAATTTTTTACTTTTATCTACAATAATATTATCTTTCACTTTGTTTTTTTTACATATAATTACGCATTACGAATTACGAATTACGCATTAATTTAAATGACATTGTGGAAATCATGTTCTCCTGAAATTTCTTTCGGGATTTCCAAAGCCGTTCGGATAGCTATTTTTTCCTGTGCGGAAATGGTCTTGTCTTTTATGCTGACTGTCATGACATCTCGGTAATAATCTACTGTATCATTTTTTTCATTTTCGCTCCAGTGAGTAATTGTGTAATAGCAATAATACAATACTCGGTCTGTGGATTTATCGTGACACGCAAAACTGTCAAGAATTTTTACTGCTCCTGCACTGGCTAATTTCGAATATTCGTATACATCAAAATATTGCCTGACAGTTTCATTGTCAAGGTCGTAATCATAATTTTGAAGATTGACATTGAATTTTCCTCTTTCTCGGTAAAAGCCCTCGTAAAATATTGGTGACGGCTCTGACGAACTGAGAAAATATAGGGAATAATCGTCAATATATTGCATTTCGTCAATACGCTGTAAGGCAAATTCATCAGTATAAGGCTTGTTGGCATAGGCTTTGGTAACATCAAACGGTTCTTTTGTTGGTTCTTCGGTAGGCGGTTGAGTAGGAGTTGGTTCTTGCGTGGCGGTATCGGAACTGGTTTTCTGAGAATCCGTCTGTTGTTCCTGTACCTGTGAGGGCGTTGCATTTGGATTGGTGTCACCTTTTTTACACGCTGACATACTGCCAATCAACAACATAACAGTCAGTAATAAAGAAATCTTTTTTATCATCTTAATGGTTCTCCTCTTCTTTATTCTGTTTAAGGGCTACCGCCCTTAAAAATCCTGTCCACTTTTTTGAAAAAAAGTGGACAAAAAACTTTTAATTGTCACCGCCGACACTTAGTGAAAAATCCGAACGAAGTGAGCCTTGAAAGTTTTTGTCGAACTTTTTTCAAAAAGTTCGTGGGGTCAAGGGGCAACGCCCCTTGTGGGATTTTAAAGGGCAAAGCCCTTTAATGGATAAAAATTCAAAACAAAATCTGCGTAAGCAGATTTTGACAATAACTATCTGATTTTTACTTGCCGATTGCTAATTGTTTTGTCAGATAATCTCTGTCCCATAGTTCTACATTGAGATGACTAGCATATTTAATAGCAGGTTTAGTAAAATAACTGTTGGTCATCACGACCGCTTTATCACAATGATAATAGGCTTTGCCTGAAAATACTTCCTGTATAGAAGAATTACCTAGCTTGTTTTTGTATCGCTTACACTGAATGGCATATTTCACATTACCCTTACAGGCTAAAATATCTACTCCGCCATCTCCTGAACGACCTGTTATTTCCACTTTTGAAAAGCCGTGATGTTTCAAAATATCCGCACAGGCTTTTTCAAATGTTTTACCGTCCATTTTATCAATTTGTGACATAGTATAGCGGTTTCTGGCGGATATACTGCTTGTAAGCAACAGTAAAAGCCATATGGTTATGACGGACAACAATAACAGGCTACCATTCGTGTGGCGTTTGAAAAAAGGATAGATATTATTTTTGAGTAAAATCAATACACAAGCAAGCACGGAACAGTAAATAAAACTCAATGCAAAAGTCAACGCACAACCACTGGCTGGTGTAGACGGTTTTGCCCGCTTTATTGTGCTGGAATGAAAAATGCAAATGCACAATACACAATCAGCAATCAATAAAAGTCCGCTTAACAAAACAAGCGTATCATTCATTAAAATATTGCTCCTGTTTTAATTTTCTGACGGCTTTACCAGAGATAATAATTCGTCTTCCGAAAGAATGGTAATGCCTAAAGACTGTGCCTTTGTCAGTTTACTGCCTGCTTCTTCCCCTGCCACAACATAATCGGTCTTTTTGGATACTGATGACACAACTTTACCGCCTGCATTTTCTATAATGGCACTAGCCTGACTGCGTTTCAAAGTCGGTAGAGTTCCTGTGAGAACAAATGTTTTTCCGCTGAATTGACCGTTTTCCGTTTTCTTTTCAAGGGGCAACATCTTTACACCGCTGTCTTTTAACTTTTGGATTAATTCCCTGTTCTTTTCCTGCGAAAAATAATGAACCACACTCTCTGCCATAATACCGCCAAATCCTTCAATAGCGGAAAGTTCTTCTGCAGTAGCATGGATAATATTGTCAATGGAAAGCATAGCATTACATAATAATTTTGCACTTTTCTGACCAATATGGCGTATTCCTAACGCATAAACTACACGCTCCAAAGAATTATCTTTGGATTTTTCGATAGCTTTTAACAAATTGTCAGCAGATTTTTCCTTTTTCTTCTCCAGTGTCATAATTTGTTCTTTCGTCAATGTATAGATATCAGACGGTGACTGGATAAGATGATTTTCTGTCATCTGCTTTAAAACAGCTTCCCCTAACCCATCAATGTTCATAGCATCACGGGACACAAAATGAATAAGATTTCGCAAAAGCTGTGCCGGACATTGCGTATTGGTACATCTTAACACCGCTTCGTCATTCTCACGCTGTACAACACTTCCACATGACGGACAGACTTCGGGTAAGTGATACGGTATGGCATTTCCGTTATGAGATACCACACTCACTACTTCGGGAATTATCTCTCCTGCTTTTCGGATTTTTACGGTATCTCCTACACATAATCCTAATTCATCAATAAAATCCTGATTATGAAGTACTGCTCGGCTTACGGTCGTTCCTGCCAGAAATACAGGTTCAAAAACTCCTGTAGGGGTCAATGCCCCTGTTCTGCCCACATTGACTTCTATTGCCAGCAATTTTGTTTCCTTTTCTTCGGGGGGATATTTGTAGGCTTCTGCCCATTTCGGGAATTTTGCCGTACTGCCAAGTAATTTTCTTTGTTCAAAATCGTTTATCTTGACAACTGCCCCGTCTATCTGATAATCCAAATTTCCTCTTGTGTTGCCTATTTCGACAATATTTTCAATGACATTTTCTATATTGTCGAAAAGCTGATAAGATGTCGGTACGGGAAAACCTAACGACTGTAAAAAATCCAGCGATTGTTTATGTGTGAATAAGGTTTCTCCTTCTATCTGCTGAATGTTGAATATGAAAATATCCAGATTTCTTTTGGCGGTAATTTTTTCGTCTTTTTGTCTGAGTGACCCTGCTGCTGCATTTCTGGGATTTTTAAAGACTTTTTCTCCGTTGAGTTCCTGTTCTTCGACAAGTTTTAGAAAAGTACCGTTTTTCATGTAAACTTCTCCACGAACTTCTAAAAACGGAATGTTTTTTTTCAGTCTTTTGGGTAAGGATTTAACGGTCATTAAATTTTTCGTGATATCTTCTCCTGTTACTCCGTCACCTCTTGTAGACCCTCTGACAAAAATGCCGTTTTCATATTCACACGATACCGAAAGTCCGTCTATTTTGGGTTCTACTATATATTCTACCTTATCGGTTATTGTTTGTCTTACTCTGGTGTCGAACGTTCTCAATTCGTCAGCGGAAAAAGAATCATGCAAACTTTCCATAGGCACTTGGTGAATGACTTTGGAAAATTTCTCTGACGCTTTTCCGCCTATCCTGTTTGTCGGTGAATCTTCTTTTCGAAATTGCGGAAAGTTATTTTCTAAAGTTTCCAGTTCACTCAATAATTTATCGTATTCGTAATCTTCTATTTCAGGACTATCCTGATTGTAATATCTATCATTATGATAAAGAATTATCTTTGTCAGTTCTTCTATTTTTG
Organism: uncultured Ruminococcus sp.; assembly: GCA_902762375.1. GTDB lineage: Bacteria > Bacillota > Clostridia > Oscillospirales > Acutalibacteraceae > CAG-964. Next base: position 19,422 of record CACWNY010000031.1, on the reverse strand, counting down.
CTTTTGCCTGTTCAGTATTCATTTCTTTTTTTCACCCTCTTTTTTTATTATTTTACCTTTTTTTGCCCATAAAATCAATCTTTTTTGCCAGATTATTTCTGTTTTTTTGTGTAGAAAATTTCTTTTAATAAAGTTTATTTATTATTCTTATTTATTTATTAAAATATTATAATAGATGTTATATTATTTCTTTTCAAAGCGTTTTCTTAGTTTTTTCAACGCCTTTGTTTCTATTCTCGATACATAAGAACGAGATATATTCAACATATCTGCAATTTCTCTTTGTGGCTTTTCTTCAATTCCATTCAGTCCGTACCGTAAATAAATCACTGTCTTTTCCCGTTCGTCCAGTACTTCATCTATATATTTCTGTAATTTTTCACTTTTTAACTTGATATCTATTTTTTCCGCAATGTCATCATCTGTAGAAATAATATCCATCAGTATTAAATCATTTCCGTCCTTATCTGTGTCCAGTGCTTCGTTTAATGAAATATCATGACTTCTCTTGTTAGCGTTACGGAACATCATCAGTATTTCATTCTGTACACATATCGCTGCATAGGAACTTAATCTGCCTGATTTCTTCATGTCAAATGTATTTATCGCTTTGATAAGTCCTATTGTACCTACGGATATCAGTTCGTCATAGTCATTGCTTCCTGAACTGTACTTCTTGACAATATGGGCTACTAACCGTAAATTATGCTCTACCAAAATATTTCTTGCCTGCTTATCTCCTTTGGCAAGCTGTTCCAAATATCTTCTTTCTTCCTCTGCCGAAAGTGGTTTCGGATAAACATTATTACTCGTCAGGTGCAAAATAAACAACAAATATATTCCGCTGATTAGTTCTGATAACATCTTTCTTCACTGCCCTTCGTAAGAATATATCCTATATTTATGTACCTATATCTGCATTTTTGCCAGTCCGCTTTTTCTCAAATAATAAAAACAGGACTATTCTATTCATAGTCCTGCCTTTACCACTTTCGTTATTTAATTTTCAGTTCCATCATCGTTTTCAGAGGCGTTAATCCGCACTTCTCATAAAATTGATACGCTATGTCATTTCCGTTCCAGACATTCAGAGTAATACTGTCAAAATGATTTTCTTTTGCAAATTTTACCGCATATTCATATAACTGCGTTCCTATGGAATTTCCCCGACAACGCTCATCTACACATAAATCATCAATGTACAATACTTTTCTGTCATATAATGACCTGCTGTCTTTCGTTATTTGATAAACACAGAAAATATATCCGTCTATTTTATATTCGTCATTTTCGTGAACAAATATCGGTCGGCTGTTGTCCTGCAATAAATTTTCAAGTTCTTCTGTGGTATATTTCTTTTGTCCGTGTCGAAATATGTCAGGACGGATATCTGCATGAACTTTCTGCACCTGATATAGCAATCTTTCTATCTCAAAAATGTCCCCTTTTCTGCCTCTCCTTATCATACCATAATCACCCCTTCCTATAAAATTGTTCCTCCGCCTACAACATATTCACCGTCATAAAAAACCACTGCCTGTCCTTTTGTGATGGCTCTTTGTTTTTCGTCAAATATGACACTTACAATATCTTCGTCAATCAGGTGAATTGTCGCTTTTGCCTCTTTCTGACTGTAGCGTGTCTTTGCCGTTACTCTCATACCATCATACGGCTTTTCTACCGCTATCCAGTTCAAATCTGTTGCCCTGAGCGTATCACCGAACAAGTCGCTGTTCTCTCCTAATCTGACAACATTGTCATATGGGTTCTTATCCAGCACAAATATCGGGTGGGCATAGCTTATCCCTAAACCTTTCCGCTGTCCTATGGTGTAGTGGATTATCCCTTTATGTCTGCCTAAAATTGTTCCGTCTTTATAGACAAAATTTCCTTCTTCAGATTTTATTCCCATCTGTTTCTCCAAAAAACCTGCGTAATCACCGTCTTTGATAAAGCAAATATCCTGACTGTCGGGTTTCCGTGCATTGATTAGACCGTTTTCTTCCGCTATCTTCCTTGACTGCTCCTTTGTCATGTTTCCCAACGGAAAAAGTGTATGCTGTAACATCTCCTGCGTAAGTACATATAAAACATAGGTCTGGTCTTTGGTAGGGTCTGCTGATTTTTTGAGTAAAATCCTACCGTTACTGTCTGTTTCTCTCTGTACATAATGCCCTGTCGCAATGTAATCATACCCCAGTAATCTTGCTCTCTCTAACATCTTCGCAAACTTGATGTATCGGTTACAGTCAATACAAGGGTTCGGGGTTTCCCCTCTCTGATAGCTTTCAGCAAATTTTTTAATCACTTTCTCCTTGAACTCATCGCCAAAGTTGAACACATAATGCCGTATGCCAAGTTTATAACATACTCTCCTTGCATCATCAACATCTTCCAGCGAACAGCAACTTCTTGTCGTATCGTTTATCCCTATATCCTCATTGTTGAACAAACGCAAAGTTGCACCGTCTGTATCATATCCTTTGTCAAGCAGTAACAAAGCTGATACTGAACTATCTACACCGCCACTCATTCCTACAAGTACTCTCTCTGACAAATCCATCACCTTTTTGTTAATGCGTAATTAGTTTAAGGGCTTTGCCCTTAAAAATCCCATCAGGGGCGTTGCCCCTGAACCCCACGAACTTGCCCTCAAAAGTTCGACAAAAACTTTTAATTGTCATAACTATACTTTGGAATAACAATCCGAACGAAGTGAGCCATAAAAGTTTTTTGTCCACTTTTTTTCAAAAAAGTGGGTGGGATTTTTAAGGGCAACAGCCCTTAAATCAGGGGTTCGGGGACGAAGTCCCCGACCAATAACTACCATACACTTATTCTTTCGCTTTCGGAAATGTACATACCGTCACCCTCTTTGATAGCAAAAGTACTGTAAAATTCACTTATCTGTTGCAAGGGAACATTTACTCTGTACTTGCCCAAAGTATGCGTATCATATTTTATTCTGGCGGTAATGACTTCATCTGTACATTTCTCTCTGTACATGGTGGCATAGTTAATGAAAAATTGCTTATAATCTGCATTTTTGCTGTCTTTCAGTACTTCAACACAACATTGTATACCTGTCAAATCGGCAATATCTTCTCCTTTGGTCTGCGTCGCATTCAGTTCGATACCATCTTTTTCGCCCTGCTGACTGACAAAATTCTTTAGTTTCATAACATTCTCAACATATAGTTTTCTGTCCTCACCATTCCACCAACTGCTGTAGTTTCCGTTTTCATCGTATTCACTGCCGTTGATATCCAGCGTGTGCGATACTTCATGTGCAACAATAATACCTATTCCACCTAAATTTTCTTCAAAAGAATTGTTTCTGTCGTATACAGGGGACTGGAGAATACCTGCATTGATAATAATGCAATTATTACCGAAACTATTATACGCATTGATTTCCATTGTATCAAATATCAGCTTGTCTTTGGAATATTCGGATTTTAATATCCTGTTCTGTTCTTTTGCTTTTTCTATAAGACAATTTTCACAGTTTTCAATATAGGCGTTTTTCTCACTTATTTCTGCATTGCTGTAATCTATCAGCATTTTCGGATAGGCTACTATCACTCCTAATTTATCCAGTTTATTTTTGGCTTTCTCTTTGGTTTTGTCTGATAAATAGGTTATGCTGTCTATTTTCGACTGATAAACAGACTTGATTTTTTCTGCCATATCGGTAATATTTTTGACATCTTCTTCTGTGATATTTTGTTTCAGATAGCCTTTAGTCAGAACATCGTTCATATAATATTTCGCTATATCACTGAAACTGACTTCTCCACTTTCTGAAACAGTCTGAGCATTTCTGATAACTTTGCATAAAACAGTAACTGTCAGATAGGCTTTCAGATTATCTACATTTTCTTCTGTAAATAATTTATCGTTCAGCAACTCCATATAACTGTCATTACATACTATTTTACAGTAATCTTTGTCATAACCCAGACTTTCAAATATCTTTTCTATATCTATGTTAAACAGAAATGTACCGTCTGTATACAATGTCTTTTCTTTCTTATTGGTATTGCTTTCAACAAAACACTGTGCAACTTCCGCCTCTAAATCAACCGCTTTTATAATCATATCCGAAATTTCTTCTTTACTGTAGATATCACATTCCGAAAAAAGATTTTCCAGTTTTTCGGTATACATTTTTTTCATCTGTTCACTGTATATATTCGGATTTTTTGTCAGATTATTTCCTGTGATGGATATGGCATTGAGTTCAAGAATATAGGAATTATTGTTGCTTGAAATTTCAAAATCCAGCAGTCCGTTATATAATGACAACTTTTTATCACAATACAGATTTTCCATATCTTTCAGCGTTTTTGCCTGATTGATTTTATCTGTATATTCTTTAAGAATAGCATCGTTTTTATCTGTCCGATTGGTCAGAAACTGTTCGTATAAAATCCGCAGTTTCTTCTCTTCTTCTGATAAATCCTCTCTTGACGATAATGTTTCAAAATAGTTACTGTAAAATTTTTCTATATTTTCCTGACCTTTATCTGAATATCCGATAAACGGATTTTCTTCCGAAACCGTTACGGAATTTAACCATTCTTCATTTACGGCGGTGTAAAAATCATCTTTCAAAGATACAGATGTTTCTGATAATGTTATTTCTGTTTTTGAACTGTTTTCTGTTGTTTCTGTGGATTTCGGTGTACACGATGTCAGCATAACCGTTGCTGTCATAACGGCAATTATGACAGCAAAAATTTTTTTCATAAATTATTACCTCTCAAAAATTTTACTGACAATTCAGTGTAGTAGCTATAATCGGCAATACTTCTGCGGAATTTGGAAAGCCATAAAGAAAAATCTCGTTTCATAACAAATCTCTCCTCTGTTCAGTTACTGATTAAAAGTTCTTTGACTGCTCCCCTGTTACTGCCACAACTGTTTATCATTCTTTTGGCAAAAACACGGTCTATGTGATAACTCTGATATAACTCATCAAAAAAATTATCGTTCTCATCGGTATTTTTAGGGTCGGAATTGCTGATTAATACACTTGCTTCTTTTTCGGAAAGACTTTGTACAAATTTTTCAAGTAAAATTTGTTCTTCATCATTAAATCCGTTTTCAGAATAAGAAGTGAATGAGGCAGTAAGTGTAAGCGGTCTGTAAGGAGGGTCTATATAAACAAAAGTATCACTGTCTATAAAATCGTAACACTGATGGTAATCCCCACACCGTATGATGACATTCTGCAAAGCAATATTTACACTACGCAGATTGTCACAGTCGCATATTACAGGATTTTTATATGCTCCCATCGGCACATTGAACATTCCTTTACGATTGACACGGTATAACCCGTTAAAACAGGTTTTATTTAAAAAAATAAATAATGATGCTCTTTCCAACTCGTTTTCTGCCGTCAGATGGCTTTTTAAACTGTTGAAACGCTCTCTCTTTTGAGAAAAAATCAGTTTTCTTTGCTGGATATCCGCTGTTAAAAATATATCCTGATAACTTTTCAGACAGTCAATTAAATTTTCAACATTATTTTGAATTTGACGGTAAGTACTGATTAAATCAGCATTGATGTCGTTTATCAAAATTTCATCACAATGAAAAGTATTCAGAATGTCAAAAAGTACAGCTCCTCTACCGACAAAGGGTTCGCAATATTTGTTGATATTATCGGGATATTTCTTTCTTATTTCATTCAATAACTGATTTTTGCCACCTGCCCATTTCACAAAAGGTCGGGCGGTTTTACTCATATGCTTGCTCATCTCTTTCTGAATTGACACATTTCACTAAATTTCATTTGTTATAATATCTGTTGATTTAAATATATGGGAATACAAAAAGTGTACTCCCATATATAAAATCAGTCTTTCATCATTGTCACAAGGACTGCTTTTTGTGCGTGTAATCTGTTTTCCGCTTCGTCAAAAATTTCGTTGGCGTGTGCTTCGAGAACTTCTGCTGTAATTTCTTCTCCACGATGTGCGGGTAAACAGTGCAGTACCATGCAATCTTTGTTGGTGTAGCTCATTAATTCGCTGTCAACACAAAAGCCTTTGAAAGCCTCCGCTCTCTTTTTGGCTTCCTGTTCCTGTCCCATTGATGCCCATACATCTGTATAGACAACATCAGCATTCTGTACTGCCTCTTTTAGTGAATGATACAAAGCAAATTTATCCCCGTATTCTTTGGCAAAATCAAGAATTTCTTTGGGCGGTTCATAATCTTTCGGACAAGCGATTGTTACACTCATTCCTGTTTTCAGTCCGCCGACAATCAAAGAATTTGCCATATTGTTTCCGTCACCGACAAAACACATCTTTAATCCTTCTAATGTGCCTTTATATTCACGGATTGTCATCAGGTCTGCCATTACCTGACAGGGGTGACAAAAATCTGTCAATCCATTGATAACAGGTATAGACCCATACTCTGCCAACGCTTCTACTTCTGCCTGTTCAAAAGTTCTTATCATAATGCCGTCTATAAAACGGGAAAGAACTCTTGCGGTATCTTCTACGGGTTCACCCCTGCCTATCTGCATATCGTTCGCCGACAAGAATAACGGATATCCTCCAAGCTGATACATTCCTACTTCAAATGATACTCTTGTTCTTGTGGACGCTTTCTGAAATATCATGCCTAATGTTTTGCCTGCAAGCAGTTTGTGTTCAATACCGTGTTTCTGTTCATATTTGAGTTGGTCGGCAAGATTAAGCATTTCGATAATTTCTTTTCCGCTGTAATCCAGCAATTTTAAAAAATGTTTCATATCTGTTCTCCTTTTTTGTTTAAAAGCTTCTACCCTGTCGGGGACGCTGTCCCCGAACCCCTGTTCAAGGGTTGCACCCTTGAAAATTCCGCCCACTTTTTTTGAAAAAAAAGTGGACAAAAAAACTTAATTGTCATAGCTCAATGTATGATAATCCTTCCGAACGAAGTGAGCCGAAAAAGTTTTTGTCGAACTTTTTTTCAAAAAGTTCGTGGGGTTGAGGGGCAACGCCCCTCATAGGATTTTTAAGGGCAAAGCCCTTAAACTTACAATATTGTTCTTTCAAAAATAGCAAGACCTTTGTCAATTTCTTCTTTAGTGATAGTCAAAGGTGGTAAAAAGCGGATAAGTGTTTTGGCGGTAAGTACCAACAATCCGTTTTCCACACACTTCGTGGCAACTTCTTTGGCATTATTGTTTTCCAGAACAATGCCTATCATCAGACCCATTCCCCTGACTTCTGCTATACCTTTCATTTTGGAAAGTTTGTAGCGGATATAGTCACCTTTGATATTGACTTCTTTTAAAAATTCTTCGTTGGCAACTCTGCCGACAACTTCCAAAGCTCCTGCACAAGCTATAGGATTTCCGCCGTATGTTGTGCCGTGTGTTCCTGCTGTCATGATATCTTTCAGCTTTTCATTACAAAGACATACTCCCATCGGTAAACCTCCACCAATGCCTTTTGCTGAGGAAATAATATCAGGGGTTATCCCGAACTGTTCGTAACAATAAAATGTACCTGTTCTTCCCACTCCTGTTTGCACTTCATCGACAATCAACAGCAAATCGTTTTGATGACAATATTCGGCAAGCTCCATAACAAAGGATTTTTCAAGCGGATTGACACCGCCTTCCCCTTGAATGAGTTCTATCATGACAGCACAAGTATGACTGTCAACTTTAGATTTTACGCTTTCTATATCGTTAGCTTTGGCAAAACAGAAACCCTCTGTAAACGGGAAAAAATAGTTGTGGAAAACATCTTGTCCTGTTGCGGAAAGTGTTGTTACTGTTCTTCCATGAAATGAATTTTCAAGCGTAATAATATTGGTTCGTTCTTTACCGTATTTTTCAAAGCTGTATTTTCTTGCCAGTTTTATGGCACATTCGTTAGCCTCTGCACCACTGTTGGCAAAAAAAACTTTGCTATAAGATGTGATTTGGCATAGCTTTTCGGCAAGCTGTGTCTGTAAAGGACTGTAGTATAAATTTGAAATGTGTTGTAACGTTCCAGCCTGTTCAGAAACGGCTTTTACCCAAGCATCATCACAATAACCAAGAGAATTTACTCCTATTCCACTGGTAAAATCAATATATTCTTTTCCGCTTTCATCATATGCTGTCGCACCTTTTCCTTTGACAAGGGCAACATTGAAGCGTCCATAGGTATTCATGATATACTGACTATCACACTCTTTGATTTGTTCAAATGTCATTCGTATCTTCCTTTTTATTATGTCAAGATTTGCTTACGCAAATTTTGTTTTGATTTTGATGCGTTTAAGGGCTTCGCCCTTAAAAATCCCACGAGGGGCTTTGCCCCTCGACCCCACAACTTTTTGAAAAAAGTTGACAAAAACTTTTATGGCTCACTCCGTTCGGTCGGAACTTCATAAGAGTAATCATAAATATCGTTGCGTCTGGTAAATCCAAGACTGCTCCAGAAACTCTGTCCTGCCAGATTATCGCAATAAGTGAAAATATGTGTTTTGACAATTCCCTCTTTTGCCAGCTTTTCTATGGCTGTGGTTGCCAATGTTTTGGCGATATGCTTTCTTCTGTGTTCGGGCAACACCGCCATATGATGAATATATCCCCGTCTGCCGTCATGTCCTGCAAGCACTGTTCCGACAATTTTTCCGTCAATCATCGCAACCTGACTTAATCCTTTGTTTCGGTCAAGATAGCGTTCGATTTCTTCTTTACGGTCTGCATTGGATAACGCTCTTTTAGAAGTTATCTGCCACATCGCAAAAACTTCTTCGTAATCTTCTTTTGTCATTGCTCTTATCAGTACTTCGGACATATTTCCACCTCAAATTTTATTCGTCAAATATTTTACCAGAACATCGTTCCTATACCCTCATCGGAAAATAGTTCTATCAATATAGAATGTTCTATTCTGCCGTCTATAATATGTGTGCGTCTTACTCCTCGTCTGACAGCTTCTACACAACAGTCTATTTTGGGTATCATACCACCGCTGATAATTCCTGATTTTTTCAGCATGGGAACTTCACTGACATTTACTACGGGAATTAAGGTGTTTTCATCGTTTTTATCCCTTAACAGACCTCTTATGTCGGTCATTAAGATTAATTTACAAGCACCCAACTTTGCCGCAATTCTCGCCGCTGCAACATCAGCGTTGATATTATAAACATTGCCATCATATCCACCCGCTATTGTGGAAATTATCGGCACATATCCGCTTTTGATAGTGTCATTAATGATTTTTTCGTTGACCTCCCGAATTTCTCCGACAAAGCCTAAATCTTCACTTGACAGTAATTTCTCCGCCATAAGCATTTTTCCGTCAAGCCCACAAAGTCCCAACGCTTTTCCGCCGTGTTCGTTGAGATTTTTGACTAAACTTTTGTTGACTTTTCCTGCCAGTACCATCTGTACAATATCCATCGTTTCACTGTCGGTAACACGCATACCGTTGATGAATTTGCTTTCTTTTCCTGTTTTTTTCAGCATATCGCTGATTTCAGGACCTCCGCCGTGAACAAGCACAACATTCACCCCGACAAGTTGCATAAGTACAATATCACTCATTACGGCACTCTTTAATTTTGGACTTATCATCGCATTTCCACCGTATTTGACAACTACCGTCTGTCCTGCATAGCGTTGTATATAAGGTAATGCCTGTATCAGTACATTGGCTCTTTCTTCGTTGGTTATATTCATTGATTGTAAAATCCTTTCTGCCATTTATCTTTTAAAGGGCTTTGCCCTTTAAAATCCCACAAGGGGTTTCACCCCTTGACCCCACAAACTTTTTGAAAAAAGTTTGACCAAAAACTTTTAATTGTCATAGCTGTAAGTTGTTTTTCTATAACTACGAATGACGCATTTCAGAAAATAATTCCAACTGCCTAGCCACCAAAATTTTCGTCAGAAAATTTTGCCTGAAAGTTTAGGTCAAGCCTTTTTAAAGGCTTGTGGGGTTGAGGGGCAAAGCCCCTCGAGGAATCTTTTGAAGATTCTTCGTCGCTTTCGCTCCTCAGAATGACAACAATATATTATTTCAAACAGGCTTTTTTCTTAAGTTGATGACATTGCCCTCATAGGGGTGCGGGGACAAAGTCCCTGCCACTCAAAAAGCCGGAGGAATAATTTCCAGACCTGCTGTTTCTTCTATTCCGAAAACAATATTCATATTTTGAATAGCTTGTCCTGCTGCACCTTTTACCATGTTGTCAATAGCAGATACGACGATAAGCGTTTGTGTTCTGGTGTCGATATGTAAGGAAACATCTCCGAAATTGGAATATTTGATATTGTGAATATCCGCTACCTTTCCTTTGGGAAGTACTCGGACAAAATATTCATTGGCATAAAAATCTTCATATACTTTACGGATTTGTTCTTCTGTTACACCGTCTTTTAAAGGTGCGTAAACAGTAGATAAAATACCACGATTGACGGGCAAAAGATGAGGAACAAATGTGATTTTTACGGGTTCGTTGGCAAGATGGGAAAGTGTCTGTTCGATTTCGGGGGTATGACGGTGACAACCGACTTTGTAGGGGTGAAATCCTTCGTTAAGGTCAGTAAAGTGGGTGTTCTGGGAAAGTCCTCTGCCTGCTCCTGTTGCACCGCTCTTACAATCGGCAATAATACCTTTCGTTTCTACAAGTCCTTTTGCAACGGCTGGTCCTATGGCAAGGGGAACACCTGTAGTGTAGCAACCAGGATTAGCAATTACCTTTTTGCCTTTGATATTTTCTCGGAAAAATTCAGGCAAAGCATATACAGAAATTTGGTGCAACTCTTTATCGGTATATTCTCCGCCGTACCATTCCTTGTAATCGTTTTCATCTTCAAGTCGGAAATCTGCACCCAAATCAATAAAGATTTTGTCTTTATCATAACAGGTCTTTGCCAGTTCCTGTGATAAACCATGCGGTAATGCTGCAAAGATAACATCACATCTTTCAACAACATCTTCCGCCTTTTCACAAACCATATCATTAAGCTGATAGTATGAGGGGTATACTTCGCTGATGGCTTTCCCCTCAAAACTTACTGAACTGATAGCGGTGATTTCTGCTTTCGGGTGCATCATCAGTAAGCGTACCAACTCCGCTCCTGCATAACCTGTCGCTCCGATAATTCCTGCTTTTATCATTCTGTTTCATCTCTTTCATCTGTTATCATTCTATTCGTATATTCAGGAAAATTGTTGACAATCATTTCTTCCAGTTTTTCGGAATATGGCAATCTGAAAAATATTCCATTCTGGTCTTTTAGTGAATTGATACTGTTGATATTTTCTTTATCGAACGATACAGAAAATAAAAAAACAGTGTCATCATTTTCGCTTTCTTCATTCTGTTTTCTGTGGTGCAGTTTATTCAGCTTTACGATATATTGAAAATCCTGCCAACGATATCTTTTTTGGTAAAACAAAAAGTGAAATGTTACCCCTTTATCACTGAATTGATAATGTCCCATAACTGTGTAAAATTGAAAAACAGCAAAAAACATCAGTATCAGAAATATCACATTAAATAACTGCGGATTATTGATGGTCAACTCTGATTTGTCTTTAAAATTAATATTCATACAGCATAATACTGCCAAAATAATATCTGCCATTTCTATCAGTAACCATACTATTGCTACCACTATAGGATATCTTCTGATTTTCATAAATGTCTGATTTCACCTCAGTTTTATTGCAGTAAATTTCTTACTTCTTTTACTGCGTTGCATACATTGGCAGGTCCTCCGTAAGGATTTCTTTCGCTGACACATTTTTCAAGAGAAATAGCCTCATAAACACCTTCATCAAAAATATCACATACGGCTTTATATTCTTCAAGCGGTAATGTTTCCAGCGTCAAGCCTTTTTCGATACAGATGGCTACTAAAGTTCCTGTAGCTTTATATGCGTCACGGAATGGCAGTCCTTTTTTGACAAGATAATCCGCACAATCTGTTGCATTAATAAATCCTTTTGCGGAAGCGTTCCGCATATTTTGTGGAATGACTGTCATAGTATCAAGCATAGGAGTAAAGGCTGTCAGACACATTTTTACAGTATCCACTGCGTCAAAGATTGCCTCTTTATCTTCTTGCATATCTTTGTTATAGGCAAGTGCTATGCCTTTCATCGCTGTAAGTAATCCCTGTAAATCACCGAATACTCTGCCTGATTTTCCTCTGACAAGTTCGGCAATATCAGGATTTTTCTTCTGTGGCATGATAGATGACCCTGTAGAAAAAGCGTCATCAAGTTCGATAAATTTAAATTCCCATGAACACCACATGATAATCTCTTCGGAAAAACGGGAAAGATGTACCATGATAATAGAAAGTGTGGAGGCAAGTTCAAGACAAAAGTCCCTGTCTGATACACCGTCAAGACTGTTTCGGGTCATACCGTCAAAATGTAAAAGTTCTGTGGTGATGGTTCTGTCTATGGGATAGGTTGTACAAGCTAATGCACCACTGCCCAGTGGATTGATGTTCATGCGTTTTTGTGTATCATTCAGTCGGGATAAATCCCTGAGTAACATTTCAGCATATGCCATGAGGTGATGTCCGAATGTGATGGGTTGAGCTCTCTGCAAATGGGTATATCCCGGCATAACCGTATTGCTGTATTGTTCGGCTTTGTTGCAGATAACTTCTATCAGCTTTTTGACTTGCCATTTTAAATCGTCAATCTGATTTCTTAAATACAGACGGATATCCAATGCTACCTGGTCATTACGGCTTCTGGCGGTGTGTAAGCGTTTTCCTGCGTCACCAAGTCTTTTGGTGAGTTCTCCCTCTATAAATGTATGAATATCTTCGGCTGTCATATCTATCTGTAACCTGCCGTTTTCAATATCCTCAAGGATTTCATTAAGCCCTTTGCAAATCAATACAGACTGGTCTTTGTCAATAATCCCACATTCACCCAACATCGTGGCATGGGCAATACTGCCTTGTATATCTTCTTTATACATTCTGCTGTCAAAGGATATGGAAGAATTGAAGTCGTTTGTTGTCTGACTGATTTCTTTCTGAAAACGCCCTGCCCATAGTTTCATTTGTTTTCACCTCATAAATTAGTTTATGGAGCTATGACAATTAAAAGTTTCGGTCAAGCCTTTTCAAAGGCTTGTGGGGTCAAGGGGCAAAGCCCCTTGTGGGATTTTTAAGGGCGAAGCCCTTAAACGCCTGATTACTTGATTAATCCTTTTTTCGCTCTGACCTGAATGGGAAGTCCGAACAGATTAATAAATCCTGCGGAGTCGTTCTGGTTGTAAACTTCATCTTCATCAAATGTAGCAATTTCGGGGTCATATAAAGAATACGGTGAGGTTACTCCTGCGTCTATAATATTGCCCTTGTAGAGTTTCAGCTTGACATCACCTGTAACTGTCTGCTGTGTGCTGTCTACAAATGCGGATAACGCTTCCCTTAAAGGTGTGTACCACTGTCCGTAATAGACAAGTTCAGCAAATCTGTTGGCTACAAGGGTCTTGTAGTGCTGAGTATCTCTGTCAAGACAGATTTCCTCCAGTTTCGCATGAGCTGTATACAGAATAGTTCCGCCTGGTGTTTCATATACGCCTCTTGCTTTCATACCGACAAGTCTGTTCTCTACCATGTCAGTAATGCCGATACCGTTTTCTCCGCCAAGTTTGTTCAGCTTTTCGATAATGGCTACACCGTCCATTTTTTCTCCGTCTATTGCTACGGGAATACCTTTTTCAAAGGAGATGGTAACATAAGTCGGCTTGTCAGGAGCTTGTTCGGGTGATACACCAAGTTCTAAGAAACCTTCTTTGTTATACATAGGTTCATTGGCAGGGTCTTCCAAATCAAGTCCTTCGTGAGATAAGTGCCAGAGGTTCTTGTCTTTGGAATAGTTGGTTTCTCTGTTGATTTTAAGAGGAATTTTCTTTTCTTCTGCATAGGCAATTTCTTCTTCTCTGGACTTAAATTCCCATGTTCTCCAGGGAGCAATGATGGTCATGTCAGGAGCATAGGCTTTGATAGCCAGTTCAAAACGCACCTGGTCGTTACCCTTACCTGTACAGCCGTGACAAATAGCATCTGCACCTTCTGCTTTAGCAATCTCAACAATTCTTTTGGCAATAACAGGTCTTGCAAACGATGTGCCAAGTAAGTATTTGCCCTCATAAACCGCACCTGCTTTGATGGTAGGGAATACATATTCTTCAACAAATTCTTTATTCAGGTCTTCTATATAAAGTTTTGATGCACCTGTGGCAATCGCTTTTTCTTCCAGTCCGTCAAGTTCCGTTCCCTGACCTACATTTCCCGATACCGCAATAACTTCGCAGTTATTATAATTGTCTTTCAGCCATGGAATAATGATTGAGGTATCTAATCCACCTGAATAAGCAAGTACTACCTTTTTGATGTCTTCTTTTTTCTTTGCCATTGTCAATTCCTCCGTATATGAAAACAGCTATCATCATTATCTGATTTTGCCGTTTGATTTTTACATTCTCTATTATACACACTCTATACAAAAAATCAAGTGATTTTTGTATATTTATTCAAAGCTGTCATTTTTTGGAGAGTTTTACAATATTATTGATATTATACATAAATTTTATAAATATTTTATCTATAATAAACCTTAATTTCTATGCTTCACTCTGCTTTTGCCACATAGAAATTATTCATTATGCGTCTTGAAATGTATATTTATTCATTTATGCAATAAATATTGTATATTTTTGAAAATATGTTATAATAATCTTTGACTGATGTATGATTTTCAAATCTGTGTCATACAATAAACTATCATTTTGTAAAGGAGATTTTTTATGAACAGTTTTAAGGAAATCAGCCCTTTTTCATTGACGGAAAATCCGTTTAAACTTATCGGTAAAGATTGGTTACTTGTCACAGCAGAACACAATCAACAATGCAATATGATGACAGCAAGCTGGGGTGGTATGGGTATTCTGTGGAATAAACCTGTTGCGTTCACTTTTATCCGACCTCAACGCTATACTTTTGGTATGCTGGAAAACAGTGAGTATTGTTCGTTATGCGTTCTTGATGAAAGTTATCGTAATGTGCTGACCTTCTGCGGAACAAAAAGCGGTCGTGATGTGGATAAAATCAAGGCAACTTCCCTTACTCTTGAACATATTGACGGTGTACCTTATTTTGCCGAAGCAAAAACAGTTATGATAGTCAAAAAATTATATGCTCAGAATATGAATGCTGACAGTGTAACAGATACTGCTACTGTTTCGAAAAATTACTGTCCTGACGGCTCTGACTGGCACAAAATGTATATCAACGAAATTGTCAAGGTTCTGGTAAAGGAATAACTCTATGGCTAAAACGGTACTGGTAACAGGTGCTTCTCGTGGTATAGGTCGTGAGATTGCTTTGCTTTTTGCGGAAAACGGCTATTCGGTAGCCATTAATTACCATAAAAGTATAAATCAGGCGGTCGCTCTAAAAGAAAAAATCAACGCCTTTGGTGGTATCGCTGAACTCTTTCAGGCTGATGTCGGTAATTATGATGAAGTAAAAATTATGGTTGACAATATCCATAAAACATTTGGGTTTATTGATACACTGGTCAACAATGCAGGAATTTCTGAACAACTCCTGTTTACGGATATTTTCCCTGACAAGTGGGCAAAAATGATAAATACTAATCTGACCAGTGTCTATAACTGTTGTCATCGTGTTTTGCCTGAAATGATACGAAACCATAAAGGATGCATTATCAATATTGCTTCTATGTGGGGCGAAACAGGTGGCAGTTGTGAGGTGCATTACTCTACGGCAAAAGCTGGTATTATTGGTCTGACAAAGGCTCTTGCCAAAGAAGTTGGTCTGAGTAACATAAGAGTAAACTGTGTATCTCCAGGAGTAATTATGACGGATATGATGTCCGCTTTCGATGAACAGACAATCGCTCAGCTTAAAGATGAAACGCCTCTCTACCGTATGGGAACACCTCAGGATATCGCAAATACTGTGCTTTTTCTTGCTGATGATAAATCGTCTTTTATTACAGGTCAGATTATTGGTGTAAACGGCGGTATCTATATATAACAAAAAGGATTTGGAAAATATGAAACTGAATGTTAAAACACATTTTCTCTTTTTATTGCATTGTGCTTTAAAAGTGTTGATTTGTTCTGCGGTCGGATTGGTATTGCTCATTCTGGTATATCTCATTCCCACACAGAAAACAGATGATAATGTCCGAAAATCTGCACAGGAATTTTTTGATTATTCTGCTTTCAACTGGCTTATCGGAGAAAATACTGACAGTCTCATACTGGATAATTACACGGATTCATGGATTTTGCTTGAATCGGCATATGATACCCGTTCTGATGAAAATTCTGTATGGCAAAATGCTGTCGCTGTCAAAAATTCAACGATAAACGAGTTTATTCACTCCAAAAATGCGATATTACTTAATCACTACCTGAAAAATACTCCTTTCGATGGCACGGAAACTTACCCCAGATATTGGCACGGTTATCTGATTTTTACTAAACCACTCTTTTTCTTTATTCATTATCGGGATTTCAGAATAATCAATGCTGTCGTTCAGTTTCTGCTTTTTGCTGTTCTGCTATTTCTTTTGATAAAAAAACGCCTGTTCTTTTTCATTCTTCCCTATATCGTTTCTTGTTTATTATTGAAGCCTGTTGAACTGTTTCTCAGTATGCAGTTTTCTGCGTGTTATTATGTCTGTACAATCTCCTGTATCGTTTTACTGCTCTTCGGGGAAAAAATTACCGTAAAACAACTTTGTTCACTGTTTCTGTATACAGGCATTGCTCTGGCATATTTTGACTTTCTGACTTATCCGCTTGTGACTGTCGGTATACCTGCTGTGATGTATTTTTCTATCACAAAAGCTCAAAATCTGAAAACTTGTCTTTCTCATCTTATGGGAATATTCGTCTGCTGGGGATTTGGCTATGGGTTCATGTGGTTTCTGAAATGGCTATGGGCAAGTGTTATTCTCAGACAAAATATCTTCTTTGATGCGTATGACAGCATTATGTACAGAACGGTTCATGAATCTTATTCCAGATGGGAAACCGTAAAAATGAATTTTGATAACTTTTTCAATAATTCTTTTATTACTACACTATTTGTTGTTTTGATAGTTGCAGAATTGTTTCTTGCTATATTTACATTTATCAGGTCAAAGAAAAATACAGAGAATATTATCAGCGTTATTTTACCTTTCGCAATTTTATTTGTTCTGCCGTTTTTATGGTATGTCGTTCTCACCAACCATTCTTATCTTCATTCATGGTTTACTTACAGGTCATTAATGGTTTCTTCTTTTGCTCTCAGTTGTCTGCTGGCTAAACTTACTTTGCATTTCAACAGTTAAAGGGCTGCCGCCCTTTAAAATCCCGCCCACTTTTTTGAAAAAAAGTGGACAAAAAACTTTTATGGCTCACTTCGTTCGGAATTTTCCGCTAAGTGGTAGCTGTAACAATTAAAAGTTTTTGTCGAACTTTTTTCAAAAAGTTCGTGGGGTCAAGGGGTGAAACCCCTTGTGGGATTTTTAAGGGCAAAGCCCTTAAAAACTAAAAACACAACAAATCCCTTTCAGTTGATAATACACTGAAAGGGATTTTTCTTTGTCTATAAAATTTTGTACATCAACGGTGCGTCCTCTTTTTTAGCAAATTCATTCACTTGCAGAACTTTTGCTTTGAACGGTTTCGTGCCTGACTGTATTTCAATAACATCTCCGACTTTTACCGTATAAGATGCTCTCTGGGCTTTTCCGTTGACAAGTACTCTATCAGTATCACAGGCTTCATTGGCTATGGTTCTTCTTTTGATAATCCGTGATACTTTCAAAAATTTATCCAGTCGCATTAAAAAAATCCTTTCCTTATTCATTAACTCTTTCTGTGCTGAATATTTGATGAGATTTTCAGCATAAGGCTTTCGGGAATAAACCGCAAACAAAATACTCCTGCTTTCATCATCTTTCCCGGAATGATACATAATTTACCTTGAAAAGTCTGCTCAATGGCATATTTTGCTACAAATTCACTCGCTAAACCATCAATCGAAAAACGAACATCAGCTACTTCGTTGAACTCTGTATTGACCGGTCCAGGACAAAGTGCAGAAACAATAACATCGGAATGTTGCTCCTTTAACTCCTGACGGATAGCTTGCGTCATTCTGCGGACATAATTCTTTGTAGCGTAATAGGTACTCATCAAAGGTCCTGCCATATATCCCGCTGATGACGCTACATTCAATATCATTCCGCTGTTCCTTTTGACAAAGTCTTTTAAAAATAATTTTGTCAGAATATGCAAAGCAACAATGTTCGTGTTTATCATGCGTAATTCAGTGTCTAAATCCGTTTCTGTAAATCTTCCGTAAAGTCCAAATCCTGCGTTGTTAATCAGTAAATGAATATTTTCTCCTTTGGTCTGCTCGTAAAGAGTATAACAGTTCTCTTTGACTGACAAATCTGTTACAATGACGCTTACTTTTACTGTTTTAAAACGCTGTTCTATTTCCTGTTGTAGTTCAATCAGTCTGTTTTCACGCCTCGCTACCAGAATTAAATCATACCCTTTTTCAGCAAGCACTTTCGCCATATCTCTTCCTAATCCTGAACTCGCTCCTGTGATTAATGCTTTCACAATATATTACCGCCTTTCTCGTTGTGACATACTCCCGCCGCCTTAGAGGCGGGGGCTTCTCGTTCAAGCACAGCAACCTGTACAGTATCAGCGAGCTAACCCCGTGTGTCCCACGGTTTTTTGTATTTTACGCTAAGACTATTCTCATACCTTCGTTTCGTATGTTTATAGCAGCGTTTATATCCCTGTTATGATGTGTTTGACAGCAAGGACAATTCCATTCTCTGACAGACAAATCTTTTGTATCACTGTTCTGATATCCACAGACACTGCAAAGCTGTGAACTGGCAAAAAACTTGTTTACCTTTACAAGCTGTTTCCCTATTTCTTCAAGTTTGTATTGCAGAAATGTAGCGAACATTCCCCAGCCGTTATCAGCAACTGACTTTCCAAAATGCAGTGCCTGTGACATTGCTTTCATATTCAGGTCTTCTATACACACGCAATCATAGACATTGGCTATCTGCCTTGACAGCTTGTGCAGAAAATCCTTTCTTTGGTTGGCAACCTTTTCATACAGTTTGGCAACTCTTATACGCTGTTTTTCTCTGTTTTTTGAACCCTTTTCCATTTTAGATAGCTTTCTTTGTTCTTTTTTCAGTTTCTTTTCAGACAGTCTGTAATATCCTGGAAACTGCGGACAATTTCCGTTACTGTCAACATACAATCCGTGCATAGAAAAATCCAGACCTAAAAAACTTTGCGGTTCTGTTTTCTGTACTTGGTTTTCGTACTCAAACAGAATACTCACATAATATTTTCCGCTTG
>CACWNY010000030.1 GCA_902762375.1 uncultured Ruminococcus sp. | reverse complement strand
ATATTTCTGAGATGTCAATCCATTCTCAGCCCTTACGGGCTGACGGCAATTCATCCCCGACCTATAGAGGTCGGGGTCTTCTTACCGATTCAGGATAAAAATGCGGAGGCTTTTACACCTCCGCATAAATTCATTTCACATCGCTTTTATTGAAAATCACCACAGTAAGCGGTAAGAATATCGCAATAACTACCAGTGCAACCAGAATAGCATTACCAAAAATCATGTTGGATTCCTGAATTAACATAGAGGGGTCATATCTTGAAATATCTACATGAATAAATCTCTCCACTGTACTGTCAATCATGAGGTGTAACAGCATTAATGACCCTGACCCTAAAATCACACCAACAACACTGGCAAGCGTCTTGTTTTTCAGACCTGTCGACACAAACAACAGGATAGACGAAAGTGATACCAACAGCAACCACTTTACTCCGAAAGTACCAATCGCTAACGGAACTTCTATCCAGTCCATCTGAATACCGCCTGTAATTATGCCAATAATCACTCTGCCAATCATTGCACAAAACATGAAAATAAAGTTGTGAACTGCCAGAACAACAAATTTAGAAAGAGCTGTATTTCCTTTATTACTTACTTGTCCGGCAATGTTTTTGATATAGCCGTTGGCAATGTCCGCATAGGAAAAAGTAACGGCGGATATCAGCACTACCACCAATGCTATCGACCAGCCAAAAGGATTGATAATAATCTCACTCAAAGCATCGTTACTGATGGTAGCTTCTTCTACACCGAATGCCTGTGATAATTTTATCAGTCCTATTTCTGCCAGTCTTGCCACTATGGCAATCACAAAAACAACTACATTGGATATGATAAACGATTTCGATTTAAACATACGGTAAAAATCCATTCTTATCAAATCAACCATTATGTTTTCCTCCCGTCACGCTAAGGTAATAGTCCTCCAGCGATACATTCGTACTGACAATCTCCTTTAAGTCAATATCTGCACCGACAATTAATTTTGACATCAATGGTGTGTCGTTCAGTCTTTCATTGACACGGATATTTTTGTTATCGTCAATTTCCACTGCGGAAAATCCGTTCTTTTTCAGTACTTTGACTGCACTTTCGTTGTTACCTGTCTTGATGGTGACATACTGTCCGCAACGCTTTGAAAGTTCGTCTGTCGTAAATTCGTCAATCAGTTCTCCCTCATGGATAATTCCGTAAGCATTGGCAAGTTTGCCCAGTTCGTCAAGAATGTGGCTGGATATCATTACGGTAATATTTCTCTCATCACGCAGATTTTCCAGCATCTTTCTGACTTCTACAATACCCTGTGGGTCAAGACCGTTGATAGGCTCGTCCAGAATAATCAGTTTGGGGTCACCAATCAACGCTAAGGCAATGCCTAAACGCTGACGCATACCTAACGAAAATGAACCCGCAGGCTTTTTGCCTGTGTTTTCCAGACCGACTATCTCCAGTAATTCACTGACCGTTGCATTGGGATTCTTTATTCCTAAAGCAATCGCTTTGATTTTCAGATTTTCTCTTGCGGAAAAGGTGGGGTACAAACCAGGATGTTCAATAAGCACACCAACTTTGTGCATAAGTTTACGGGCTTCTGCTCCTGTTTTACCGAACATGGTAAAACTTCCGCTTGTCGGGTTGGAAAGACCGCTCAACATTCTCATCACGGTTGTTTTTCCTGCACCGTTTCTGCCTATCAGACCGTATATTTCTCCCTCACGGATATGTATGCTGATATCTTTTGCCGCCGCTTTACTGCCGTATATTTTGGTAAGTTTGTCGGTCGTCATGATGTAATCCATGAAAATTCCCTCCCTGTAAACGATTGATAAATGATTATTCCTGTGTCAAAGTACCGTCTTTCAGTTTTGCAACCAAATCATCAATCTGCTGGCGTTCTTCCTGCGACATATTCTCTACCAAAGCTGTACTCTTTCCGTTAGCATAATCGGTAATCACTGAACATACTCCCGTAATGCCCATAGCGAACAACGAAATGATGATGGCAAAAATACCTAAAACAACACCTGCTTTTCTGGGACCTTTTTTGTCAATGTGCTTTTTACTCATTGCTCCGAATACAATGGCAACAATCGCTACGATAAATCCAATAAAAGCCAGTCTGGTATTGATACTGCCGTAAAACATCACTCCGTCTGAACCCTGAATTTCTTCCATCGGAATAAATGAGGCTATCAGACAACCAAATGCAATCAATCCTGCAAATAAGCCAATAAATCCTTTAACATTCTTTTCCATTAGAGAAACCTCCGCTATAAGTATCTTCAAGTTAATTGCAAAAGTAATTAACTTGTTATGTGTTTATAATAAATCTTCTTTCAGAGTTTGTCAAGGATTTTTGAAAATTTTTTGACTATAAATTTGAAATTTTTTCCACCTGTGCGGTTGGAATGGACAATTAAAAGTTTTTGTCCACTTTTTTCAAAAAGTGGTGGGGTTCAGGGGCAAAGCCCCTGATGGGATTTTTAAGGGCGAAGCCCTTAAACTCCCCATCATAAAAAAATAAAAAATAACAACATAGCAACTATAAAAATCAGGTGTCTGAATTTCTGGTCAACAATCAGTCCTGCAAATTCTCTTAAAAAAGCATTCGGGAAAAAATACCATTTTGTTTCTGCCGAAATGCCCAATGCTTTAAACCCGTTCTTTACCGACAATATATATCCTCTGAAAATATGGTAATTGGTTGTGGCAAACGCATATTTCTTTTCTTCGGGAGTATCCGTATGCTGTTTAATCACTTCATAAGAATATTTGAAATTCTGAAAAGTGTTCGTACTTTTATCTTCACGCCATATTCTTTCCTGCGGAATCCCCTGTTGCAAAAGATAGCGTTCCATCGCTTCCCCCTCAGAAATCACCTCATCTGCACCTTGTCCACCTGACGGTACAAATATAGCGTGCTTTCCTGATTTTTCGTACTGTTCTTTTTCAAAATTCAATGCACTGTCTACTCTCCCTTTCAATAACGGTGTCAATGTACCGTCATCTCTTATTCCGCAGCCCAATATCAGAATATAATCCATAATTCCTTTCGGTCTGTATCGGCTGGCAAGATACGCACATACACTCGTGGAAACTATCATACATTCAAAATAACACATCACATAGATAATGGCTGTATTGAGCTGACCGAGCAGGTAGCTGATAATCAACGACTGACTGCGGATATTGACAAAAAATACCAGTATCGTTCCCGTAAACCACACAATACTCAGAAAGATACCTAATCCGTTGACAGGTCTGTACCCCTCATGACGCATTAACCATATATTGCTTATGGATACTGAAACCGACATGACCAGCATTATCGGCATCATCAATAACAGAAAATACTGCCCTGAATCTTTGATGAGAAACATAACATTGCTGAGATTATATACGACATTGTTCATAAATTTATAGGTAATGAACATCAGCAATAACGCATTGAACAGCGAAACACCTCCGTATACCACCATCTGATACGAAAAATCCGCTTTTCTTTTACAGTCGATAAAGAAGTAAATCATGACCAGCTCAACCAGAAGAAGAATAAACAGAAAATCTCCTACCACAAAAGGAAATCCTGTAAAGTTTATTCCCATTTCATTTTTTTCAATAATGATATTTGTCATCGTAACATAGAATGTCGTATGGTAAGAATGACCGTGTCCTTTAGCGGTTTCCATAAAAAATTCCGTATCAACAGAACCTTTTCCCTGAGCAGTAACCTCGATAATCAGTTCTCCGTCATCAGAAAGATGATATCCTTCAAAGCGGATTAACCCCTCTTTACTGCACGAAGTCAGTGTTGCCTTTACTTGAGAAGAATCCCCATAAAAAGAACGGGTATGCACTTCATAGCGGTTACCTACTGCTATCGTACTGACAACCGTCAGTAACATCGATAATACTACCACAACATTAAATACCATAAATACAGGCTTGATTTTCCGTTTTCTTTTCTTCATCAATTTCACCTTTTTCTGTTATTTTATCACCGTCAGGCGATGACAATTAAAAGTTTTTGTCAAACTTTTTTCAAAAAGTTTGTGGGGTCAAGGGGCAAAGCCCCTTGTGGGATTTTTAAGGGCAAAGCCCTTAAACACATCAAAATTCAATCTGTAACTATTTTATCAGAAATCAGAACACCATGCAAGCTGAATATGAACATTTCTATGAAAATTACTAAAAGTTGATTTCCCCGAAAAACTGAAATTTGTACTTGCATTATCAAACCAAATACGATATAATAGGTCAAGCTGTTTACAGTATATTGAAAGAGGTTTTTGTATTATGAAAAAAGTTATCCGAAAATTGTTAGCTGTATCACTGACAGCTTTTGCGATTGTTTCATTGACGGGTTGCGGAATGCGACCTGCATCTGTTCCTGCCGAAAATAAAGTTCAGATTTCAAAATTTGAAAATACTTCCAGCGGTATTCAGGCTATCTGTAAAACACTTAAAGATAAAGAATATGTTGGTGATGACTGTGTAGAAATGTATGCTACCGCTATCGGTGCAGAAAAAGGTTATCGCTTTGATAATCTGAAAGTCAACGGCTCTGTTTTCGCTATGGAAATCTATGAATTTAAGGATACCGAAAATACATTGGCAAAAACAGTTATCAACAGTGTAAAAAAAGATGGGTCGTTTGATATGTATGGTCGGACTGTACAGTACTGCCATATGTCCGACAACGGAAAATATCTGCTGATTTATCCTGATACAAAATCCCTTTCCAATAAAGGTGACGATGTGGAAAATGCTACCAAACTCAAAGAAGTTCTGGAAATTATCAACAAAGCGAAAACTTAACCTGCCTGAATTGACAAAATCTGCTTACGCAGATTTTGTCTGGATTTTTGGGAGTTTAAGGGCTTCGCCCTTAAAAATCCCACAAGGGGCTTTGCCCCTTGACCCCACAAGCCTTTGAAAAGGCTTGACCGAAACTTTTAGTTGTCATAGCTATAGGTTGTTGTTATCATTTACGCATTTCAGTAAATAATGCCAACCGTTCAAGTGGAAATTAACTTTCTCTTAAACCGTCTTGTCTGTACAAGGCGGTTTTTTTGTAAAATCAGGTAACCGTAAATTCTGTTATCACTGTCTTGATTTTTTTGCCGTTTTCGGGTATAATATGATGAACTGTAGTACCATTTGGCGGAGGGTAAAAAAATGGCTCTGAAATTGATGTACATCACAAATCATACAGGCATAGCACAAATTCTTGATGAATATGGCGTAGACAGAATTTTTCTTGATTTGGAAATTATAGGTAAAGAACAACGACAGGGACACCTTGATACAGTCATATCCCGTCATTCCATTCACGATGTTGCCCTTTTACGCAATGTCATTACAAAAGGACAATTACTGGTAAGATGCAATCCCATACACGAAAGCACAAAAATGGAAATCGAAAAAATCATTGACGATGGTGCGGATATTATCATGTTACCATATTTCAAAAGCGTAGAAGAAGTGGAAACCTTTCTGGAATGTGTGAAAGGGCGGGTGAAAACTAATCTACTTTTCGAAACCCCTGAAGCGGTAGAAAATGCGGATAAGATTTTAAGTCTGGGGGGAATTGATGAGGTACATATCGGTCTGAATGATTTACATTTGGGTTACGGTCTGACTTTTATGTTTGAACTATTGACAAACGGTGTTGTCGAAAATCTTTGTCAGAAATTCAAACAATATCATGTACCTTTCGGTATCGGCGGTATTGCTGCACTTAACAAAGGAGCTTTGCCTGCTGAATATATCATTGCGGAACATTATCGTATCGGGTCACAATGTGCTATTCTCTCCCGAAGTTTCTGCGATACCAGAAATTTTCATACCCTCACAGATTTCGCTGTGGCTTTTCTGCAACGCTTTACCGAAGTCAAAGGTTATGAAAAAGTTCTCATCAATGAAAATGAAACTTTCTTTGAAAACAACCGCCTGATGGTAAAAAACAGGGTAGAGGAAATCGTCAGACGCATTCAGACAAACCCACAATAAATCAGACAGAAAGCTGGAAATTTATGAACTTACTCATCACAGGAGCTTTTCCCACTACTGATGAACAAATGGCACAACTCAAAGCACTGGGGTATCAGATAACCTTTGTGCAAGACGAAAGATTACCACTGGAAATAGACTGTTCATCATTTGACGCTGTCGTTTGCAACGGACTTTTTTTGTACAACGACATAAAAAATTTTCATTCACTTAAATTTATTCAGCTTACTAGTGCAGGTCTTGACCGCTTACCGCTGGATTATATCAGTGAACATTCGATTACGGTTAAAAATGCCAAAGGCGTATACAGTATTCCTATGGCAGAATGGTGTGTTGGTCAGTTACTGTCTGTCTTTAAACAGACACGCTTTTTTGACCACAATCAGAAAAACAGACAATGGATTAAAAACAGAAATCTCAAAGAACTTAATGGCACTACCGCAAGTATTATAGGTTTTGGCAGTGTCGGTTCTGAAACAGCGAAACGGCTGTCTGCTTTCGGAGTGAAAATCATAGCCGTAAACCGTTCTGTACCCAAATATGACAACTATGACGAATATATCAATATTCAGCAACTGGATAACGCACTGTCAGAAAGTGATATCGTTATCCTGACCTTACCGCTTACACAAACAACACATCACCTTTTTGACGAAAACAGATGGTCAAATATGAAGGACGGCAGTATTCTTGTAAATATGTCAAGAGGAAAGATTATTGACGAACATTCTCTCCTCACCGCTCTAAAGAACAGCAGACCTGCTTTTGCTGTTCTTGATGTCTTTGAACAGGAACCGCTTGATACATCTTCTCCGCTTTGGACAATGGAAAATGTCATCATTACACCGCACAACTCATTCGTATCAGACAAAAATAAAGAAAGACTATTCCGGGTTATTTATGAAAATCTTAGAGCTTCAAAACAATAATGGTGGTATACACATGATAGTTTATTGGTCTATGTTTATTTATACAATCGTAGTGAGTATGGTTGTCGATAATATGAGTAAACGCACAGTTCTATTCAAAGAAGCTGTGAGCGGAAAAAAGATGATGTTCAAAAGAGTAGGGTTGTTTGGTGGATTGCTGACTTTTTTTCTGGTTGCCTTTTTTGCGGGACACCGTTGTGATGTTGCTGACTCATTTATGTATATCAGTTATTATGGTACAACAACAGGAACAGTAAGCGATATTCCTGCTCTTATGCAATCTGATGCAAAATCTCCCCTGTTTGATGCTATCATTATTTTTTGTAAGCAGGAACTCCATTACACCTATCACGAATGGTTTATGTTGCTGGCATTTTTTCAGGGATTTACGATTGCCAGATTTATCAGCCGTTTTTCTGAAAATTTCAGTTTTTCCAGTTATATGTTTGTGGCAGAAGTCTCTTTTTACTGGATGATGAATGGTATACGACAATTTACGGCAGTGTGCATTGTTTTATTGGTGATGGAACAGTTTTTCAACAAAAAATGGATACCGTTTTTAATTGCCGTCTATCTTGCCTATAAAGTTCATAGTAGTGCTGCCATATGGATAGGTTTCTTTATTCAGGCTCACTGGAAACCTTTTGCCACCAAAACACTGATTGCTATTCTGGTTGTTGTTATTCTATTTTCCTTATATATCAGCGGAGATATGGAGGGTACCGACTACGAAGGTTATAACGACCAAAATGAATATGAAGATGATGGTGTTAATATATTTCAGGTATTAATTTATGCCGTTCCCGGAGCTATTGCCTTTAGCAAACGAAAAATCATTCTCAGTAAAAAACGACCGTATTATATTGATGTCATGATTAATTTATCAATAGTTATTTTTGGTATTGATTTTATCGGAATGATGAGTAGTCAGGGCGTTACCATCGGACGACTTCCTATTTATTTTTCGCTGTGTAACAATATCCTTATCCCTTGGCTGATAGACAATGCTTTTGACACAAAAACAAAACCAGTAATCCAAAAATTAGCAATAGGAGCATATTTCTTTTATTATATCTATTATACTTATATTGTCAATAACGGACTGAGCTATCACTCACGAAGTCTGGGAATTTCTTTGTACAGTTACTGATTTCTTAAACCGTCTGCTATACAGTAGAGATTCATATCCCACATGGGAATATATGGGTGATGTCTTAAATAAAAACAGTACTTCTGATTCATCGCATGAACCATTAACGGAATCTCAAAAATATCTTCAAAGCGGTGATAAACCGCAATATTGAGCTTTGGCATATGGTGGGAAATTGTCTGTATTCCCCCTGCCAAAGCTTCTTTTTCTGCCCCTTCCACATCCATTTTAATATACGATATTGCTGTATCTTTTCCCAGTTCATCAATCGTAATACTTCCTGTACAGATACCCTCTTTACCGCTTACTGTAGAATTACGCCCACCATTATCCGCAAATAATAACGACCGTTTGCCCTTTTTCCAGATAAGTTTCTGATAAACAGTAATGTTTTCTTTATCCGCAATATAACCACACAATTTCCGATAGGTTTTCGGGTCAGGTTCGACGGCAATAATCTTCTCATAACCGCCCGTATAACGGATAAGTTCTTCAATCGTATCTCCACGATATGCTCCCAAGTCCATATAATTTTCATGAGAGGACAGTAACAGAATATCCTGAAATACCTCATCTTTACTATCGAAAGTCTGAAACAGATTATCCAGATTTCCGCTATAATAAAATTGCAACGCACGACAGTAAACTTCCCTTGAACGCTCATCAGCCAACAATGTATAAGCAAGTTCTATTTTTTCTCTGTTTTCGGAAATAAAACTATCGTCAAAAATTCCTTCTCCGTATACGGGAACATTCGGCACAAGTACATGATGGTTTCGGGAAAGTTTTCGGATATGTTCTATCACCTGCGGTATCTGTGTGCCAAAAGTAATGGCAATAATGAAATCATTACCATATAGATTTTCAAAATAACGCAACGGCTGTACGGTAAAATTCTGATACTGCTGTCCCCTGACAAAATCATCACTTGCCATAACCCCACTACAAGGGATTTTTTTTTGTGCAAAAACTTTCAGCACCTTATCCGCACCGTTACCCATACCGTAAAGAATAATTGGTTTCTGACTTCGTTTCAGATATTCCCACACATCTTCTCCGAAAAACGCTTTATCAAACATATCCCTACTCCCCAGACCATAATTTATCATTTCTTTTTGCACAACTGTTCACTGAAAAAATTCATAGATACGATTATTCTGTTTGATATGAATTTTCTGTATTGTGCCATCTTCCGTTGAACAGACAACCTCACCCATAGGCAAGGTATAAATTGCTGTAACTTCATCACAATAAGTTATTTTTTCTTCAGCGGTACTGTCAATCTTTATCAGAAAATCATGCAACTGCGAAACAGCATTTTCTGGTAAATCTGCACACGGTGTATACTGTAATGCACCATACTTTACGGTAAGTTGTTCGCCTTGATAACGATAGCTTAACCCCTGTAACTGTTCAGGCTTATCATAATTGACACACAAAATTCCTGTACCGCTACAGGTAACACGATAAACTTCTTCCCCACACTTTACCCCTGCACTGAACTCTCTTTTTATCGGCGACACTTCCACTTTTTGCTGACACCCTGTCAGCAAAATTCCCGCCACTATCAGCAATACCACTTTTTTCATTGCCTATCCCCCATTATCTTTTTTCACTATCATATTCAGCTTTTTCATGTGTAATGCGTAATTATCTGCTAAACAAAAATGTTATCGTAAAGCGATAATAATGAAAAATTTTCCACCTGTGCGGTTGGAATGATATTCTCATTGTATAGCTATGACACTTAAAAGTTTTGTCCACTTTTTCAAAAGTGGTGGGGTCAAGGGGCAACGCCCCTTGTGGGATTTTAAAGGGCAAAGCCCTTTAACGGATAAAAATCCAAAACAAAATTTGCCAAAGCAAATTTTGACTTAACAAAGTAAGAAATCTGATTACGCATTATTCAGGAGATGACAACTTTTAAACAAAAAAAGACACCTCATCAAAAAGAGAGGTGTAACACAGCGGATATTTAAAACGGAAATCCCGCCCAACCGTTAGGTGTGTATTATAACCTGCCTACTAAAATAGCCAGGTGGGTACCTATCAGACAACATTACTGCTCCCAACTTCCGTATTAAATAGGCAATTATACGGGAGGTCTGCAAACCGTTGCTGAAATATTCAGTTCCCTCTTAAAATATTGTAGGGTTATATGGACACCAAACACGAATCAGGCAGGAAAAATCCGAATTTAACAACCAATCTCAAAAACAGTATA
Organism: uncultured Ruminococcus sp.; assembly: GCA_902762375.1. Lineage (GTDB taxonomy): Bacteria > Bacillota > Clostridia > Oscillospirales > Acutalibacteraceae > CAG-964. The sequence continues at coordinate 20,015 of CACWNY010000030.1, read as the reverse complement.
TGCACTTACCGAAAAATTATTCCTCATCGAAAAGGTCTTCAAAACGGCTTTCGAAAATTTCAGCAAGTTCATCACACAATTTTTCGTCTTCCACTTCAGTCAGTAACTCTTCGCCGTCTTCCTCAACGGTCTGAAAGATATAATACTCTCCTTCTGCTTCCAACTGTTGCTCCGCCTCATCATACACGGGCAACAACGCATAATAAACATGGTCATCTTTCTCGATACTATCTATAATCTCAAAAGTGTGTTCTTTGTTTTCATCATCAACCAGCGTGATTAAATCAGGTTCGTACTCATTGCTCATAAGTAAATCAATCCTTTCAAATCTCTACAGTTATTTTAACCATTTTCCGCCCATAAGTCAAGTAAAAATTTATGAAAAAAAATAATTTGTTAAAATTAAACAAAACGATAATTTTTTTAAATTTTTTTCAAAAAAAGTATTGACATTTACGAAAGATGTGTTATAATAAAAACAACATCAAGAAAGAGGTTGAGTCCGATGAGAATTTAAAAATTTTCTTCAGTTCGGCACATTCGGAATTAGTACAAGCGAGGTACATACCAATGGGAATGTAAATTTATTTCCGTAAAAATTTACAGCGAGGTACACGCCAATGAGAATACAAGGATAAAACGGTTCAGAAAATCTCTGTAACAGAGATAATGACCGATAAAAGACAGTTTATCTTTAATAAGATGAGAGGCTTAGTCCAATGTAATACTCTGGTTCAGCGTAACAGAATTTCCGAAAGAGTCTTTGACGAAAGGAGCGAGCTGTATGTGCGAATTGAAACCTGAAAATTTAAGTGGCATTTGCCATAGAGCAAGTGTCATAGACTACGGTCGGAGCGGAGATATATCATAGAGAAAGTAAAAAAGAGTAAGCATAGAGAATAATCACAGTGTGTGGAGATTATATTTATCTTTGCTTTGATTTTAGACATTAAGTGGAAAACGAAAGTGATATATTTATGCAAAGGTCGTATACAAGTCCTACAATTTAATATGGAATGGAAGATGTAAGAAAATTTACATTGACCTTTGTGTTTCAGCATAGACATCAACGGCTTCACAAATGCGAAAGGCATTTGTGGTTATGACACACGGTCATACAATCAAGTTAAGCATTAAGGAAAAATGAGTGTTCATTATCCGATGGTTTGCGGTGGTATAAATTCGTAGCCGAATGTACGGTTGGTAATATGCTTTATGGTTTTAGTATTCTTATTTCTGAAATAAATGATGACCGACAGTGTGCATACTGTCGGTTGTTTTTTATAAAAAAGTATTCCAACCACTCAGTTGGAATACTTTTTGTATGCTATTATATTAGTCACCGATTAGTGCAATGGTGACTGTAAAGTATTCTTTTTGGTCACGATTATTCTTATCTGTACGACAGACGCTAAGTGCTATACTATCTCCTATAGAATAGTTATCCAGTGTAGCGAAAAGCTCATAGAAAGAATGAACTTCTATACCATCAATTTCGGTAATCACATCACCGACTTTGATTTTCGTATTTTTAATAGGGCTGTCATCATCAATCTGCATAATTTCGATACCCGATACAGTATTCTGAGATTTTGCCTGTATCTCTGAAATTTCCCTGCCGATAATCCCCAACTGCGGACGGTCTTTTACCATACCGTACTTAATCAGGCTGTCAGCGATATTTTTCACGGTAACGCTGGGAATGGCAAACCCCATACCCTCATACTGCGTATCGACAATTTTTATGGTATTGATACCCACTACCTGACCGTTAAGCGTTGCCAGAGGTCCACCTGAATTGCCTGGATTGATAGCGGTATCTGTCTGAATATAGGTATTGGCATTTCCCGATAATGTGCGGTCAAGAGCAGAAACAATACCTTTGGTAATGGAACTGGAATAACCACTCCCTCCAGGACTGCCTATCGCCACAACATCTTGACCGACTTTGAGATTATCTGAACTGGTAAATATTGCAGGTGAGAAATTATCGTCTGTTTCGCATTTCAGCACGGCAATATCTGTTCTTGTATCATTTCCCACTACAACCACTGAAAAAACATCATCATCTTTGGTGGTGATATAGACATTACTTTGCACATCATCATTGATAACATGGCTGTTAGTAACGATATAACCGTCCTGACTGATAATAATGCCTGTTCCCTCAGAAGAGGGGAGATTTTCCTGAGGGTTTTCCCCCTGCTTATAAACAGATACTGAAACAACACTGACGGATAATTTTTCATAGGCTTTTTCGGTAGAGCCTGTAGAGGTATCTAAGTTTTCCAGTGAAATTTCAGGACCTTCAGGGTCTGCATATTTTCCGATAACATCAGAACTGTTGTTATCGTTGTCATTGTTGTTATTGGGAAGCTGATAGTTTTTGTAGAAGTCCTCCCAGTTGAACCCTTTCTGATTTTTGGTACTTGTACTTGTAGAGGAACTCCACCAGAACAATGCGACTGTCAGAGCTATCGCCATAGCGATAATGATGGTAAGTAAAACTTTGACAGATAAAGCCATTTTCCGTTTAGGGTCAGCCCCTTTGAAAGCGTAATACCATCTGCCATTGATATAGTGAGTAGTAGCTCCATAAGGAATGGGTGTACCGTTATAATACGGATAATAGGTCAGATTGGGGTCAAACTGCGGTTGATTTTGTTCAGAAACATCTGGTTGAGATGTAACAGAATTTTGTTGTACATAAGGATTGCTGTCAAAATTCGGCGGATAATTCTGTCCCATTGGTTGTGGTGGAACATTCGGTGGATAATTCTGTCCCATTGGTTGTGGTGGAATGTTCGGCGAATAATTCTGTCTTATGGGTTGTGGCGGAATGTTCGGCGAATAGTTCTGTCTTATGGGTTGTGGCGGAATATTCGGGGGATAGTTCTGTCTTATGGGCTGTGGCGGAACATTCGGCGGATAGTTCTGTCTTATGGGCTGTGGTGGAACATTCGGCGGATAATTCTGAACCGTTGGTTGTGCTGTCGGTTGAGAAACAGGTATATTATACACATTGTTCTGTTGCGGTAATTGTGTGAGTTGTTCTTCTGATACAGATAGTTTTTCTGTTGATGTATCGTTATGCAAGTGCTGATTATTTTCGTCTGGAAAATTCATACAAACTCTCATTCTCCTTACCTTGATAATAACAATAATAATATGTCAAAATTTGCTTTGCAAATTTTGTTTTGTATTTTTGGGAGTTAAAGGGCTGCCGCCCTTTAAAATCCTGCTAAGGGGCTGCCGCCCCTTAACCCTGCCCACTTTTTTGAAAAAAAGTGGACAAAAAACTTTTAATTGTCACCGCTGAACCTTTGATAATCATTCCGAACGCAGTGAGCCATAATGTCAAACTTTTGAGGGCAAATTAATCTTCAATTTTTTCGTCGATAGTTTCAACAACCGAAATAATTTTGCCGTCTGAACTGATGACGGGAACGGTATTATTTTTAGCCTTGTTGAAAATATGTTTAGGGTTGAGCGGTTTATCTTTGGGAAGCCAGAGGGTAAAACTACAATATTCATCAACCACACTTTGTGCGGTAATATCGCCACCATGTAAGTGCATAATGGTCTTGACGATATACAGTCCCAGACCCATACCGTTTTTATCCTGACTTCTTGACTTATCGGTTTTATAAAAGCGTTCAAAGATATGTACCAGTTCATCAGGTTCAATACCATGACCGCTGTTTTTAATTTCAAGTTCCGTTCTGTCGGTGTATTCTGCCAGATTAACCTGAATATATCCTCCTTTGTCGGTAAACTTCACAGCATTTTCGAAAAGATTATATACCACCTGATAAATCAGGTCAGGGTCACCGTTGACGGTAACGGGTGTCATACAACTTTCAAGACCTTTTACATCAATATGGCGTTGTTCAATTTTCTGTTCAAAAGTGAGTAAAGTAGAGATGACCACATCAGAAATATTGAACGGTTGTTTATTCAGACGGAGTTCGCCGTTATCAATACGGGAAAGAGAAAGCATAGAGGCAACCAGTCGAGAAAGGCGTTTAACTTCATTGGACACGATACGCAGATATTGTTTTTGTTTATCCTGAGGGATAGTGCCGTCCAGAATACCATCAATAAATCCCGCAATAGTTGTCATAGGGGTTTTGAGTTCATGAGAAACATTCGCAATAAAATTGCGTCTTGTGGTTTCGGAGATGGAAAGGGAATCTGCCATTTCGTTAAAACTTTTAGCAAGCGTTCCCACTTCGTTATTGGAAGAAACAGGTACTCTGACAGAAAAATCCCCGTTAGCAAGTTTTTTGGCAGCTATGGACATCTGCCGTAAAGGTTTAATCATCTTAAAAGAGAAAAACCAGATAATACAAGCCACGATAGCAAAAGTCGCTACAGACGCATAGAAAAAGATTTTCATAATTTCGCCTTTGAAAGTAGAGAATGTACCCATATCAGTAGCGGTAAAGACAATGCCTGTAATTTCCTTTCTTGAACCGACATCGGTCAAAATAGGTACACCTGCCAGAAACTGCGGTTCATCATACATATTATCCAGAGTTGTTTTGATAAAGATTTCCTGTTGAGAGGCTTGGTTGCATATATCAGAGGGAACCGTATATTGTCTGTGACGACACCTGCTACTTTCACTGCACAGAAGGGTATTGCCTTTGATATCGGTGATAAACACATCAGCATTGATACTTGCCGAAATGGTCTGCATAAGACCTGAAAGCCAACTGGTTTCCGTATCGCCGATATGAACATTATTGTTGACGATAACAGTCTGTTCAGACACAAGCTGAGAAACACGCTGTGCATTTTCTATGAGAAGGTCTTTTTTTTCGGTATCGGAATATCTTGCCACAAAAAATACCAGCATTGTTCCCAGAATAACGAAACTGACCAGCACAATTACCAGACTGACTGTCAGATATTGCATAAACAGACTTTTCTTGCCTGTCATCATAAGAAAATACAGCTCCTTTGATTTCTGAAAATTTGGATAGTTTAAGGGCTTCGCCCTTAAAAATCCCACAAGGGGCTTTGCCCCTTGACCCCACCACTTTTTTGAAAAAAAGTGGACAAAAAACTTTTAATTGTCACCGCTGAACTTTGGATAAACATTCCGAACGAAGTGAGCCTTGAAAGTTTTTGTCGAACTTTTTTCAAAAAGTTCGTGGGATTGTTAAGGGCAACGCCCTTAACTCAGGGGTGCGGGGGTGAAACCCCTGCAAAAGATTACTGTTCTTTGACTTCGAACTTATAGCCAACACCCCATACTGTTTTGAGTTCCCATTGAGGAGAAACACCGTCAATTTTTTCACGAAGTCTTTTGACATGAACATCAACTGTTCGGGAATCCCCGTAATAATCAAACCCCCACACTTCATCAAGCAACTGGTCACGGGTAAATACTCTGTTGGGATTACTGGAGAGATGGTATAACAGTTCCAGTTCTTTAGGGGGAGTATCAATGGTAACACCATTGACTTTCAGTTCATAGTTGGTAAGATTGACGGAGAGCTTATCCCATGTTACCAACTTGATATCGGGTTCATCAGGTTTAGCGGAGCGTCTGAGTACGGCACGAACTCTGGCAAGAATTTCTTTTGCCTCAAACGGTTTGACCACATAATCATCAGCACCAAGTTCCAGACCAAGTACTTTATCAAAGACTTCACCTTTAGCGGTCAGCATGATAATGGGGACTTTGGAAGTTTTACGGATTTCCCTGCATACCTGCCAACCGTCCAGTTCGGGCAACATGATATCCAACAAAATCATATCAGGATTTTCCTGTTCAAATTTTCGGATAGCCTGTGTTCCTGTATGGGCTATCACCGTATCATAGCCTTCTTTTTCCACATAAAGTCGCAATAGTTCACATATGTTAGTATCATCATCAACAATCAGAATTTTTTTGGGTTTAGTCATCATAAAAACCTCCTCAATAAATTAACTCTACCGTGTCTATTATAACACAAATTTCATGATTTGTATATAATATTATAAAAGACGGCACAAAGAAAATAATGAACAAATTTGAAAATTTATTTTACATTTTTTGTAAACAGATATTTCTTTAAAATTTCCACCTGTACGGTTGGAATGATATTCTCATTGTATAGCTGTGACAATTAAAAGTTTTTGGTCAACCTTTTTTCAAAAAGGTTGTGGGGTCAAGGGGCAAAGCCCCTGTGGGGTCAAGGGGCAAAGCCCCTTGTGGGATTTTTAAGGGCGAAGCCCTTAAACTCCCCAAAATTCCAAACAAAATTTGCGTAAGCAAATTTTGACAATAACGATTTAATTGTCAACCGCACAGGTATAAAATTTTCCGACAATCAAGATAGCTATAAGATTGTATCTGTTTTGTAACCAAATGTTAAAAATACATATTTATTTTCAGACGGGTTTATGTTATAATGATAGCGATTTATATCGAAAAAAAAATAATATTGTCACAGGAGAAATTATGTATACTAACTATCTATTTGACCTTTATGGCACACTTGCCGACATCAACACCAATGAATGGAAAACTTATCTCTGGCAGAAAATGGCGGAATTATATGCTTTTGAAGGTGCGGATTATCCCCCTATGCAACTTAAAAAAGCCTACTTCGAACAAATCGCCAAAGAACAGACCGCTGTCCATGAAAAATATCCGCAATTTACCCATATCGATATCCGTGTGGAAAAGGTTTTCGAAAAACTGCTTAGTCTGAAAGGACAAACTGTTCCTGAAAATTTCGGGGTCAGTATAGCAAAAGTCTTTCGGGTGATTTCTACAAAATATATCCGTCTGTATGACGGTACTGAGGAATTACTCGACTTACTTCATCAGAAAAATAAAAAGGTCTATCTGCTGACCAATGCTCAAAGAAGTTTCACCGTTCCTGAACTGAAAATGCTGGGTATCTACGATAAATTTGACGGCATTGTTATTTCTTCTGACGAATATACCTGTAAGCCTGATACTGCTTTCTATCATACCATCTTGCAACGCTATAACCTTGACCCTTCACAGACAATTATGATTGGCAATGACTGTATTACCGATATTCTCGGTTCTTACAACGCAGGTCTGGATTCCCTTTACATTCACAGCAATATTTCTCCGCAAATCAGCACAGAACTCAAAAGTAAATTTTCTGTCATGGACGGCGATGTAAAAAAAATCAAAAACCTGATTATCAGATAACTTTCTTCCCAAAATAACTGTAGTGTATCTTTAGAAAGGAATGTGATGATAAAATGAAAACAAACAGGAAAAAAATTATGATACTGTCTGTCATCGCACTGGCTGTTGTGACATTGAGTGCATTTACGATATATGCCGTCAACACAGGGAATTTTTCTCCTGCCGAACTGGTCAGCAATATTCTTTACCCCAAAGCTACCGAACCCTCTACCGAACCTCCTACCGTTCCACCGACTGACCCCGAACTTGACGCTAAAATTTCTTCACAAAAGCTCAGCGTCAAAGAAAATACACACGCCAATATTACCGCTACCATCAAAGGTAATCAGCAAGGTGGTTATAATATCCGCTATACCACTTCTGACGAAAATATTGCTTACATCGATACTAAAGGCAATATTACTCCAAAAAGTGCAGGAGAATGTCAGGTAGGCGTATATATTGAAGGCTATGACAATTCCTTACAGAACTTCAGCCTTCAGGTACAGGACGAGCGTATGCAACAAATCCAGACACTGAACAGTTATCTTTTCGGATTATCCTACCGTCAGGAATACTTCTATTCCAACGGTAAAAAAGGCATTGCCAAAATGACGGGCTGTCGTATAGAAGATATCAATCAGGACGGTAACTATGAACTGATTATCCGCTATAACCTTTCGGATATGCTACAGAAAGTTTTCATTGTCACATTAGACGGTACAGATTATTATATCAATCAAAGCAACATCAATTTCAACGATATTGCCAACAACAATTTTTCTTCCTACAGTGAAGAAGTCTATGTCGACGGAAACCAAAATATCAGTATTCTTGCTGAAAGTACACGCTCTGTCAACAACTTCACCGAAAAAAAAGCGTCCCTTTACAGTGTCGGCATGATGTCTGTTTTATCCTCCGAATATTATTCCAAAGAACCACTCAATCTTATTGACATGAACAAAAAAGCTCAGTATTCTATCAACAACGAAACTGCTACCCGTGATGATTTTCTCTGGCAATACTCCTCTTTGAAATCTAATCAGGAAATGTTTGAGGATTATGTCAGTGTCACCACTTCCCTGTCACAAGGAAAATATTTCAAAGCAGAATTGCCTTCCAATATCGGTGAAGCCTACTATAACCGCCTGAAATGGACAAGCTCTGATTCTGAAGTTGCCGAAGTCAATAACGCAGGAATGATTACCGGCAGAAGTAAAATGGGAAACTGTGATATTATCGGCTATATTGAAGGTTATGATACCCCTTTCTGTAAAATCAATGTTGATGTCAGCGATATTTCGTCCGACTTCGACAGCTATGTGGAAATGATTAAAGATAAGGAAATCATTGGTTCGGCAGGCAATAAAATGCGTCTGTACGGCTATTGTGTAACGGATATCGACCGTGATAATGTACAGGATTTAATGCTTTATTATGTCGGCGGAAACGGTTGTCAGTTAGAATCCGCACATTATTTCGGTTCACAGGTTAACAGACAAATTGTCAAAAGTATCGTCACCGAAAACGGTACAAGCTGTATGTTTGACCTCTATGAAGATATCATGAACAATGAAATCGTACTTTATGTTGGCAAAGTCACTAAAACAGATGACGCTATGAAAAACGATTTCCATTACGAAAATTTCATTGGTGGACAGTTCGTTGACAACAGCTCAAGCCTTTACAGTACTATCTCTTTCAATTCAGGTAAAAGCGAATACCGTGTAGCAGATTCTGTTGTCGACAGCGATAATTTCAACGCTATGGTCAGCCGTTATCAGAAAACTTCTTCTTGGAAACTCGTTTCATAATCTTTGTTCGGAATGACACGAAAAATATTCAGAATAACAAAAAAGTGTTCTGAAATCTTTATCCGCAGTCAAGCTATGACAATTAAAAGTTTTTGTCGAACTTTTTTCAAAAAGTTCGTGGGGTTCAGGGGCGAAGCCCCTGATGGGATTTTTAAGGGCAAAGCCCTTAAACGGATAAAAACAAAATGGGGTTCAGGGGCAAAGCCCCTGATGGGATTTTTAAGGGCAAAGCCCTTAAACTAAAAAAGGAGCATAAGATTTGACACAGAAATCTATTCAAGGCGTACTGTTCGATATGGACGGGCTTATCTTAGATACCGAAAAATGGCTACAAATATTTTACCGTAAAGCCGCAAATGATTTGGGCTTTACGGTAAATCCTGAATATATCCTCTCTATCCGAAGCCTACCTGCTCCACTGGCAGAAAAGAAAATGAAACAACTTGTTGGAGAAGATTTTGACTTTATGGCGGTAAGAGAACTGCGTAAACAGTATATGAATGAACACATCGCTAAAAACGGTGTCGAAAAGAAAAAAGGTATCGATGAATTGTTACAATATATTCACCAGAATAACCTGAAATGTGCCGTTGCTACCGCTACTGCTATACCCGTTGCCAAAGATTATCTTGCTCAGGCAGGTGTTCTGCACTATTTTGATAAGATTGTCAGTGCCTCTATGGTCAAGAACGGTAAACCTCAACCTGATATTTACATAGAAACCGCCCGACAACTGAATTTGTCCCCTGAACACTGTATGGCATTGGAAGATTCTCCAAACGGTGTTATTTCCGCTTATCGTGCGGGGTGTGTGACCGTTATGGTTCCTGACCTCACTCAGCCTGATGAGGAACTTTCAAAAATTATTTATGCTAAAGCCGATGATTTAAATGCTGTTATTCCCCTCATTGAGAAATTCAACTATACCGAACGGTTGAAAATCAAAAGGGCTTCGCCCTTTAAAATCCCACAAGGGGCTTTGCCCCTTGACCCCACAAGCCTTTGAAAAGGCTTGACCGAAACTTTTAATTGTCATAGCTATACCATGAAAAAATTAAATACCTGATAATAATTCTTTCAATAATAAAGTTACTTTTGCGGTCGTTGTTTCGGCTATTTTCTGTACTTCGGTATGAGAAAGTGGTGTGTCACAAAGACCGCACGCTTTATTGGTCACGATACTTAGTCCGCAAATTTTCAGCCCAAGATATTTTCCCACCATAGCCTCACAGGCTGTACTCATACCTATAGCGTCCGCTCCTATTCGCTGAAACATTCTGACTTCGGCAGGTGTTTCATAATTTGAACCGCTTGCCTGTACATATACGCCCTGTTTTACAGCAATATTGTTCGCTTTGGCAATTTCACAAAGTCTGTTCTGCAATTCTTTGTCATACACCTCTGTCATATCGGGAAATCTCTCTCCGAAATATTCGTCATTCTCCCCTACCAGCGGTGACGGAACAAATGAACTGATATGGTCTGTAATTATCATAATATCCCCTGCATCAAATTCAGGATTAATTCCTCCCGACGCATTGGTCAGCACCAACATTTTTATCCCCAGCATTTTCATGACAAATACAGGCATTACTGTCTGTTGCATAGTATATCCCTCATAATAATGTACTCTCCCCTGCATGAACACGATTTTCCTGCCCTTGTACTCTAAAAATAAAAATCTCCCCTGATGACCCTCAACAGTCGATTTGGGAAAATCAGGAATATCCTTATATTCTATACAATGCTGAATTTCAGCACCATCAAACATATCCCCCAGACCTGAACCCCCGATAATTCCTATCTCAGGAACAAAATCTCCTATTTTGTTCTGAATATACTCTGTACATTCCTGATAAACTTGCCTGTTCATATCAAAATTCCCTTCTTCACTAACTTTTCGAAAAAATACAACCGCAATAATTCTGACGGTAAAGCTGATACTCTCTTGAAAGCACTATCGAACGCTTATACCCCTCTTTTTTCTTGAAGTCACTGTATAAATATGCTACACCATATTTTTCAGAAAGTTCTTTTCCTATGGCATTAATCAAAGGAGCATTTTTTAACGGACTGATAGTCAAAGTCGTAGTAAAGTAATCGAACGAAAGTTCCTTTGCTTTTTCCGCCGTTTTGGAAAGCCGTAGGCGAAAACACTGTTCACAGCGTTTTCCCCCCTCTTTTTCTTTTTCCAGACCCTTACACACACCGTAAAATTCCGTAGGTTCATACTCCCCCTCCAGAAACGATACCGTATTCCTGACAGGCATAAGCGAAATCAGTCTTTTCTGCTCAGCCACACGGTACTGATATTCGCTTTCGGGAGAAATATTGGGATTGTAATAAAATACCGTAATCGAAAAATATTGTGAAAGATACTCTATCACATAGCTACTACATGGAGCACAACAACTATGTAATAACAATGTTGGTGTACTGTTTTGTTTAGTTATCTGTTCAATAGTGCTGTCAAGCCATTTCTGATAATTGATTTTATTCAAATTCTTCACCAACTATCAGTTTTTCCAATGTTTCAGCATCGTCAGCAATATTCTCCACCAACGCACCTGACTTAATTAGTTCTTCCTTGCCACGAAATCCCCATGCACAACCCAGAAAATTTACACCACCGTTTTTTGCCGTCTGTACATCAACATTACTGTCACCTACATAAACACTCTGTTCTTTATCCGCTCCCATTTCCCTCATCAGTGCCTCAAACGACTTCGGGTCAGGCTTGACAGGGAAATTTTCTTTTTTTCCCCACATCGCCGAAAAATGAATTTCAGGATACAAATAGTACAGTATATCGCTGACAAAACGGTCAGGTTTATTGGAAAGCACTCCCATTTTTATACCTCTGTCCTGTAACCTCTTCAACATTTCTGTCATACCCCTATAAGGTTTTAAGGTATCGGTATAGTGCAACGCATAGTAACTGTCAAAATCATTTTTCAATAAGGCAATAATGCTTTCATCGTCAGTCTTTGATGCTCTCTTTAACAGATTGATTGCTCCCGACCCTACCATCTGACGATAATCTTCTGTCGGATAAGGAGAAAATCCCTGTTTTTCCAACGCATAATTAACCGCATTTGCCAAATCCTGTAAAGTGTAAGCAAGCGTACCATCTAAATCAAAAATTACATATTGATACATATTATTTTCCTTTCGCTTTCTGTTTAAGGGCGTTGCTTTTAAAAATCCCATCAGGGGCTTTGCCCCTGAACCCCATTTTGTTTTTATCCGTTTAAGGGCGTTGCCCTTAAAAATCCCATCAGGGGCTTTGCCCCTGAACCCCACGAACTTTTTGAAAAAAGTTCGACAAAAACTTTTTCGGCTCACTGCGTTCGGGTTGTTTTTCTAAGTGTCAGCTATGAAAATTAAAAGTTTTTTGTCCACTTTTTTTCAAAAAAGTGGGCGGGATTGTTAAGGGTGCAACCCTTAACACGGGATTTTTAAGGGCGGTAGCCCTTAAACTAAATAAAGTCGTCAAGATTGTAAGGTACATCGTCTGTAGTGGACGAAGATGATGTTTGTGGACGAGTGATAGTCTTTTCGGATTCATGGGAGGTTGTCTTTCTGGAAGTCTTTTTGCGAGACGGTTTCTTTTCAGACGGTTCGACAGGCGGTAAGGAATTTTTCTTGTAAATCAGATTCAGAAAGAACATTGCCAGCATAAAGACAACAATAATCGAAATCCCAATAACATAATACCATTTCACACCCTTTTCATAGGGAACAGTAGCATAATAATTCACCGCAAAATTACCGCTTTCCACACTGGCACTGCGACTTTTATCTTTGTTTGATTTGACATCAGGTGATGTACGGCTATTATTATCCGTAATTTTAAATGTTCTGATATACTGTTTGCTTTCGCTTTGCACCGTATAATTAATACTGATATGTGCATTTGCCCCTGTCAGCATATGGGTAATATTGATATGGTCTGTGGCATGGATATCAGTAACAACCGCCATATTTCCCGTATGTTTGGTATATTCAAAATAATTACCACTACCGAAAATCTCACTGAGTGTACTGCTGATATCATTAGCATTTCCCTCGTTGGTAATACGACATATCGCACCGTCAAAGGTATTTTCTTTGGTAACATTCACTCCTAAACCGTACAGAAAACTATAGGCATAATCCAGTCCCTTTTCTCCTGTACTTCTTTCAAACACAAATTCTGTTTCTCTTCTGAAACGGTCTTCATCAAGAGATGTCAGCCTGATATTCATTCCTTTTATAATATACTGCATACCGTCAGGTATTCTGATATCGTGAATTTTACGGTTACTGTTAAGACGGTAGGTATTTTTCAGCCAGTTGCCATTACTCTGCCATTCGCCATCAATCAATTCCACACCTTCACCATGTATCGTTTCGTCAGGGAGTTCGTAGGTATAACTGAGTTGTACTGTATTTTCGGTGTCGGAAACAAAACTCAATAAATGAATCTGTTCCTCAAAGACCAACTGTTCAGCAAGTGGTGTACTGCTATGGTTCTGGTCACCATAATAAAGGGTTGCGTTTTCACATTCCAGAAACTGCTGTGTCAGTTGTTCCATCTTTTCCAGATTAATCCCCTTATATTTGACAGAATAATCCATATATTCTCCATTGCCTGTCCAATCGGTAGTGGCGGACTTGCTGTCAATACGGGAACTCATGATATTTTCCAGAGCAACCCCCATCGAAATATAAGTGCTTTTCGGAAAGGCAATACTGATAGTACGGTCAAATGTACCGTCCTTATGATTTTTGGTATGGAGCGACACACCGTGAATTGCCTCGCCCTTAACCGTACTGGCAAAGGTGACAGATTCTTCACTTTGAAGAACGGTCTTATTATATTCAATCACATTGGACGCTGAACGAATTTCTGAAAGATAATCTCCATACCCTTGTTCGTCCAGTGCATTGACCAACCAGTCTGTCAAACGAATGCAGTCATAATCTTCACGGTAATAGGTACCTTTGGAAAGGGCAGTGTTAGTGCTTCCGTAAGCAACAGCGATTTGTTTGCCGATGATACTGGCAACTTTTTCCTTATAGTCCTCCACCGAACTGAAAGACATCACAAACACACAACGGTAATTTGTATCGGAAAATTCACTGCGACAGGACAATATCGGCGGACATTTGTCTTTGATAATATCTTCCACATTTTTTCTTTTATTTTCGTTTTTGGCAAACTCACCGCCAAAATTGACAGTGATAATTCTTTCGCCGACAAAATCACTGTTATTGATTTTCATCACACTTTCAAGCGTTGAACTGTTTTCCGAACAACCGCTCAGACCTATCGCTGTCAGCAACAGGATAATCAATGCTGACACCACTTTGGCAGTGAAAATTCTGTACTTCAAGAAAGATAACCTCCGTTTTTTAAGGGCTACCGCCCTTTAAAATCCTGTTTTAAGGGCTGCCGCCCTTAAAAATCCCGCCCACTTTTTTGAAAAAAAGTGGACAAAAAACTTTTTCGGCTCACTTCGTTCGGATTATTATCTCAAGGTATAGCTATGACAATTAAAAGTTTTTGTCGAACTTTTTTCAAAAAGTTCGTGGGGTTCAGGGGCAACGCCCCTGATGGGATTTTTAAGGGCAACGCCCTTAAACTCATAAAATTACAACTCAAAATCTGCGTAAGCAGATTTTGTCCAATACGCATTACAAATTACGCATTAATTAAAGTCCTTTTTCCTGTTCAAAGAGTACGGCTCTTGTAGGTGAGGCTTCTGCACCGTCCATCTTGAGTGGCATGGCAACCAATATATATTCACCGTCATCTACTTCGGAAAGGTCAAGACTTTCTATAACCAATATGTCATTATGAGCCAGTTCACGGTGTACATTATAATCGTCCTCTTCATAGCCGATAGATATATTTTCTGTTCCGACAAGTTCTACTTCGTAATCTGCCATCACAAACACGGCACTTAATGTCAGTATACCGCCCTTCATTCCACGAAACAATACTTTCTTATGACAGCGTGGCAATATTCTTTCCATATCTTCACCTGTCAGAACACGCTTTACCGTTACTACACTACATGCTCCGTAAAAGCGACTTACAGGAAAATCTGTTATCGATTTTCCGTTATCCAGAAAGTGTTTTGGCGTGTCGATGTGTGTTCCTGCATGGTTGCAGAATTTTATCTTGGATAAATTGTAATCGTCACCGCAATCAATTCTTGTCACCCACTGTAAATCTGTAACGGGGTCATTTTCATATACGGGTGATGATGTCAGTTCTCTTGTAATATCGTGTAATATCATCTCACAACTGCCTCGCCTAAATGTTATTTTTAATTGATTATAACACATTCTAATAGAAAATAAAAGTTTATTTGACACAAATTTTATGAAAAAATACCCTGACAGCATAAATTTACTGTCAGGGTAAGGATTTTAGGAAAGTCCTGCAAGTTCGATATTGACCTGATGTTCTGCAAAAGTATTCGCATAATAAGGCACAGCGGCTTCGGTAGCGGTAGGTGCTTTATGACAGAAGTAGTAATAGTTAGTGTTATCAGGATTAATGGCAGCGTCAATCGCATCAATACCCGGATTACAGATTGCTCCGGGTGGCAGACCTGTAATATTATATGTATTGTAATTACTCTTGAAAGTTGCCACAATCTCTTGGGGAATATCCTCCTGAGAATGGTAAGGATAGTACAAAGTAGCATCCGAACGGAGTTTATTCAGGTCGGCATCACCGAATATAGAGATACCTCCTGTAGCCATCGTACCCAGACGGTTATGGAATACCGATGAAATAACATACATATCTTTCAGGTTAGCGGCTTCTGCCTGTATCAAAGACGCAATTCTGACGGTTTCATCAATCGTCATACCCTTGTCTTTGATAATCTGCTCAAGGGAAACTGCTACGGGATATCCACTGACATTACTTGTCTGTTTACAGACCTTGTACTCAAAGTTATCCAGAAAACGCCTTACAGAGTCATCAGCGTCTTCGCCGATATAGAACTCATAGGTATCCGGGAAAAGATAACCCTCCAGACGATAAACACACTTTTCGTCAGGTTCGATATCTTTCAGGAAAGAATACTCATCGTCAAATTCGTTGGAATTACAGAATGCCATAAATTTCTCCGCTTTACAGACTTTCTTATCCTCTAAAGCCTGTGCCACCTGTCTGACACTCATCCCCTCTTTGAACTGTACGGAAATCGTTTCGGTAGGGCGTTGTCCTGACTGCAAAGTATTGAGAATTGCCTCATAGTCCATATTCGGACGCATGGTATACATACCTTCCTCAAAACCTTCGGTAGAGTTGGTAATTCTCGCATAAAGACGGAAGAAAAATTCATCTCTGATAAGGTCATTCTGTTCCAGCATATCGATTATCTGTTCAAAGGTGGCATTTTCGGGAACTTCCAGCACAATACTTTCTCCCTCTTCGGGACGGTTAATTCCCAACAAATCACGCACACCGTTCCAAACAAACATTCCTAGCACAACCGAAACGGCAACTATCATACAAAGCCAGATAAAACGAAATAAACAACCGTTTCTTCCTGCTTTTTCTTTAATCCGTGCTTTTTCCTTTTTCCGCTGTTCCTTGAGTGCTTTCCGTTCAGCCTTGTCCATTTTATACTTTTGTTCAGCATTGGAAAAACTGGAAATCTCTTCAGGTTCGTCCTCTTCCGTATCGACTACTGCTTTCTCTTCACCGCTTAACTGTTCCTCTGACGGCGTGTCTGACGCAATCTGTTCAGGTTCGGTGTATTGATGCAGAGAATATTTTTGTGAGAAATCATCTGCCATCATTTTAGACGGTGCTTCTGTGTCTAACTGTGAAGCGTTACTGTCGGTATTGGTATCGTTCTCAAAAACTTCTTTGATTTCCTCATTAACAGGTTCCAGTTTAAAAGAAGATATTCTTTTCTTTCTCGCACTTTCAATCTCGGACGACAAATCCATCTTCATGTTATCGTCATTCATACGGCTGTTAATTCCTTTCTTTGCGTGAGTAATACAACAAAATTCCCGTAAATCTTATACAGAAATACCATAAGATATATGATACCCCAAAATCATTTATTTTGCAACAAATTTTATAAATTTCTCTGTAATAATCCCATCAACATTTTTGTCAAAGCGGTCATGTATCATACATCTTCGCAAACAATCGCTATAACCTATACCAATTTTCATTCCGTCAAAGTCAGAAAGATATCTGTCATAGTACCCCTTGCCGTAACCCATACGATAACCGTGACAGTCAAATGCCAGTGCGGGAATAATTATCAGACCTTGTTTATTTTCTGCTCTCTCACACATTTCAGGGGACGGTTCATATACACCGAAATATCCCTCATGCAAATCCTTCCGTGAGTGAATGATATAGAAATTCATCTCACCACTTTCAGCAATACAATATGGTACGGCAACTTGTTTGCCATCTGCCAAAGCACGGTCTATCAAAGAATGGGTGTCAACTTCATCTTTCATAGATACATAAATAAAAATCTGTCGGCTTTCCTGATACCATTTACTTTGGAGAATGGTTGCTGTAATTTTCTGACTGCATTGCTGTCGGAATGATTTTTCCAGACGACTTCGGCGTAATTTATATTGGGTTCGCAGTTGTTGTTTTGCGTCCCTGACGGAAATCTTATACATAAGAATACGGACACTGCAAAGAGGAGAAAACTTCTTGTGTTTTCTGCTTGTCTGTAAATAGTTCCAGCAACTGCAACGCAAAAGGAATGGTTGCTCCCATGCCCTTACCTGTGACAATATTACCGTCTGTTACAGCAAAATCTCCGTTACAGTCGGATTTGGATAAGAACTTCTCAAATCCTGGAAAACAGGTTGCCTTTTTACCGTCCAGAACACCTCTCTTGCCCAGAACAGATGGTGCTGCACAGATAGCTCCGATAATTAAATTATGGTCATAACAGTAGGTAAGATATTCACTCACAACAGCAGATTTTTCTAAATTCAGTGTACCGGGCATTCCACCGGGCAAAACAATACCTGCAAGATTGTTTTTGTCAATGTTTTTTTCGTGAATATCCGCAATCACCTTAATACCGTGTGATGAACAGACAATCTCATTTTCTGTACCTACGGCAACGGTCTTTAATTCCAGACCACCTCTTCTTAAAATATCAACTGTGGTGAGTGCCTCAGTTTCTTCAAAACCGTCCGCTAAAAAAACATAAATCATAATTTATCTCTCGAATTTTTATTCATTAAAGGGCTACCGCCCTTTAAAATCCTGTTTTAAGGGCTGCCGCCCTTAAAAATCCCGCCCACTTTTTGAAAAAAGTGGACAAAAACTTTTAATTGTCATAGCTATAAGTTGCTTTTTATTATACGCAGAATATATGACAAAAATATTAATGGATTGTGCGGAAAAGTAAGTTTTCCACATAATTGACAATATCCTGATGAATAGCTTCTATGGTGCGTGGCATATCATTTTCGACACAGTCAATAATCTGCCAGTGATATTTTTTTGCCGAATACAACGCCGACTGACGACACTGTTTTAAAAATTCATCATGACTTTCATGTAAATCCTTTTTACTTTCATCACCGTCATAACGCTTTTCCAGTAATTTCTGCGAAACTTCCACAGGCATATCCAGATAAATCACTAAATCAGGTTTCGGCAACTGTAACAGACGGTATTCATAATCTTCTATCCACAGTAAAAATTTGTCATAATCTTGTTTTTCCAGTTTGGCAAGCTGATAAATGGCATTAGAGGTGGCATAGCGGTCAGCAACGATAACCGTACCACTCTGCATATCTTTTTTCCAGAACTGCTGATAACTGGCATAGCGGTCTACCGCATAGAATGATGCTGCCGCATAAGGGTTAATATCGTTAGGGTTGTCGCCAAGTTCACCGCCAAGATACATCTTGACAAGTGATGATGACGGGTTATTGTAATCGGGAAAACTGATTTGTCTGACAGAAATATTTTTTTCTTTAATGTATTGGGTAAGCAAAGCGGTCTGTGTTGCTTTTCCGCTACCGTCCAGACCCTCAATCACAATGAGTGGTGCTTTTAAATTCATAGTTGTTATCGTCCTTTCAGAATTTTGAGAAAAATTCTCTTACTTCTTTTGTTTTTCCGCAACACATCTTCCCTTCGGGACAGTTGCCTGTAAGACATCTGGGTCCTGCACCCACAAACAAAGCAGGAGCAATTTCTTTACAGATTTTCAGCATTTGTACCGCAAGTTCCCTGATTTCCCACTGAGCCCTGTTACAACAACGATGAGCAAAAAAGTTATGTAAAGACCGTACATTCATAGTTACGATGATAGAAGTCGTACAGGCATTCGGCAAGACAAAACGAGCGTCCTCATTGGCTTTTTTGCTGAAAGCGGAAAACTGTTTTTTATTGCGTGACTGATATTGTAAGAGAATTTCTTCATCTGTACCATTAAGGTCTTTGCCGTCATCAGCATTGCGTATACTCTGAACAATCAGGCTGTCACGGATAACCGCATAGGCTTTCCGCTGGTCATCAATAATTTTTTCGTATACTTCCAGTGCCTGCGGACACTCCGCAACAGACGGCGGTGTAACAAAATCAAAGTTATTGCCGTCCACATAGCGTTGTGATTGCTGGCTGTAAGACGCTATTCGGTGTCTGACAAGCTGATGAGAACACGCTCTGGAAATACCGTCAATCCCGAAAGTAAAGCTGACATGTTCCATAGGGCTTTCATGTCCCAGTGACGCAAGCATTTCCACAAAAGTACGGCTTTTTTCCTCATCAAGACCCTCCAGTACATTATCCACTCTGGACGGTGAATAACAAAGTTTTGCTGCTGCTGCCACTGTTTTTTCAGGTTCAGGTGTATGAGCAATCAATTTTACCTTTATCGACATAGTAATCTCCTTTCCGTTTAAGGGCTGCCGCTCTTAAAAATCCCGCCCACTTTTTTGAAAAAAAGTGGACAAAAAACTTTCAAGGCTCACTTCGTTCGGATTGTTATCTCAAGGTATAGCTATGACAATTAAAAGTTTTTGTC
>CACWNY010000029.1 GCA_902762375.1 uncultured Ruminococcus sp. | reverse complement strand
TACTGTCTTCACTTAACATTTTCTACACCTCTTCTTTATTATCTTCCTCCATTATATCACTTTTTATTGCGTTGTGCTATTTTGTTGCATTGCTATAAACTCGCAGGAGTTGTTCCAAAATAAATCCTGTTTTGTATAACAATGTCAGGGATATGATTGATTACTTCTCCATACTCATCAACAAAATTATATGCCCATATTTTATGTTTGCCATCGTCATTAGTATATTCAAATACTAAACCGTTCTTTTCGTGTTCTTCTATTTCATCAGCAGAAATTTCTTTCCCACTTAATATATTTTCAAATCCGTAATCAACACTTAAATATTCTTCTGTAACTGGTAAATTACATATTGTTTTAAACAAACCTAATCCCCAACCTGAATGTCTTAACATTAATATTGCTTTAAAAACATCATTACTGTCCATTTTTTCAGGTATAACAATTTCTTTCGTAGATGTTTTGTATAAAAATATCAAATCCGTATGATTACCAAAAAATCCGTTATGGTGTTCTACTTTCTTTTTTATTACTTTACCGTAAAAATACAATCCACATTCCTTAAGCTTTATAACAAACACATCGCCTTCCTTACTTCGTTTTCTGGTTTTTTCAAAAAACTCTGATTCATAATAATGTATTTCTTCACCGCTCATATATCTGTCTAATTCTTCTTTTGCTTCTTTTGCATTCATCATTACCACTCCCACTCATTCATTTGAACAGTGTTATTTTTTCATAAATAATATATGATTCATTCTATATATGCTTTTGCAGACTCACAATAAATTCGTGTTTCTCCTTGCAATAATCAATGCTATTATTTTCTGTATAAATTCTCTAAACCTGTAATCATAACAATTATCCATCTTGAAATTCTGAAAAATATTCGGATAATTTTTTATTTCTGTATTTATCTATGAAATTCTTTTTAATTTTATTATAACATCTTTTCTCAAAAGATACAACAAATATTCTATAGCAAATTAGAAAAAATACACCAAAATAAATAAATTCATAGTATTCTTCCGTATCATTAAGGAGATAGTTAAAGACAACATATGATATTTCATCTTTTCTTCTTGATTTTCTCTGCCGATTGTGATATAATATTGTATAATAGGAAATTTAGACAAGAAAAAGTACAGTTGGTTTGTGTAATGAAAGGTAAAGGTGACTTAGCTATGTCATTTATAGGCGGTATTGCTTTATTTGTTGTTATCTATGTGATAATCGTCGTAGTAGCAAGAAGAAATATGAACCATAACTATACTATTGGTAGCGGTATGTTCAAAATGAGCGATGACAATTTACAAAAAGGGGAACATTTAGATTCCGCAGATTATAATTATTACGATAATAAAGGCGTTCTCAAATAAATAACGGATTGAAGAAGGCTGTCGCATTAAGATATGCGACAGCTTATTTTGATTAATAAAAGTTTAAGGGCTGCCGCCCTTAAAAATCCTGCCAAAGGCTCCGCCTTTGGCAACTGCCACTTTTTTGAAAAAAGTGGACAAAAAACTTTTCATTGTCATCGCTGACACTTGGCTAATTATTCTGAATGCTTTTTCTTGTCATTGCGAACAAGGTGAGGAATTTAATTACGAATTACGCATTCTTTTCTTTATCCATCTTTTCACTTTGATTTTTGTTCTTTTTATTCCCGTTCTTAACGGTATAGTATGTAACCACACAAAAGAATATAAACGGTAACCTCTTTCTGAAATACTGTGTTCTTTACCACCTCTGACATATCCCGTCATGACAGCGATAATATCTTCATCTTTAATACTGTATTCCTTATTGACACAGTTATCACCCAATATCACATAACCGTCAGGACACACCTGTATAATACGGTGCAGAACATAATGGTCAGGCGGTCGGCGATATAAAACAACATCTCCAACCTTACAACGCTCTATGCCCCTTTTTGAAACAATGAACATATCTTTCCCCTGTCGCAACAGTGGTAACATACTTACCCCTACATTAGTATAGGTCAAACTGCCGTTCTTTTCGATATAATCCTCATAACGAATTTTATCCATCTATTGCACCGAGTTCCTTTAAACGGCTAATAGTCATTCTAACATCTTTCTCAATAACTTCACGAGAAACTTCATATTCTTCTGCCATAGTATCTATTATCTGCTGTTCTGTGGTATCTTTCTTGAGTAAGTCCAATATTACACCTAATGTTTTGTTTCCTTTGACAATACCCGAAAATTCTGCATTGCCTGTGGGAACAACAATCGTTTCTTTTCCGCTTTTATGCACTAAAAAATTTTTGTTCAGTTTCATTGTGATTATCCTTTCATTGTTTCATACGAAAGTTTCGCTGCTGAAATATCCATATTACAACCAAGTCGCCAAAATGTTATATGCTGTGCCATTGTATCAATCAGTGTCAGTGTTTTGGCAAGAGCGGTGCTGTTATGCGGACGGTAACTTTGTTGTAATAACATAGTATAGGCTTCTGCTTTGGTTATCTGTCGGATATGGTTATCCGCAGACCGTTCAAGAATACAAACGGCTTTCAGTGGTACAGCGATATTTACTCCAAGTCTGTGTTTACCGTTATAAGGTGTACCAAAAACGGTAACGCCATTATCATTAACACGGATAAGCGGTTTGTCGTCATTGACCATGACTGCACGACTGCCAAGTAATGCTCTCCATAATCTTGTATGTGTGGATTTTCCCGTTCCACTTTTTGCCGTGAACAAATAACACTCTCCATCAACAGCAACCGCCGAACCATGAAACAGAAAGGTATCATATTTTGGCATTTGTTCTGCGATTTTGCGGTATACGGCAAGTTCTTCCAGATAGTCCTCTGCTAAATGACGAACAGATATTCTCTGTGCTATATCTGTTTTTGCTGTTTTTTCTCTTTCATAGTCAATATCTGCCTGTACGGTCGAAACCGTAAAATCAGGTACACCATCAAAGCGGTATTCCTTACAGTAATCATGTACTTTATCATGTAAAGAAACTATTTCTATAACTTTATCAGCTATTTTATAGATATTTTTCATATTTTTTCCTCATTAATTTGTATACTTTATCCAATATTCCTCACTTATTTCATGCTTTATATATTTATATCGTATCATCACATTAAAAAAATGTCAAGCAATTTCCAGCTTTTATAACTGACAACAATTTTTCCTTCCGACCCATAAATTTCAGAGAAAAATTGCCAAGTTGAATAAAGGCAGTTATTCCATTATTTGTGTGTTGAAAAATTGGACTTTAAGTAGTAAGATAATATCAGCGTTAACGCATAGTACTATTTGGAGGTTTTAATTTTGAAACATATTTCGAAGATATTTGCAGTCGCAATGGCAGCTTTGACGGTAGCCACATATTCGACAGCCGTTGTCGGTGCAACAGAGATTAAGTCCTGTCCACAGGTAAAGATTGTTTGCAACAGTACAGATTGTAGCAATATCAAAAACCATTTAGAAAAAATTTGCAAAGATAAAAATTGTAATTTGAATGAGATATTAAAATATGTTGAAGGTTATTGTCCTGACGGTAATTGCAGTGTAGATAAACCGATAACTCCGTCACAACAGCCGACTATCCAGCCTTCTGAACCGTCTGTAAAACCTACAGAACCGATTGTCACCCCTACTCCTACTCTGCCACCTGCTTCCTCACAGACAAACTCCGCAGAGTACAATACAGCTTATGAAACAGAAGTACTCAGGTTGGTAAATGTCGAAAGAGCAAAATACGGTCTTTCTGCCCTTGCACTGGATAGCGGAGCAACTGAAGTTGCTCATGTGCGTGCTAAAGAAATTGTAACATCTTTTTCACATACCAGACCTAACGGCAGTTCATGTTTTACCGTCGCTGATGAACTTGGTGTTTCTTACCGCTCTGCAGGTGAAAATATCGCTTACGGCTATCCTACTCCTGAAAAGGTTGTCAACGGCTGGATGAACTCCGAAGGTCACAGAAAAAATATACTTTCGTCTTCGTTTAGCAAAATCGGAATCGGTTGTTATGAAAATAATGGTATCTTGTATTGGTCTCAATTCTTTATCGGATAATACAACCTAATCACTCGGGGCTGTTGCATTAAGATATGCAACAGCCCCATTAACTTTTATTCAGAAAATCAGATAGCATCGTTCTGTATTTCTTTGTTAAGATTTGTTTTCATTATTCCCTGTCGTTCGTTTGTACCCGACTATCCTCCAGAATCGAACATATTTTTGTTTTGCTTTGCATATTCAAATGTAGCTTCAACCACTTTTAAAATGTCATTTTCTATCCTCATTTATTATTTTATTAACTTGTTTACAAATTCTTTGTCTCTTGCCGTCAATTCTACCCACGCAGGGCGAAAACCACTTTTGATAGCATTGCGTACTGATTTGATATTCGACCAAGCAGCACAGTAAAACGGCACTTTACCGAGCTTGATAATTTCAACAGCCAGTTTGCTTGTGACAGCGGAAGCAATACCTTTTCTTCTGTATTCGGACAATATATCAACTCCGATTTGATACATCATTTCGCAGTCGGAAGAACAGCCCGCAAGCCCTATCAACTTATCCCTGTCATATGCTCCGACAGCTAACATATCTCTTTCTCTGTCATTAAAAGTCAGGTGAGGAATCTTAATAAGATTCTTCGTCGCTTTCGCTCCTCAGAATGACAGCAATATATTATTTCAAACAGGCTTTTTTCTTAAGTTGATGACATTGCCATTGCTCCAAATACAAATCTTCAAAATCGGATTTTTGTAAAATACGCAACTCATAGTCGCAATCAAGTTCCTTTATTTTTGTCATATCAGGCAGAAAATACTCTGCCATAAAACAAACCTTCATATCAAAAGGCACAAGTAAATCATTCAGCACATTGATATTCGGAGTTTCAAAACAACAATGCACTTTATACTGATTGATATATTTCGTCACCATAGATTTTGTTCTTTCACTCACCTGAGCAACGATATTATTTCCATATGAAACAAGGTCGCATTCCAAAGGTAAAGGAATGTATTTCCGTGCTTTTGGATTAGCTTTTGATATCGTCACAATATTTTCTTCAGATAAAAAATCATTTTCTTTGCAGTTACAGTCATACGCTGATTGTTGTAATGCAATTTCTAAAATATCTTTATTTGTCATTATCTTTCCTCATAATCTCATAAATCATAAACGCACCATCGCCGATATCATATTTAATATGCTTGACAGTTTTATATCCTTTGTTTTCATAAAAGATACAAGCGGGTAGAGATGCGTCAAGTTCACAACAATCATGGTGTGCAAAGATTTCTTTTTCCAGTTCGTCCATTATCCTACTGCCGTAACCCTGTCCCTGATAGGCAGGCAAAACATATACTCTTGTGATATGATTATCTGTGTGACTTCCCGTGCCAATAATTTCGCCGTCTTTTATCAAAACTTTGATTTTCCCTTGCTCAATATCACTTTTAATGTTATCCATACTGTGAAGTCTGTCGAAAAAATCTACTACAGCCTGCGTATAATAATTGGGATATATCACTGCCTTTGTATGCTGAACAACATAGCAGACTTTTTCTGCTTCTTCAACAGTGGCTTTTCTGTATTTTATTTTTGGCATATTGCATATTCTTTTCATCGGTGTAAAGCGAATACCATTAACCGTCTTTTCTTTTTCAGTCGGTATAAATCCTATTGCTTTATAAAACGGCACTCCATAAGGCGAAGAATTTAGTGTAATTACTTCATTCGGATAGCAACTTACCAAATAATGAAACATCTGTGTTCCGACACCTCGTCTATGATACTCACCGTCAACAAAGAAAAAACAAATATGCTTTTTCTCCACTCTGAAACCTACCATTCCTATCAGCTTTGTTCCGTCAAAAGTCCCATAGTATTCTATTCCTGACAAATATTCTTCATTGTTAAGACATTTGCGAAATTCCTCTGTTCCCTCCACCGAATAATCAGGGGATTCATATTCGTAAAAAACTTTCCATGCAAGCTGTAATGCTTTCGGAATTTCACTTTCAGGTAATTTTCGTACAGTAAACATTAAAATATAACTCCTTTTGACTTCTATAAACAATTTCTACCTATACGGTTGGAATGCTATTCTCATCGTGTAGCTATGACACTTAAAAGTTTTTGACCCACTTTTTTCAAAAAGTGGGTGGGGTTCAGGGCAATGTCATCAACTTAAGAAAAAAGCCTTTTAGAAATAATATATTGCTGTCATTCTGAGGAGCGAAAGCGACGAAGAATCCTATTAAGATTCCTCACTGCGTTCGGAATGACAACCTTAAGTTGACGACATTGGGGTTCAGGGGCAAAGCCCCTGAGCAGGATTTTTAAGGGCGGCAGCCCTTAAACTCCCCACGAAAATCCAAAATTTGCGTAAGCAAATTTTGACAGTAACTATTGGATTTTTAACCGCACAGTTGGAACAATTTTAAATTTGCTCATTACATAGTTTGTTATACTATTCTTTGGTATCGTTGTAACCCTTTCTACTACACAGTAATTTTGCTTTCAGATACTCATACCGTTGTTTTTTTTCCGCTTTGGCAAAGTGTACCTCACGCAACTGCTCCTGACAATGATGGTAGTCTAAAACTTCATTACCAAACTGTTCACTCGTCAAATCAAATACACAATCTCCTACAACATTAAAACAATGATAATTTCCGCCTGGACGGAGTATACCGTAAACCTTACCGCCAAAAATATCCTGCATTAAAAAAGCTGTAATGGAACATTGTCCGAGTGTCTTGTTATCTGTACTCCACTGTTCCCTCAATCTTGGAGCACAGGTATCAATACTCCAGATATTTGAAAGTAAATCATAGTAATCCTTTGGCGTAAGACCGTTTTTATCCTTTATAGTCGCATTTTCCCAACCATAAAATTTGTATTCTGACATGCTGCCTCTCTCCTCTCCCCTATGATTATAGCACAAGATTTCATTAACATAAAGAATTTTGCAAATAAATATTTTCTACCTGAGCAGTTGAAAATCAAATCGCTATTGTCAAAATTTGCATACGCAAATTTTGTTTGGAATTTTTGGTAGTTTAAGGGCTGCCGCCCTTAAAAATCCCGCTAAGGGGCTTTGCCCCTTAACCCCACCACTTTTTGAAAAAAGTGGACAAAAACTTTTAATTGTCATAGCTATACCTCGATTTTTATCATTTCGGGTAAATATTTATTCTTATGAAAAATCATCAATAAAAGTGAACGATATATCCTTGTTAATTCAATAATTATGTGTTAAAATATATTATAATATTTTCCAAGTGACTAACAAAGAAAGGATTTTTTACCAATGAGCCTGAGTTTAATTCTTGCATTTCTGTTTTTTATTGGTTCGCTGATTGGCTGGGTGTTGGAATTATTGTACCGACGCTTTCTGTCAAAAAATAACCCTGAAAGGAAATGGATTAATCCTGGTTTCTGTGTAGGTCCGTATCTGCCACTTTACGGTACAGGACTATGTGTTCTTTATCTCATTGCTTCTGTAAGACAATATATCGACTTCAATAATGCTGTTGCTGATACAGTTGCACTCTTATTAATAATGGCTTTAGCAATGACCGTCATTGAATATATAGCAGGTATTATCTCCCTGAAAAGTTTTCATGTCCGACTATGGGACTATACCAACGAATGGGGAAATATTCAAGGCATTATCTGTCCGAAATTCTCACTATTCTGGGGAGTACTCGGTATTACCTATTACTTTCTTGTCTATCCGAATATTCTTGAGGCATTGGAATGGCTTTCCAACAATCTGACCTTTTCGTTTTTTATCGGAATGTTTTATGGGATATTTATCATTGACCTTGTTTATTCTACAAATTTCGTTACCAAACTCAAAAAACTCTCTGAAGAATACGAAATTGTTGTACGCTATGAGGAACTTAAAAGCCGTATTCATTCCTATCAAGCAGAACGCAAAAGTAAATACCGTTTTTTTCAACCTTTCCGTTCTGACAGTACACTGTCAGAACATATCAAAATGATGAAACTATGACAATTAAAAGTTTTTGTCCACTTTTTTCAAAAAGTGGTGGGGTCAAGGGGCAAAGCCCCTTGTGGGATTTTTAAGGGCGAAGCCCTTAAACTCATCAAATTTTGACAATATGGAGGAAAAATGTAGTATGAAAAAATCAATGAAAAAATTAACATCTTTTTTGGTCAGTTGTACACTACTTTCAACAATATCGATATCTTCATTTTCACCTGTATCGGCTGTACAGAATACTTCTTCAAGTATCAATGACCCCACTGTAGCGGCTCATTGTATTTACAGTACTCCCGACTTATCTCAGACAAGTGGTAACTTTCTGAGTTTTATGATTGATTTCAAAACAGATAATCAGGCAATGGGTACCTACTGGCAACTCTGTCAGGCAAATCTTGATGTTTCGGAATTAAAAACCAAATATCCCAATGTCAGCAACGCTACATTTTACGGAGGATTT
This sequence comes from uncultured Ruminococcus sp., assembly GCA_902762375.1. Taxonomy (GTDB): domain Bacteria; phylum Bacillota; class Clostridia; order Oscillospirales; family Acutalibacteraceae; genus CAG-964. The sequence goes on along the minus strand of CACWNY010000029.1, from coordinate 66,418 downwards.
CAGCTTTCTTCCAATAAAATCAATACGCTTTTCTCTTTCTGGGATATTCTTAACGGAACTGATGAAAGTAATGTGATTACTACACCGACAAGAGTATATCCTGTGGGTGATGAACATCTTTTCGGCGGTGAGGGTAATGGACATAACTATTTCATGGACTATGAATGGAAGCCTGATACATGGTATACGCTTCTGGTACACTGCTGGAAAGATAAAGCAACAGGCAAGACTTTTATCGGACAATGGATAAGAAACATTGAAGATGGCGAATGGATTCTGACCAGCTATTTTAATACCACTTTATCGAAAACTTGTATTCAAGGCGGAATGTCGCAGTTTATGGAAAGTTTCAGCAAACCATACTGGGGACTGAAACGAGATATGTATCTTAAAAATATCTATACTTATGACAAAATCAAACAAAAATGGTTTTCGCTGGATAAAATGTCACTGTACTACAGCTATATGTACCCTGACAAAAACGGAACACACAACCTGAAAATTACTGATGAATATTTCTACGGTGACGCAGGTGAAAAAGTGGAAAATCAGGCACTCTATGACAGCGAAAATCCTAAAATTTTAACGGGAACTATTCCACAACCGGATATGCCGAATTTCGGTAATCTTTCACTGGACACCATGTGTACAGATAGCACAAAACTGGTATGGGATTTTTCAAAAAATAATGCCCCCATGTTGTCGTTCGATACCGATATTATCAATATGGAAACGATGGCTGTTACTTCATATAGTTGTACCCGTCCTGAAGTTCAGGAACTTTCACTGGAAACACTGTCTGACGGCAACTACCTGATACATACACAGTTTACAGATGTCTTTGACAGAAATTTATCCTATGATTATTCCGTCACCGTTAAAGGAAAAACTATTACAGGTAAGCCGTCCGCAATACTATCAGGGGATTTTAATCAGGATTGTACTGTCACCATAAAAGATGCTATCGGTATTCTTCGGGAAACCGTCGGAATTTCTTCAGCAAACCGCTATCAGAAATGGCTTGGAGATGTCAATCGTGACGATGAAATTTCTGTAAAAGACGCTGTTTTCATTCAAAGATGGCTTATCAATGAGGAAACCAAATATTCTATAGGAAAAAGTGTCGATATTTCCCCGTCATCTTCCCCTGTTATTCTGCCCCAAATTTCGGAACCTCCTACACAACCTCCCACACAGCCTCCTATAAGTCATACAGTAAAATTCACCGACAATAAAAACTGGGGAAATATCTTTATTTATGCATGGAACGATACTTCTCAACTTTCTAACGCAAAATGGCCGGGTGTGGCTATGCAATATGATTCCGTCAATTCTTACGGTCAAAAGATTTATAAAGCCGATATTTCCTCTGACTATACACATATTATTTTTACTACTGCAAATGGTTCTGTACAAACACAGGATATTTTATTTGACAGCACGGCTAATGGTTACTTTATTACTGATAATACTACTACCAATTCTTTCGGCAAAACTGTATACATCGCACAGTCATGGTAAATCAACACAGAATTTTCTATCTTATGATAAAAATCACTCGTTTGACAAAAACAAAGCCTAAAAAAGTCGGTCAGAGGAATTTACCCTCTGACCGACTTTTTGCATCTAATCCATATGAAATCTATGATTCATATCATTATCAGGCTGTATCTTAACAACAATAGGTCTGTGAATAATATCATATTTATATAAAGCGTCCGATACAATATACCCAAAGGAAAAAGTCGTGTATTCATAAGGAGCTGTGTTCAACGGATAATTATTAATGTTTTCTCCAAAGTTCGGTACATGAACCGTAACTTCTTTCAAGGCTTGTTCGTCCGCCTGCGTAATCTGTTCTATGATACTCTCCCCTATTTCCTTACAGGTCTGATAAGGTATCCACGAAGAAGAGTTAATCATAAAACTATGAGAGAAAAATATACTGAAACTGACAATCACATAAATATACAACGGTATAAAAGCGGAAAATATTCTAACATTCTGTAAAACATATACCAACAGTACAACAAAAATCAGTATCATGTATAATGTACAGCCAAACATAACATCGGCTCTGTTAAGATATCCTACATAAATTTTAGCACCTAACAATATTTCAAATATGCTACAGATGATAAGACAATAAGTAAAACACAATATGTATTTTAAACAGGATTTATCCGCAACAGTCTGTTTCTTTCTCTTGACCAGAAAAATGACTACCGCCACAATAAATACACCCACAAATGATACAATAAACATCTTACTTAAAGACATTTTGTAAAAGGAAAAAAATGCTTCTATAGAACTTTTCAAATTGGCGGTTATCTGTACCTGACCGCCACCAAGCATATCGGAACGACCACCATTAATTTCAAATACCAGTGAAATCAGCCATACAACTATGCTTGAACATTCTAATATCGTATTGCGGACAGTTTCACAAATGATTTTACCAATCTCTTTTTTATACTTTCGGATTTGCTCTATCAGACAAATCAGTATACGGTAACTTACAAACGAAATTAAAATAATCGTCTGGAATAGGTCTGAAAAAACTGCCAGATAAACCATTAACAAAAGTATTCCTATACGGACATATCTACGCTCTTTAAATATCTTATTGACATCAAATGTCAACAAGTAAAACACAAGACCTGCATTCCATAAATTGGGTATGGCATAATAAAAAATACAAGTTGTATACAGTGCCATGAACATATGCTGATTCAGTCCACCATCATTAATATATCGCAGATATACCATAAAGTGCATAATGAAAAATATCAGCGAAATACTAATGACCAGAAATAACGGTAACTGCTTTTTCTTTTTCAGAAACATGACAAACAGTACAAAATAAATCATGATACATATGCTGTACCATACCCCATAGCCAATAATGGTAGCGTCCATAAACCCTATATCGAACAGTGGCATGAGTACAAATGCACAGACATAGGTAACCCAGCTCATCATGTTTTCGGGCAATACCCGACACGGATTCCACTCTCCCCATAACGGTGTACCTATCCTATCATATGAAGCATATAACCAATCGTCAGAATTGAATATCACCAATGGGTGTATCTTCAGAAATACAACTAACAAAAAACCGAATACCAACACAAAATAACTACCGTAAATGATTTTTTCTTTATATTTATGCAAAAAACATTCTCCTTAATTAATGGTTCGTGCCAGAAAATATACGGTTATTTCAGGCTTAAAATAATATCGTCAACATCTTTTCCGGGTGGAATCATCGGGAGTACATTCGCATCAGGGGAAATCCGAAAATCTATCAATACAGGTGCATGAAGCTGTACAGCTTTTTCCAGTGTCGGTAAAATCTCTTCTGATTTCGATACCGCAAATCCTTCAATACCGTAAGCCTTTGCCGCTGCCACAAAATCTGTTGCACGGTGAGGGTCTGTAGACGAAAATCTTCTGCCATAAAACAACTTCTGCCATTGTCTTACCATACCAAGTACACGATTATTAAATACCATCACTACGACAGGAATGTTGTAACTTTTCAGTGTGACCATCTCGTTCATATTCATATGGAAACTACCGTCACCTGTAACAAGGAACACCTTTTTATCAGGATTACCCGTATATGCCCCGATAGCAGCACCCATACCGTAACCCATTGTTCCCAGTCCACCTGAAGTAAGAAATGTTCTGGGCTTTCTGAACTTACATTCCTGTGCTACCCACATCTGGTGCTGTCCGACATCTGTTACCACTATGTCATCATCATTTCTCAGGCTTTCCAATGCCCTAAGAATTTCCTGTGGCGTGATATATCCATCTTCTTTGACTTCAGTAACCGTCTTATAGGTTTCCAATTCTGTTTTCCACTGTGCGTGGTTCTGTTGGGAAAGTTTCTTGTTAAGGGCAATCAGTACAGGCTTGATATTGCCTAAAATACTTTTGTCTACTGTAACATTCTTGTTGATTTCTTTTCGGTCTATATCAATCTGAATGATAGTTGCCTTTGCCCCGAATTTTTTGGTGTCGCCTGCCACCCTGTCCGAAAATCTTGCTCCTGCCACAAAAATCAAGTCGGCTTTTTTGATTGCCATTCCCGTTTCAATAACACCGTGCATTCCCATATTGCCCGCAAACAAAGAATGGTCACCTGGAACACAGCCCATTCCCATCAATGAACAACATACAGGTGCGTCCAGTAATTCCGCAAATTTTGTGAGTTCTTCTGATGAATTGCTTAGAATTACCCCTCCCCCTGCATAAATTGCAGGTCTTTCACTTTTTTCCAGTAAAGCAACAATCTCATCTATCTGATTTTCGTCAATTTCAGAAAACTCTTTTTCTTCTTCTTTGACGATGGTTTCCTTGATATATTCTGTCTTTAAAACAGTGATGTCTTTTGGTACATCAATCAGTACAGGTCCTTTTCTGCCTGACTCCGCAATCTTAAACGCCTTTCGGATTGTGGGAGCAAGTTCTTCCATAGAGGATATCTGAAAACTTGCTTTAGTTACAGGTTTGACAATATTGGCAATATCTACTTCCTGAAAACTGGATTTTCCCAACAACGCTCTGCCAACATTTCCTGTAATCGCAACAAGCGGAATACTGTCCATAAAAGCTGTCGCAATACCTGTAACCAGATTGGTTGCTCCCGGACCTGATGTTGCAATAATAACACCTGTCTTACCTGTTACTCTGGCATAACCGTCCGCTGCATGAGATGCACCTTGTTCATGAGCCGTCATAATATGCTTAATTTTATCGCTGTACTTGTAAAGTGCGTCATAAATTTCCAGCACCGCTCCTCCAGGATAACCGAAAACGGTATCTACTCCCTGTTCAAGCAGACATTCTGCAATAATCTCTGAACCCTTTAATTCCATATTTTAACAAATCCTTTCCAATATAACATTTTTATTTGACAAAATAAAAATCATACAGACTAAATTTTATCCTTTTAGCCTGTATTTGTCAAGCAAATGACCCACTATCATCAAAAAAACTCTACCTGTGCGGTTGAAAATTCAAATCGTTACTGTCAAAATTTGCTAACGCAAATTTTGGTTTGATTTTCAGGAGTTTAAGGGCTTCGCCCTTTTGCCCCTTGACCCCACCACTTTTGAAAAAGTGGACAAAACTTTTAATTGTCATAGCTATACAATAGAGAATACCATTCCAACCGCACAGGTGGAAAAACTCCGTACTCAGAAGTAAAATTCTTAAACACGAAAGCACATAACTGCTATTTTTTCAGTTATGTGCTTTTCCCTTAAAATTTGAATACATCTTTCAGTACGGGATTTTTCTTGTCCTTGTCACTTAAATTAAGTGGTGTACCATCTTTCAAAGTGTATCCATCACTATCAGATGTCCCTTTGTATTCCCCAACGATTTCAGGCCATTCTATACCAATTTCAGGGTCATTCCATGCCAGACCACCTTCATCATTCGGGTGATAAAAATCGGTTACCTTGTAACAAAATTCTGCTTCGTCACTCAATACCAGAAACCCATGTGCAAAACCTTTTGGAATATATAACTGCTTATGATGTTCTGCTGTTAGTTCAATACCAAACCACTTGCCATAAGTGTCACTGTTCTGACGCAAATCTACCACAACATCAAATACTCTGCCTTTAATTACTCTCACTAATTTTCCTTGCGGAAAGTGTTTCTGAAAATGCAGTCCTCTGAGTACTCCTTTTGTGGACATAGACTGATTATCCTGTACAAATTCCATATCCAGTCCAAATTCTGCCATATCCCTTTTGTTGTAGATTTCTGTAAAATAGCCACGCCTATCGCCGTGAACAGTAGGTTCTATTACACAAACTCCCTCTATTGGTGTTCTTGTTACTTTTATTTGTCCCATAATACTGTAAGCCTTTCAATTTTGATTAATTTCTTTCAGATAACGCCCTACAGCGTCTTTCCAGTCAGGTAACGGTGAAAATCCGTTTTCCTTTAATTTACTTTTATCCAGACGGCTATTCTTAGGGCGTTTTGCTTTCGACAAACCGTATTCTTCTGTGGTAACAGGAATAACGGTTGTGGTATAGCCAGCCTGACGGTAAATTTCACAAGTAAAATCATACCAACTGATATACCCACCCTCATTAGTGGCATGATAATAACCATATTTCGTGCTTGCACTCATATCTACAAGCAACTTTGCTAAATCAAATGTATAGGTGGGTGTTCCTATCTGGTCATTGACAACCCTTACTGTATCGTATTTTTTGCCGACATTCAGCATGGTTCTGACAAAATTTTTACCGTTGATTCCAAATACCCACGCAATTCTGACAATGAAATATTTCTCCAGCAAACGACTGACTGCCAGTTCACCTTGTAATTTGCTATCGCCGTAGATATTCTGTGGCGAAAATTTTTGATAATCCGCCTGCCAAGACTGAACTCCTGTACCGTCAAAAACATAATCCGTACTGATGTATATAATTTTTGCCTGTATTATTTTACAAGCACGGGCAATATTTTCTGTACCGTGATAATTGACATCATACACTTGCTGTCTGTACTGTTCTTCTTCGGCAAGGTCGACCGCTGTCCATGCCGAACAGTGGATAACAACATCAGGTTTTATGTTCTGCAAAATATCTTCCACACTTTGCTTGTCGGTAATATCCATTGGTACATAATCAGCAACAGCAACCGCTGATTTTTTTTCCATACCATTATACTTTTCGGTAATATCACTGCCGATTACCTCATATCCACGACCAATGGCTTCGTTGACAACATCATGACCAAGCTGTCCGTTTACACCTGTAATAAAAATTTTCATGATTTACCTCTCAGCGATTGCTGTACATCTTTTCATAGTAATTACGGTATTCACCGCTGACAATCTCTTCCCACCACTCACGGTTATCCAAGTACCAACGGATAGTTTTTTTGATACCGTCCTCAAATTTTGTTTCGGGCAACCAGCCAAGTTCATTATGAATTTTTGTAGGGTCAATCGCATAACGCATATCATGACCTTTACGGTCTTTGACAAAAGTAATTAAATCTTCACTTTTGCCAAGTTCTTTACAAATCAGTTTAACAATATCTATATTACGCATTTCGTTATGACCACCGACATTATAGACTTCTCCAACTTTGCCGTTGTGAATGATAAGGTCAATCGCTTTACAATGGTCTTTAACATACAACCAGTCACGAACATTGATACCTTCACCATAAACAGGTAACGGCTTATCATTGAGAGCATTGGCAATCATAAGCGGAATAAGTTTTTCAGGAAAATGGTAAGGTCCATAATTGTTGGAACATCTGGAAATGGTCACAGGTAAGTTATAGGTTCTGTAGTAAGCCAGTACCAATAAATCTGCACCCGCTTTAGAACTACTATAAGGTGAACTGGTATGTAAGGGGGTATTTTCGGTGAAGAACAGGTCAGGACGGTCGATAGGTAAATCACCGTATACCTCATCAGTAGATACCTGATGATATCTTTTGATACCGAACTTTCTGCAAGCGTCCATCAGAACGGCTGTACCAATAATGTTGGTCTGTAAGAAAATTTCGGGTGTTTCAATCGAACGGTCAACATGACTTTCCGCTGCAAAATTGACCACTATATCAGGCTTTTCCTCTGCAAAAAGTGTTTCCACAGCATTTCTGTCACAGATATCCGCCTTGACAAAACGGAAGTTTGGATTATCCATCACACTTTTTAATGTGGAAAGATTTCCCGCATAGGTGAGTTTATCCAGACAAATTATACGGTAATCGGGGTATTTTTCCAACATATGAAACACAAAGTTTGACCCGATAAGTTTAAGGGCTACCGCCCTTAAAAATCCTGTTTCAAGGGCTGCCGCCCTTGAAAATCCTGCCCACTTTTTTGAAAAAAAGTGGACAAAAAACTTTTATGCTCACTTCGTTCGGATTGTTATTCCAAAGTATAGCTGTGACAATTAAAAGTTTTTGTCGAACTTTTTTCAAAAAGTTCGTGGGGTCAAGGGGCAACGCCCCTTGTGGGTTTTTAAAGGGCAACGCCCTTTAATTATCAAGATATTTGCCTTCAAGAACAGCTTTCAGATATTGACCATACTGATTGTTTTTCATTTGTTCATAGACTGCCATCACTTCTTCTTTGGTTATCCAACCGTTACGATAGGCAATCTCTTCCAGACACGCTATCTTTCTGTGCTGGTGGGTTTCTACGGTCTTGACAAAATTGGTAGCGTCTACAAGACTTTCGTGTGTTCCTGTATCTAACCATGTAAACCCTTGTCCAAGCAATTCTACAGCAAGATTGTTGTTCTCCAGATAAATACGGTTAAGGTCGGTAATTTCGTATTCTCCCCTTGCGGACGGTTTGAGATTACGGGCATATTCCACTACACGATTATCATAAAAATACAGTCCCGTTACACAATAGTTGCTTTTGGGATTTTTCGGCTTTTCTTCTATCGAAATAGCTTTTCCGTTCTTATCAAATTCTACAATACCAAATCTTTCAGGGTCGTCAACATAGTAACCGAAAATGGTCGCTTTGTGATTTTGTTCTGCGTTCTCGACTGCTTTATTCAGGCGTTTTTTCAATCCGTGTCCTGCAAAAATATTATCTCCTAAAATCATGGCTACACTGTCATTACCAATAAATTCTTTTCCCAGTACAAATGCCTGTGCCAGTCCGTCAGGTGAGGGTTGCACTTTATAAGAAAGACTTATTCCTAAATTACTGCCGTCACCAAGCAAATTTTCAAAGCGGAATGTATCCTGCGGTGTGGAAATAATCAGAATGTCCCTTATTCCTGCATTCATCAGTACGGATAACGGATAGTATATCATGGGTTTATCATACACGGGCAATAACTGTTTCGATGTGACTTTGGTAAGCGGATATAAACGGGTTCCTGAACCGCCTGCAAGTACAATGCCTTTCATTAAAATAAAAACCTCCCAGCAATATTGCTATTGTTATAGTCATGGCTATTATAATACTTTTAGGATAGATTAGTCAACAAATAATTTGAAATTTCGTTATTTGTACTGTAATCAAAATTCTATACAACAGTATCATCATAGAAATGATACCAATAGTCGTGTATGGTCTTGAGAAATTCTTCGGTTATGGGATAGTTTGACCCACGACCTCCATTAAAAATAACAAACAAAAAAGACTTCCGCAGACGCTTGTACATCTACGAAAGTCAATTCCTTACAAAAGGTTTACTTTTTTTTACGGTTCAGTAACTCTTTCATAAAAGCGTTCAACTCAGTCAACTGGTCGGCATCAAGAACACGATAACAAGCAATGATTTCTTTTTCTTCTTTGCTCAGACCGTAAATTCTGTCATCGACGGTTACAACATCTTTGTTGATGTCAGCATACTCAGAAAGATATCCACCTTCAACATCAGCTACTCTGGAGTTGAGTTTAAGTTCCTGATTGATACTCTCAAGAAAAACGGCACACGGAACATTGAAAATCTTGGAAAGTTTTAACAGTGTACTGGCACTGGGAGTAGTCTTCCCTGTTTCGTAGTAAGTGTAAGTCGAACGGTCAACATTCAAAGCTGTGGCTACCTGCTGTTGTGACAACTCACAATTTTCCCTAAAATACTTCAATTTTTTACCTAAACCTTTCATGGCTTGGCACCTCCGAATGTAATATAATAACTACACAATTTATTATAATGTCAACCTTGTCAAATATGCTGATTTTGTGTAAAACGGTCGCAAAATATTTTTACCAATTAGAATATTTGTACCTTATTCCTGTTTTTCTAAACAATATCTGACAATTTTATTCTGTCAAACAAAAGCAGAAAATGTGAATTTATGTAATAAATTGTGATTTGTTGTGATTAATATATTCTTTAAATATAAAACAATAATAAATAATCCGAAAACTTTTTGTAAATATTTATATCTGCCTTTTTTTCTTTTGAAAAAAGAGAAAAAGGTATTGATTTTTTGAAACAAAACAGGTATAATAATCATGCACTTTTTGAGAGTGTGCTGGTGTAGCTCAGTTGGTAGAGCAGCTGATTCGTAATCAGCAGGTCACGTGTTCAAGTCACGCCATCAGCTCCAAAAAGATAGACCGAATAATCCTGAAAAAAGATTATTCGGTCTATCTTTTTTGGCTATTAACATCACAGCTTTCTTTTATGCTGTGACAGTTTCTTCAGTATTATCATCTGAACTGTTGTCAGTATTTTCGTCTGAAGCGTTAGTGTCAAAGTCCTATTCATAGTCACGGCTGGGATTATCTTTATAAAAGTATCTGTAAACTTCTCCACCCTCCATCTGTACATCTCGGTAATAAGCCAGTTCCGAAACCGTTACCATCTGATAACCTTTTTCGTTGAGATATTCACAGATTTTCTTCACTGCGTCAGGCGTAGAATCCTGTAAATCATGCATTAACACAATATCACCATCAAGATTAAATCCTTTTTCAAATACGGAAGTAATCCTTTTATAAGTAGAATTGGAATTTTTAGTTTCCCAATCAAGCGTATCTATAGACCATGAAATCAAAGGCATTCTGCCGCTTGTATAATATTCTCCCTCAATTCCACCTGGACAACGAAATAATGTTGGTTCTTGTCCGATAATATTTTTCACCTGTTGATTGACAGATTCCATCTGTTCTTTTTGCTGTTCAAAAGTCAAGTCGCTGGCATAAAGATGGTCACGGGAATGGTTAGCTACTTCATGTCCCTGTTCAAAAACCTGTCTGACAATATCAGGATATTCCTCAATTTTATAACCCGCCATGAAAAAAGTCGCCTTACCATTGTATCTGTTGAGTGTTTCCAGAATGGAGGTCGTATTACTACCATTAGGACCGTCATCAAAAGTTAGAGCAACCATAGGCTTGTTTCTATCCAAATCTTTACGAATACCTGTTGTGGACATTGGATTGACATGAATCTGACATTCTGCCTGTCTGCCATCAGAAACAGTACAGATGATTTTAACATCACCTTCACCCATCGCAATAAGTTCGTTATTTTCATTGACACGGACAATTTTTTCATTTTCAGATTTCAAAGAAAATTCTGTCAGTTCAGTACGGTAACTATCCAGAATAAGCGGTCTGTGTGCATTACCAACATTCAGTTGCAGTTGACTTTCCGTAAACTTAATCGGATTGGCAAGCGTTGGAATTTCTGTGGACTGTGTTGCATTGGCAATTTTTTCTGCGGTGGAAACAATTTTATCCGCACTACAACTAGAGAAAATTTTTACTATCAGAATAATAGACAGTATGGCAATAATCGTCATCAGCACCAGAGTAATTCTGCGTCTGCGAGCTTCACGCTGTTTCTTTTTTCGTATTCGTTCACGCCGTCTTCGTCTGTATTCCTCATTTCTGCGTCTTTCATCAATACTATACATAATTATCACCGCAGATAATTGTACTATGTATTGCAGTAAATTTCAACAACTTTTTTCGACAAAAACTTTATCTGATAAAAGTCTATTTAATTTAAACAAAATAATACTATAAATTTTAGATAATATACTCTATTCACTGCCAGTAATTTCGCAATTTCTCCAGAATCTTTTTTTCTTTGCGAGAAACCTGCACCTGTGACATTGAAAGTATTTTACCTGTTTCAGCCTGTGTTTTATTCTGAAAAAAGCGTAAACGGATAAGCATTTTTTCATCGTCATCAAGTTGGGTGACAATCTGACGCAAAGTTAAAAGTTCGGTGATTTTTTCTTCATGGGAAGATACGGGAATATCAAACTGTTTTTCATCATTATCGTTATCAGCGGTCAGTGAAGTCGGTGGCAAAGTAGCGTTGAGTGACTGAACAATTTGTTGTATATCGACACAAAGCATTTCAGAAAGCTGACTGACTGAGGGTTCATAGCCGTTGACAAGCTGAAATTCCCTGACAGTACGGTGAATTTTAAGAGAAAGTTCTTTCATACTGCGACTGACCTTGATTGATGACCCGTCACGGAATAATTTCTTTATTTCGCCAAGAATAACAGGTACAGCATAGGTGGAAAAACAAACTCCACGACTTTCGTCAAAATTATCGGTAGCCTTTACCAGTCCAATACATCCTGCACTGTAAAGGTCATCAAATTCTATTCCACGATTGCGAAAACGATTGGCACACGCATAAACAAGTCCCAGATTTTGTTCAATAAATTCATTTCTGTTCATCATTTTTTATCGGAAAATTTTGGCATAATATATTTTTCCATCGTAACAGTTGTTCCTTTGCCGATTTTTGAAGTGACCTTGACCTTATCCATAAAACTCTGCATGACGGCAAATCCTAATCCTGCTCTCTCACTGCCTCCTGTTGTAAACAGCGGTTGCATAGCCTGTTTGATATCCTGTATACCACTGCCTTTGTCAATAACCTGTACAATAACGGTATTGTCAGAGGTTATCTGTATTTTGAGAGTAATAGTTCCTATGCTGTCCTTATAAGCGTGTACCACACAATTTGTCACCGCCTCCGATACCGCCGTTTTGACATCATTGAGTTCAGCAACAGTTGGGTCGGTCTGAATAAGAAATCCTGCTACCGCACTGCGAGCAAAAGATTCGTTGATACTTTTGCTGTCGAATATGATTTTAGTTTCGTTGATAATTTTCATTGATGGACTTCCTTTCCTTTGTATTCCAGAATACCTAGTGACCCTATTCCTGAAAGGTCAATCATTCTTCTGAGATGTGATGGCACATTACACACCAGAACATTACCTCCTATTAAGTGCATAAGACGGTATCTTCCCATAATTAATCCTATTCCTGAACTGTCCATAAATCCCACAGTAGAAAAATCCAGTCTGAGTAAAGTGGGGTGATGTTTTTCTATGAGAGCATCAATCTCCTTACGCATTTCCCTTGCAGTATGATGATCAATATCGCCCACAAGCATAGCGGTCAAATCTCCTCTAGCGAAAACTGTCTGAACATACATAACTATCTATACCTTCCTTTCCGTTTAAGGGCTACCTTGTCGGGGACTTCCGTCCCCGAACCCCTGATTTAAGGGCTGCCGCCCTTAAAAATCCTGCCCACTTTTTTGAAAAAAAGTGGACAAAAAACTTTCAAAGCTCACTTCGTTCGGAATAATTATCAGACTTTCAGCTATGACAATTAAAAGTTTTTGTCGAACTTTTTTCAAAAAGTTCGTGGGGTTCAGGGGCAACGCCCCTGATAGGATTGTTAAGGGCAACGCCCTTAACTGGTCACCGAAAAAAACAAAAAAATCATCTTCTTTGTTATCAATGTTACAACAAAGAAGATGAAAATTTTAATTATTCCTGAATGTCAATCAGGGTCGTTTTGTTGCGTTTTTTCAGACATCTTACTATCAGCGGTCTTAACTGTGAGGCAAGATATAGTGACCCACATACCACAACTGCACCCTCATCACCAGCCATATCTAAGGCTTTGTCAATCGCTTGTGAGAAATTTTCCATAGGATAGACTTTATCAAAAAATTTTACCGCCTTTTCAGCCAGTTCATCTTTCGTCTGCTTACGAGGATTGTCGGGTTCAAGCGTGATAACACTGTCAATCAGACCGTCAAGGTATTCCAAAGAAGAATTACTGTCCTTGTCTTTCAGCATACCCATAATACAGACAATTTTTTTATGCGGAAGATATTTCTCTAAAGCGTCTGAAAGGGCATTCATACCGTCAGGATTGTGGGCTCCGTCTATGAGAACAACGGGAGATTGACAAATTAACTCCAGACGAGCTGGCATTTCTGCTTTCGCTAAACCACTTGCAAGAGTGGTATCAGTAATCGCAAAATTGAATTTTGTTTTCAGAATTTCCAGCGTTGACAAGGCAAGTTTGAGATTTCTAATTTGGTGAGAACCAATAAGATGAATTGTCAGTGGAATATTATTGAACAGACATTTTGTATATTCAATCGTCTGTTCCTGAATATCCAAAGGAAGTGTGTCAGCATAAAAAAGTGTGTTGTTCATCTGGGTAGCAATGGTGGATATGACTGTATCAGCAATGTCATTCTGACGGTGATAAACTGTATTACTGTTCGGTTTGATAATACCGCCTTTTTGAGTAGCGATTTCTTCCAATGTATTGCCTAATATGGCGGTATGGTCATGACTGATAGAAGTGATAACCGATACAAGTGTATTATTTACTACATTAGTGCTATCCAGTAAACCGCCCATGCCTGTTTCCAAAACAACAATATCACATTGACTGTCCGCATACCAAAGAAATGCCAGTGCGGTGATGTATTCAAATTCGGTGATGATAATACCGTCAGCTTTCAGTTTTTCGATAACAGGATAAGTCTTTGTGACATATTCAGCAAGCGTTTTTTTGTCAATCATTTCTCCGTTAATCTGCATTCTTTCACGGAAATCAATAATATACGGTGAAATAAATAATCCTGTACGGTAACCGCTTTCTTTGAGAACTGACGAAATCATCTTACTGGTAGACCCTTTACCATTCGTTCCTGCAATATGTACAAATTTTAGCCTTTCTTGAGGATTTCCCAACAAATTCAGAAATTGTAAAATACGGTCAAGTCCCGGACGAGAACCAAAAAGCATTAAAGAATTGATTTTTGCCAATGCTTCATTATAATTCACTGCTATCATCTCTTTCCACGATATTTTTATAAATTACATTTTTTTTCAAACCTGTCTGTTTTGCAACCATTTTGCAAGCGTCACTTAAAGAAATATTTTCGGCTCTAACAAGATTTTTTGCCATAATAACCGCTTCGTCTATTGTGAAAACCGTTTCGTCAGATGGTTTCGCTCCCTCAATCACCAACACAATCTCTCCTTTAAGAGGATTTTCAGCATAGTCATTGACGGCTTCTTGCAAAGTAGTATGGATAACTTCTTCATGGACTTTCGTCAGTTCTCTGACAATCGCAATATTCCTCTCTCCAAAAGTATTGAACATATCTTTCAAGGTAGCGTTCAGTTTATGGGGTGCTTCATAAAAAACCATTGTCCTTTTTTCATTTTTGACTTCTTCCAGATGAGTACGGCGTTCTTTCTTGTCAACACTGAGAAACCCTTCAAAAGTAAAACGGCTTGTCGGAAGTCCTGAAATAGCCAAAGCAGACACAACCGCACTTGCACCAGGCACAACAACTACCTCTATGTTGTTATCGTAACACTGTCTGACCAGCATTTCTCCCGGATCTGAAATACATGGCATACCTGCGTCTGTAACAATCGCACAATTCTCTCCACTTAAAATGCGTTGACAAATCATTTCTCCACGAGTGAATTTGTTGTGTTCAAAGTAACTTACCATACTTTTTTTTATCCCAAAATGGTTGAGTAGCTTTACCGTGACACGGGTATCTTCTACTGCCAGAAAATCTGCCTTTTGCAAAGTTTCTACCGCTCGTGGTGACATATCTCCCAGATTTCCTATGGGCGTTCCCACAATGTACAAAATCCCTGACAACTGTTATCACTCCTTAAAAGTTCCGTAAATCTGTAACATTTCTTCCGAAAATCCTCCGTTATCCTTTTCGATAAAGAGTGTCGGCAATACATTCAGACCACCATCTCTACCACCACGCTTACCCTCTATCAAAAAAAGTTTGGGTGGTTTATTATAGCGTTGCTGTACCATGCGTAAGCGTTTCGGTTCAATACGGTATTTTCTCATACAAATGAGCGTATCGGTAAGCCGTTCAGGTCGCAGACAAAGACAAAACCTTCCCCCAAATCGTAACAGCATAGATGCACTTCTGACAACATCATCTATTGTACAGGTGTTTTCATGTCGGATAATCGCATGAGAACCGTCACTGCTGACAAGCCCCGTACCAAGCGGTTTGTACGGCGGATTGCATACCACAACATCACAGTTCACTATAGGCAATCTGCCTTTCAGACAGCGTAAATCTTCATGAATAACCGTAATTTTTTCGTCCAAATGATTTAATGCAATACTTCTTCTTGTCATGTCGACAGCGTTTTCCTGAATTTCTACCGCATAAGTATGTACATGAGGAGTCTCCCTGTTCCACAAAAGTGGAATGGTTCCGCAACCTGTACCTAGTTCAACCGCTGTTTCATGTTTTTTCGGTTTCGAAAAATTCGCCAGCAATATCGTATCTGTAAAAAAATGGTGCTGTTTACTGACTATCACCTGTAAACCGTTTCCTAACGGCTGTAACTCTTCATTTTCTTTCAGCAAAATAACCACCACTCCCTTTATTCCTGATACCAAGTGCTTATTATATCATTATTTACCTTAATTTTCAACACTATGATTCTCTCAAAATACATAACAAATTGTCACTCTGAACAAAGTGATTTTTCTTTAAAAGATTCATCACTGTGGTCACGATGACAAATTATTTGTGCAATTTTTTCGAATTTTCTCATTCCTGGATTATCACTGATATATAAGTAATATGTTCGGAATGCTTGTATTCAACAGTAAACATTCATAATCAATTATTATTTTCTCTTAAACATATAACTCAGATTATTTTCTGTCATTACATATCCTTTTTTCTTAAGGTCATTGAACAACTCTCTTTCTTTTTTATTTTCTGAAATGTCTGAAAATTTTTTTACATATACATAGTCAGGAATTTTATCACGGTTTATCAAATAATAATCATTTTGTTTATCTAAACATTCTCCATAATAATAAATCCACGCCCATGCTGAAAATGCCGAATTATAACATTTATCTGTCACAAGATAAGTCCATGTTGAATCGGTTATAAACAAAACTTTTTTTCCTTTAGGAATATTATATGCCATAATATCATCATAGCGTAAGCTATAATGATTATAATAATCTTCATTTGTATAAATTCCTTTTACAGGACCTTTATCAATCATATTTTTTAAAGCTAAAGAAGTATTTACTTCTCCAAAACAATGATAAATTTTTACACATATTTGTAATATTCCCTGACAGCAGATATACAAAATAAATAAAACTAAAGAAATATTCTTCATTGCCTTTATTATTTTTTTACTGTCGGTTTCATCATAAATTTCTTTGAGTAATAATCCTGTAAATATAAAACTTGCTATATTAGATATACTGAACCCCATAGTAAAGATAAGAATATGAAGATTCGAAGAAAAAGGCATTATAAACGCATATAAAGTACCTACCAAAAAAATACTTACAAAGAGCCTTTGAGGTTTATTTTTCAGTAATAAATACGATATCATCCCTATAAAAAATGCAGGTGATATAATAGCATTGTAATATACTCCAACCGCCCATTCTTTATAGAGTAATTCTGTATAAGTAGATATTAAAATAACGACCAGCAAATATAAAACTCTATGCGAACCCCTCTTTTTATCAAATGCTAAAAAAATCAAAAGAATCAAAAATGATATAATAGGTATTTCTATATTATTGTGAAAATTCACAACTTTGAATACAAGAAAAGTAATTTTATCCCAAAATGTTTCACTATGTTCGGGGTCTGATAACAGATATGGTACATTTTTTATTATATTTCCTATACTTGTTCTTGAAAGAACAAAAGTCATAAATCCTACAAATGAAATTACTACTCCCAATGAGAAATTAAGAAATATTCTTAATGAAAAAATATCCGTAGAAATAAAGGATTCGCTTATTATTTTTATCTGCTTTTTTTCGAAAACAGTACGCATAAATACAACTAAAACAAAAAGGATATACACAATCGTCATAAAAGGACAACATAAAACTACTGCAGAAAAACTCACTCCACTAATTATAAATGGTATCTTGCGGTTCACATCTGCTGTTGCCATTATGGCTCCTGTAAACACAAGCATATCCATACCCACTGTATTATAATTTAATGTTATTATATCAAACGGAGTAAAAATAAAGTATAATAAAACAGTAACTATTGCTATATATCCATATTTTCGTAATCTTATGTATACAAAAATTGCTATGGCAGTATGAAAAAGTACATAACATATTCTCATGAAAAGAATAATACCAACAGTAGATTTTGTAATAAATTCATAAGTCCATACAAAAGGTATCTGTAAAAACCCTGTCATTTGTGAGAGATGCCATTCATCGATAAAAAAAGCATCTCCCTGTAAAATTCTATGAGGTATAGTAACATAAAAAGTTTCATCTGGAATAGGAAATCCATATCTTGTTTTCCATAAATCAACTGATACAAAAACAACCATAAGAACAGCAAAACATATATATTGTATTTTTGATGAATGTATTTTTAATAAAAATTTATTCATAGTAAAGTTTCTCCCTTTTTTCTAACGTTGTCAATTTAACGAAAAATCATATTTAAAATAATAAATTTTTGTCATTTTTAGGAGTAAAAGTGACTAAAAATCATCAAATATCATCTTCTGCATAAAATTTCTCCTAAAAAATCCTGACAGCCTTTTAACCGTCAGGATTTTGTTTGACTAATGAAAAATGATTATTCTTCGGTATCTTCTTTTTCTATTGTTTCATCTGTTGTTTTATCTTCAGGTTCTTTCTCTTCGTCTTCATCATCATCTGAAAGAAAACTGAAATCAAATTCCAAAAATTCTCCACAGTTCGGACACTCAGTTTCTCCACACAACAGCTCTTCTTCTTCAACCGTCAGTTTCTCTCCGCAAGTAGGACAGGTCACTTCGTATAAAACATCTTCGTCTTCATCATCGCAACAACATTCATCGTCACAGTCATGATGGTGATGATGATGGTGGTGTCCTTTGTGATGATAATATTTTTCATAATCATCATCTTCATCATCGTAAACAGCTTCTTCCAAATCAGAAAGTTCATCGTCTATGGATTCTACTGTGTAAGCTAAACCGTCAACCTTGTCGGTAGTATCAGTGATTTGTTCTGCCATATCACTCAACAAGTCCATTATTGCGTTGATAATCTTTACTTCGTCTTTCTTTTCGTCAAGTTTTAAGCCGTCTGAAAGTCCTTTAAGATAAGCAACTTTTTCTTTTAAATTCATAATAATTTTCTCCTTGTGTAACTAATCACAAATATCTTTATCAAAAACGTTTTGTTAATTCATCATAATTACGCATTACGAATTACGCATTATCATTATGCTCTTGACATATATTCGCCTGTACGGGTATCAATCTGAATGGAATCGCCCTCGTTGATAAAGATGGGAACTTTGATTTCAGCACCTGTTTCCAGTGTAGCGGGTTTGGTAACATTGGTTGCTGTATCGCCTTTTACACCAGGTTCTGTCTGTGTAACCTGAAGTACAACAAATGTGGGCGGTTCTACACCGAATACATTGCCTTTGTAAGAAAGAACTTTGCAAACCATATTCTCTTTGACAAATTTGAAGTTACTGCCCAGTACATCTTTACCAATAGGCAACTGTTCATAAGTTTCGGTATCCATAAAGTAATAAAGGTCACCGTCTTCGTAGAGATATTCCATGTCTTTTCTCTCGATGAAAGCGGTGGGGAATTTTTCGGTGGGGTTGAATGTCTTTTCTACCACTGCACCTGTAATGACATTTCTGATTTTTGTTCTGACAAATGCCGCACCTTTACCAGGTTTTACATGCTGAAATTCAATGATAGACACAACTTGTCCGTCCATTTCAAAAGTAACACCGTTTCTGAAATCTCCTGCTGTAATCATAATGTTATCCTCCTAAATGATTGTAATATCTGTATCCGCGTGAAGTACTCACCGCCTATAGAGGCAGTAGCTTCCTTTAATCCGCCCAACCCTGCAAAGGATTTCATTTTACGGGCATCAGTTTCCGAGGCTATGGGTTTTTTATGAGGCAAACCCTTCCCGTACTCCCTACGGTACTGTTGTCTTACGAACAACTTTTGGAAACCTACATATGGATTTTAGCAATATACATTTATGTTGTCAAGGAAAAAGTCAATCTTACGGCTGATGGGCAATTTATCCCCGACCTATAGAAGTCGGAGTCTTCTTACCGATTCAGGATAAACAACACTTCTATATTATACATAATTTTCCGCTGAATTGCAACTGATTTTCAAAATTAACGGTAATTTAATATTTTAGATAATGATTAATGATTTATCAATATCAGCAAAATTGTCATAACCGCTTTCTGTAACAGCTACCATATCTTCTATTCTTACACCGAATTTGTCAGGTAAATAAATACCCGGTTCAACAGTAATAATCATACCTTGTTTCAAAACAGTATTATTGGTTTTGTATACGGTCGGTTTTTCGTGAATGTCAAGCCCTACACCGTGTCCTGTAGAATGTCCGAAATATTCCCCATAACCTGCATTTTCAATGATATTTCGGGCTGTAGTATCAATCAAACCTGCTGTTACTCCTGCTTTGACTTCAGAAAGTGCTTTTGTCTGTGCTTCTGAAACAATATTATAAATTTTGTACATTTCGTCTGTGGCATGATGTACAGCAACCGTTCTTGTCATGTCACTGTGATAGCCTTGATAAATTGCTCCTATGTCGCTAAGAAAAAAATCGCCCTCTTTTATGATATTATCACTCGGTACACCATGCGGTAAAGAAGTGTTTTTTCCTGAGATAGTAATCAAGTCAAAAGATATACCATCTGCACCTTTCTTTCTCATCAGATATTCCAGTTCAAGGGCAATTCTTCTCTCACTCACTCCTGCTTTGACATAGTTCAATACTTCCAGATAGGCTTCTTCGGTGATTTTCTGTGCAGTCTTTATCTTGTTAATTTCGTCCGACAGTTTGATAATTCTTAAATCATAGATTAAATCATCAAGAATATCTTGTTTGGAAAGCGTTGCCCCGAATTTCTGAAACTCTGTACGATAGTTTTCCGCTTGTGATAAAGTTATATCATGATATTCTACACAAATTTCGCTGATTTTTTCTTCCTGACAAATTGCTTTGATACTTTCTGTCAGTTGCTGAAAAACAATGACTTTACAGGATTTCACCTGCTTTTGGGCAGACTCTCCATAGCGGAAATCCACCAATAAATAAGCATTATGTTTCGTGATAAACACTGCTCCTGCTGATGACGAAAACTCCGTAAAATAAAAACGATTGATATCTGATGTAATCAGAAATGCTTTATCTTTTGCAAGATTATTTTGTAAATGTCGTATTCTTCCGTTCATGAGTGACACTCCGTATCATTGTTCATCAAAAAATTCAGTGCCATTTTGTAACCATATGCTCCAAATCCCGTAATCTGTCCGACACAAGCGGGTGCGGTGACGGATTTATGACGAAATTCCTCACGCTGATGAATATTCGACATATGTACTTCTACAAAAGGAATATCTACACCTTTAATAGCGTCATGAATAGCATAGCTGTAATGTGTAAATGCTCCGGGATTGATGATGACAGCATCGTATTCCGTTCTGGCTTTCTGGATTTCGTCAATGATTGCTCCCTCCCAGTTGGACTGAAACGCACTGACTTCACACCCTATGCTTTCACCATAAGACTTTATGTCATTTTCTATGGTTTCAGCGGTAACTGTACCATAAATATTTTTCTCTCTTATGCCGACAAGGTTCAGATTTGCTCCAAGCAATAATAAAATTTTTTTTGTCAATGTTTATTCTTCTTTCCTGTAAGGATTTTCTCTTTCTTTGATAGCATTGGTAAAGACTGCCGTAAGTTTACGGCGTAGTACTACCGTTTTGCCCTCACTTTCTGCGGATATCGGGTCAACAAGAAAAGTTTTCAGTTGCATAAATTTTCCGCCCAGTATATCCGTAAAAAACTGGTCGCCTATAACAAGAATGTTTTTCCTTTTAGCTTTTGATTTGAGATATGCCCGAAAATATCCGAATGACGATGGCTTTAAACAAAAGGCAACAAATTTACAATTCACCTGTTCGGCTATCGGTCGCACATTTTTTGGATAGTTATTGGAACACAGAATGACCTCTATTCCTAGTGACTTTACATGGTCTATCCATTCTATATAGGGTTGGTCTATCTTGTTTGCTCCGTAAGGTTTTATGGTGTTGTCGATATCCAGCAACACACATTGGATATTTTCCCTTTGCAAAACAGATGGGCTGATAGCTAACAGATTATCAAAAAACAATGTCTGTTAAAGGGCTACCGCCCTTTAAAATCCTGTTTTAAGGGTTGCCACCCTTAAAAATCCCGCCCACTTTTTTGAAAAAAAGTGGACAAAAAACTTTTAGTTGTTATAGCCCGACTTCTGATAAACATTCCGAATGCAGTGAGCCAGAAAAGTTTTTGTCGAACTTTTGGGGGAAAGTTCGTGGGGTTCAGGGGCAAAGCCCCTGTTTGTGTTGTTAAGGGCAACGCCCTTAACAGAAAAATCATACAAATAACACAAAAGGACAAGCTGTAACGCTCGTCCCTTTTCTGTCAGTTATGTGGTTATCACTTACTTGAATTTGCGTTTACGAGCTGCCTCTGACTTCTTTTTACGCTTTACAGAAGGTTTTTCATAAGCCTCTCTTTTACGCACTTCAGCAATAACTCCCGCTCTGGCACACTGCTTCTTAAAGCGTCTTAATGCACTTTCCAGAGATTCGTTATCTTTAATTCTGATTTCCGCCATCTATCTTCCCTCCCATCCGCCTTTGGAACTGGGTTATATTCTTGCATATAATTGCAACAAATATTATATAATATTTTTCAGGTAATGTCAACAGAGTAAGAATAATTTTGAAAAAATTATCCCATACTAATAAGTTCCCCTGTTGACAAAATTATTTTGCTACAATATTCACAAGTTTTGTAGGAACATAGATTTCTTTGATAATGGTTTTGCTGTCAAGCAGAGGTATAATTTTTTCGTTGGCTTTTGCTTGTGCAATAACAGTTTCTTTGTCTATTGTGACGGGAATAGTCATTTTGGCTTTGACTTTGCCGTTTATCTGTACGACAATTTCAACAGTGTTCTCTTTACACTTTGCTTCATCATATCTGCACCACTGAGCTTCTGCTACCATGCCGTTACCGAGTTCTGCATTTTTCCAGACTTCTTCTGTAACATGAGGAGCAAAAGGGTTCAGTAAGATAGTAAAGATTTCAAGTTCTTTTTTGGTAACCTTGCCTGTGGCATTGATTTCGTTGATTAATGCCATAAGACTGGCTATTGCCGTGTTGAATTTGAGGTTTTCTATGTCTTCCCCGACTTTTTTAATAGTTTTGTGGAATGAGGTTTCCAGTTCCGAACGGATTGTGTCGCCCTCTGTGAGAATATCCTGCAAATTCCAGTATCTTTCCACAAATCTACGACAACCCTTTACCCCTGTCGGTTTCCAAGGAGCACTCTTTTCAAAGTCACCTATGAACATTTCGTATAAACGCATAGTATCAGCACCGTATTCATCAACGACTTCATCAGGGTTGACAACATTACCTCTGGATTTACTCATTTTTCCGCCATCTGCACCGAGTATCATACCGTGACTGGTTCGTTTCATATAGGGTTCAGATGTGGGAACAACACCAATATCATACAGGAATTTATGCCAGAAACGACTGTATAACAAGTGTAAAGTGGTGTGTTCCATTCCGCCGTTGTACCAGTCAACAGGTGTCCAGTAGTTCATAGCTTCTTTGCCGGCAAATGCGTTGTTGTTATGAGGGTCGGCATATCTTAAAAAATACCATGATGACCCTGCCCATTGTGGCATGGTATCTGTTTCACGGTGGGCTTTTCCTCCACAGTGTGGACAAGTGGTTTCTACCCATTCAGTCATGTTGGCAAGCGGTGATTCGCCATTTTCGGTGGGTTCGTAAGACTCTACATCAGGTAAGGTAAGCGGTAAGTCACTTTCCGATAACGGTACATATCCGCATTTGTCACAGTGAACTATTGGTATAGGCTCTCCCCAGTATCTTTGTCGGGAAAATACCCAGTCCCTTAATTTGAAATTCACTTTGGAATGTCCTATGCCTTTTTCAGTTAAAAAAGCAATAATGGATTTTTTAGCTTCTTCGACTGTTTTTCCGTCAAGGAAATCAGAATTGACCATAATTCCTGTGGAACAGTTGGTAAAGGCTTCTTTCTGCACATCTCCGCCTTTTACGACTTCGATAATCGGTAAATTGAACTTTTGAGCAAATTCCCAGTCCCTCGTATCGTGTGCAGGTACTGCCATAATAGCACCTGTTCCATAAGATACCAATACATAATCAGAAATGAAAATAGGGATTTCTTTGCCGTTGACGGGATTGATAGCAGTAACACCTTGTAATTTGACACCTGTCTTGTCTTTGGCAACTTCTGTTCTTTCAAAGTCGCTTTTCTTTGAGGCTTCTATCTGATAGGCTTTGATTTCTTCATTGTTGGTAAGAATATTTTCCCATTTAGCAATATAGGGGTGTTCGGGGGAAATAACCATGTAAGTAGCACCGAATAAGGTATCAGGTCTTGTAGTGTATACGGTGAGAATATCGCCTGCAGAGGTTTTAAAGTCTACCTCTGCACCGTATGACCGTCCTATCCAGTTTTTCTGTTGTGCCTTTACTCTTTCAGGATAGTCAACCAAATCCAAATCGTCAATTAATCTGTCAGCATATTCTGTGATTTTTAACATCCATTGAGATTTGACTTTACGGACTACTTCACTTCCGCAACGCTCACATACACCGTTGACAACTTCTTCGTTGGCAAGTACACATTTACATGATGTACACCAGTTGACTGCCATTTCTTTTTTATAGGCAAGTCCTTTTTTGAATAACTGTAAGAATATCCATTGTGTCCATTTATAGTAATCAGGGTCTGTGGTATTGATTTCTCTGCTCCAGTCGAACGAAATACCTAAAGACTGAATTTGCTGTTTAAAGCGTTTGACATTGTTTTCAGTAACAATTCTGGGGTGAATATGGTTTTTAATAGCGTAATTTTCGGTCGGCAAGCCGAATGCGTCCCAACCAATGGGATATAAGACATTATAACCTTGCAACCGTCTTTTTCGGGAAACGATGTCAAGTGCCGTATAAGGTCTGGGGTGTCCTACATGAAGTCCCTGTCCCGATGGATAAGGAAATTCGATTAAAGCGTAAAATTTCTTTTTTTCGCTGTCATTTTCAGCATGGAATACTCCTTTTTCTTCCCATGCTTTCTGCCATTTTGGTTCGATGATTTTATGGTCGTATCTCAAAAAAATTCCTCCTCGTTAAAGGGCTGCCGCCCTTTAAAATCCTGCCCAAAGGCTCCGCCTTTGGAATCCGCCAACTTTTTGAAAAAAGTTGGACAAAAACTTTTATGGCTCACTTCGTTCGGTTTTTATCAATCTGTAATGTCGGAAATATCAATTTCTTCTCCGTCTTTCCAAAGTCTTTCCAGATTATAGAAAGCTCTGGATTCTTCATCAAAGATGTGTACGATAACATCAACATAGTCCATCAGTATCCAGCCGTTGGAACGGTAACCCTCAATGTGACTGACGGTAATATCTTCCTGTTCAAGTTCGTACTCTACATTATCTGCTAAGGCTTTTACCTGCGTACTGCTGTTACCTGTGGCAATAACCATATAGTCGGCAAGTACAGAAATGTTGTCAATTTTAATGACTTTAATGTTACTGCCTTTTTTATTGTCCAGTGCTTTGGCAACGGCTAAGTGAGGAATCTTTTGAAGATTCTTCGTTGCTTTTGCTCCTCAGAATGACAGCAATATATTATTTTGAAAAGGCTTTTTTCTTAAGTTGACGACATTGTTCGTCAGCCTGAATAATTAATTCGTTGTATAAATCAAGTGTGTTTCTGTCTATGGCACATTGGCGTTGGGTCAGGTCTTGTATGCTAAAACTTACTCCGTAAAGCATGGCTTCTTCTAAACTTCGTTTGGCTTTTGCTCGCATAATTTCAACACCCTTATAATCACGCTCTTCCCCGATAAAATCAGCAACAAAAATGATTTTTTCCAGCAAACTCATTCCTGCACGACCGCTTGTGTGATAACGGATTGCGTTGAGAATATCACTGTCGGTAATGTTTAATTCTGTCTTTACACAGGCACTTCCTGAAATGGCGTGCCATGTCTTGGGGGAAAACGCCTGCACATTGTCCAGTATTATACCACTCTTCTGAATGATTTTCAACTGTTCATCATACGGCATTTCTTTGGTAATATCATGCAGTATTCCTGCAATTTTTATCTTTTCGATATTTCCTCCATAGCGTTCGGCAAGCTGTATGCCTGCTTTGGCTACATTAAGACTGTGTATATACCGCTTTTTGCTCATACGGTCTTTGATGATTTTTTTATAATCTTCAATTTCCAACTTTAACTGTCACCTCGATATAAAGAATTTTTCGTGATGTATTCGTCTACCCTTTTATTGATTTTGCCCTTTACGGATATGCCCTGACGGATAGCCTTTCTGATTTCCGTTGAAGAAATTTCGGCTACCTTTTTATTGGAAACAATATATTGCAAGCCTTCGTTTTCGTGTTCTTTGGCATAGTCCAGAATGGAATTGAGATTGTCATGCTCACGGGGTAATGCACAAATTACCGCTAATTTGAAAATATCACGGTATTCTCTCCATGTGTGCAGACTTAAAAACATATCTTCTCCCATAATTAAAAATAACTGGGATTGGGGATATAAACTTTTTAATTGGCGTAAAGTGTCAACCGTATAGCTTTTACCTGTACGGTTGATTTCAATGTCGCTCACTTCAGCTTTGTCGATATATTCGGTAGCCAATCGGCACATATTATAACGGTGCAATGCGGAAATCATCGCTTTGTTGCTTTTGTGGGGTGGCGTTCCATCAGGAACAATCAGAATACGGTCAAGAGATAATTCCTGTATGAAATATTCAGCAAGCTGTGTATGTCCGTTGTGAATTGGATTGAAACTCCCTCCGTACATGGCAATTCTAGGGACTTTTATGTTATGGTAGTCAATATTGCTGTACATCATGATTTTTTCTTGCTTTTCGGGAGTACAAATTGTGACTCCTTTTTCTTCTGTCGGAAAAGTATGAACTTTGAACCGATTACCTGTACCACATCAGATTTCGTTTTTTCGGCAATAATATCCGCTGTTTCCATTGCACTGATATCTGAAGTTTCCAGCACTCTGCCTTTGATGAGTTCTCTGGCTTCTAAAGTTTCATCAGCCTGTTTAATCAGGTTTTCGGTAATTCCGCCTTTTCCGACAATGAGTACGGTTTCATAGGTATTGGCTATTCCTCTGAGATAGGCTCTCTGTTTACTTGTCAGCATTGATTTTCCTCCGCAAAATGTTTTTCCAGTTCTTTTTTAAGTATTCTTATCGCATTTCCTCTGTGACTGATTTTATCTTTTTCGTCTGCGGTAAGCTGTGCGAATGTTCTTCCGTCTTGTATGATGAATAAGGGGTCGTATCCGAAACCGTTCTCTCCGACGGGTCTGTAACCTATTCTTCCGACACATTCACCATGTGCAATGATTTCTCTGCCGTCTTCCAGTATACAACAGATGACTGTGACAAATTTGGCGGTTCTTCGGGTTACAGGAACATTTTTCATTTCTTCAAGTAATTTGGCATTGTTCTTTTCTGCATTCGCTCCCTCTCCTGAATATCTTGCAGAGTATACTCCGGGTCTGCCATTCAAAGCGTCTACCATCAACCCTGAATCGTCAGCAACACAAGGCATACCTGTAAGTTTGTAGGTTGCTCTGGCTTTCAGGCGTGCGTTTTCGATAAAAGTTTCCCCTGTTTCTTCTACTTCATCAAGAGAAATACCAAGTTCTCTGGCTGTCTTTGCCACAATGCCTAAAGGATTTAAAATTCTGTTGAGTTCTTCAACCTTCTTCGGATTGTTACTGGCAATAATAAAAGTTTTCATAATAGTATTTCGCACTCCTTTTTAAGTTCTGGTAAACAGTGCTTTGGCAAAATCATCAGCATCAAACGGCTGTAGGTCGTCCATCTGCTCACCAACACCAATATATTTGACTGGGACATTCAGTTCTTCTTTGATAGAAAGCACTACACCACCTTTGGCTGTACCGTCAAGTTTGGTCAGTACGATACCTGTTATACCTGTGGAATCTTTAAAGGCTTTTGCCTGATTGACCGCATTCTGTCCTGTAGTTGCGTCAAGTACGATTAGAAACTCCTTGTCAGCATTGGGTAATTCCCTGTCAATAATTCTGCTGATTTTGGCAAGCTCTCCCATAAGATGTTTTTTGTTGTGAAGTCTGCCTGCTGTGTCGGCTATGATGACATCTGCACCTCTTGCCTTTGCCGCTGAAATTGCATCATAGACGACTGCCGCTGGGTCTGAACCCTCTTTCTGCTTGATGACCTCACATTTTGCCCTTTCTCCCCAGATTTCCAACTGGTCGATTGCTGCCGCTCGGAATGTGTCTGCTGCCGCAAGAATAACCTTTTTACCCTGCTTTCTGAGATTGTTCGCTAATTTACCGATTGTCGTTGTTTTACCTACTCCGTTGACACCAATTACCAATATAATAGAGGGTTTTGTATCAATATGGAGTTCTTCTCCACCTCTAAGCATATCTGCTGTAATTTCCTGTAACAGTCCCAGAACATCTTCGGGATTGGTTACACCTTCTTTTTTTACTCTCTTTCGCAGTTCATCTGTGATTTTCGTGGCAGTATTTACCCCAACATCTCCCATTATCAAAAGTTCTTCCAGTTCTTCAAACAGTTCTTCGTCAATCTTCGTAAATGATTTCAGCATACTGTCTATCTTGTTGACAACAGACTCTCTTGTCTTTTTCAGTCCGTCTTTTATCTTTTTAAATAATCCCATGATTTCGCCGTCCTTTTTATTTCTTTTTATCCGTGATTTCATAACTGATATCTATCAGATATCTAATTTCTTTCAACGGTACTGTGCCATCTAAAAGAATAGTTATCCATTTGTCTTTATTCATATGGTAGGCTTTACGGTAACCGTTTTCCCGCAACAGTGAACCTATTAAAATAGGGTCACTTTGTATGTTTATAATATCAATTTCTTCTGTTCCGTCAAGACCAAACTTTTCTTTGGCAACATTCATAATAATCGCATACCATTTGGCATTTCGGTTATTGCGTAATACCGCATATTGCGGAGATTTCTTCCAAAGATATTCGGGTACAGTGCTATATTTTTCTGACACATAGGCAAATATATTGTTTCTGTAGGAATTTTCCATGTAAAATACCTCAAGATTTTAAATTCAGCTTTTGGGAAACTTCTGACACTTTCAAAGATAACAGCTTTGATATCCCTTTATCCTGCATGGTAACACCGTAAAGTACATCAGCTTCTTCCATTGTTCCTCGTCTATGTGTAATTAAAATAAACTGTGTTCTGTCGTTCATGACACGCAGATATTGGGCAAAACGGTCTACATTGACCTCATCTAAGGCTGCTTCTATCTCGTCCATAACACAAAATGGTGCGGGACTGACTTTCATAATGGCAAAGTATAACGCAATGGCAACCAATGCCTTTTCTCCGCCTGACAACGCCTCTAAGTGAACCACTATTTTTCCGGGAGGGTGAACAATGATTTCTATTCCACTGGTGAGTACATCTTCGGGATTGGTAAGCTCTAAACGGGCTTTTCCTCCACCGAACAACTCTACAAAGGTCTTGGAAAAATGCTCGTTGATGTTATTGAATTTTTCAACAAACAATTCTTTCATCTGTCTGGTAAGGTCACCAATAAGTTTCAGAATTTCACTTTTGGACTTTTCAATATCCCCTACCTGCTCCGTCATGAATTTATGTCGTTCACTGACTTCCTTGTATTCTTCTATCGCTGATACATTGACATTCCCTAACGATTTGATTTTAGACTTCAATTCATTCAGCCGTTTCTTGGCTACAGTGACACTCTCAATAACCACTGCATGATGTTCTGCTTCTCTTGGGGTGAGTTCGTATTCCTCCCAAAGTTTCGCAATGATATCATCATACTGCTTCTGTAAATTGAGTTTCCGTTCCTCTAACTTGGAATACTCTCTGCCCGACAACTCTCTTTCATTGAGCTTATCTCTTTCGCTTTGCCGTAATTGTGCGATTTTATTTTCAGTTTCTTTTTTCTTCCTGCTGATACTTTCAATTTTTCCCTGCAAAGCCTTTATTTGTAAGAGAATATTTTCTAAGGATTGATTAACCTCTTGAATATGTAAGGTTATTGTTTTATTTTTATTCTGATAGTCTGTTATCTGACTATCCAAAGACTGTTTCCGCTGTTCTTTAGTATTTTCGTTGGTCAAAGCAAGATTGATTTCAGAACGGATATTTTCAATGTCTTTTTCATAACCCACTATCTCTAAACGAATATTCTGTATCTTCCTAGAAATTGTTTCCCGTTTTTCTGTCAACAGAATTTGTGTTCCTGTGAGTGTTTCAGATTGTCTTTCTGTTTCGGCAATCTCTGTAGTGATTTTCTCTAGCTCTCTTTGAGAATTGCGGTGAATTTCAGATTGCCTTTTTATTTTGATATCCAGTACAGAAATCTCGTTTTCAATTTCTGCAAGGGATTTCTTCATATTTTCCCGTTCGGTTTTACTGCTTTTCAACTCTGCTTCAATTTTGATTTTTTCTTCCTGTGCTTTGGATAATTCAGCACTACTGGCTAAAACTTCTGCTTCTGCTTTGGCGTACTCTTTAACCGCCTGCTGATAATTTTCTGATGACTGTTCAAATTTCTGTTTCAGTTTTTCGGCAATTTCACGGTTCTTCTTGATTTCACCTGCTCTTGACAACAGCCCTGACTTTCTTCCCTGTGAACCTCCTGTCAGTGAACCGCCTGCATTGATAACCTGTCCGTCTATTGTCACTATACGGAATTTATAACCATATTTTCGGGCAATCTCTACCGCATGATTGAGATTATCCGCTATCGCAATTCTTCCCAAAAGTGAATGTAAAATACTATTATACATCGTATCACAACTGCACAACTCTGATGCTATCCCGACAAAACCATTGCACTGCTCCAGACCTCTTTCATTAAGCACATTGCCTTTGATAGTGGTCAGCGGTAAAAATGTTGCCCGTCCACCGTCACGCTGTTTCAGATACTGAATGGCATTTTTGGCACTTTCTTCATTATCTGTGACAATGTGTTGCATGGAATTTCCCAACGCTGTTTCCATCGCAACGGTATATTCTTCGGGAACATTGATTACTCTTGATACAGGTCCATGTATGCCTTTCAGATTTCCCCTCTGGGCTTCTTTCATCACCATTTTTACACTGGTGTAAAATCCCTCCATGTTCCTTTCCAAATCTTCCAGAACTTTAATCCGTCTTAATCTTTCCTGATAGTCCAGATTGAATTTATCTGTTGCCGTCTTTAATTCTTCACGGGATTTCTGTCTGTTCTGTAATTT
The DNA here is from genome assembly GCA_902762375.1 of uncultured Ruminococcus sp. Lineage (GTDB taxonomy): Bacteria > Bacillota > Clostridia > Oscillospirales > Acutalibacteraceae > CAG-964. Next base: position 35,147 of record CACWNY010000029.1, on the reverse strand, counting down.
CAATCGGCAACCTGATAAAATATTCGTCAGCCTTTGTATCTGTTGTGCTGACTGGTTCAGCATGGTTTCATAATCCTGACAGCGTTGCTCAATTTCTTTGATATTCTGCTGTCGGGAAACTCTGGAATTGTTTAAATTTGCTGTTCTTTCTTTTGCTTCTGTCACCGCTGACATACTTGTCATCGCAGATACTTTGATATCTGCTGATTTTGCGGTCAATGTGGCAAGCTGTAAAGAAATCGTCTGCAACTGTTCTGATTTCTGGGTTGCATTGGTCATAACCGTCCTGAGTTCTTCTTCATCTTTCAGACATTCTGCTGTAAGCTGACGCATTGTTTTTTCGTATTCAGCAATTCTCGTCTTCTTTTCTTCAATCTCTTTCTGAACTGTCTTTGAAGAATTTTCAATACTTTCCTTTTCTTTCTTCAGTCGGAAAATATTATCGTTATTATGCTCAATGTCATTCTTCGATATCGAAACATCGGCTTTTCCTTTTGCACTTTGTTCTTCACACAAAGCAATTTCTTTTCGGATTTCTTCAATACTCTGCTCAAAACGGCTGATTTCTTCGGATAGTTCTTCACTTTCTTTGCGTATGTTTTCAAGGTCTTTCTCTGCTCTGTCGTGCTGGGACTTGGCAATTTCTAACTTTTCTTCCTGTTCTCGCAAAACATTTGCTGACTGCCTAATCGTATCTAACCATAAGGCAATCTCTACACCCTTTTTTTCTTCGGCATACTGTAAGAATTTTTCTGCTTTCTCTGATTGTATTCTTAACGGTTCTATACGGTCATCAAGCTCTTTTAAAATATCTCTCAGCCTGACAAGATTTTCTTCTGTAGACTGCAATTTCTTCTCTGCTTCCAGTTTTCGGTAACGGTATCTCGAAATTCCTGACGCTTCTTCAAAAATTTCACGCCTGTCCTCACTCTTTGACGACACAATACTGTCAATTTTCCCCTGCCCTATCATGGAATATCCGTCACGCCCTAAACCTGTATCCATAAATAGTTCGTGAATATCTTTTAGCCTTACGGACGCTTTGTTTATCATATAGTCACTGTCGCCTGAACGGTAATATCGCCTTGTTATTGACACTTCATCACCGTCAAATGCTAAAGTTCTGTCACTGTTGTCAAAAGACAATGTTACCTGTGCATATCCCTGCTTTTTTCGACTATCCGTTCCATTAAAAACAACATCTTCCATTTTCGAACATCTTATTGCTTTCGGAGATTGCTCCCCCAATACCCATCGGATAGCGTCGCTGATATTGCTTTTACCACTTCCGTTTGGCCCTACTATGGAGGTAATTCCTTTGTCAAATGTCAGCTTTGTCTTATCAGGAAAAGTCTTAAAGCCCTGTATCTCCAGTGATTTTAAAAGCATTTCTTAACCTCCATCTAAATATGATAAAAAAACCGTCAAGCTATGACAATTAAAAGTTTTTGTCAACTTTTTTCAAAAAGTTGTGGGGTCGAGGGGCAAAGCCCCTCGTAGGATTTTTAAGGGCAAAGCCCTTAAACTCCACAAAATACAATCAAAATTTGCCACAAAGCAAATTTTGTCCTATTCTGAAACTTCCTTTATTTACACTACTATCAGATTTTACTGTCAGCAAATATCCCATCTCTTTAAAATAATCAATATTACTTTTCTTCTGACCTGTCACTTTGGATATCTCCTGCGGATTGACATACACTGTGTAATTACCTTTTTCAAAACTGTTTTTTCTCAAATACTCTTCTACACCATTTCTGTACAGTCTTGAAAAACATAATTCTCCAAATGACGGGTGATATGCTCCTGCCAACATTCCTTTTTTAATATCCTCTGTACTGTGTAACCCTAACCGTATCACTTCAATATTATTTTCTTTAAACATCTTCAACAGTTCTGCACAAAGCGTTACGGTTTCTTCCAATGTGTAAGTCTGATATATTCCTTGCTCATAATATTCTGCCAGTTTTGTGTCTTTCATAATAACTGTCGGATATATGCGGACGGTTTCGGGTTTCAGTTCACAAATTTTCAGTGCTGTATAATAATCTTTCTCGATTGTACTTTTGTAAAGCCCTGTCATCATCTGCAATCCCAGAGAAAAACCGTATGACTTAATTAAAGCAACCGCTTTTTCAACATCTTCTGCACTATGCCCTCTGTCATTAACTTTGAGAACTTCATTATCCATACTTTGTGTACCCAGCTCTATAGACTTTACACCGTAAGATTTAAGCACAGTAAGAATTTCGTCATTGATATAGTCGGGTCGTGTAGATATGCGTATACCACAAAAACTGCCGTCTTTAACATAACCATACGCTGTACTTAACAGCCTTATCATATATGCTCTTTCGATTGCTGTGAAACTTCCTCCGAAAAATGCTATTTCAGACTTTTCAGGGTCATAGTTTTTACTGTTCATCGCAATATTTACTGCATGGATAATATCCTGTTCGGTAGGTTGTGACTGTCTGCCTGTTATCTTTACCTGATTGCAAAATGAACAACAATGCGGACAACCATTATGCGGTACAAATATCGCTACATTCGAATGTTTCAATATCCCATCAGTCCTAATGCTTCTCTGGCTGCTTGCTGTTCCGCCTCTTTTTTAGTGCGACCTCCACCTTTTCCAATAACATTACTGTTGAGATGTACTTCTACTACAAAATGTTTATTATGGTCAGGTCCACTCTCTCCGACAAGCACATACTCTAATTTTTCTTCAGGATTTTTCTGAATAATCTCCTGTAACACCGTCTTATGGTCTTTTAGACGGTAATCTTTGGATTTTATCAGCTTTCCGCCCTTGATATCGGGAACAACAAATTTACAAACAAATTTTCTTGCTTCTTCTATACCACTGTCCAGATAAATTGCCGCTATGACAGATTCAAAAGCGTCCGCCAATATCGACGGTCTGTTCTGTCCGTTGGAATGTCTTTCACCTTTGCTCAACAGTAAATATTTTCCCAAATCAATGGAACGGGCATATCCTGCCAACGATTTTTCACAGACTAATGCGGCACGCAATTTTGTTAAATCACCCTCAGGCAATTCAGGACAGTTTTTATAGATATAGTCTGACACAACGATACTTAATACAGCGTCACCTAAAAATTCCTGCCGTTCGTTACATCTGACATGATATTTTTTCAGTTCATTAGCATAAGATGAATGGGTCAGTCCTGTTCTCAGATACTGAATTTCTTTAAAAGTATATCCTAATTTTTCTTCCAGTTCCTGTAAATTATCTGAATATTCCAAATTAAAATCTCCTCTTAGTTTAAGGGTTTAAGGGCTACCGCCCTTAAAAATCCTGTTTCAAGGGCTGCCGCCCTTGAAAATCCTGCCCACTTTTTTGAAAAAAAGTGGACAAAAAACTTTTATGGCTCACTTCGTTCGGATTGTTATTTTAAGGTATAGCTATGAAAATTAAAAGTTTTTGTCGAACTTTTTTCAAAAAGTTCGTGGGGTCAAGGGGTGAAACCCCTTGTGGGATTTTAAAGGGCAACGCCCTTTAAAGGCTATTATCAAAAATAAATTGCTGTAAAATTGAAAATGAACGCTCTGCCATTTTTTCGGCTTTCAGTCTTTTATCACGGATTTCTTCTTCAAGGGACGGTAATATGCCTATGTTTGCCCCCATCGGCTGGAAATTGCTTACGGAACTGTCGCTGATATATCGTGACAATGCTCCCATCATGGTTTCTTTCGGAAAACTGACAAGCGGTTTTCCACTGAATAATCTGACACTGTTAATCCCCGCAATCAGTCCGCTTGCTCCTGATTCCATATAACCCTCTACACCCGTAATCTGCCCTGCAAAAAATATCATAGGATTTTCACGCAAGGAAAAATCAGCGTTGAGTAATTTCGGGGAATTGATAAAAGTATTACGGTGCATAACACCGTAACGGACAAATTCGGCATTTCTTAAAGCGGGTATCAAAGAAAATACCCTTTTCTGTTCGGGAAATTTCAGGTTCGTCTGAAATCCGACAAGGTTATATAATGTACCTTCATTGTTTTCTTTTCGTAATTGTAAAACTGCCCATGCACGATGTCCTGTTTTCGGGTCGGTAAGCCCTACAGGTTTCATGGGTCCAAAACGGATTGTATTTTCTCCTCTTTGTGCCATGACTTCTATCGGCATACAGCCCTCATAAACTTTTGGGTTCTGTACATCAACATCTTTTAATGGTGTTCTTTCAGCGTTAATCAGTTCGTGATAAAAAGTTTCATACTCTTCTTTGTTTAACGGACAATTAATATAATCATCTGCGTTGCCTTTTCCATAGCGACTGGCATAGAATGCGTTATTAAAATCTATGGATTGTGCTGTGACTATCGGTGCGGCTGCATCAAAAAAACTTAACGCTCCACCAAATTTAGCTTTGATGTTCTCAGCAAGAATGTCAGCGGTTAAAGGCCCTGTGGCAATAATACAAATGCTGTTTTTTGGAATGTCGGTAATTTCTTCGGGGATAACCGTTATGTTAGGGTGTGTCTTGATTTTTTCGGTTATCATAGCGGAAAAATCGTCACGGTTGACCGCCAATGCCCCTCCTGCTGATACACTGCACTTATCTGCACATTGTAACAATAATGAGTTTAACATTCTCATTTCTTGCTTTAACATTCCACTTGCACTTCCAAACCTTGAGGCTTTGAGTGAATTAGAACAAACCAGTTCAGCAAAATTATTACTGTGATGTGCAGGGGATTTTTTCAGGGGTTTCATTTCATACAATTCGACTTTAATTCCTCTTTGAGCTATCTGCCATGTTGCTTCACAACCTGCCAGACCTGCTCCGATAACTTTTATTGCTGTCATTGTGTTTCCTCGAAATTTTTGGTAAATCCGCAACCCTCAGTTGTACAGTATAATTTAGTGACTTTCCCCTTTTTCTTGTAAAGTACACCGTTACAATGGGGACATCTTTCATTTGTGGGTTCTGTCCACGATACAAAGTCGCACTCGGGATAATTGTTGCAACCGTAAAACATTCTTCCACGCTTGGATTTTTTGATGACAATATCTCCCCCACATTTCGGACATTTTACCCCTATAGTCTCGACAATGCTCTTGATATTCTTACATTCTGGATAACCCGGACAAGCAATGAATTTTCCAAAACGACCGTTTTTAATCACCATCTTTCTTCCGCAAAGTTCACAGACAATATCCGTTTCTTCGTCTTGAATTTTGATGTTGATATCTTTGGTTTCTTCCTTAGCTTTTTTGAGGGTTTCTTTAAAATCAGTGTAAAATGTATCCAGTACTTTAGCCCACTGTTCTTGTCCATGTTCGATTTTGTCAAGATTTTCTTCCATTTGTGCGGTGAATTTAACATTGACTATCTTCGGAAAATGGTCTTGCATAAGCTGTGTAGATACTTCCCCTAATTCTGTCGGAAATAAGGTTTTTCCCTCTCTCTTGACATAACCTCTGGAGGTAATCGTGGAGATGGTTGCTGCATAAGTGGAAGGTCTGCCGATACCGTTTTCTTCCATAGTCTTGATGAGAGTAGCTTCGGTAAAGCGTGCAGGCGGTTGGGTAAAATGCTGGTTAGGAATGATTTCTTTGGCTTTGACAGACATATCTTTTTCCAGTGGCGGTAATTCCGTTTTCTTTTCTTCTTCGGTATCCTGTCCTTCAACATAAAGTATGGTAAAGCCGTCAAACTCTGTGCGATAACCTGTGGCTTTGAAAATATATTTTCCCCCTGTGATATCTACACTGGTTGTTTTCTGAATACATTCCGCCATCTGACACGCTGTAAAGCGTTCCCATATGAGTTTGTACATCTTATATTGGTCGGTTGTCAGACTGGATTTGATACTGTCAGGTTCCAGTGAGGGCATGGTGGGACGGATTGCTTCATGTCCGTCCTGTGCGTTAGATTTGGTTTTGAAAAATCTCGGCTTTTCGGGCAAGTAGTTATCTCCCCATTTGCCTTTGATGAACTGCGTGACTTCTGCGATAGCATCATTGGAAATTCGTAAAGAGTCGGTTCTCATGTAGGTAATTAAACCTACTGCTCCCATGTTGGGAATATCAATACCTTCGTAAAGTTCCTGTGCCACTTTCATGGTGCGTTTGGACTGGAAATTGAGCTTTCTGGAGGCTTCCTGCTGGAGTGTTGATGTGGTGAAAGGTGGAGCAGGTTGTTTTTTTCTTGTGCCGTTTCTCAGTTTCGTGATAGTGAAATCTGCGTCTGAAAGTTCAGCAACAATGCTTTTCGCCTGTTCTTCGTTGGAAATTTTGAGTTTGCCTTCGGTTGTGCCATATAATGATGCACTGAATGTCCGCTTACTGCCTTTGGGAATGAATTTTGCGTCTACCGTCCAGTATTCTTCGGGGACAAATTCTTTGATTTGTTTTTCTCTGTCCAGTATGATTTTGACCGCTACAGACTGTACACGACCTGCTGACAGTCCACGCCTGATGTGTCTGGATAAAAACGGACTTAATTTATAACCTACAAGACGGTCAAGTATTCTTCTTGCCTGCTGTGCGTCTACCAGGTCAATATTGATTGTGCGGGGATTGTTCATACCGTTCTGTACACCTGTTTTGGTAATTTCGTTGAACTCTACCCTGTTCTTGTCATCAAGCGGTAATCCCAGTATATAAGCTAAATGCCACGATATCGCTTCGCCTTCACGGTCAGGGTCGGTTGCCAGATAGACAAAATCGGCTTTTTTGGCGGATTTCTCCAGTTTCTGCACCAGTTCTTCTTTACCTTCGATAATTTCATAATTGGGTTCAAAATGTTTTCTGACATTGACACTGAGTTTTTTAGCGGGTAAATCCCTCACATGACCCATTGATGCCATAACTTCATAACCTTCTCCAAGATATTTCTTGATGGTTTTGGCTTTGGCAGGGGATTCCACAATTACCAGTTTTTTTGCCATATGTTCCTCCTTGTGTGTTAAACGGATTGATATTTTCCCTCAGCTTCATCTTTGACAATCAGTCCTGCTAATTCCAGTTCTGTTATTGCTGTCATGATATGTTGAGAGGGTATTGCGTTGCTATTGATAATATCATCAAGTGATGTTGTTTTTTCGCATATCACAGCATAAATTTCTTTTGCCGTATCGGAAATATATGATGGTAGTTCTTTTTTGCTTTCAGTTGGGGCATTGTTCAGAATAACGGGTATATTTTTCTTGGATATGGATTTTGGCGTGGAATTTGGTTTTCTTTTTTGAAAAGATGTTTTTTCATTCCCCGTGCGTTTCACATTGCTGACAGAAAGATTTTCTATGATTTGATTGTCAACCGTTTCGGTTACGGTAATGTCTGACAATGTATATTTATAACGGTATTCTTCCAAAATGTCAAGTGCATTCGTAACGGGTTTTGCTCCCTGCTTGATGAGATTGTTTGTACCGACTGCGTAAATGTTATTGATATCTCCCGGAATAGCAAAAATGTCTTTATTCTGTGACTGTGCTGACTCTGCTGTCAATAATGCTCCGCTTTTCTTTCCTGCTTCTACTACCAGTATGCCCTGTGATAAGGCAGATATAATTCGGTTTCTTCTCGGAAAGCTATATTTGCTGGCTGGAGTATCTGGCGGATATTCGGATATCAATGCTCCGTGTCTGGAAATTTCATATCGTAAATTTGCATTGGCGGAAAGATAATTGTAGTTTATTCCGCAACCTAATACACATACTGTTTCTCCACCTGCTACTAATGCTCCGTTGTGTGCTACACTGTCTATTCCTAATGCCCCTCCGCTGATAATAATCACTCCTGCTTTGGCAAGGTCGTAACTGATGGTGTAAGCATTTTTCTTTCCTGAAACAGTAGCGTTTCTTGTTCCCACTATGCCTATGGAAAGCGTGTTTTCCAAATCAGGCAATCTGCCGTATACATATAAGACACTCGGCGGTTCATAGATTTCCTTTAAATTTTTCGGATATTCTTTATCGTCAGGTGTAATAATTGTGTACTGCAATTTCTCACATTGTTCAATAAGACTTTCTGCCTCTTCCAAACTGTTTTCATACATTTTTCGAAGTTCTGTGTGGGAAAAGCTTCCACTTAACCGCCACTCTTTTTCTCCTCCATTGTAGAAATCCTGTATGCTTTCGTAAAAGTTCAGTACGGTATTTATTTTCGGATTGGCATATCCTATACTTTGTTGTAACCAAATCCAATATTTCGTATTCTCATTCAAATTTACAATTCCCCCATAGTGTAAGAGCTACCGCCCTTGAAAATCTCACAAACTTCCCCAAACTATGACAATTAAAAGTTTCGGTCAAGCCTTTTCAAAGGCTTGTGGGGTCAAGGGGCAAAGCCCCTTGTGGGATTTTTAAGGGCAAAGCCCTTAAACTCATAAAAATCCAAAACAAAATTTGCCAAAGCAAATTTTGACAATAACAATTTGTTTTTCAACCGCTCAGGTAGAAAACTTTTATGGCTCACTTTGTTCGGCACAATTCCCACAATATAATGGCTGTAGCCACTGAAACATTGAAAGACTCTGCTCTTCCCTGCATGGGAATGACCGCTTTTATCTGACATTCATGGATAGTCTGTGGTGTCAGACCGTTACCTTCGTTACCGATAATCACTGCACAGGATTGTTTTTGTTGTTCTGTGATTGCAGTGATTGGTATAGATTTCTGATGTAATGTTGTAGCAATGGTAGTGATTTGATTTTCGTTCATCTTCTGCACTTCGTGTGCCATATTCTGACATTCGTAAATTGGTAAACGGAATATTGCTCCCATTGTTCCTCGTATAACTTTTGGAGAAAATATATCGCAACTATCTTTGGTAATAATGACGCCTTTAATTCCTAAGGCTTCGGCTGTTCGCAATATTGTTCCTATATTGGACGGGTCTTGAATATGTTCCAGTCCCAAATAAATACTGTTTTTTTCAAAAGAGAATTTCCTTTCGGTTCTTTTGACAATGCAGAGTATTCCCTGTGGTGTTTTAGTGTCTGAAATTTGAGAAAACAACTTATCACTGAATATTAAGGTGCTTTCGCAAACTTCAACAAAGGATTGCATAAGTTTGGGATTGGTTTGCGTAAGTTTTTCGGAAAATACGACAGTCTGTATTTCAGCGTGACTTTCCAATGCGTCTGTACAAAGCCGTATGCCCTCAATAATATAACTGCCCTGCTCTTTTCGGTAAGTACTGCTTTTTATCAGCTTCGTGATGTGTTTGACTGTGGGATTGTCTTTTCCGCTTATTTTTTTCATGACTGCACTTTCCTTTTTGTGTTCTGAAAAAATTGCGTTTGAGAGGTTCTTCTCCCAAACGCAATGACAAAATTTTTCTTTCTCTTTAAGCGTTCTTTGCCTGCTCAACTAACTTTGTGAATGCCTGAGGGTCTGCTATTGCAATTTCAGAAAGCATTTTTCTGTTAAGGGTAATGTTTGCTTTCTTAAGTCCATTCATAAATGTTGAATAGTTTGTTCCGTTCATCTTACAAGCTGCTGAAATTCTGGTAATCCACAATCTTCTGAAATCTCTCTTTCTCTGCTTGCGTCCGATATAGGCATAGTTTCCGCTCTTCATGACGGCCTGTTTTGCCATCTTAAAGTGCTTACTCTTTGCTCCCCAATAGCCTTTTGCCAGTTTTAATACTTTCTTTCTTCTTTTGCGAGTCATCATCGCACCTTTTACACGAGCCATTCCTCTACCTCCGTGAGATTGTTATTCAAAATAATTATACGCTGAGTTGATGATTATTTATAAGGGATTAATCTCTTAAGCTGTGCTACATTTGTCTTGTCCGCAGCGACTGTCTGTCTTAATCCTCTTTTACGCTTTCTGGTCTTCTTATTGAGAATGTGACTTTTATTAGCGTGGGCTCTGATTACTTTTCCGTTCTTGGATAATTTGAAACGCTTTTTTGCACCACTGTGGGTCTTTATCTTTGGCATAATTTTTTCCTCCTTGATTTGCCTGATTACTTACTGTTTTTTGGAGCCAGGAACATAATCATATTGCGTCCTTCAAGTTTGGCGGGTTTTTCTACAACGGCTATTTCTTGCATAGCCAATGCAAATCTGTCCATATTTTCCTTGCCGATTTCGGGATGTCCCATCTCTCGTCCTCTGAACTTTATGGATACTTTTACCTTGTCGCCACTTTTGATAAATTTTGTCGCCTGGTTCACTTTGGTATTGAAATCGTGGGTATCTATATTCAAGGAAAGTCGGATTTCTTTGATATCTATGATACGCTGATTTTTCTTTGCCTCTTTTTCTCTCTTTGCCTGTTCAAAACGGTATTTTCCGTAATCCATAATCTTGCATACGGGCGGTTTCGCCTGCGGTGCAATCTTTACTAAATCCATATTCTGAGATTCGGCTATCTGTAACGCTTTTGACGCTGACATCATTCCAAGCTGTGAACCGTCTGAGTTGATTACTCTGACCTCTTTATCTCGAATTTCGTCATTAATCTGTAGTTCCTTGTTGCTAATGGTTAAGCACCTCCAAAAATTAATCCAAAAATAAAATGCAGACAGATATCTTCCGTCCGCATAGCAACACAAGGTAACATACACAAAGCGTATGTACTTAAAATCACTCATTGACCTATGCAAGACGGTACTCCATAGGTGAAAGGTTATCTGCCTTTCTTTATTTTCTTAGGGGATTATAGCATAGATGCCAAGGATTGTCAAGGATTTACAGGAATTTTAAGGGCTTTGCCCTTTAAAATCCCACAAGGGGCTGCCGCCCCTTGACCCTGCCCACTTTTTGAAAAAAGTGGACAAAAACTTTTAATTGTCATAGCTACGGGTTGCTTTTTATCATGACGAATTACGCATTTTTTCGCCTATAAAAACAACGGCAGAGAAATTTCTCCGCCGTTATCTGGCAAATATCAGTGCATAAAATGGTCTACAATGTTGATGGCTACGACAAGTAATGCAAATCCGATAGCTAAAACTTTTGTCCAGCGAGCTAACTTGCTGTTGAGTGTTCTTGCCTTGTTCTTTGACAAAAAGGTATCTGCTCCGCCTGTAACAACGCCTATTCCTTTGGAATTGCCTTCCTGAAGAATAACAACAAATATCATGATGATTGCAAAGATAATTAAAAATGCTCCGATGATATAGTCTACTACTAACATTCCCTTACCACCTTTCCGTAATGTCATAAAGTATCAGTGTTTATCTTAACATAAATAGATTTGTTTGACAAGTATTCCGTTAAAATTTTTCCAACTGATTTATGGTCAAAATTTGCTTTAGCAAATTTTGTTTTAAATTTTTATCCATTAAAGGGCTTCGCCCTTTAAAATCCTACAAGGGGTTTCACCCCTTGACCCCACGAACTTTTTGAAAAAAGTTCGACAAAAACTTTTAATTATCATAGCTTTAAGTTATTTTTTATCATTACGCATTTTAGAAAATAATGCCAACCGCTCAGGTGGAAATTTTTACAATAAACTTAACTGTTCTGCCTTATCACTGGCAGAAAGGGTCATTCCCATAGCTGGAATGTTTTTGGTACGGTATCTGTCAGGTCTGGTAAACCGTCCGTCAACATAGATTTCGGCTTTGACTAAGCGTTGGTTTTTCTTTAATGTCAGTACATTTACGCCTATGGTTGTCCGTGAGGATTTCTCTGTCAACATTCCTGTATGGAAAAGCAGTACTCTGCCACTGTTTGATGTTACTACAATCTCACAGTCATTTTCGATACACACAATGTCGGCAAGCGGTGATTTGTCGCTGTACGCTCCTGTAAGTTTTTTACGATTGGTCTTTGTTTCGTATGCCGAAAGCGGAATTTTGGCAACCTTTCCGTTCTCAAAGGCAAATAGCATAGTACCTTTGTAGTCTTTGGTCAGCACAACAAACAACGCTCTTTCGTCATCGTCCATAGAAAGTTTTGCGGGTACATAGTCACCAAATACACTCGCTTTGGTTTCTTTGAAGTCGTTCAGTTTAGCTTTGTAGACCTGTGCTTTGTCGGTAAAAAATAATAGTTCGGCGGAATTGGTCGTTTCCGCACTGAAACGGATACTGTCGCCTTCTTTTAACTTCTGCTCTCCGCTCATTCGCAAAGACTGAGGCGTAATTTTTTTGAAATATCCCTCTCTGGTAAAGAATATGTTGACAGGATAATCGGGAATTTCTTCTTCTGTATCTTCAGCGTACTTGATTTCGTCTGCGTAAATCAACATACTTTTTCGGGGTTGTCCGTACTTCTTGCCAACTTCGGTAAGTTCTTTGATGATAATTTTTCGTATTTTTCGATTGTCGGCAACAATGCTTTCTAACTCAGCAATGTCCTTTTCTAAGGCTTGTATTTCTTCAGTTCGTTTGAGAATATATTCTCGGTTAAGATGTCGTAATTTGATTTCGGCTACATATTCCGCCTGTATTTCATCTATGCCGAAACCTATCATCAGATTGGGAATAACCTCATTTTCTTCCTGCGTTTCCCGAATGATTTTGATGGCTTTGTCGATATCAGTAAGAATGGCTTGCAAACCTTTGAGTAAGTGTAATTTGTCCTTTTTCTTATTGAGTTCAAATACAGTTCTCCGTCTGACACACTCCGTTCGAAATGCTATCCATTCCTGTAAAATCTCCCGTATACCCATGACTTTTGGTACACCACCAACTAGAATGTTGAAATTACAACTGTAACTGTCCTCAAGAGGTGTCATCTTGTAGAGTTTCAGCATGAGTTTGTCGGGGTCTGTGCCTCTTTTCAAATCTATCGTAAGTTTCAACCCGTCCAGTCCTGTTTCGTCACGCACATCGGATATTTCTTTAAGTTTGCCTGTCTTGACTAAATCAATGATTTTTTCAATGATAGCTTCTCCTGTGGTGGACTGGGGAATGTCGGTAATATCAATACAGTTGGCGGTTTTGTCATAGGAATATCTTGAACGCATTTTGAAACTGCCCTTACCTGTTTCGTAAATATCGTCAAAGGTTTTCTTATCATAGACTATCTGTCCTCCTCCTGAAAAATCAGGAGCTGGCAAGGTTTCGGAAATATTGTGCTTGCTGTCTTTGATTAGGGCAATGGTGGTATCGCATATTTCTTTCAGGTTGAAAGAACATATCGAACTTGCCATACCTACTGCAATACCTGTATTGGCGTTGACTAAGACTGATGGATAGGTTGCAGGCAAAAGTGTAGGTTCTTTCATGGTATTGTCATAGTTGTCTACAAAGTCAACGGTATCTTTGTCGATATCTCTGAAAAGTTCGTTGCAAATCACATCAAGTTTTGCTTCAGTATATCTTGACGCTGCCCACGCCATATCACGACTGTAAAATTTACCGAAATTTCCCTTAGAATCAACATAAGGGTGTAAGAGTGCCTCATACCCACGACTTAATCGTACCATTGTATCATATATGGCACTGTCACCGTGCGGATTAAGACGCATAGTCTGTCCGACAATGTTGGCGGACTTCGTTCTTGAACCGCTAAGCAATCCCATTTTATACATTGTGTAAAGCAATTTTCGATGACTAGGTTTAAAGCCGTCTATTTCGGGAATTGCTCGGCTCAAAATAACGCTCATGGCATAAGGCATATAGTTTTCTTCTATGGTAGTAGCTATTTTCTGTTGTACGACTTCTCCTGCACCGTCAATAATACCTTTCATTGTCGGTACAGATGTTTTAGGTTTGTTGCTCTTTCTTGGTGGCATAATACTTTTTACACCGTCTTTCAATTTTTTGTCAATCGGGGACGCTGTCCCCGAACCCCTGTTTAAGGGCTGCCGCCCTTAAAAATCCTGCCCACTTTTTTGAAAAAAAGTGGACAAAAAACTTTTATGGCTCACTCCGTTCGAGGATATGATTTAGAATTTGATAAAATTTCTTCTTCTGGCTTCTATAAGTAAAAAAGGGTGAATATAAGGGTAAGTAAGTTCTTCGGGAATTTTGGAAAATAACTGGATTTTCTGAATTTCGTGGGATAAATTTTCTTCCAAAGTTGAAATTTCTGCATAGTACAGAACACCGTAATCTTCTACCTTATAACCGCATATGGGAGTAAGAGTAAATTGTGTTGCTCCTGTTTCTTCGTACAGTTCTCTTTGGGCGGTTTCAAAGATGGTTTCTCCATGTTCACGGTGTCCGCCCGGAAGTTCGTAAGTGCTACGGTCTTTGTGCTGACAAAACACAAACTTATCCTGATATCTGGCTATAATAACTGCATATTTTACCGTGTTTTCATTTTGTAGTTGTTGCTTTGTGAGATTATCGTAAAATTTTATCGGTATAAAATTGTCTGGGGATAACATTTATAAAAACTCCTTTAACGAAAATTTACTGTTGCAAATTCTCACTTAAAGTTTAGGTCAAGCCTTTTCAAAGGCTTGTGGGGTTCAGGGCAATGTCATCAACTTAAGAGTGTCATTCCGAACATAAATTCCACAAATAATGATATCAACTCATATTGTTTTTCAAAATATTTTTTCGTTAAAAATCTGTTTTGGATTACCAATTTATTTTACGGATAAGCTCTAAGTTGATGACATTGGGGTTCAGGGGCAAAGCCCCTGTTTGTGTTGTTAAGGGCAATGCCCTTAACTAAGGTCAAGTTCGTCTGTATACTCGGCACCGTGTTCGACGATATATTGCTTTCTCCCTGCAAGATTATCTCCCAAAAGAATATCAAAGATTTCTGCTGTTTTCTGTGCATCATCAGGCATAACTTCGATAAGCCGTCTGGTTGAAGGATTCATCGTGGTAAGGTTCATCATATCGGGTTCATTTTCACCAAGTCCTTTGGAACGCTGTATCGTAAATTTTTCTTTGCCTATTTTCTTAATGAATTTTTCCTTTTCCTGTTCGGTATAGGCAAAGTAAACATTCTTTTTCGTGGTGATTTCATATAACGGAGATTCGGCAATAAATACTTTTCCTGCTTCAATCAAGGCTGGGGTCAGACGGTATATCATGGTGAGTAAGAGTGTCCTTATCTGAAATCCGTCAACATCTGCGTCTGTACAGATAATGACTTTATTCCAACGCAACAGATTAATATCAAAATTGGCTAAATCCTTATTTGCCTTTGATGTCACCTGCACTCCGCAACCTAAGACTTTCATTAAATCGGTAATGATTTCACTTTTGAAGATTTTGTTATAGTCAGCTTTCAGACAATTCAGAATTTTTCCTCTTATGGGAATGATTGCCTGAAAATCAGGGTCACGGGCTTGTTTACACGCTCCCAAAGCGGAATCTCCCTCTACAATAAAGACTTCTCTCAATGAGGTATCTTTACTTCGGCAATCTACAAATTTGGCAACACGGTTGGTCATATCCATGTTACTGGTGAGTTTTTTCTTTAAATTGGAGCGTGTCTTTTCAGCGTTTTCACGACTTCTCTTATTGATTAACACCTGATTGGCAATTTTCTCCGCGTCAAGCGGATTTTCAATAAAGTAGACTTCTAAGTTATGGCGGAACATCTCTACCATAACATCTTGTATGCCTTTATTGTTAATGGCTTTTTTGGTCTGGTTTTCGTAAGAAGTCACGCTGGAAAAAGAAGAAACTACGGCAACTAAACAGTCAAGAACATCTTCATCTTTTATCTGACTTTCGTTCTTGTTGTATTTATTATTGGTTTTGAGATATTGATTGATAATATATTTAAAAGAATTGCGTAACGCTTTGTCGGGAACTCCGCCGTACTCAAGCCAACTGGAATTGTGATAATATTCTGTGAGAGAAATTTGGTTGGAAAAAGCAAAGGCAATATTGATTTTGGTTTTATATTCAGGCTTATCGTCACGGTCACGAGCCATCTTCTCTCCACTCCAGCTTTGTACTGTAGTAAGACCTTGTGTGCCTATCAGTTCGGCAACATGGTCGGTAATACCGTTGACATACTGAAATTCTTCCGTTTCAAATTTGCCGTTTTTCTCATTTCGGAACAGAAATTTTACGCCTGCATTGACGATTGCCTGTCGCTTTATCATGTCACGGAAAAATTCCGCTGTGACATTAATATCTGTGAAAACATCTCTGTCAGGTTTCCATCTGATTTTTGTACCTGTATCTTTCTTTTTGTAAATTTCTTTATGCAATCCGCCGATGTTCTCACCTTTTTCAAAGTGAAGTGTATAGACAAATCCGTCACGCTTGATTTCTGCGTCCATATACGCTGAGGCATATTGTGTCGCACAAAGTCCCAAACCGTTAAGTCCTAAGGAGTATTCGTAATTTTCACCTTCGGAATTGTTGTATTTTCCGCCTGCATACAGTTCACAAAAGGTTAAGTCCCAGTTATAACGCTGTTCGTTTTCGTTATAGTCAACGGGTATTCCCCTTCCGAAATCCTGTATTTCTACCGAATTGTCTTCATATCGGGTAACGATGATTTCTTTCCCATAACCCTCTCTTGCTTCGTCTATGGAGTTCGACAAAATCTCAAATATAGAATGTTGACAACCCTCTATACTGTCAGACCCAAAAATAACAGCAGGTCTTTTTCG
This sequence comes from uncultured Ruminococcus sp., assembly GCA_902762375.1. GTDB lineage: Bacteria > Bacillota > Clostridia > Oscillospirales > Acutalibacteraceae > CAG-964. The sequence goes on along the minus strand of CACWNY010000029.1, from coordinate 18,667 downwards.
TACTCTGTCCGCTCCTTTAAGAATAGTGATACTTTCGTTACCGTATTCCTGAACGGTTGCTTTCTTTTTCGCCATATTTCATTCACCTTATTTATTTCCTTTTAACTGTTTGATTTTATCCCTTAAATGTGCTGCATATTCAAAATCAAGTAACTTCGCTGCATTCTGCATTTCTTTGGTAAGTTTGTTGATTAATTTCTGTTTCTCCTCTTTGGTCAGACGCTTGCCTTTATTGTCAAAACTGTCTTCTCCGCTACTGATGGATATTTCCAGTATTTCCGAAACTTTTTTGGTAATAGTTTTGGGAATAATATTATGGGCTTTATTGTAATCATCTTGAATTGTTCTTCGGCGTTCTGTTTCTGTGATGGCTTTTTCCATCTGTTCTGTGACAACATCAGCATATAGGATAACCTGTCCGTTAGCATTTCGGGCAGCTCGTCCCACTGTCTGAATTAATGAGCGTTCACTTCGCAAAAAGCCTGCCTTGTCTGCGTCCAGTATAGCAACCAACGATACTTCGGGAATATCCAGTCCTTCTCTGAGTAGGTTAATTCCGACAAGTACATCAAATTCTCCTAAACGCAATTCTCTGATGATTTTCATTCTTTCCACAGTGTCTATATCATGGTGCATATAACGGACTTTGATATCCATTGCTTTAAGATAATCTGTCAAATCTTCTGCCATTTTTTTAGTGAGTGTGGTAATCAGTACTCTTTCTTTTTTGGCGGTTCTGCGGTTGATTTCGGTAACCAGGTCATCTATCTGTCCTTCGGACGGTCTGACAAAGATTTCAGGGTCTAAAAGTCCTGTTGGTCTTATGACTTGTTCGGCAATTACTTTGGAATGTTCTTTTTCAAAATCTCCAGGAGTTGCACTCACAAACACAACCTGATTGATTTTACTGTAAAATTCATCAAAATTCAAGGGTCGGTTATCCAGTGCTGACGGTAAACGGAAACCATAATTGACAAGATTTTCTTTTCTTGCTCTGTCGCCTGCATACATTCCCCTTACCTGTGGTAAGGTAACATGAGATTCATCAATAAACAACAGAAAATCTTTTGGGAAATAATCCAAAAGAGTATAAGGTGTTGCTCCTGCCTCTCTTCCTGCAAGTACCCTTGAATAATTTTCTATCCCACTACAAAAACCGATTTCTTGTAACATTTCTATATCGTGTCGGGTGCGTTCTTCTATACGCTGGGCTTCTAAAAGTTTTCCTTGTTTGCGGAAATATTCCAGTCTTACTGAAAGTTCTTCTTCCAGTTCTGTAATAGCTTTTTCAATTTTTTCGGAGGGTACAATATAATGTGAGGCTGGATAAATGGCTATATGTTTGAGTTCGCTGATAACTTCTCCTGTAAGAGCGTTCAGTTCCACAATGCGGTCTATCTCATCACCGAAAAACTCTACCCTTACTGCTGTGCTTTCACTGTAGGCAGGAAATATCTCTACTGTATCACCTTTCACACGGAATTTGTTTCGGGTAAAATTGATATCGTTCCTCTCATACTGTAATTCGACAAGTTTCTCTAAAAGTTCTTCTCTGGATTTCTCCATGTTCGGTCTTAACGAAATTACCATCTTACGATAATCAATAGGGTCTCCCAATGTATAAATGCAAGATACACTGGCTACGATAATAACATCTCTCCGTTCAGATAGTGCTAGTGTAGCACTGTGTCTGAGTTTGTCTATTTCGTCATTAATCGAACTGTCTTTTTCAATATAGGTATCTGTCTGGGCAACATAGGCTTCAGGCTGGTAGTAATCATAATAGGATACAAAATATTCTACCGCATTTTCAGGGAAAAATGTCTTGAACTCGCTACATAACTGACTGGCTAAGGTTTTGTTATGAGCTAATATCAAGGTAGGACGGTTTTCTCTGGCAATGATATTCGCCATAGTAAAAGTCTTTCCTGAACCTGTAACCCCTAGTAAAGTCTGTTCTCGGTTTCCGTCTTCTATCGAACGGCAAATCGTTTCAATCGCTTGAGGCTGGTCGCCTGTGGGCTGGTAATCAGAATGTAGTTTGAAATCCATATCAAAAATTCCTCCACGACATACTCAGAAATTGAAAAAGCCTGATGTTCTGAGCGATAAATATTCTTTGTCGGAAAATATCAGATGGTCTTCCAGTTTTACCCCTACCATAGCAAAGGACTTTATCAGCATACTGGTAGCAGTAAGGTCGGTCTTTGACGGTAACAGAGATGTGCTTGGGTGATTATGAGCAACTATGGCATAAGAGGCTTTGTTGGAAACAGCAAGTTCCATCATCTTTCTGGAATACATATCACAAGCCCCTATTGTTCCGTGATTGACAATGTCATAAAATAATTTTCGTCTGGCACTGTCAAACAACATCAACCCTACAGCTTCTTCTGTTCTCCCTATAAATTTCGCCCCCATGATATCCGCTATCACTTCGATGTCAAAGCCATCCATTCGCCTTTCTTCTCTTTCTTGTATATACAAACGACACAGTTCAGGTATCATTTTAAGATAAACAATCGTACTCTCACTTAATTTTGCCTGTCTTAAAATATCTATCGGTGCATCAATCAATGAAGATATTGACCCGAATTTTTCCAGAAGGTCGTGAGCGATTGGATTAGTGTCACGCTGTGGAATAGAGTAAAATAACATCAGTTCCAGAATTTCATGTTTTTCCATGACATCTGTTCCGTTTTTCAGAAATTTCTGTTTTACTCTATCTCTATGCCCTTTGTGAGGATTTGTAGACATCTGATGATAACTTCCTTTCTTATCGTGAATTTAGATAATATTTTAATTATTATAATACATTTGTTCTGAAATTAAAATATGTCAGAATAAAATTATTGATTATGGAAATAATTATGATAAAGGAGTGATTTTTTTATGAATAATGATACAATTACTTTGTTAAAGGCGTGTAATTCAGGCTGTAAGAATGCCACAGACAGCATGGAACAGGTTATGGGGTTGCTTGATGACCAGAAACTGAAAACGCTTATCAAAGATTTTAACGACCGCCATATTAAAATCGGTGATGAATGTCATCAACTACTCAATGACTGCGGTTATGATGAAAAAGACCCTTCTCCTATGGCTAAAGTGATGAGTTTTATTTCTACCGAAGTGAAAATGCTTGGTACTGACAACGATACCAAAAAAGCTGCCGAAATTATGATGGACGGCTGTAATATGGGAATTAAAACAATAAGTGCTTGTATGAACGAACATTCCCTTGCTAGCAGTGAAAGTCGGGCATTAGCAGAAAAACTGATAGCTCTCGAACAACAGTTCATTGATGAACTGAAAAACTTTCTTTGACAAACGAATAACCAAAAACAAGTGCTGATTTTCTGAAAAAAAATCGGCACTTACTTTTATATTCTGTTGAATAACTTCCACATAAATAATTGCTTCTTACAAATGCGTAATTATACAACCTGTAGCTATTCCACTTTTTTCAAAAAGTGGGCAGGGTCAAGGGGCGGCAGCCCCTTGTGGGATTTTAAAGGGCAAAGCCCTTTAATGAATAAAAATTTAAAACAAAATTTGCTTTAGCAAATTTTGACAATAACTATTTGATTTCCAACCACTCAGGTAGAATAATTTTCCATTCGGTGATAAGCCTATCCAGTGAATAAGAAGCGTTCGCAGGACTGGTGGACGGTAACTTTATCGCTTCAATACCTGTAGTCGGAAAAATATATTTGTTGTACATTTTATACGACAAAGTACCGTTGCAAAATATTCTGTCAATTTTACTGTTGGTTATGATTTCGCTGATGTCATTCGGCACAACATCTTTAATGGAACTGTCTGATGAACCTGTAACAGTGCAAGAATGAATACAATCCCACAAAGCCAGATGATGTCTTAGCACAAGACCCTTTTTTTCTTCAATACTTTCGGGGAGTTTTTCCATAAAGATTGTGGAAAGAACTTTCCAGAACCTGTTTTGCGGGTGACCGTAAAAGAACATGGTTTCTCTTGATTTTACCGATGGAAAACTACCCAGAATTAAGGTCTGTGCATTTTCATCAAAAAGCGGTGGAAATGGGTGGGTAACAAAATCTGTTGTCATGTTGATTTCTCCTGTGAAATCTTTTGATTTTCATCAGCGTAAATCTCAATCCTTATAGCTATATTCGATGGTCTTTTCTATACGCTTTGATTATCTGTAAAACTTTCATTTCTCTTTTTATCGTAATTTCATCAAACAAATTCTCACTATGATATCTTTGATTGGTGTCTATTGCTTCTTCGATGTCTACATATCGTAGTATAAAATCTGCTTCTTTTTCATAATCATCAAGTTCTTGTTCGACCTGCTTATTTTTCGTTTTACACCAAAAATAAGTATTTTCCTGTTCAAAAACAGTTTCGGCTGAATCATCGCTTTTCTGTTTCCTTATAACACTACCAAATTCTATAATACTGTCAGGAATGACTATCAATCCCACTTCTTCTTTTATTTCACGCATGAGAGCCGTTTTTATATCTTCATTTGGTCTGATTCCTCCACCTGGAAATTTATAGTATTGTTCTTTTTTGCTATATACCAAAGCAAGCTGATTTTTTTCCGTAAAAATAATTCCTCTTGCGGACGGTCTTTTGAATACAGTATAATTTTCCTGATAATCATGTAAGTCTATGACAAAAAGTAATTTCATAAGTCACCTTTCTGTTATCGCAATTTATCGCAGAATTTACGGATTTTCTGTTCATTTCTTTCTGGCAACATATTCTGTATTTCCTTCTAAAGAATAATAGACAATTCTCTCCAATCATATTTTTAGATTTCTATAACTATTATAACGGACAGCATTGGGTAATTTCAATAGTCATGATAAAAAATTCTACCTGAGCGATTGACAATCAAATAGTCATTGTCAAAATCTGCTTACGCAGATTTTGTTTTGAATAGGGCTTCGCCCTTTAAAATCCCACAAGGGGCTGCCGCCCCTTGACCCCGCCCACTTTTTGAAAAAAGTGGACAAAAACTTTTAATTGTCATAGCTATAGGTTGTTTTTATCATTCAGTATAATAATGTAATTCTTCGCCCTTTGGAAAGGATTAATCCGTCATTGTTCATTCGACGGATTTCTCTCATTAAAGCACTTCTGTCCGCCCCCAGATAACTCGCCAGACTTTCAAAAGTAATGGGAATGATAATCTGATTACTGTCATAGGCATTACCTCGCAGATATTCAAAATAAACAAACAACTTTTCTCTCAGCGTTTTTTTGATGAGTATATTAATGTGCAAGGACATGAACTGAGCTCTCTTAGCGGTAAACAACAACATCTTCTTGACAAGCTCATTATGATTTTCACAGTTGTGACGGCAATTATTCATGATATTGTCAAAATTGACAAACATCACCTTACAATCACTCTCGGCAACAACAAGATACTCCAGAGATTTTAAAGGCATAAAAATATATTCTCCGAAACTGTCCCCCACTGTGAGAAAATCGGAAATGTTTTCGTGACCGCTTTCGTCAATACTGACAATATAGGCACTTCCCTCCAACAACAGTCCAATAAGCCCGTTGTCACTGCTTAAAGAAAGAATGGTATCTCCTTTGACAAAATTGACATATTTTTTGGATTCGCAATTCTTTAAATCATTCATTTTTTCATTTTCCAGATAACTTTGATTTTCCATTTTTTCATCGCCTTTGTTAGTTATAATTAACCATTTTTTTCTTTTTTGACAAAAATTATATTGAAATTTTCTTCTGTTTTGTTGCGGTTGCAACAGTTTTATTTTCTGGTTTATGTTAAAATAACAATAATTGAGAAGTACCTTTTGATTTTATGTCTAATATTGGTATAACAGACAAATTATCAAAAAGGAATATCTCTTATCATTATAACGCTTTTTTGTTGCGATTGCAACATTTTACCGAAAAATCGTAATAAAATTGTGCAAAGTTTTTTTGTCGGCAGATATTCAGCATATTTTTGTTGGCTGTCAATGTTGTTTATTTTTTAAGGAGGTTGCTATGCAAAAGTTAAGTGAGGCGGCTGTCAAACAAATCAACGAGATTTGTGACAGACACATTAATGACAAAACACCGCTGATGATGATTCTCAGTGACATTCAAAAGGAATACGGCTATGTTCCCATCGATGTTCAGGAAATCGTTTCGGAAAGAACAGGTATCTCTGTTGCGGAAATCTACGGTGTCGTTACTTTCTATTCTTTCTTCTCCCTCAAACCAAAGGGAAAATACATTATTGGTTGCTGTCTGGGTACTGCCTGCTATGTTAAAGGGGCTCAGCGTGTTATTGATGAATTCTGCGAAATTCTCGGTATCGAACCCGGCGAAACAACTGAAGACGGTATGTTCACTATCGACGCTCTGCGTTGTATCGGTGCCTGCGGTATCGCTCCTGCGGTTTCCATCAATGGAACAGTTTATCCTAAAGTTCAGGTAAATCAGGTGCATTCCATTATTGACGAATACCGTAAAATGGGATAAGGAGGGCTTATGTAATGAAAATCAGAACAAATGAACAGCTCGACAGCGTATTGACAAGCTGTACGGAGGGCTTGAAAAATAAAATGGAAGGTTTCGGCGGAAAGCGTGCTGTATTACTTTGCGGTGGTACCGGCTGTCTTTCTTCTCATTCCAACGAAATCAAAAATAAATTTAATGAACTTATCGCAGAATACGGTATCAGTGATAAAGTTACAGTTAATCAGGTAGGTTGTTTCGGTTTCTGTTCACAGGGTCCTTTTGTTAAAATACTTCCTGAAGATACACTTTACCGTCTGGTAAAAGTAGAAGATGTTGAAGAAATCGTCAAAACTGACCTCATGAATAATCAGGTTATTGAAAGATTACTCTATGTTGACCCTGTAACACACGAAAAAGTTCAGAAACAGGACGACATCAATTTCTATAAAAAACAAAAGAGAGTTGCTTTACACGGTTGCGGTACTATCAATGCCGAAGATATCAATGAAGCTATGGGCTATGGTGCTTTCAAAGGTTTACAGAGAGCATTAAGCATGACCCCGAAAGAAGTTATTGATGAAGTATTGGCATCAGGCTTGAGAGGTCGTGGCGGTGCTGGTTTCCCGACAGGTCGTAAATGGTCATTCGCTTATGCAAATAATGCCGACCAGAAATATGTTGTCTGTAACGGTGACGAAGGTGACCCCGGTGCATTTATGGACAGGTCTATCCTTGAAGGTAATCCTTTTGCTGTTATTGAAGGTATGATGATTGCAGGCTACGCTATCGGTGCTTCTGAAGGTTATTTCTATGTCCGTGCTGAATACCCTATCGCTGTTAATCGCTTACAGAAAGCTATCGACCAGATGACAGAAATCGGTATTCTTGGTGATAATATTCTCGGCACAGACTTCTCCTTTATGGCTCATATCCGTCTTGGTGCTGGTGCATTTGTCTGCGGTGAAGAAACTGCTTTGCTGAACTCCATTGAGGGTAAGCGTGGTATGCCTCGTCCTCGTCCTCCTTTCCCTGCGGTTAAAGGTCTTTGGGGTCAGCCGACTGTCGTTAATAATGTTGAAACACTCGCTTGTGTTCCTTACATTCTTCGTGAGGGTGCCACAGAGTTCGCTTCTACAGGTACAGAACGCTCTAAAGGTACAAAAGTTTTCGCATTGGGCGGTAAAGTCAACAATGTCGGTCTGGTAGAAGTTCCTATGGGTACTACTCTGCGTGAACTCATTTATGATATCGGTGGCGGTATTCCTGATGGCAAGAAATTCAAGGCTATTCAGACAGGTGGCCCGTCAGGTGGCTGTCTGACTGAGGAATATCTTGATGAACCTATCGACTTTGATAACCTCGTTGCTAAAGGTTCTATGATGGGTTCTGGTGGTGCTATCGTTATGGACGAAGATAACTGTATGGTCAACATTGCTAAATTCTATATGGAATTTATCTGTGATGAATCCTGCGGTAAATGTTCTCCTTGCCGTATCGGTACTAAGCGTATGCTCGAAATCCTTACCAGAATCACTGACGGTAAAGGAACTATGGAAGATTTACAGGAACTGGAAGAACTTTCGGAAGCGGTTAAAAACAACTCCTTGTGTGCATTGGGTCAGACGGCAGCTAATCCCGTTGTTTCTACCATTACCCATTTCAAAGACGAATATCTGGCTCACATCGAAGAAAGAAGATGTCCTGCCGGTACTTGTAAGAGCCTGATGAAATATAGAATTGACAGAAATAAATGTTTCGGTTGTAAACTGTGTGCAAGAAACTGTCCTGTCGGTGCTATCAGCGTCAGCGAATACACCGCACCCGGTAAGAAAAAGCCTGCTTTACATATCGACCAGGATAAATGTATCAAGTGTGGTATGTGCAGAGCGTCCTGTAAGTTCGGTGCTATCATGAAAGGATAATCAGGAGGGATATTATAATGTCACTTGTTAATATAAAAATCGAAGGTGTTCCTTATCAGGTGGAAGCTGGACTTACCATTCTGGAGGCTGCCAGAGAATGCGGATACAATATTCCGTCATTATGTACATTCAATCACGGTCAGTGTTCGTTAGGTTCATGTCGTGTATGTCTTGTTGAGGCTACAGGGGCAAGAGGTCTGGTTGCGTCTTGTGTATATCCCGTTGCTGAAGGTATGGAAATCCGTATTTCTTCACCTAAAGCTGTCAAGGCAAGAAGAACATCTGTTGAGTTGCTCCTTTCCAATCATAACAGAGATTGTCAGCAATGTTCCAAAAACGGTAACTGTGAACTGCTTAATGTAGCACAGATTACAGGAGCAAGAGAAGGTGCTTTCAAAGGTAAGAAAACATCGACAACTTACGATGAATTTTCTCCGTCCATTGTCAGAGATACCTCCAAATGTATTCTTTGCGGACGCTGTGTAGTAAGATGTCAGGAAGCACACGGTAATGGTATTCTCGGGTTTGAAAATCGTGGATTTGAAACTATCGTTGCTCCTGCAGGCAACCACTCTTTCGCTAATTCTCCTTGTCTGCTTTGCGGTCAGTGTGTATCTGTATGTCCTACAGGTGCTTTGATGGAAAAATCCGAAATCTGGAAAGTCGATAAGGCTATGGCAGAGGGTAAACATGTTGTTGTACAGACTGCTCCTGCGGTAAGAGCATCTTTGGGTGAAGAGTTCGGTATGAAAATCGGTACTCCTGTTACAGGTAAAATGGTGGCTGCTCTTAAGCGTCTGGGATTTGATAAGGTTTATGATACCAACTTCGGTGCTGACCTCACTATCATGGAAGAAGCTCATGAACTTATCGCCAGAATTAAAAACGGTGGTACTTTGCCGATGATTACTTCATGTTCACCCGGTTGGGTCAACTATGCAGAGTATTACTATGGCGATTGTACAGACCATCTTTCTTCTTGTAAATCTCCTCACGAAATGCAAGGAGCAATTATTAAGTCTTATTATGCAGAAAAGAATGGCATTGACCCTAAAGATATCTTTGTGGTTTCTATCATGCCTTGTACGGCTAAAAAATATGAAAAAGAACGCCCTCAGCTTGCTGTAAACGGTATTCCTGATGTTGACGCTGTTCTGACTACCCGTGAACTCGGTACTTTGATTAAGCGTTCAGGTATTAACTTTACTAAATTGCCTGATGAAGAGTTTGACCAGGATATTATGGGTATTTATTCAGGTGCAGGTGTTATCTTCGGTGTTACAGGCGGTGTTATGGAAGCTGCTCTCAGAACGGCTTATCGTACGCTTATGGGTGAAGAATATGGTCCTATCAATTTCACAGAAGTTCGTGGATTTGACGGTATCAAAGAAGCTACCCTCAACCTTGCTGGTAACGAAATTAAAATCGCTGTCGCTCACGGTATGAAAAACGCTAAACCGATTATGGACGATATTCGTGCAGGTAAATCACCTTATACATTCATCGAAATTATGTGTTGTCCTGGTGGTTGTATCAACGGTGGCGGTCAGTCTTATATCCGTCCTTCTCTTCTGATTAATGAGGACGCTGACATTATCGACACTTATAAACAAAAGCGTGCTGATGCTCTTTATTCTGAAGATGAAAGACAAACCTATCGTCAATCACATAACAACCCTCAAATTCAGCAACTCTATGCTGAATATCTTGGCGAACCCAATTCCCATAAGGCTCACGAATTACTTCACACAACCTATGTTAAAGACAGAGTAAGATTTGAATAATAATAGTTTTGCCCCGATAAGCTGTTGTGCTTGTCGGGGCTTTTTTGCGTTGCTCTGTCGGGGACTTCGTCCCCGAACCCCTGATTTAAGGGCTGCCGCCCTTAAAAATCCTGCCCACTTTTTTGAAAAAAAGTGGACAAAAAACTTTTATGCTGACAATTAAAAGTTTTGTCCACTTTTTCAAAAGTGGTGGGGTCAAGGGGCAAAGCCCCTTGTGGGATTTTTAAGGGCGAAGCCCTTAAACTCCTCAAAAACCAAACAAAATTTGCGTATGCAAATTTTGTCCTGTCCCTTAAATCAAATCTGAAACGATAAGAATACTTTATCCCGTATAGACATCACAAACCGTAATCCTCTACCTGACGGCGTTTTCTCCATCACCCACTCCGATTTGATAATACCTTTCTGCGATAACCACGCATAAAATACAGTAAGCATACTTATCAGACTGACAAATAATCCCACTAATAACATTATTCCTTTCAGTAAACGAAAAATAATTTTCATGTGACATCTCTCCCTTTAAGTGATTTCAGCAAAAATTTTTTTGCCATGCTGTTCGGTCTGATATACTCTACCGCCTCTTTCACAGTAAACCATTGTGCTGTATCGACCTCATTTTCCTTAATCTTCAGATTTTCACTGTCCACTACAACAACAAAATTGTGCATTAATGTTTCCGTCTTGTCAAAATACATACTGTCGTTGTAATTCCATTCTACCGCATTCAATCCGACTTCTTCCTTGATTTCTCTCTGTAATGCCTGTTGCGGTGTTTCTCCTTTGTTGATATATCCCGCTACCAGAATGTTGCTTTTCATTCCGTATTGCTGTATCAACAGTATTTTGTCTTTCTTTGGATTGAAAATTACCATGCTTACGGCACTGCTATAAAGCGGAAATCTAAATTCCTCACAATGACCACAATATTTTACTACGCCTTCATCTTTACACTGCTTTTCGGTGAGTTTCTCTCCACAAACATAACAGTATTTCTGCTCTTTATCCATATTATCCATCGCTCCTTTCTCTTTAGTATGTAACAAAAAATGCCGTTAAAACGGCACTTTTATCATCATTTTTTCTTATCACAGTGTACACGATTAATTTTTAAATGTCAACCGAAAAATCTATACTTGTTTTGTTATTGTTTTCTTCTTTCTTTTAATAATATAACCCACAAGTGTAATTACTCCGCTGACACTGACACAAATATAAAAAGTCAGCCCTCGACTAAGCATTTCCAGTCCAAATGCCGCATTTCGTCCCATAATCTCTGAAAAGCCATCTATCATCAGATAATCTGCTACCCCCATTGCTCCTGGAATGGGAATTAAATTGTACCCCACAGTAATCAGACATTGTTTTGAAAAAATCAGGCTCGAATCCCGTAAGTTCCCTCCCAGTGACAAATGCAACAATACAGGTGCGATTATTTGTGAAATACGCTGAAGTAAAGTCCAAAGAAAAGACTTGAGTAAAATAGAATAGTTGTTCGCCAACAGTTTAGAACATTCTGCATAATCCTTTTTGGTTTTGTTCACTTTTCGGAATACTCTTTCGGAAATATGAACAATTCTTTTTCTTTTGAGAAAATTCAGAAATTTTTCCAGCCATGAAAAAACTTTATTGCCGTTTTTCAGCATAAAGAAAAAACAAAATGACAATGTTCCCAACACTACTGCCCCAGAAATAATCAACACTTTTGATAAAGGACTGAAACCAAAAAAAGCATGAGGGTGTATGATAACGGCAATAATTCCCAAAACTACAAGAGAAACTGTGTACATCATCAGATTAACAATCAGTGTCGCTGTAACAACTCCCGCTGAAATACCATCACGCAACATAAAATAAGCAGATGCCGGCTGTCCTCCTGTGGCTGATGGAGTAATCGCTGAAAAATAAACATCTGATGTGCTGTAAATCAGACCGTTTAACGGTTTCGGACGGTAATTCGCACCTTTTAAAATTGAACATATCGCCACGCCCTCCAGTACGATAAACAAAAATGAACATATTGCCGCTAAGGTAAACCATATTTTATTGGTTCTGGAAAAAGTGTCTATGATATCCTTTATCGACACACTTTTATTCTGTTCCAGTACCGCCCAAACGGTCAGTACCGCCAACAACGGCGAAAATACCGCCCAGAATACTTTCTTATATCTGTCGATATTCTTCTTCTTTTCATTTTCCATAGTTAAAATTCCACCTCGAATATTGTTTTTTTGCCGGGTGTACTCTCGGCGGAGATATGTGCATTGTGTCTTTCGGCAATCGCTTTCGCAATAGCCAGTCCTAACCCGAATGAACTGCTCTTTCGGGAAACATCGGCTTTGTAAAACCGCTCAAAAATATGCGGTAAATCTTCAGCCGAAATGCCGTCACCTGTGTCTTCTACAATCAGTAATATTCTGTCTTTTTTCTGTTGCAAAGTCGTCAAAACAATGCCGTCTTTAGGTGTGTGTTTGATGGCGTTGTCAATGAGTATGGCAATAAGTTGCTTTATTTCGTCCTCGTTGCCGTTGATGGTGATATCTTCTGCAATCTGATAATCATAGTGAATACCTTTTTCGTAAGCAACACTCTCATAGGTAAGTGCCATCTCCTCTACACATGAGGATAACGAAATCTGTGTTTTTTTTCTTACTTTATTCTCCTCAATTTTGGAAAGCATAAGCAATTTCTCTACCAGACGGTTCATGCGTTGGGATTCACGGATAATATTCTGAATATGCCTTTCGTAATTGTGCTTGGTTTCCGTTAAAGGCACATTCGGGTCTGCTTTTTGAGAAAACAGCTTTTCCGAACTCCCCAACAATGCCTGTGCATTGATACTGATTGCTCCCAAAGGTGTTTTCAGTTCGTGGCTTGCGTCAGATACAAACTGCTTTTCTCTCATCATAGCTTTCATTGCAGGCTTTGTGATAAACCGTGATAGTAAAAAAATGATTGTCGTCATTAAAGAAATTCCCAATACTATCAGTAGTATGCGGGACAGCAATCTTGTTGGTCTGGTACTGTTATATTCTGAATCTGTCAGAATAATGAGTGTTCTGCTGTCGGAAAGTTTCCGCAAGGTATATATATAGGAATAGGTTTTATAGTTATCCTCGTCAGATATGAGAATACAGTCTATCACCTCTTCAGGAATGTGTTGCTGATTATCGGCACCAATGAATTTTTCGGAAATCACTTTATCTTCCTGTATGACAACCACTGCAATAGCAAATTCAGGGTCAATGTGGCTGTTGGTTGTATCAACAGGAACATTCTCTGCATCTGTCTGTAAAATACCGCTGTCGGCTATCCATTCCAGAAATTGTAAGGTGTCCTGGTCAAACCAGTAACGATAGTAAAAGTGCATACCTAAATAACATATCCCTAAAACTAATGTCATCAGGGATATGGTGACAATGACAAATTTTTTCCTGATTTCAGATTCCATCGTTTTTTCCGCCTGCCTGTAAGGAATATCCTACTCCTTTTTCTGTGACAATCGAAATGTTCGCACTAACAAACTTCAACTTCTTTCGCACAAAAGAAATATAAACATCAAGCTGATTGTATTCTGCCTGGTCATCATATCCCCATATCTTCGCTACCAACATATTTCTTGTCAGTATGCAACCATGATTGACCAGTAAATATTCTAAAAGCTGATATTCCTTTTTGGCAAGTTTTACGGAGCGTTCTTTTCCGTAGAGTTTCATGGAGGACTGTTCCAGACGGATATCCGCAAAAGAAAACGATTGCGTAATGACATTATCACGACGACGAAATCTTGCCCTTATTCTGGCAAGCAATTCTCCTGCGTCAAACGGTTTGGTCAGATAATCGTCTGCACCACTGTCTAAACCCATAATTTTGTCCTCTGTCTGTGAGCGTGCCGTCAACAAAATGACGGGTGTATCAATCCCTGAATTGCGTGCTGAACGCAAAACATCAAGACCGCTGATTTTCGGCAACATGATATCCAACAAGGCTAGGTCATAAATGTTACTCAACAGTTCGTCTAAACCACTCAGACCGTCATAAACAGCGTCCGTCTGATACCCTTCCTTTTCCAGTATCGTTTTGATGCCGTCTGCTATTTCAATTTCGTCTTCAACTATCAGTATTCTCAAATCATCACATCGTTTCTTTCCTGCAATACAGATAATTATACAATGAGAATTGTCTTACCGCAACATTGAATAAACATTGAAAAATTAACAAACTGTTATCAATGTTTATTTAAGGTTATCAGCATATAATGACGGTGAATTGTTCTGGATTCAGATTTGTATAAAAATTTTCTACCTGAGCGGTTGAAAATCAAATAGTTATTGTCAAAATTTGCTGATGCAAATTTTGTTTTGTGTTTTTAGCCATTAAAGGGCTTCGCCCTTTAAAATCCCACAAGGGGCTTTGCCCCTTGACCCCACAAGCCTTTGAAAAGGCTTGACCGAAACTTTTAAGTGTCATAACTATAGGTTGTTTTTCTATAATTACTAATTACTAATTTCAAAAAATAATGCCAACTGCTCAGGTGGAAAATTTTTGAAATTTGGACAGTAGGGGTTGAACCTTTGTGCAACAGTCAAGGGGTTGCCTTAAACAAGGGGAGGAAAAAATATTATAATGGAACGGAAAATTATAGGATATTATAGTTATACGGTCGTTTTGACCTATCTGGGAATGTTATCGGCTTGTGTAGGCATATTTTTCTCTATCAGTGGCAATTATTTTCTTGCGGTGCTGTTGCTGATGATTTCGGGTATCTGCGATATGTTTGACGGAACTGTAGCCTCTACCAAAAAGAGTCGGGACGAAAATGAAAAGCGTTTCGGTATACAGATTGATTCCTTGAGTGACTTAGTGAGTTTCGGCGTTTTTCCTGCGATATTCGTATATATGATTTCGGGAGCAAAGTATTTTGTGATAGCTATAGCGTGTATCTATATTCTGGCTTCCCTCATTCGTTTAGCTTACTTCAATGTTCTGGAAGAACAACGCCAGAGCCGAAAAGATAACAGACGCAAAAGTTATCTGGGTGTTCCTGTAACCACTATTGCGTTGATTATGCCTCCTTTTTATATGCTTTTCAGTAACGGCATTCTGACAAATGTTATCTGTTTTTCTGTTATGCTGGGATTGACGGCGATAGGATTTATTTTCCCTGTGGAAATCCGAAAACCTGCCTCTGTCGGAAAAATTGTGATTGTTGTTATTGGTGTACTGGAGTTTGTTAGTCTGTTTGTATTTCGGGGTGCGGTATGAGTGAATCACTTGCCATGCGTTTTTTGTACGGTACGACATTCGGAAGATTTCTCTTAAAGCTTTTTGTCAAAAGTTCGTGGTTCTCCAATGTAGGAGCCAAATATCTTTCGTCACCGCTGTCTAAAAGAATGATTTCTCGTTATGTCAAAAAATATAACATTAATTTACAGGAATTTGACCAACAAACATTTCCGTCTTTTAACGATTTCTTTAAACGCACAAAAACACTTGAAATTTTTCCTAATCCCCAAAATGTGATAAGTCCTTGTGATGCTTATCTGAGTATTTATCGTATCAGTGATGAATTACAGTTACCGATAAAGCACAGTCAATATACGATTACCGATTTGCTGGAAGATAAAGATTTGTCACAAAAATTTGCAGGTGGACTTTGCTGTGTGTTTCGGTTAGAACCGAAACACTATCATCATTATGTATATACTGTCGGCGGTGATATTCTCACCACTAAAAGAATTGACGGTGTGTTACATTCCGTCCGTCCTATAGCGTGTGAGGCTTACCCTGTATGGTTTCAGAACAGTCGGGAATATACTGTCATTAAAAATGTGGTATTCGGTGATGTGGTACAGATGGAAATAGGAGCTTTGCTTGTCGGAAAAATCTGTAATCAGGCAAATACACAGGCTGTACAAGGTCAGGAAAAAGGATATTTTGAATTTGGCGGTTCAACAATTATGGTACTGTTTCAGAACCATTTTGTTTCTTTGACACAGGAATTGCAGAATATTATAGACAGTGGTGAGGAAATTCCTATTGAAATAGGAAAAGTTCTGGGAACGGTCTGAGAAAAGAAATATTTCTTTTCTCAGACCGTTTTTTGTCAGGGACAAAACTTTCCATCTAAGTGGTTAGAATGATTTTCTCATTGTGTAGCTATGACAATTAAAAGTTTCGGTCAAGCCTTTTCAAAGGCTTGTGGGGTCAAGGGCAATGTCATCAACTTAAGGATTTTATTCCAAAATTGGATATTACAGAAACGATTTTATATATCAGTTTTAAAAACAAAAATCATTAAAAACTGACATTATCTAAAAGCAGATTTTCTTAAGTTGATGACATTGGGGTCAAGGGGCAAAGCCCCATATGCACTAACTTATAAAAATATCTATACAAACCCCCATGATATGGTATTATAGAAGAAAGAGTACTTGATGGAGTGAAATGTATGACAAGAAAAGATTTAGAGCTTGTCCGTAAATAAACCTGGTCAAGGCAGAAAGCCGATACCACCTCGAAAGATTTTGGAAGGAATACTGTATGTTTTAAGAACAGGCTGTCAATGGAAAGCAGTCCCAAAAGAATATGGGGCGGGTAGCAGTATACACAAATATTTTCAGAAGTGGGAAGCCGCAGGACTTTTTGAAAAACTGTGGGCAATGTCGTTTGAAGAATACGATAAAGAACAAGGAATCGATTGGGAATGGCAAAGCGTGGACGGTTGTATGATAAAAGCTCCGTTGGCTCGTGAAGCGGTAGGACATAACCCGACCGATCGGGGAAAAATGGGGACAAAACAGAGTGTTCTGACTGATGCAAAAGGAATACCGTTATCGGTGGTACTTGACGGTGCAAATCGGCATGATATAAAACTGTTGGAAAAAACATTGGATCATATGGTTGTTTTTCGTCCCGAAGTGACAGAACAAAAACCGCAGAATCTTTGTCTTGACGCAGGTTATACGGGTGCAGACAAACTCCATTTCAGACAGAAAATATATTCTGCATATCCGCCCACGAAATAAAGAGAAAGAAGAAAAAATAAAGAATCCCGATTTTAAAACAAGAAGATGGATTATTGAAGTAACGCATTCTTTTCTGAATCGTTTCTGTAAACTTCTTGTTCGTTTTGAGAAAAAAGAAAACAATTATTTGGCTTTGATTCAGTTTGCTTGTGCTATCATCGTTTGGAGAAAAATTATTCCTGTTCATCAACGATAATTTACGGATAGGCTCTTAATAAAAATGTTACCTGAAAATTATAAAGAATTGTGTTGGAAACAAAAAGCAATGACAAGACACAGAGGAATACAGGACGAAGAAGAACTGATGATGCTTATCCTGTTTTATATGTGCGGACATTCGTTAGTAGAAGTAACCCACTATGCGAGAGTGGAGTTTGGAACTGCAATTAGTGATGTAGGTTTTATGAAACGATTTAACCGTTGTAATGAATGGGTAAAAAGTATCCTTGAACAAATGCTTGATAATGAAATTATCAGATACGATGTTCCGGAAAAACTGAAAGATTACAAAGTGATTGCAGTTGATGGTTCGGATGTACGGCAGAAAGAAGCTGTACAAAAAGAATTTCATTTACATTATGCGGTAAATCTGTTTACCCTGAGTAGTGAAAGTTTCAAAATCTCCCCCAGCAACAGGGAGAAACATTAAAGAATTTTCTTTTTGGAAAAGACACAATAGTTATAGGTGACAGAGCCTATGCAAGTATAACAGGGATAGAACATTGTTCAGCTCACCAGACCGATTTTATTCTGAGGATAAAAAACAAAGCATTCGAGTTGTATACTGAATCACTACCGCCTAAAGGCGGTAGGTTCAACCAGCGGCTAAAGCCGCCTAAAGTTGACTGAATACCTGCCAGATGATATCTCTTGTTCTCTCAGCAATTTTTCTTATCAACACAGGTTTTCTATATTTTGTTATCTATACAATGTGATATTTATGTCGTATGTGCAGTATGATGATTTTCTGTAGTTTTCTATTCGTTTCACCTTTGGTTTTAATATTTACCAAAGGTATTTTTATCATTACAAGCAAGTCGACCTAAAAGGTTTCGCCTGAAGGCGAGGGTTTTAACCCCATGTTACAGACAATAAAAATGGAGAGGAATTTGAGCTTAGTACAGTTTTGAAAGGGGTAACAGAACAAAGTTGTGATTTTATATTGTATTATAAACAAAAAGAAGAATTGAAACCTATCCGTTTTTGTGCAATAAATAAGACAAAAGAAGAAATTGAAATAGAGAAAAAACGCATTTCACGAAAAGAAAGCAAAAAGCAGAAATCGTTGTCTGATGATACCAAATTTACCCACAAGTATTTTTTTGTCATTAGATTTCCTCGGAAACTCAAAAATCTCTTTAGGGCATCTCTAAAAACCTCTATACAAATCAATGAAATTATAGTAAAATAAAGGTATGAAAACAAGGCAGAGAAGTCTCTTTGATGAAGAGAATAGGAT
>CACWNY010000028.1 GCA_902762375.1 uncultured Ruminococcus sp. | reverse complement strand
GCCGCCCTTAAAAATCCTGCTAAGGGGCTGCCGCCCCTTAACCCCGCCCACTTTTTTGAAAAAAAGTGGACAAAAAACTTTTAATTGTCATAGCTGACAGTTTGATAATCATTCCGAACGAAGTGAGCCTTGAAAGTTTTTGTCGAACTTTTTTTAAAAAGTTCGTGGGGTTCAGGGGCAAAACCCCTGATAGGATTGTTAAGGGCAACGCCCTTAACCTCATAAAATGGTGTCGGGGTTGATATCTACATAGACAGTAATTTTGCTGAATTTTCTGTTTTTGGAAAAACAGTTCATCGTATCGGAAAGTAGTTTTCGGAAAGGTCTGCTGTTGC
Source organism: uncultured Ruminococcus sp. (assembly GCA_902762375.1). Classification (GTDB taxonomy): domain Bacteria; phylum Bacillota; class Clostridia; order Oscillospirales; family Acutalibacteraceae; genus CAG-964. The sequence continues at coordinate 30,482 of CACWNY010000028.1, read as the reverse complement.
GACATTTGATAACGCATTTGTAACGGTATTTGTTGTTGATACGGCTTACTGTGGCAGGGGAAAATCCGATTACCCGCAACGGTAAATCAGCATAATTTTTTTCAGCGGTCTGAATAAAGTATTCGGTGAAAGTTTTTGCACTTTCATAGGTAAGAGGTTCACTGTCGCCTGTAAATCCTACCATGCAGATATCTGAAAACGGGGGATAAAGCATTGCTTTTCGTAAAACAATTTCGTTTTCGTAAAATTTGTCGTAATCCTGTTGAGAAGCTAACACAATCGTATCGTTATTGGGGGTAAAGGTCTGAATGATGGCTTTTCCTTTCAAATCACCACGACCTGAACGCCCGACAACCTGTGTCAACAGAGAAAAGGTGCGTTCATAACTTCTGTAATCATCGGCATACAGCATAAGGTCAGCCGAAAGTACGCCTACCAGAGTAACATTAGGAAAATTCAGTCCTTTGGCAACCATCTGTGTACCTATCATGATATCGTATTTTCCTGTGGCAAAATCGTTGAGTTTTTTTTCATGCGAAAATTTTGCCATTGTGGAATCAGCATCAAGGCGTAAAATTCGTGCGTCAGGTAAAGCATCATTGAGTGTCTGTTCAATGCGTTGTGTACCCAGTCCCGAAAAACGCAGTTCGCCACCGTGACATACGGGGCATATGTGGGTAAGCGGTTGTGAATAACCGCAATAATGACACATCATTCTGTTATTGGCGGAATGATATGTCAATGATATGGAACAGTTCGGGCAACTGATAACTTCATTACAGTTTTTACAGGAAACAAAAGTATTATGTCCCCGTCTGTTGAGCAGAATAATAGATTGTCTTTTATTGTAGAGGTTTTCTTCCAGAGCCGACATCAGCACCGTACTGATACCTGAAACATTACCCTTTTCGTTTTCGGGGTTCATATCGGTGATGATGACTTCGGGCAAAGAGGCTTTTCCATAGCGTTGGGTCAGGGTATTGATGGAATAACGCCCTTTTTGAGCATGATAAAAACTCTCTACAGACGGTGTGGCAGACGACAGCAATAACAGACATTCTTGTTTATGACAGCGGTATTTGGCAATATCTCTTGCATGAAAGCGTGGATTTGCTTCAGATTTATAAGTATATTCCTGTTCTTCGTCCATGATAATCAGTCCGAGATTGTCAAAAGGAGCAAAAACGGCACTGCGTGTTCCGATAACGATTTTAGCATAACCGTTTTTCACTCTTTTCCATTCGTCCAATCTTTCGCCGACAGAAAGACCACTGTGAAAGACAGCAACGGTATCACCATAGCGTACGGTAAAAAGATTTATCATCTGCGGTGTCAGGGAAATTTCAGGCACCATGACAATAATACCCTTACCATCATCACTGACTGTATCAATCAGTTTCATAAAAACAGAAGTTTTTCCCGAACCTGTAATTCCATATAAAAGAGAAACCTGTGCTTTATGGGAAAAATAGCGTTTTTCAAGGTCATTATAGGCATTCTGTTGTTCGTCAGTCAGAAGAATTTTGGATTTTTGTTGATGGGTATTGCTATAAAGATACGGTGTGCGGAAAACTTCTTCATCAAAATATTCCGCAAATCCTTTTTTGACCAGTGTATCGGGAATGGATTTTGTACAGCCTGTAAAATAACAGAGTTCTTTTACAGATACACTGTGGATATCAATAAGTGTTTCCAGAACATCTTGTTGTCTGTCGGAGAGTTTCACATTCGGTAGATGGTTTTTAATGCGTATCATTTTCAAAAGTTTATCAGAAGTTTTGCGTTTGGTTTCGTCATGCTTATCCAGAATACCTTTTTTGTACATTCGGTGAATGACATTGCTGTTTTGAGGAATATGCAAATCATGAACGATTTCTTCACGCAGAACACTCTTTTTCCGTTGAGAAAGATAGGTATAAATCTGTTGTTCATCGTTGTCCATTGTTTCATAGGCAACGGTATTGTCTTTGTCGATACTGTAGAAAGTTTTGATTTGATAATTAATCCCTGTCGGCAGAATGGTTTTAACAGCGTCATAAAAAGTACAGAAATAATGTTCCTTCATAAATTCGACAAGCCCTACAAGTTCAGTACTCAGCACAGGCTTATCGTCAATGACGGAGGAAATTTCTTTATACTTTGTTTCCAGTGTCACCACTTCTTTTACATACATAATCATACCTTGACGGACACTGTTGCCGTTGCCGAAAGGTATCATCACCCGACAACCGACAAGAGTTTCATGGTAAAGTGATGGCGGTAAAATATATTCGAAACACTTATCAAAATGGCTGACTGTCTTTTCCACAGCAACACCGACAAGGATAATTTTCTTATCGTTATCGGTCATTATTCGTTGATATCGGGTTCAAGGATATTGTACTTATGTTTTTTAAATTCCTCAATGGCAAGCAGAACGGGTTTTTCATCAAGTACCATTTCTTTTTTTCTGACATCAGCGGCAATTTCTCTTGCTCTTTTGGCAACGGCAATTACCAGAGAATATCTTGTTGTTTTATTGTCCAGCATATCACTGACAGAGGGTCTTTTCATCATTTTCAAGCACTCCTTTTACAAAATCAAGCATATTGTCTTTTTTATATTGTTCAGCGTTAATGACTGACTTAATATCCTCAATACATCTTTCCAGTTCGCCGTTAATGACGATATAATCATATTTATGAGCTTGTTTCATCTCACTAAGGGCAATTTTCAATCTGTTCTGGATGGTTTGTTCGTCCTCTGTACCTCTTTTGCGTAAGCGATGTTCAATGACACCTGACTTGTCGGGCATAATGAAAATGCTTACCGCTTCGGGTATGAGTTTTTTGACCTGTTCCACACCCTGTACTTCAATTTCCAGAATGATATTTTTGCCTTGAGCAACTGTCTGTTCAACATAGTCTTTCGGTGTACCGTAAAAGTTACCGTTGTATTGGGCGTATTCCAACATAAGGTTATTTTCAATTCTCCGAAGAAAATCTTCCTTTGTGGTAAAGAAATAATTGACCCCATCAATTTCTCCTTCACGGGGATTTCTTGTGGTCACAGAAACGGAGAGGGCATACTTCTGGTCTTTGACGATTTCTTTGACGACCGTACCTTTTCCCACACCTGAAGGACCTGAAATCAATATGATTTTACCTTTATCCATTGTTATCACCTGTTTCAATATTTGCTCTGTTGCCGATACTTTCGGGGTTGATTGCGGAAAGTATGACATTCTGACTTTCTGCAATAATGACCGAACGGGTTTTCCGACCATAGGTAGCGTCAATTAAAAGTCCCTGTTCTTTAGCGTCCTGAATAATTCTTTTGATGGGTGCGGAATCAGGTGACACTACAGCAATAATTTTTTCAGCCGAAACCAGATTACCAAAGCCTATGTTGATTAACTGCATACTGTATTCTGTCCTTTCTGAGGTTAAAGGGCTACCGCCCTTTAAAATCCTGTTTTAAGGGCTGCCGCCCTTAAAAATCCTGCCCACTTTTTTGAAAAAAAGTGGACAAAAAACTTTTAATTGTCATCGCCAACACTTAGCTGATTAATCCGAACGAAGTGAACCATGAAAGTTTTTGTCGAACTTTTTTCAAAAAGTTCGTGGGGTTCAGGGGCAAAGCCCCTGATGGGATTGTTAAGGGCAACGCCCTTAACCTCCCCAAGAAAATTCAAAATTTGCGTACGCAAATTTTGTTTAAAAACAATCCGTTAAAGGGCTACCGCCCTTTAAAATCCTGTTTTAAGGGCTGCCGCCCTTAAAAATCCTGCCCACTTTTTTGAAAAAAAGTGGACAAAAAACTTTTAAGTTTCACCGCCAACACTTAGTGAAAAAATTCCGAACGAAGTGAGCCTTGAAAGTTTTTGTCAAACTTTTTTCAAAAAGTTTGTGGGGTTCAGGGGCAACGCCCCTGATAGGGGTTCGGGGACAAAGTCCCCGATTATTCGATGTTCTGGATTTGTTCACGGATTTTTTCCAGTTCCGATTTGATTTCAACGACTATATGGGAAATCTCAATATCCTGTATTTTAGAGCCGATAGTATTGGTTTCCCTGTTCATTTCCTGTAAGATGAAATCTGTTTTTCTGCCCACAGAACCGTTACTGTTCAATATTTTAGAAAACTGTTCAAAATGGCTTTTCAGTCTGACTGTTTCTTCATCGACGGCAATTTTATCGGCAAAGATGGCAACTTCTGTGATAATGCGTTGTTCGTCAACCGTAGCATCATTAAGCAGTTCGTTGATTTTGTCGGTAAGTTTTTTTCGGTAGTCGTCTACAATTTCGGGAGCTTTCTGTTCGATTTTGTCCACAAGACTAAGAATTTTGACACATCTTTCTGTAATATCTTTATAGAGTTTTTCTCCCTCAGCAATACGCATATCTACAAATTTTTCAATGGCTTCATCAAGTACGGCTTTTACACTGTTCCATAATTTTTCTTCATCAGCAGGAGGTTTAGTCAATTTGAAAATATCATTATATCTGGAAAGCGACATAACGGTAATATCATCAGGAAGTTGATATTTTTCAGCAATTTCCCGTAAAGCCTGAATGTAACCGCTTGCCAGAGCATGATTGACACTGACGATTGCCTGTTCGTTTTCATCAGCACCGACACTGACATAAATATCCATCTTTCCACGAAAAACAGATTGTTTGATGACAGACTTGATTTTTTCTTCCAGAAAGTTCATTTCTTTGGGTACTTTACAGGAGATTTCCAGATAACGGTGGTTGACAGAACGCAGTTCTACATTGATTTCCCGACCGTCCACAATTTTTCGGCAATTCCCATAACCTGTCATACTTCTTATCATGAATACTGACACCACCTTTTTTTCAGGATAACATAACTATCGCATTGTAAAATATATTCTATCATTATTTATTGAAAATTGCAACCGTTTGCAAAAAGTTAAATCAGATGTATAATAGAAAAAAATAACGCAAAAGGAGTTACAGTGGAGTATGATAAAAATTAAAGAGGCGGTAATTGTTGAGGGAAAATATGATAAAATGCGACTGAAAGGGGTTATAGAGGCAACCATCATCGAAACAAACGGGTTTCGGATTTTCAAGGATAAAGAGAAAGTCAGTCTGATTAAGAAACTTGCTGAAAAGCAGGGGATAGTCATTCTTACCGACAGCGACAGTGCAGGATTTGTTATCCGCAATTATCTCAAAGGAATGATAGCCGAAAATAAGATAAAGAATGCGTATATTCCACAGATTGCCGGTAAGGAAAAAAGAAAGGATAAACCCTCCAAAGAGGGATTTCTAGGAGTGGAAGGGATTGATGAAAAACTACTGACCGAAGTATTAAGCAGAGCAGGAGTGACACTTTGTGATAGTATTTCTGATACTGTTTCTGTCAAAAACATTACCGTAACAGACCTGTTCAATCTGAAATTATCAGGTTGTTCAGACAGTAAAAAAAGACGGAATGACCTATTGGATTATCTGGAATTGCCACCCTATATTTCCACTAAAGCACTTCTGGAGATACTTAATTCTTTGTTCACTTTGGAACAACTGAAAACACTTCTTGATACATTAAATTGCTGAATGAGAAAAAGCGTAAATTGTACATCTTTACACCATAAAAAATCTGACATTTGTATCTTTTGCCTATAACAAAAAATAGAAATTTATGTTATAATAAATACTAATCAGGAATTTATTTTTTTATAGATTTCAAATAAATTCAAGTCTGATGAAATGATTTTTGACACATCTTTTTTAAATGATAACATCATAGACTATCTGAAAAAGTGTTGTTGAGGAGAAAGGAGTTATACGGTGATGTACAAAGCAGGAACATTTGTTATTTACAGAAATGAAGGCGTATGTGAGATTAAAGGTATTATTCAGAAAGAGTTCAGAGATAAGATGATGGAGTATTATGTACTCAATCCCGTACACAACAAGAATGCGGAAGTGCTTGTGCCGAAAAACAATGCAGACCTGGTAGCCAAAATGAGAGATGTTTTGTCCAAAGAAGAAATTATGGCAATTATCCGTCAGATGCCTGACGAAGAAGTGATTTGGATTGATAATGAAGAAATCAGAAAAGAAAAGTACAAGGAAATCATTTCAGAGGGTGACCGTATCAAGCTGGTAAGACTGATAAAAACACTTTATCTCCATAAAGAAATGCAGAAAAAGTCAGGAAGAAAATTGCATATTGCTGATGAGCGTATTTTAAAAGATGCGGAACATATATTATATGATGAAGTTGCTTTTGTGCTGAATATTTCTCAGAACGAAGTTGTCCCGTTTATCAATGAACAGTTATTCGCTGTCAGCCATTGAGAGAGAAAAAATGCCGTTTAGTAAACGGCATTTTTTCTGTTTGTGTGGCTGAAAATCAAATCGTTATTGTCAAAATTTGCTTACGCAAATTTTGTTTGGATTTTTATGAGTTAAAGGGCTGCCGCCCTTTAAAATCCTGCTAAGGCAATGTCATCAACTTAAGAAAAAAGCCTGTAATATATTGCTGTCATTCTGAGGAGCGAAAGCGACGAAGAATCTTATTAAGATTCCTCACTATGTTCGGAATGACACTCTTAAGTTGATGACATTGCCTGCTAAGGGGCTGCCGCCCCGTAACCCTGCCCACTTTTTGAAAAAAGTGGACAAAAACTTTTAATTGTCACAGCTATACAATGAGAAAATCTTTCCAACCGCAAAGGTGGATTTTTTTATCGTTTTCAGAAATAAAAAATAAAAATCTTTTGTAAATTTTTCAGTAGGGATAGGAATTATCAGAATTTTGTGATACAATAAATGATGGAAATTTTTTCAGAAATAAGGATAAAGAAAGGTTTGATGAAAAGAATGAAAAAACCGTTCAAAATCACCGTCAGTATTGTACTGTCAGTGATGTGTATTTTGTTGGGAATACCCACAGCATGTGCTACATTCACAGATGATTTGGTAGCGGGAATGACTTTGGAAGAAAAAATCGGACAAATGTTGATACTTGATGTCAGCAAATATAATGGTACATCATTTACCGCTATGAAAAAGGAAGTTGCCGATATTTTCACAGAAAAGTCACTGGGAGGGGTGATTCTGTTTTCCGAAAATCTGGAAGATACGCAACAGACTGTGCAGTTGATATCTGATTTTCAGAATGCCGCTTTGGCAAGCCGAAATCAGATACCACTTTTTGTGTCGGTAGACCAGGAGGGGGGAGAGGTAGTCAGATTAAAACAGGGAACCTCTTTACCTGGCAATATGGCACTGGGAGCTACCAACAGTGAAGAAGATTGTCAGACCGCAGGCAATATTATTGGAAGAGAACTTTCTGCTTTAGGATTTAATATGGACTTTGCTCCGTCACTTGATGTCAACAGCAATCCATTAAATCCTATTATCGGTCTGCGTTCCTATTCATCAGACCCTGAGTTAGTAGGTCGTTTGGGAATGAGTACAGTAACAGGTATTCAGAAAAATAATGTTGTTGCCGTTGTCAAGCATTTTCCAGGTCACGGCGATACTTCTACAGATTCCCATGTTGGTTTACCCGTTGTTTCAAAATCTATGACAGAACTGGAAAAATGCGAACTTGTCCCCTTTGAAAAAGCGATTGATAGTGGTGTAGATATGATAATGACTGCACATATTCAGTTCCCACAAATTGAAAACACCAAAGTCAAATCTCTTGAAGGTGACGATATTATCTTGCCAGCCACACTTTCCAAAAAAATCATCACAGATTTACTGAGAAATGAGATGGGATTTAAAGGTGTTGTTACCACAGACGCTATGAATATGTCAGCAATTTCGGAAAATTTTGGTGTCACACAAGCCTGTGTGCTGGCTATCAATGCAGGAGTGGATATGTTGTTAATGCCCGTTTCCATCTCCTCATCAGGCAGTAAGGCGGAAGTTTCTTCTTTGATAGGCAATATAGTATCCGCTGTCAAAAACGGTGTTATCAAGGAAGAAACCATCAATGATGCAGTCAGACGAATTATTGAACTGAAACAGAAAAAGAATATGTTTGCTTATCGAGGTACAGCAGCTGCACAGGCTTTAAGTACTGTCGGCAGTGTACAGAACCACGAAGCGGAAGATGATATTTCTACAAAAGCCATCACCGTTCTGAAAAATGACAACAATATGTTACCATTGAAACCGACAAACGACCAGAAAGCTGTTTTTGTCATGCCTTATGCTGATGAGAGGACAAACTGTCAGTTTGCCATGAGTAAACTTGTGTCCAAAAAAGCTATTCCAGAGATGGAGTATGAAACCTACTGTTATCATGAGGGAAGTTCAGTAGATGAAATCTGTTATGCGATAGACAGTGCGGATTATGTATTCGTTTTTACAGAGATGTCCTCTCCTATGGACATTCTCCCCAATAATATCAGTACATCTGTTCCGAAACAAGTTATTTCCTATGCAAGAGAACAGAGTAAGACCTGTATTGTTACCAGTATCGGTAATCCTTACGATGTTGCCAATTATACAGATGTTCCTGCATTGCTTGTGGCATACGGTTGCAAGGGCATGGATTCATCAGATACGGACGGTTCTTTGCCTGCCACATATACCTATGGTCCAAATATTATGGCGGCAATAGAAGTGGCGTTCGGCTATAAAAATCCGTATGGTGTATTGCCTGTAGATGTTCCTGTCATCAATGCAGACGGTTCGATGAATTTAAGTGAACTTGCCTTTAAACTTGGCAGTGGCATGACTTATCCCGAAACCAAAAAGAAAGAAAAACCCACATCTGTTCCCACAGAAATCAAGATAGATGTTTCTGACGAAGTTGCTCCTAGTATTGACAACCGCAATATTATCCAGAAACTGAAAGACAATGGCAGTTTACCTGTTGTTATTCTGTTAAGCGTAGCCATTATTGTCGTAATTGTTGTATTAATAGCAGTTGTATCAGGAAAGAAAACCAAAAAACCTAAAAATTAATGCGTATTAATGATAAAAAACCTGTAGCTATGACAATTAAAAGTTTCAAGTTTCGGTCAAGCCTTTTCAAAGGCTTGTGGGGTCAAGGGGTGAAACCCCTTGTGGGATTTTAAAGGGCGAAGCCCTTTAATGGATAAAAATTCAAAACAAAATTTGCGTATGCAAATTTTGATAATAGAAAACGAATTTCCTAACTCAGAAAGGACGAAAAATTAAATGGACTGTATTTTTTGTAAAATTGCTGACGGAACAATCCCGTCTAAAAAGGTATACGAAGACGAACAAATTATCGCTTTTCATGACATTCAACCGCAGACACCTGTTCATATTGTAATTATTCCTAAACAGCATATCGAAAGTATGAACGGCATTACCGCTGATAATAGCCATGTGATTGCTCACATTTTTGAAGTTATTCCTCAGATTGCCAAAGAAAATAACCTTGCTAACGGTTACAGAGTTGTCAGCAACTGTGGAAAAGATGGTAGTCAGACGGTTTTTCACTTGCATTTTCATCTGATGGGTGGAAAACAACTCAATGGTAAGATGGGTTGAACGGTAAGAAAAATTTTCGGAAAATTGTGTAAAAGGAGATTTCATTAAAATGGATTACTATGAACTGACAGTTGCAGGCTGTACAAGGAAATTACCTTTGTGTGAGGTTTCGCCTCATCTGGATATTGCAGGATTTATCATGTTTGGAGATGTAGAAATCACGGAGGCAACGGCAAAAGCGTTGCTGGAAAAATGTCCTGAACATGATGTGGTACTTTCCGCAGAGGCTAAAGGTATTCCGCTTTGTTACGAAGTGGCAAGACAAGGTTGCCGAAATTATGTGATAGCCAGAAAATCCGTCAAACTTTACATGAAAGATATTATCTCAGTCAGGTGCAAATCCATTACCACCGCAAAAGAACAGACCTTGTATTTAAGCCGTGAGGACGCAAATAATCTTAAAGGTAAGCGAGTACTGATTGTTGATGATGTTGTCAGCACAGGCGAATCTCTTCTGGCACTGGAAGAACTGGTAAAGAAAGTCGGCGGTGAAGTAGCAGGAAAAGCCACTGTGCTTGCAGAAGGTGACGCTCAGGACAGAACAGATATTGTTTATCTGGAAAAACTCCCTGTATTTCCCAAATAGTTTAAGGGCTGTCAGTTTAAGGGCTGTCGCCCTTAAAAATCCTACTAAGGGGCTGCCGCCCCTTAACCCTGCCCACTTTTTTGAAAAAAAGTGGACAAAAAACTTTGTGGGGTCAAGGGGCAAAGCCCCTTGTGGGATTTTTAAGGGCGAAGCCCTTAAACTCCCCAAAATTCCAAACAAAATTTGCGTAAGCAAATTTTGACAGTGATTATTGGATTTTCAACCACATAGTTGGAAAACTTTTGACGATGGATAATCTATGCGAAATCCTTGTATGAAAATGGGTGAAAAAATTGAAATCAGTGTTTTCTGTAACAGGACTTTGCTATATGCTGGGATTAATCCTAGCTATGTTGTTTCCAATGGGGTTATTGTATATTGGTACAGGTGTAATGATTTTTGCTTTGTTGGTTGCTTTATGGTATAAGGCAACCAACAAAGTTTCTGTATTGGTGGGATTATTTTGTGTTGTGATTGGCATGATGAGTTACACAGTCACTTTTCAGAATAAGACAGAAACCGTACAAATGCTTGTCAATCAGGAAGTGACTGTAAGAGCAACGGTTACGGAAAGATATTTTATCCAACAAGGAAAAATTTCCTATACTTTTCAGACAGACAAAATTGTTCCCAAAAGTCAGCAGTTGAAAGACTGTCCGCAAAATCTGAAGCTGAGATGTGTCACCAAAACAGATTTCTATGCGGAAATGTATGAAGAAGTTAGTTTTGATGTACAGTTTTCAGCACACAATGTATCTGTACCGTATACTTTTGATTGTTTTGCAGATGGGATTTATCTGGAAACTTCTGTTGTGTCAGAAGCACCCAAAATACTTACACAAACCAAAGGGGATTGTTTTTATACAATGCGTTGCCATATCTATGATAAACTGGCAGCGTATTTTCATTCCAAAGAAACTGGTCTGATTTTTGCTTTTCTTACAGGGGATAAGTCGGCAGTATATTCTCCCATCAAAGACAGTTTCAAAACAGCAGGTATCAGTCATATTATTGCCATATCAGGATTACATCTTTCGGTAATTGTCGGAGTAATTTTCTGGTCGTTAAGGAAGATTACCCGAAATAGGGTGATAGCGTCATCTGTGACGGTTGTTTTTATTATCTTTTATGTTTTTCTGACGGCATATCCGTATTCGATTATCCGTTCAGCGGTGATGAATATTCTTTTTGTTGTGGCAGTTCCACTACACCGAAAATCACAACCACTCAACAGTCTTGGACTGGCAGGTTTGTTGATTACGGTTGTTAATCCGCTGGCAATAGGAGATATAGGACTGTTGATGTCTTTTTCGGCAACGATGGGAATTATACTTCTGCAAAGAACTGTCAGTCAGTTTATAGAAAAATTATTTTTTGTCAGATATATTCGTCAGCAATTTTTACGGAAATGTCTGGAAATACCTGTAAAATATATTGCCGAATGTGTCGGGGTATCTGTTTCAGCGGTGATATTTACTTTGCCTGTTATGGTATTTGTGTTCAAGCGGTTCAGTGTGTATTTTATTCTGGCAAATCTTTTGACTACTGCGGTTGCTCCTGTGGTGATTGTTCTGGGATTGCTGATTGTCATACTGTCGTATATTCCGTATATTGAGATAATTAACGGTATCTTTGTATTTATAGAACATTACTTATGTAACTTTATCATCACAACGGCTGACAGCATTGCTAAAATGCCTTATGCAAGTATCAGTCTGGATAACAGCTATACGGAAATTGCTCTTGTCAGTGTGTTTGTGGTAGTGATGATTTTGTTTATTGCGGGAAATTTTCGGATAAAGGAAAAAGGACTTTGTACGGTACTGTGTACAGCAATCGTGAGTGTGATACTTTTGTCTGGTTATGTCATCGAAAAAAATACGCTGAATTTTTATGTAACAGGAAGTTCCAAAGGCGTTTCCATTGTGGAAAAAGATTTTACCAATGCCAATATTTTATTGTGCGGTGGCGACAACTATCATTATGACGATACTGAAAATCTGTTTTTTGATAAGGATATCCGTTCGCTGTTTGTATTTGGTAACAAAGCCTATTTTGATAAATATGCTCTGAAAATTTCTGAACAGTATGATATCGGAAATATTATTACCTATACCGACAGCGATAATTACAGTTATCTTTCAGCAGAAAATGATATTACCCATATTCCCGAAAACGGCAGTATTCGTTATCCGAAATATATTTTACAGACTTTTACCATCAATAAAAAAGACTGGTGTTATATTGATATGCTGGACGGAAAAGGTATTCTGGTTGTTCCGAAAAATGCGGATTGCAACGATTTACCTGAACAGTACAGAAAAGTTCATACCGCAATTCTGCCGAACAAGTGCCTTAACAGTCAGTTACTTTCTGCCGAAAACAGATTGGTCTGTGATGGCAATACAGTCTTTACCATTCATAAATCACTCAGTGGAGGAATAAGCCTATGGCAAAAATGAATGAAGTTGAATTGAAACAGGATATTAAAGATGGATTTGTCCGAAAAGTTTATTTCCTTTACGGTGAAGAAAAAATGCTGATTTCCCTTTATGCAAAGAAAATCAGCGATAAACTTATGGGGAAAAATCCGTCCGATTTTAATTATCACATTTTTAACGAAAACAGTGATATCGAAGAAATTATTCAATCATTGGATATTATTCCGTTCAGTGCCAATTACAACTATGTCGGTGTTGATGATTTTAATATAGAGAAAATAGCCGAAAGCGATTTGAAATATTTTCTGAAAGCTCTTGCGGATATTCCTGATGGTACAGTGGTGGTTATTGCCATGAAAACGGTCAGTCCGACAGGAAAAAAAGCGTCAGCATGGAAAAAACTGACGGACTGTTGTGACAAATACGGCGTTTGCATAGAATTTCCACGCAAAAATACGAATGATTTGAAACGACAGATTGTCCATTGGGCAAGTAAACGGGATATTCTGCTTTCTTACGAAAATGCTCAGACCATTATCGAATATACAGGAACGGATTTGCATAATCTCAAAAATGAAACGGATAAACTGTGTGCTTATGTCGGAAAAGGAGAAGTCCAAAAAAAAGATATTGATACCGTCATTACCAAAAATCTTTCGGCAAGGGTATATGATATGACGGACGCTATTACAAGCGGTAATTCTGTAAAGGCTTTTGCCTGTCTGGATTTACTCTTTTTCCAGCGTGAAGAACCGATAATGATATTGGCAGAAATTGTCAACACTTATGTGGATATGTACAGAGTACGCCTTGCCATAGAAAACGGTATGCGTTCTGGCGATGTCGCCAAAGATTTCGACTATAAACGCAGAGAATTTCGACTGAAAAAGGCAGAACGCTCATCATCACGGCTTTCTACCGAAAAAATTGCCAAATCACTCGAATATATCGCTTCTACTAATCAGAAAATGAACAGTTCCTCTTTTGATAAGAAATTCTTACTCGAAAAATTAATTACCCGTCTGATTGCCCTTTAAAAGTTTTGCCAACATTGACAATTAAAAGTTTTTTGTCCACTTTTTTTCAAAAAAGTGGGCGGGGTTAAGGGGCGGCAGCCCCTTAGTAGGATTTTTAAGGGCGACAGCCCTTAAACTTATCGTGAAAAAACAAAAATGCCGAAAAATCGGCATTTTTGCTATTGGCTGATTTAATCAGAAAGTTTTGCTTTTATTGTCAGACCCATGTTTTCGTTTGTGATATTGTCATCGTTTTCCAATAAACTGCCTGTTTTCTCGTATTTGACTTTATCATATCTGACTACTTCAAAGACAATTTTTTTCGTTTCAGTGCTACCGTCTTTATAGGTTACCGTGACATCAATAGAATAATTGTTGCTATATTCTTGGAACATCTCCCAAAACCATTGATTAAAATATTTGGTACTTGCACTGCCTACTTTTTCTTGTTCATCATACTGACGGAGCATATCAGCTTTTTGACAGTATTTCCCTTTTTCGTCCTGTACAAACAACGCCAGTTTGACATATTGGTTAGCCGTTGTTGTGGGAGATAATGAATAGCTGTATACCTTTTCGGGATAATTTTCTTCCTCTTGGGTATAAGGATAATGGTCGGGATTTCCTTGCCATGAACTTTTGCTTACCACAAATTCCTTATCAGAAATTTCAGCATTATCGCTCAATAAAAAATAACCGTTTCCGTTAAATCTGAAGTTAGTTTTGACAATATTTTCACCGTTAGCAATAACAGGAAAATCAACAATTCGTTCTATATTCATATAAAGCCATTTCTGTGTTTCTGTATCTATTTCCGCAACAGTAGAAGAATTGTTGCCTGACAATATACCTAAATGAGTGTAGGTTGCTGTATTCATTTGCTGTGCGTTTGCGGTAAGAATAAAACTGTTGGTATTTTTCTGAGAAAGCACATCTGCCAAGATACCGCCTACTGCCACGATGACCGCTATACATACCACTACGGCGACTTTTACGGCATATGGTGATTTTTTTTGTGCTTTTTTGGTGTTGAGGGTCTGAAGTGTTTCTAGAATGGCACTTTGGGAAATGTTGAAACTGTCAATCGTTTTTGTATAAAGATTTTTACGCATATTACATCTCTCCTTCTTCTGTGAGGATATCTTTCAATTTTTTCCTTGCACGCTGTAAATGCGAATTGATGGTATTGCTGTTCTTTTTCAGAATTTCAGCGATTTCGGCAACAGTATAATTTTCGTAATAGTACAGGTAGATAACATTGCGGTAATTTTTGGGTAAAGCATAAATTTCTTCCATAATTTTCTGTTGTTGCGGTGAGGCAAGATAGTCGTAATCTTCAATATTTTCCCGTTTCTGCCACAACAGACGGTGAAAACTGTTACATTTGTTTATTGTGGTACGGATAATCCAGTGTTTCAGGTGTTGAGTATCTTGCGGAGGGTTTCTGGTCATCAGTGCTATACAGACCTCCTGAAAAATATCTTCTGCGTCTGTTGTGTTCCTGACATGGTGCAGGGCAATACGGTAAATCATATCTGCGTAAGTCGTAATTGTCTGTTCAAGTTGTTCTTTATCCATTGGACTTCCTCCTTTCACTTATAATACGCATGAACATTCCTTTTTCAGTGCATAGCTGAAAATTTTTTTGTTTCAAAAGGAAAAAGATTGTCGATAATCGTAATTTCATCGACAATCTTTTTATAAAACAGACGAAAATATGGTGAAAGGAACACTGTTGATAACAATTTGAGAGTAAATTATTAAACAGTGGCGAAATAAAAATCGTTAAGTGAAAATTGATTTGGATTGACAGTTTCAGCTGTACTGTGCCATATAATTTCTGATATCTGATTGTGGATTACTGTTAAATCAATTTTCCATTCCTCTATCGAATAATTTTCAACTTCTTCACACCATAAACAATCCATCAATTCAGATAAGGAAACATCATCGTGATTTTTACGGATAAAGGCAATACCGATTTTGGTATGTACCATGCAGACAACACCAAAATTATCAGCAATTAATCTTGCCCATTCTTCACCAGCTCCTGTATCCCAGTCAAGCTGTAAATGTGTTTTTTTGATAATCTCATAGATAAATTGGGTAAAATCTTTATTATCTTTGAAAACGAACTTCTGTTTTACCTGAAGAAGAATGGAAGTTATATCTTTCATAACATTACCTCATTTTAAAATTTGACATGAACTGTTTTTGTATGAAAAAACGACCTGATTTTTTATCAGGTCGTGAAAAATATCAGTTTATGAATTTTTGTCTACCTGATGGAACTGTTTGAGATTACCTGTTTTGGCACTACGCTTATCGAGTTCTTTCAGCACATCGTCCATAGCAATTCCCTGACTGACCATCATAACAGTAAGATGATAAATCAAATCAGCAATTTCATAGACTGTTTCAGCATTGTCGCCGTTTTTAGAGGCAATGATAGTTTCGCTACATTCTTCACCGACTTTTTTCAGAATTTTATCAATGCCTTTGTCAAGCAGATAGCAGGTATAAGAACCTTCCTGTGGATTTTCTTTTCTGTCAACGACTGTCTGATACAGTGCGTTCAAAACATCATCTTTGCCCTTAAAAATCCCACAAGGGGCTTTGCCCCTTGACCCCACAACTTTTTGAAAAAAGTTGACAAAAACTTTTAATTGTCATAGCTATACAATGAAAAAATCATTCCAACCGTTCAGATGGAAAAGACTTTAGTTTGGTATAAAAACAACTATGATTTCCCGTATGACACGCTGAACCGATTTGTTCAACAGTGATTAAAAGGGTATCGTTATCACAGTCAGCGTAAATGTCAACGATTTTCTGCAAATGACCTGATGTTGCCCCTTTGTTCCAGAGTTCCTGACGGGAACGGCTATAGAACCATGTGTAACCTGTTTCAAAAGTTTTCTGCATGGATTCTCTGTTCATGTAGGCAAGCATTAAGACTTCTCCAGTAGATTTTTCCTGAATGATTGCGGGGATAAGTTCACTTTTGGCAAAGAATTTATCAAAATCCATAAATCAATTCTCCTTGTTTATCATTTCGTCAGAAAGGGAAGAAACCTGAATAGCTTTCTGTAAGTCCAAATCGCCAGTGTAAATGGCACGACCTGTAATTGTTCCGTAGAGTTTGAGAGCGGAAACATTCAGGATATCTTTCAGGCACGAAATACCGCCACTGGCAATAATATTGCACGATACCGCATTCTGTAACTCATCAAGCCGACCTAAATTAGGACCCGACAACATACCGTCTTTGGCAATATCCGTAAAGATGATGTATCTTACACCGATATCTTCCATTCTTTTGGCAAGTTCTATGTAATGAATTTCGGACTGACTAAGCCAGCCTTCCGCACAGACCATGCCATGTAAAGCGTCTATACCGACAGCAATTTTATCACCGTAATGTTTTACAGCTTCCTTGACGAATGACGGATTATTGACCGCTGATGACCCTAAGATTACCCTTTCAATACCGCCGTCTAAATACATTTCGATGCGTTGCATATTGCGTATACCACCGCCGACTTCCACTTTCAAACCAGACGATTTAGCAACATCAATAATCAAATCTTTGTTCTGTACAGACGCATCTTTTGCACCGTCTAAGTCGACCATGTGCATCCAAGTAGCACCACATTCTTTAAAGTACTGTGCTGTTTTGTACGGACTTTCCGCAACTTTTTCTACAGTATTGTAGTCGCCTTTTTTCAGGCGGACACACTCACCGTCTTTAATATCTATAGCAGGTAAAATAATCATATATAATACTCCTTTCAGGTTAAGGGCTACCGCCCTTAACAATCCTGTTTCAAGGGTTTCACCCTTGAAAATCCCAGCAGGGGCTTTGCCCCTGCACCCCACCACTTTTTTGAAAAAAGTGGACAAAAAACTTTTAATTGTGTAAGCTAACTGTTTGCTAATCATTCCGAACGCAGTGAGCCTTGAAAATTTTTGTCGAACTTTTTTAAAAAAGTTCGTGGGATTGTTAAGGGCAAAGCCCTTAACTCAGGGGTGCGGGGGTGAGACCCCTGCAACTGGGTTAGTCAAGAGAACCTTTAGTGGATAAGGTTTTGCCGTCAGATGTTCTTGATACGGCAATTTTTAAAGCGTGGGCAACGGCTTTAAAAATTGCCTCTATAATATGATGAGAATTTGCACCGTATTCGCTTTTTATGTGTAAGGTAATGCCTGAATGGAACGCAAATGCCCTGAAAAATTCTTCGGTCATACAAGCGTCATACTGACCTACTACCGCTTGTGGATAGTCGGCTTTAAAGACTAAAAACGGTCTGCCACTGACATCAATACTGGCAAAGGTTAAAGCCTCGTCCATAGGAATGTAAAATGAACCATATCGTTCAATACCACTTTTATCACCTAAAGCGTCATAAAACGCTTTGCCTAAGACGATACCTGTATCTTCAATCGTGTGGTGACAGTCAACATACAAGTCACCTTTTACACTGACTTCCAGTCCGAAACCGCCGTGTACAGCAAATGCCGTCAGCATATGGTCAAAAAAGCCTATGCCTGTGTTGATGTTCACATTACCACCATCTAAATCAAGCGATACGGTAATATCTGTTTCTTTTGTTTTGCGTGATTGCAATGCTTTTCTCATAGAGTTTACACCTCTTGAGTGAAAAATTCTTTTAACAGATTGACAACGGTAGTATTTTCCTGCTGAGTGCCAGCCGTTATTCTGATGTAGTCACCCATATAGCGGATAGCTACCCCTTTATTCAACAGAAAGTCAAAAATAGCCTTGCCGAAATCTGTCTTGACAAAAACAAAGTTGGAACTTCCCGAAACAATTTTCAGTTTGTCGGGATAAAGGTTTTCCAGTTGTTTCAAGTCATTATATAATGTTTTTCGCAAAGATACAAGGGTATTGCGTCTGTTCTGGAGAAATTCTTTATTGGAATAAATGATTGTGCCGATTGTCTGCGAAACGGTATTGACATTGTAAGGAGATTTGACAGCCCGTAAAGTGTTGGTAATTTTCTGATTGGCAACGGCAAACCCTAAGCGGACAGAAGCCATGCCTACTGCCTTTGAGGCGGTACGCATAATTAAGAGATTGTCAAAATCGTTGATAATATCCAGCAAAGAACATTCCCAGAAATCCATATACGCTTCGTCAAGAATAACAAGACAGTTCTCTACACTGTTTACCAATTTCAGAATATCGTCTTTGGAAATTCCTTTTGAAGTAGGGTTGCAAGGGTTGGAAAAAATAACCGCTCTTGCGTTGTGTTGGTTGACCGTTTCAATGACGGTATCTATATTGATGGATAAATCGCTGTTTTTGGGTGCGGAAACGGTGTTGACCTCACACAATGACGCATAAAAACGGTACATTGAAAAATCAGGTTCAACCGTCACCATCGTTTCTCCAGACATCAGAAATGTACTTGTCAAAATCATAATCAGTTCGTCAGACCCGTTGAACGCCGTTACATTTTCGGAATTGATACCGTAATAATCGGCAAATGCCTTGCATAAGTCGGTAGCATAAGGGTCAGGATAGCGGTTGAAAGCAATCGTATCAACCGCATTTTTTATCTGAATTAATATATTTTCAGGAAGATTATAACAGCTTTCGTTAGCGTCAAGCCGTATCGGATAATTTCCCACAATAGGTTGATAGGGGATAAGTTCAGCGATTTTTTGATTTAAGGTATACAAGTTATATCAATCCTTTGTTTCATTCTTTTTACGGACAATAATCGAATTGGCGTGTGCGGTAAGACCCTCTGCATTGGCTAAACGGATAATATCGTCAGCGTCATCAAGGAGGGCATTTTTGGTGTAGTAGATGAAACTTGACTTCTTCACAAAACTATCTACAGAAAGCGGTGAGAAAAATCTTGCTGTACCGCTTGTCGGTAAGACATGGTTAGGACCTGCGAAATAGTCGCCGAGAGGTTCGGGAGAATAATTGCCTAAAAATACCGAACCTGCATTATCCATTTTGCCGATATATTCCATAGGATTTTCTACACACATTTCAAGGTGTTCAGGAGCAAGAATGTTGGCAAAGTCAACCGCTTCGTTGATATTTCTGCATACGATAATTACTCCATAGTCTTTTAATGATTTTTCAATAATTTCCTTACGGCTGAGTGTAGCACATTGTTTTTCTAATTCTGTGATAACTTCATCTGCTAAAGTGTCGCTGTCGGTGAGTAAAATTGCTGAGGCTAAAACATCGTGTTCAGCCTGTGACATCAGGTCTGCCGCAAGATATTCGGCTTTGGCGGTCTTGTCGGCAACTATCAGAATTTCGGAAGGCCCTGCTATCATATCAATATCTACCGTACCGAACAGTAATTTTTTAGCGGTAGCCACAAAAATATTTCCAGGTCCTACGATTTTATCTACTTTGGGGACAGTTTCCGTACCGTAAGCCAAAGCTCCTACAGCCTGAGCTCCACCCATAAGGAAAACCCTGTCTACGCCACCGATTAACGCTGCCGCCATAATAATGGGATTAGGTTTACCGTTTTTCATAGGGGGAGTTACCATAATAATTTCTTCCACGCCTGCAATTTTTGCGGGAACAGCATTCATCAACACCGATGATGGATATGCTGCCGTACCACCTGGTACATAAATACCCACTTTTTTTAATCCTCTGATACGCTGTCCTAAAATGACACCGTTGCTTTTAGTTGTCAGCCAGCTTTGTTGCAACTGTCTCTTGTGGAAATCTTCAATGTTTTTTCCTGCCTTTTCCAAAGATTTGAACACTTCGCTGTCACATTCTTTGGCATATTCTTTTAATTGTTCTTTGGTGATTTCGGGATTTTCAATCTTAGACCCGTCAAACTTCAAAGTATATTCCTCAACAGCCTTGTCACCGTTTGCTTTGACATTCTCTAAAATTGCCGACACAATTTCTGTTACATTCTTGTCGTTGTTTTCACATCTTTCTTTAAGCTGTGAGATAAATGTATATTCTGACTTTCCGTCTGCGATTACTTTTTTTATCATTTCATTTCTACTCCTTATATCCAACAGAATTTGCGATAGCAAATTCTCATAAAGTTTAGGTCAAGCCTTTTTAAAGGCTTGTGTGGTGCAGGGGCAAAGCCCCTGCTGGGATTTTCAAGGGCAACGCCCTTGAATGGGTGGGATTGTTAAGGGCAACGCCCTTAACCTATCTTGCTGTAAATCTGGTCAACGAGGGATTCGATTTCTTTTTTGCGGAATTTCAAAGAGGCGGTGTTGGCAATAAGTCTTGCGGAAATCGGGGTGACATACTCAAAAACTTCCAGACCGTTCGCCTTGAGTGTAGACCCTGTTTCCACTATATCCACAATAGCGTCTGAAAGTTCCAGTAAGGGAGCTAATTCCACACTGCCTTCAATCTTGATACAGTGAATATCAATGCCTTTTTTTTCAAAGAAAGAGCGTGCTACATTGGGATATTTTGTAGCTATGGTTTTTATGTTGTGACCGCTGTAAAAATCCGTACCTTTTTTGCCTGCCAGTGCAAACTGACATTTGCCAAACCCTAAATCCAGCAGTTCAAAAAACTTTGTGCCGTTTTCCAGAATGGTATCTTTTCCGACAACACCTAAATCACATACACCATGTTCGACATAGGTTATCACATCAGCTGCTTTTGCCAGCACAACTTCAATTTCACCGTCGCCTATGGGTAAAATTAGTTTTCTGCCCTTGTTCCTTACCGCTGAACAGTCATAACCAAGTTCTTCCAGTAAATTGACCGTATCTTTTTCCAGTCTGCCTTTTGTCAGTGCTATTCTGAGTGGTTTCATAACAAATCTCCTTACACTTCTTCCATTCTTGCTTTGACATTTACCACACAAATCTTTTTAATGCCCTTTTTCTGTGCGTAAAATTTAGCACTGTCCTCATTTTTGAACACGCTGTATTCGCAATGAAAACCCTGTTTTGTGAGTTCTTCTTTGACCTTGATTGCCTCAATTTCGTAGCCGTCCTCACCGTGAACAAGAATATCAGGGGTTTCTGTTTTTTCCTCACCGTTGATATTCATGAAAATTCTTGCCAGTTCGTCAACATTCACACCAAATCCTGCTGACGGGATTTTTTTGTCAAAATGATTTAACAGGTTGTCGTATCTTCCACCGTTGAGAACATAATCTCCGCTTCCTGCCACATATCCGCAGAATGTGACATCTGTATAATAATTATTCTTCTGTACCATACCTAAGTCTATCATCAATTTTTCTTCGGGTATGATTTTCTTCAAATCCTTGTATAAATCTTTCAGATAGAATAAAGCCTGTTCAGCTTGCGTACCTTTGAACAGCGGTAACGCTTTTTTGAAAATTTCTTCACCGCCGAAAAGTCGTGGTAACTTGCGTAATGCTCGTGTGGTTTCATTCTGTTCGATTTCGTCAAGCAGAGTAATCAGTGCCGAATAGTTCTTTGACTCTATATAATCTCTGATATTATCTTTTTTATAGTCGCTGATATCCAGTTGGTCAAGCAAGGCTTTCAGGAAAACAGCATGACCCAGTTCAAAACGGAAATCAGGAGTGATTTTCTTCAGAATTTCTACCGCCGACACAATCAGTTCCAAATCGGCACGCTTACCGTTTGCTCCTATCAGTTCCATACCAGCCTGACGGACTTCATCATTTCTTCCCGAAAGTGACTTGTTATTTCTGAATATAGGCTGATTATAGCAAAGTCTTACAGGTAAAGGTTCGTCCTGTAAGCGTGTAGCAATCACTCTGGCAATAGAAATGGTTGCGTCAGGGTGCATAACCATAAGCCTGCCCTTTTTGTCGGTGGAAATGAACATTTCTTCCGCATCATAGCCGACACCTTCCAAAGTAAAGGTATCGTAAAATTCAAGGGTCGGCGTGATGACCTGATGATAACCCTTTTTCCTGAAAATGTCATTGATAATATTACTCACCTGATTGATGGCAACGGATTCTTCAAAAAGCAAATCTCTTGTTCCCTCAGGGGTGAGTTTGTGATATTTTCGCATAGTGGCACCTCATTTATTTTTACTTTAGCACGCTAATAGGATAACATGACAAATTATTTATGTCAATAACCTGAAATGATGTTTATACTACAAGTTGGTTTTGAAGGGCTACCGCCCTTAAAAATCCTGTGTTAAGGGCTGCCGCCCTTAACAATCCCGCCCACTTTTTTGAAAAAAAGTGGACAAAAAACTTTCAATTGTCATAGCCGACACTTAGAGAAATAATCCGAACGCAGTGAGCCATAAAAGTTTTTGTCGAACTTTTGAGGGCAAGTTCGTGGGGTTCAGGGGCAACGCCCCTGATAGGATTGTTAAGGGCAACGCCCTTAACAGAAACAATGCCCTTAATCCAAGTCGTCAGTATCTTCTGAACTGTTGTGTTTTGCAGTGTGGTGCAGAACATTATCACGCAGTGTTTTGTAAAGTTTGATATCGTTAAAATCAATCGTAGGTTTTTCAGCGTCCGTGATAATATCCGTATCGGGCGACTGTCCGAATTGTTGCAGATGATTTTTCTCTTTAAGACGCAGATTGACCATATTACCGAACAGTACATAAATAATAGCAAATACAGGAACTGCAATGAACATTCCGACAATGTTGAAAAGTCCACCCCCAATAATGACGCTGACCATAATCCAGAACCCTGAAATACCAATGGAATTACCCATAACTTTAGGACCAATAATATTACCGTCCAATTGTTGCAGTGCGAAAATAAACAGACCAAACCACAACGCTTCTATGGGATTGACAATCAGCAATATTAAAATACTCGGTATTGCCCCTATGAAAGGACCGAACATGGGGATAACATTCGTAATGCCGACAACCACACTGATAAGCAGGGAATAGTCAAACTGTAACAGGCTCATACCTACAAAACATAACATACCAATTATCATAGAGTCAATAATTCGACCGTAAATATATCTGCCGAACATTTTATTGGAAAGCTCAGCAATCTCAAATACCTTTGGTAACATTCTGTCAGGCAGATAGGCAACCGCAAGTTTTTTGGTCTGGAACAGCAGTTTGTCTTTACAGCCAAGAAAGTATACGGAAGTGACAATACCCATAACAACATTATACAGACTGGCGGTAAATTCCATTGCCGTATCAAAAAGATTTGGACCGAAAGTATTTGCCATATTGGTGAAATAGCGTTGCAGTTCTTCGCCTGTGATGATTTTGACAAGATTATTAACCATAGTAAATATGTCGTTATCCTGTTTCAGTTGAATGTGTAGCCATCTGTCAGCATTGTCAACAAGCCACTGTTTGAACTTATCCGCATAGCTGGAAAAGTTTTCGGCAAGTTTGTTGAAACTGGTTATCAGTTGGGGAATGATGATACCGATTAAGAAAGCGATAATTCCGAAAATAATCACATAGGAAAGAAATAAGGAAAATGGTTTTCGGAAATTTCTGAAAAATTTGAAATTGCTTTTCTCCAAATTTTTGAATACTTTTTCTGAGAAAAAGACATAAGGTTTATTTATCAGAAAGG
Organism: uncultured Ruminococcus sp.; assembly: GCA_902762375.1. Classification (GTDB taxonomy): domain Bacteria; phylum Bacillota; class Clostridia; order Oscillospirales; family Acutalibacteraceae; genus CAG-964. Next base: position 6,423 of record CACWNY010000028.1, on the reverse strand, counting down.
CAATACAGAACCCGATGATAAACGGCATAGCTACTTTAAATACAGTCTGGACAGCTCCCCAGATAATGGCAAAACTGCCGACGACATACTGTATGAGTATACCAAGAGTGATTAGCAATAATATTTGTCGGAACTTCTTCTTACTCAAAACGGACACTCTCCTTATGAATGAATATGTCAAAATCTGCTTACGCAGATTTTGTTTTGTCTTTGGGGAGTTTAAGGGCTGCCGCCCTTAAAAATCCTGCCCAAAGGCTCTGCCTTTGGAAACCGCCACTTTTTTGAAAAAAAGTGGACAAAAAACTTTTAATTGTCATAGCTGAAAGTAGATAATCATTCCGAACGAAGTGAACCTTGAAAGTTTTTGTCAAACTTTTGAGGGCAAGTTCGTGGGGTTCAGGGGCAAAGCCCCTGATAGGATTGTTAAGGGCAACGCCCTTAACAAAATATGTCAAAATCTGCTTACGCAGATTTTGTTTTGTCTTTGGGGAGTTTAAGGGCTGCCGCCCTTAAAAATTCTGCCCAAAGGCTCCGCCTTTGGAAACCGCCACTTTTTTGAAAAAAAGTGGACAAAAAACTTTTAATTGTCATAGCCGACAGTTGGATAATCATTCCGAACGCAGTAAACCTTGAAAGTTTTTGTCAAACTTTTTTCAAAAAGTTTGTGGGGTTCAGGGGCAAAGCCCCTGATAGGATTGTTAAGGGCAACGCCCTTAACAGAGGCAACGCCCTTAACCAAAACCTAAAAGCTGAACAAAGACATCTGACTGCTTTCAGGAATATCTTTTAATGCACCACATTCTTTCAGTGTTTCAGCAACAGCGGTGGAAATACCTGTTCGGGACTTCAATTCTTCAATCGAGAGATATTCTCCCTGTTTACCACCTTCAGCAAGACTTATCGCTGCAGCTTCACCAACACCGCTCAGTGAACAGAATGGTAAACGAATACTGTCACCCTCTATAACAAACATTTTAGCTTCTGATTTATAAATGTCAATAGGTAAAACGGTAATTCCTCTGGCAAGCATTTCGTTGACGATTTGCAGAGTTTCGAGTTCAGCTTTATCGGTAGCAGTGGCAAGGTTTTGGGATTGTTTGTTTTTGATTTCGTTGATTTTCGTTACAACGGCAGATTTTCCTTTCAGGACGGTCACAGCGTCAAACCCATCACTGCGGACGGTAAAATAAGCGGCATAATATTCTGTAGGTTTATGCACTTTATACCAGCCAAGTCGTAAGGTGGCTATCATATAAGCGGCGGCATGGGCTTTAGGGAACATATATTTGATTTTCATACACGAATCAATATACCACTGCGGAACATCATGTTCTTTCATTAATTGGAAATGTTCTTCGGTAAGGAGTTTGGTAGCGTTGCCTTTACGGACAATCTCCATAATTTTAAATGCCATCTTAGGTGGCAGACCTTTGTGTAACAGATAGGTCATAATACTATCTCTTGTACCGATAACCTGAGATATGGTACAAGTGCCGTTTCGGATTAAGTCAGCGGCATTGCCAATCCATACATCAGTACCGTGAGAAAGTCCTGAAACCTGTAATAAATCCGAAAAAGTTTTCGGCTGGGATTCCATCAACATCTGTCGGACAAACGGTGTACCGACTTCGGGTAAAGAAAATGTACCTGTTTCACAGTCGATATCTTCGGGTTTGATGCCGAGTGCTTTCGGTGAAGTGAAAAGAGAGATAACATCAGGGTCACTCATGGAAACTTCCATGACGGGTATTCCTGTAAACATTTCAAGATAATGATAGATTGTCGGCACATCGTGACCGAGTTCATCAAGTTTACAGATGGTATCGTGAATGGAATGGAAATCAAAATGTGTGGTGATGTTGTCGGAATCCTGTTTGTTGGCAGGTCTTTGCACGGGGCAGAAGTCATAGACTTCCATTCCTCTGGGTACGACAACCATTCCTCCTGGGTGCTGACCCGTTGTTCTCTTTACACCTGTACACCCTATGGCAAGGCGTTCCATTTCGGCTTTGTTCAGGTTTGAAGAAGTTTCTTCCACATATTTTTTGACATAACCGAATGCAGTTTTATCCGCAACAGTGGCGATTGTACCTGCTTTGAACACATTGTCTTTACCGAAAAGTTCTTCGGTGTAGCGGTGTGAACTGGATTGATATTCACCGCTGAAATTGAGGTCGATATCGGGAGTTTTGTCACCCTCAAACCCCAAGAAAGTTTCAAAGGGAATTTCGTGACCGTCCTGTAAATAAGGAGTACCGCATTTGGGACAGTTTTTGTGGGGCAGGTCAAAGCCTGAACCGTACTCACCGTGTTCAAAAAATTCGCTGTTTTTACATTTCGGGCAAATATAATGAGGGCATAGCGGATTGACTTCCGAAATACCTGACATGGTAGCGACAAATGATGACCCTACCGAACCTCTTGAACCGACAAGATAACCGTGTGCTTCACTGTCGGCAACCAGTTTTTGTGCGGTCATATAGAGTACGGAAAAGCCGTATTTGGTAATTGCCCCAAGTTCTCTGTCAAGACGCTTTTTGACAATTTCGGGTAAAGGGTCACCGTATTTTTCTTTTGCTCTCTGCCATGTGATAGTGGTAAGCTGTTCTTCCGCCCCGTCAATAAACGGCGGATAAACACCTGGAGGAATAGGTCTGACCTGTTCTACCATATCAGCAATTTTATTGGGATTTTCCACAACGATTTCATAGGCTTTTTCTTTACCAAGATAGGCAAATTCTTTTAGCATTTCGGCAGTCGTGCGGAAATACAAAGGTGCTTGATTGTCAGCGTCCGAAAAGCCTTTTGAAGTCATCAGGATTTTTCGGTAGTCGCTTTCGTGAGGGTCCATAAAATGTACATCACAGGTGGCGACTACAGGTTTACCTAAAGTGTCAGCAATTTTAATGATTTTGCGGTTAAAGTCCTGTAAATCTTTTTCGGTTTGAACCGTACCGTTTTCTATCATAAAGCGGTTGTTGTCTATGGGCTGAATTTCCAGATAATCATAAAAAGACGCAATATCCAGAAGTTCATTCCATGGCTTGTCACTGACAATCGCTCTGAAAAGTTCTCCTGCTTCACAGGCACTGCCAATAATTAACCCTTCACGGTGTTTTACCAGTTCGGATTTTGGGATACGGGGATTGCGGTAAAAATATTTCATATGTGCCATAGAAATCAGTTTATAGAGATTTTTCAGTCCCGTTCGGTTTTTGACCAGAATAATCTGATGATAAGCACGCAGTTTGTTAGGATTTGCTCCTGTGATATTGGTGTTGATTTGCTGTAATTGAGTGATATTGTAGTCAGTTTTCAGGCGGTCGATGAAACAGATGAAGATTTTCGCCAGCATTTCAGCGTCATCGGTGGCACGATGATGGTTGAATTTTCCCAGACGCAGATAGTCAGCGATAGTGTTTAATTTATAGTCTTTGCTATCTCTTAGAATAGATTTGGCAATCGCCAGTGTATCAAGAGAGGTATAATGATAAGGTATGTTGTGACGCTTACAGGCATTACGGATAAAAGTGGTATCAAAGTCGGCATTGTGGGCAACCAGTACGGCATTTTCTCCGCAGAAATCCAGAAACTGCTGTACGGCAATTTCTTCGTGCGGTGCGTCTTTCACCATATCATCAGAAATTCCTGTCAGTTCAGTAATTTTTTTGGGAATGGGTATTTGCGGATTGACAAAAGTTGAAAAGCTGTCCAGTATAGTACCGTCTTTGACACGGATTGCTCCGATTTCGGTAATTCTGTCGGTGTTGTGGTGCAGACCTGTAGTTTCGATGTCAAAACAGATATATTCGCCTGTGAGTTCTCTTTGGGTATCGCCTTTGACGGACGATATCATATCATTGACAAAATAGGCTTCTGTTCCATAGATGATTTTAATTTTTTCGGGAATAGGTTCTTCGCCCTCGTCATAGGGTTCAAAGCCGTAAAATTTCTTTTGTTTTTTCTCGTTGAAAGCGATACCGTTGATTTTTTCAGCGGTGTTCATTGCTTCAGGGAATGCCTGTGCTACACCGTGGTCGGTGATGGCGATAGCTTTATGTCCCCACTTGTTGGCACGCTTGACAAGTTCTCCTGCGGGAGTAACACCGTCCATAGAGGACATATTGGTGTGCAGATGTAATTCCACACGCTTTTTTTCGGCGTTGTCCACTACTTCGGTAAGTTCTGCTTTGGAAACAGCTTTCGCCGAAAAAATGGTATCTTTGATGTAGTTATCGTACTCGACCATTCCCTTGACCACGATAACATCACCTTTTTTGATTTCTTTCAGTACTTCAGCGTTCTTTACCTTATCGAATACTTTAACGACAATCGAACTGGTATAGTCGGTAATTTTAAAATTCGTGATGGAATATTTGCCATCTTTGGTAATTTTACTTTCGATATCGAAAATTTCTCCCCAGATGTTGGTATTACCCAATTCCTGAGTAAGTTCTTTGATAGGGGTAGGTTTATCTTTGGAGAGTGTGCCGTAAATAGATTGATAACTTCCTGTTACCAGTTGGGGGTATAAGGATTCTCCACTGCGGATTTCGATGGTTTTTTCTGTTTTTTCGGCTTTCTGACGGGTAGGCTTTCTTTTGGCAGTTTCCATAGAACTGTCGTAATCTTCCATTTTAGTTACGGCAGTTTCACGGATTTCTTTTTCTATGGCATTTTCTCTTTTGGAAATACTGACAGGCTGAACGCTGTCCACTTCCAGTACACCATCAAAGTCAATCTCGAAATCAAGATGAAATTCTTCCTGAATGATTTTTTTCAGAGCTTTATCAAAGCCCTTGTGTTGTAGGATAGTCTTTCCGCCGTGTTTTAGATTAACCGTCAGTTTATTGCCGTTTACAGTGGCACTTGACCCGTTCAGTGACCCGTTATAGGTAGGGGTCTGTCGTTTCAATTCAATGATGAGTTCCTGATAATATTCCGTATTGAACAGTTCACTCGGAAATTCAGGCTTGATTTTTACACTGTAGGGGGCAAGTTCAGAATTTTTAATATTTTCTTCCAGTGTATATAATATATTCCGTTCAATCAGTCTGTTTAATCTGACATTGATGACAAGTTTCTTTTCTTTCTTATGATAGACAATTTCCGAAATTTCGGCATTGTCAAAAGCAAGAGAGATATCGTCTGTATCAATGAATTTCGCAAATAAATCCTTAAACAGCATATTATAACAATTCAACTTCCTTTATGAGTTCGTCAATCAATAATTCTTCGGGAACTTTTCTTAAAATTTTTCCCTTTTTGAAAATCAACCCTACACCGTCACCGCCTGCAATACCGATATCTGCTTCTCTTGCTTCGCCGGGTCCATTGACAATACAACCCATTACCGCAACTTTAATGTTCTTTTTACAGTTCTGCAAACGCTTTTCCACCTCATTGGCAATAGAAATCAGGTCAATTTTTGTTCTTCCGCAAGTCGGACACGATACAAACTGTACACCCTCATTTCGTAAATCCAGTGCTTTTAAAATGTCTTTTGCAGCGTAAATTTCTCTTACAGGGTCAGCGGTGAGTGATACACGGATAGTATTACCTATTCCTTGCAACAATAACGCACCCAGTCCTGCTGAAGATTTGATGATACCCATTCTTTCCGTACCGGCTTCGGTAACGCCTAAGTGCATGGGATAGTCACATTTCTGTGAGGCAAGCTGATAAGCCTCTACCATTGTCTTGACACTTGATGATTTCATCGACAATACGATATTGGTATAGTCAAACTTTTCCAATAAAGAGGCATGATACAAAGCACTTTCGCAAAGTGCCTGTGCAGTAGGTGAACCGTATTTTGCCAGAATTTCCTTTTCCACAGACCCCGAATTGACCCCTATTCGGATAGGAATTTCTTTTACTTTGCAAGCGTCTACTACAGCTTTTACTCTGTCATCACTGCCGATATTTCCGGGATTGATTCTGATTTTATCCACACCTGCGGATACCGATTCGATTGCCAGGCGATAGTCAAAATGGATATCAGCCACTACGGGCATAGATACATTTTCTTTCAATGCGGGAATAAGTTTTACGGCTTCCATATCAGGAACAGCAATTCTTATGATTTCACAACCTGCATTTTCCAGTTCGATTGCCTGTTGTACAGTTCTTGCGATATCGTGTGACGGAATATTAATCATAGACTGTATCGAAACAGGTGCGTCACTGCCGATATACAGATTTCCTACTTTTACTTTTTTTGTCATCACAGAAGACCTCCTTATTTCTATCAATGTGTAAGTAATTAAAAGGCGTTGCCCTTTAAAATCCCACAAGGGGTTTCACCCCTTGACCCCATTGGATTTTTTCCGATTAAAGGGCGTTGCCCTTTAAAATCCCATCAGGGGCGTTGCCCCTGAACCCCACGAACTTTTTGAAAAAAGTTCGACAAAAACTTTTAAT
>CACWNY010000027.1 GCA_902762375.1 uncultured Ruminococcus sp. | reverse complement strand
TTTTTTTCATAACGAACCAACAGTTTACGGAAACGGTTAAAGAACGAATGTGTTACTTCAACAACCCATCTTCGTGCTTTGAAATCGGGGTTCTTGATTTTTTCTTCCTTTTCTTCACCTCGAGGACGGATATGCAGAATGTAATTTTTGTCTGAAATGATTTTTTCAGCACCTGTATAACCTGCATCGAGACAAAGATTTTGTGGTTTGTTATCAGTGATTTCAGGTCTGAATTTAACCATGTTGTTCAATGTCTTTTCCAACAGTTTTATATCATGTCGGTTTGCACCATCTAATACTACGGATAGTGGTATTCCTTTTTCGTCAGTCAGTACACTCCGTTTTGTTCCCATTTTTTCCCCGATCTGTTGGGTTATGTCCTACTGCTTCACGGGCTAATGGTGCTTTTACCATGCATCCGTCCACACTCTGCCATTCCCAACCGATTCCTTTTTCTTTATCATATTCTTCCAGTGCCATTATCCACAGCTTCTCAAAAAAGCCGGCTGCTTCCCATTCCTGAAAATATTTATGTATACTACTTCCTGCTCCGTATTCTTTCGGTACGGCTTTCCACTGACATCCTGTCCTTAATACATACAATATTCCTTCCAATACTTTTCGGGGCGGGATAGGTTTTCTTCCTTGTCCGGGTTTGTTTTTGTATTCTTTATTTTTATCTCTTTTTCTTTTCGGTATCTCATCTTTGATTTTTTCCCACAGCTCATCCGATAATGTCCACGAAAGGTAATATTTTTTCTTGTCTGTTTTCTTTTTCATGATTCAGCACCTTCCTTTTTTGCCTTATTATATCACTTCTTTTATTTACGGACAAGCTCTTAGTCGCTAATTGAACCTACCGCCTTTAGGCGGTAGGGGTTCAGTTTTCTTTTTCATCGAACTCATGTTAAATTTATAATCCGAAATAAATTTTTAGCGGAAAAATATTGTGAAAAACAATATGAGTTGATGTCATTATTTATGGAATTTTACCATTTTAAAAATTATTTTTATTTGCGGATAGGTTCTTAAAGTCGCAAATTCAAGGCTTGGTTTATACAGACGGTGTTCAGTGAATGTCGTTAACTACCTGCTTTCACCAAAAATTTTAGAAAAGGCAAACAAGAAAGAGGGCAGACCTGCTTTGGTTAACCTTCTGACTTACTATTCCGGTTAATTGTAGTAACATCTGTATTCATGTAGCGCTGTATACGAGACCCGTATGTACGGTGCAATGGTAGATTAAGGGACAGAGTGTCCCTTAATCTACCATATTAATCGCTGTTCATAACAGATTTGATATCACTCCAGCTCCAACCCATACGCTGTAGATACGCTATGGCACGCCGTTTGACTTTTTCATTTTGGGAATAATCAGAATATTTCCTTTCCAGAATTTCTCTGATTTCGTCCAGAGGGTCATAATCCAGTTCTTGAGTAATGAGGCTGATAATTTCAGGGGATATTCCCTTTTCCTTGAGTTTATAGGCGATAGCTTTTGGCGACATATGTTTTTTGTGCAGAAGCTCAGTAGCATATTTCCGGGCGTATTCTTCATCGTTGACAAGTCCGAGTTCCTGCATTTTGTCAGCGATTTCTTCAGCCGTTTCGGGAGAATAAGACCGTCTGATTTTATTTTCGAGTTCTTTTCTGGAGTGGTCACGGTAGGTAATCAGATAAAGAGCTTTTTCTTTAGCAAGACTTGTTTCCGATTTTTTGATGAGGTTGTGCAGTTGTTCATCAGTGATTTCCATACCGACTTTGATTTTATTTTCCAGTAAGGTCATCGTGTCCAGTTGCATGGCAAATTCACCATCAAGATAAACGGCTGTCATGGATTTTCTGCGTGGTTCAAGTGCCGTAACCAGCATTATTCTTCAACCATAATATCAATGTCTTTGCTGTCGATAATGATTTCATCGTCATCAGAAGTATTGACTTCAATTACGCTTTCTTTTCTGGAAGTTGTTTTTTCTTTATCTTTATCCAGTCTTTTTCCGTTTTCTTCAGCGATAGCTTCCAATACTTTCTGTTCGATTTCGTCAGCAAGTTCTTTGTTGTTCATGAGTAAAGTTTTGATATTATCTCTGCCTTGTCCAAGTCTTTCTGCACCGTAAGAGAACCATGCACCGCTTTTGTGAATAATATCTCTGTCAACCGCTAAGTCAAGCAGTTCACCAACTCTGGAAATTCCCTTACCATACATAATATCAAAATGTGCCTCTTTAAAAGGAGGAGCAATCTTATTCTTGACAACTTTCGCTTTTGTTCTTGTACCGATAATTTCACTGCCATTTTTAATAATTTCTTCTTTTCTGACTTCAATTCTGACGGAAGAATAATATTTCAAAGCTCTGCCACCTGTGGTAACTTCGGGGTTGCCGTAAATGACGCCGACTTTTTCTCTAAGCTGATTGATAAAAATAGCCACACAATTTGATTTGGAGATTGCTCCTGCCAGTTTTCTCAAAGCCTGTGACATCAGTCTTGCATGAAGTCCTACATGAGAATCCCCCATATCGCCGTCAATTTCCGCTTTTGGTACAAGTGCTGCAACAGAGTCCACAACGATAACATCAATGGCTCCCGAACGGATTAATGCTTCGGCAATTTCTAATGCCTGTTCTCCCGTATCGGGCTGTGATACCAACAATTCATCGACATCTACCCCTAACGCACCTGCATAAACAGGGTCTAATGCGTGTTCGACATCAATAAAAGCAACATTACCCCCTGATTTTTGTCCCTCTGCGATACAGTGCAATGCCAATGTTGTTTTACCAGAACTTTCAGGACCGTAAATTTCAATAATTCTTCCTCTGGGCAGACCGCCTATCCCTAATGCCAAATCCAGTGTAAGTGAACCTGTCGGAATAAAGCCGATATTCATCGCTTTATTTTGTCCAAGACGCATGACCGCACCTTTTCCGAACTGTTTTTCAATCTGTCCGATAGCGGTTTCTAACGCTCTTTTTTTGTCGTCAGAACTTTGATTGGATTTGATTTTCACATCTTTTTTCTCTTTAGCCATAAATATTATCCTCCGTAAAATGCAATAATTTCAGCAAGAGATATTGTTTGTTTTATCAGTGGTATTATATCGGTTATCTCTGTATTCAGATAATTCTTTATCATAATCCAAATCAGGCACAGATTTAATCATAGTTTGTAAATTTTGAAAAGCAGTTTTTTTACTGTCATCATTTTTTAACAAAACCTCTTCATTGAACATAAACAATCACTCTCTTTATACTGAAAACGAAAATTTGTTTTCATATATTATACAATAAAACCGACAGAATTTCAACAGAAAATTCAAATATTCATTTTTCGGCAATAATTTTTATTTCAGGTATTGACAAAACTGTTACAACTGTATATACTGTATATGAACAGTTGAACAGGAGGTGTTACCATTCAGTTATTTATTGATACCAAAAGTGGACAGCCTATTTATTTGCAGATTTACACGCAACTGAAAGAAAATATTATTAACGGTACACTTAAAGCTGATGAACCTTTGCCCTCAATACGAAATCTGGCAAAAGATTTGCGTATATCGGTCATCACCACCAAAAGAGCCTATGATGAACTGGAAAAAGATGGTTTTATCTATACGATTACGGGTAAAGGTTGTTTTGTTGCCAGACAGGATATCAGTCTGTTGCAAGAGGAAAATCTGAAAAAAATCGAAAGTCATATACAGGAAATTTTAAAACTGGCAAAAAGCTGTGATTTATCCGCAGAGGATATTATAGAAATGTTCAGTACAATTATGGAGGAAAATGAATATGAATAACAACGCTATTACTATTCAGAAACTGTCGAAATACTATAAGGATTTCCAGATTGAGAATTTCAATCTGGAGTTGCCGTCAGGCAGTATCATGGGACTTATCGGCGAAAACGGTGCAGGAAAAACGACACTTATCAAACTTATTCTCAATATGATAAAAAAAGACAACGGTACAATTACTGTACTTGGTAAAGACAGTCAAAAAGAACTCACTTCTGTCAAAGACGATATCGGTGTAGTGCTTGACGAACCGTGTATTCCCGAATATCTCAAAGCGAAAGAAATCAATAAGATAATGAAAAATATCTTTACCCACTGGAATGAAAAAACATTTTTGGGTTATCTTCAAAAACTGAAAGTTCCCGAAAACAAGACTTTCAAAGAATTTTCCAAAGGTATGAAAATGAAATTAGGGTTAGCGATTGCCCTTTCTCACAACCCGAAACTGTTGATTTTAGACGAAGCCACCAACGGTCTTGACCCTGTAATGCGTGATGAAGTCAACGATATTTTCATGGAGTTCACCCGTAACGCAGACCATTCTATTTTGGTATCGTCACATATTGTCAGTGATTTGGACAAAATCTGTGATTATATCGCTTTTATGCACAACGGAGAATTAATGCTTTGTGATGAAAAGGATTTGCTTATCGAAAAGTACGGTGTGATTAACTGTACCAAAGACGAACTGAACAGACTGGACAGTTCTGCAATCGTCGGCAAAAAGAAAACACCTTACGGTATTAATGTGCTTATGGAACGCAGAAATATACCGCAAGGGTTAAAAGTATCGGCTGTTGATGTAGAGGACTTGTTTATCTTTATGGTAAAGGAGGACTGAGGCAAGTGCAGTTTATTTCTGAGGTGTGGGAAACGGTCAAAGATTTTGTTGTGGATAATCTGAAATTCTGTTTTTTTGCGGTGTTGTATTTTGCAGTTATGATTGTCAGCAATATTTATTCTCCGTGGTATGATATTTCCTTGACACAATCTTCCGCAGATATTATTGAAAGTACACTCTTTTTCGGATTTTCGGATATTTTACAGATAATGGCATTCTGTACCTATCAGGCTCCTAAAGATATGATTATACTGTATGTCATTGTATTTGCCTTGCTGTTCAATGTGCAGAAACTGATTATTCCCGTTATTTTGCATGATGATGACGATTCGTTTATCAAAAACATATTACAGGATTTTTTGACAGACAATATCCTGTTTTATTTCAGTGCGGTAATATGGTATCTGATTACCCCGAAAATTCAGTCTGTGATGAATATGGCAATAGCAGGCATGGATACTCACGGAAAACTGTATTTTATCCTGATGATTTTAATTGCAATAGCATTGGGAATTATCGTGTTGTTTGTGGTGCTGACATCAGGTGTATACTTATCGTTTTATATTTTTGCTCTCTACAAAATTTTCGACTTTATCGAAATCATAGATGGTAAATTACATTTGCCGTCTATATTGCAGACTTCTGTATTATGTATTATTGCTTTTGTGGGGTCTGTTCTGGTGGGAATGTTAGCGGAAAAGATTTTGAAACTATCGGCAAAAGTCATAGCAGGAACATTAGGCAATTACATTTCTTTCTTTGACGATTTTGCGGATTTTCTTGACGATATATAATGAAAGGTGAAATATTCATGAAAGGCTTATTGTTGAAAGATTTTTATTTTGTTTTAAAGAGAAACACACTTTTATTCATAATAGCGTTGTTGTTTACGGTTGCGGGTAGTGTTGCTTTGCTGGGAATTTCGGTATTGGCAACCGCTTGTATGTACGGTATATTTTTCTTTATGATGGCAACGATGTCTACATTGACCTACGATGAAACAACCAAATGGCATATCTATTGCGATACTTTTCCGATTTCCCGAAAAACATTTGTAACGGAAAAATATTTTTTTATCATAGGCAGTAATGTTGTGTTATGGTTGGCATCTTCTGTACTGACAGTGATTTCCAATATCAAATGGCAGGTAGGTACAGCCGAAATGTTGAATACGATAATCAGCAATGTTCCGATGATAATGGGAATGTCGGTTATGCCCTGTATTATTTTTCCGCTGACATTCAAGTTCGGTTATCAGAAAGCAAGAATAGCACTTCTGGTGATGATAGGTGTTTATTCAGGTCTTGTTTCTATGATTCTTTCTGCTGGTACATCTGACAATGAAAATCCCTTTGCCGTACAATCTGCTGGAAATATTCCTGTGACAATAATTTTTGTCGGGATTATGTTGCTTTTATACTTCATTTCGTGGCTGATTTCGGTGAAGGTGTACAGCAAAAGAGAACTGTAATCTGAAATTATCAGACTACAGTTAAAGCGTTACTCTATTTCATTGTAGAGATAAGCATTTAAAATATTCTGGGGGCTGTCGTAATAGAAACTGCTGTTATAGTCGTCAATTTTGTCGCTGACAAAGGAATGATAGGCTTCAAACAGTGCGTCAACAATAGACAGTCCCTTTTCTCTGACAATTCCCAACACAAGTCGTTTATATACCTTTCCGATATCCCAATGACTGGGTACGGCATATTTTGCGGATTTTACATTGTCAAAGTTACCTATAGAAATATTTGCCTGTGCGATAAAATCATCGCTGACTGTTTCTATATTGTCGCTGTGGTAGACATCTGCCAAATCATAAATTTTAGCTATCGTTTCTTTACCCAACTTATCAACAACAGTAACTCTCTTGTTTTTGGTTTTTCTGGCTATGTAATCTATCAGACTGCAGGTGAAAAATAAATCGTTGTCTTTCTGATTTTCACGACCAATCATTTTTTACACTCCTCTCCGCTGACAAAGGTCAGACATTTTAAAGCTGACGGTGTACAGAAATTTATCTGATGTGTGGGATATTTGAACTTTGCCAAAATCCAGAACTGTTCTCTTGTCAGAATACCGTCTATGTAATCGGAAATGTAATTGTAAATCTGGTCATTCGCCATTGCTCCTATCACAATATCATAGTGATGTGTTTTTCCGCTGCGACAGTCAATGATAAAATCCAGCCATTCATCTGTCATTTCTTTGAACTCCAAAATATGCAAAGCGGTATTCATTCTTACTGTATAGGTATTGACGAAAGGAGTATTATAGCGTCTTGCCCATCTTTCTGCCTGCTCACGAATAACAGTACAGTAAAATCCATAACCGAAATCTTTGGTATTCTTACCCCTGATAATTTTCGGATATTCCACACGGGTATAACTCCCGTGATACACTGTCATTTTGCCCATAGATGTTTCCTCCTTGCTGACAATACTGTTTTATAATATTTATGATACCATTTTTGTAAAAATATTGCAACTAAAAAGACCGCTGTCCTTTTTGAACAAGCGGTCTTTTTGTTCAGAGTTTGATTTGGGAGAGTACTTCTCCGACAGCGGAATTAATCACTAAATCAGCATTGGTTGTCATAGCAGTGTTGCCTTTGTTGATGAGAACAAGGTGTTTTCCACGAAAATAATGGATAAGTCCCGCAGCAGGATAGACGCTAAGACTTGTTCCTGCAATTATCATGCAGTCGGCTTTTTGAATGGCTTTTACACTTTGGGTGACGGTATAATCGTCAAGACCTTCCTCATAAAGAACGACATCAGGTTTAATCAGTCCGTGACAAGCCGTACATTTGGGAATACCTGTAGAATTGGCGATGAACTCACCGTCATAGAATTTACTGCACTGCGTACAAAAATTACGGTGTACACTGCCATGAAGTTCATAGACGGTTTTACTACCTGCCTGTTGGTGCAGACCGTCAATGTTTTGGGTAATGACCGCCAGAAGTTTACCTTTTTGTTCGAGTTGTGCAAGAAAGAGGTGAGCCTTGTTAGGTTTAGCGGTAAAGCAGAGCATTTTGTCACGGTAGAAGTCATAAAATTCTTTGGTATGGCGAACAAAGAAAGTATGGCTTAAAATTTCTTCAGGAGGATAGTCATATTTTTGATTGTAAAGACCGTCCACACTGCGAAAATCAGGAATACCCGATTCTGTGCTGACACCCGCACCGCCGAAAAAGACAATTCTGTTGCTGTTGTCAATAATTTTCTGCAACTCAGCGATTTTATTTTCTGACATAGTGTTTCTCCTTTCGATTGCAGAGTTATGTCTTTAAGGGCGTTGCCCTTAAAAATCCCATCAGGGGCTTTGCCCCTGAACCCCACGAACTTTTTGAAAAAAGTTCGACAAAAACTTTTAATTGTCATAGCCCAATGTGTGATAAACAATCTGAACGAAGTGAACCATAAAAGTTTTTTGTCCACTTTTTTTCAAAAAAAGTGGGCAGGGTTAAGGGGCGGCAGCCCCTTAGCAGGATTTTTAAGGGTGGCAGCCCTTAAACTACTGATTGTTGCGGGTAATCAACGCACAAGCCTCCATAGCGGCTACAGCGACAGGACCTGCTGTACTGTACCCGTAACCACCGTTTTCGACAATCACCGCAAAAGCAAGAGGTGCGTCCTCATCTTGTGCATAACCTATCATCCATGCGTGAGGTTCTTTTCCTTCTCCGACTTCTGCCGTTCCTGTTTTCGCACAGACCGTCAGGCTAGGAAAAAGGTCATCTCCGTAATAGTTGGTAACATCATATCGCATATATTCGTCAAGTTTCTGAGCCATATCACTGCTGATTAAATTTTTCTGACCGTTACTGACAAAGGATTTTGTCACACCACTTTTAATCTCATCAGGAAGAATTGCCGTTCCACCGTTGGCAATCGCACCGCACATAATCGCCATCTGCATAGGATTGGCTTCTACGGTATACTGTCCTATTCCCGACCATGCCAAATCATTTTTATTAGCTTTTTCTACATTGTAATTTCCTTTGGCGGTGTAGGTACCGTTGATTTCATAGGAAGTATTAAATCCCAGTTTTTCAGCGGTTTGTGTCATTTTATCTTTGCCCAGCCGTTCGGCAAGTTCTGCGAAAACAATATTACACGATTGTGACAGACCCTCTTTCAAATTCAAATCACCGTGAACATGCATACAGGTAACTTCTTTTTCGCCGATTTTCTTTGCACCGTTGCAAGAGAAAATTTCGTTTTCCACATTCGGAATGTTTTCCAAAGCACAGGCAAGCGTGACTATTTTGAATGTAGAACCTGGAGCATATCGTCCTGCAAGCACTTTATCGACATAAATTCCATCATATTCACTTTCATTTTCTTCGGTGATTTCAGGGGGATTTAACGGGTCGTAAGTGGGTGTACTGACACTGCAAAGGACTTCTCCTGTTTTATAATTATAAACCACAACCGCACCGTTATAGCCGTTCAGAGCATAATAGGCAGTATTACAGGCATTGCTGTCTATATTCAAGGTGATATCATTTCCCCTGCGTAAAGTCTTTGGTAAGCCAAGCCCGAAAAAGAAATTATATCCTGTCAGATAAGAACGGTAGGAACTCTGAATGGCTGACGAAATATTCATACTGTCGTCACCTACCACATGAAGTGTTGACAGTCGGGTAACTTCGTCATAGTTGTAAAGACGGAGTTTATCTTCTGAATATGCCAGCACATTACCGTTGCGGTCATAAATCATTCCTGCTTCGGCAAGTCCGCCGTTTCCCGAAAGATGTCCGTTATAGGTATGCTGTATCCACTCGCTGGAATTACTGACTATCCGCCAGACAAAAAGACCCATTCCGAAAATGACAGCTAACGCAATAATCAATACAAGAATTGTTCTGAAATGAATTTTCGTCATAACAATACTCCTAAATGTTGAAAATCAAATAGTCATTGTCAAAATTTGCTGACGCAAATTTTGTTTGGATTTTGATGAGTTTAAGGGCTTCGCCCTTAAAAATCCCATCAGGGGCTTTGCCCCTGAACCCCACGAACTTGCCCTCAAAAGTTCGACAAAAACTTTTAATTGTCATAGCTATACCTTGAGATAACAATCCGAACGCTACAAAACCATAAAAGTTTTTTGTCCACTTTTTTTCAAAAAAGTGGGCAGGATTTTTAAGGGCGGCAGCCCTTAAACAGGGGGTTCGGGGACAGCGTCCCCGAATATGACATACTAGCGGGTTTTCAGACCGTAGGTGCGTTCGTCTGCCGATTTGATGAACGCCAGCATACACCAACACGAAATGATACTTGACCCACCCAAACTGATGAACGGTAAAGTCACTCCTGTAAGTGGTAGAATGTCTGTTGCCCCGAATACATTCAGTGCTGTCTGTACCAGCATAAGCCCTGACGCACAGGAAGCGGATATGGAATAAAAGGTACTTCGACTTCTTGTCGTAATGGCTCTGGCGTAAATCACCAACCCGATAATACAGATTACCATGCTTATCGCTATTACAATTCCGACTTCTTCCGAAAGCAGTCCGAAAACAAGGTCACTCTCTGAGGCAAAGATATACTTCAGATAACCGTTTCCTACACCTACTCCGATTACTCCACCACTGGCGGAATAGGTCAGCACTCTTGCCTGTTGATAGCCTGTGGTGTCTGCAAGTTCAAAACATTTTCCCCATGCACTGAAACGGTCAGCAATATACGGCTTGAACGATATAATGAATATCGCTCCCAGTACCGCCGCCACCAAAGCTAAGATAACCGTGTGTAAGTTTCCGCTACGCATGAACGATATGAATAAAAATGTACAGAAAAATATCAGTGCCGTACCTAAGTCACTCATTAATATCAATGCTCCGACACAGATTATCGAAAATCCGATAAACTGTATCAAGTTGCTTTTTGTCAGCAGTCTGTCCAGTACTGACGCACTCAGCAAAACATAGATGACTTTGACAAATTCTGACGGCTGTACCGAAATTCCACCTATGCTCAGCCAGTTTGCTGCACCGTTGGTTACTCTTGCAAACAGAATATTTGCCCCTAACATTCCTACCGCAAGAATATATAACGGTATACGGAATTTTTCTATGCGGTCAGGGTCTTCTATCATCTTGATGATAATGCAAAAGCCTATCATTCCTATTGCAGTGGCGATGGTCTGAGTAATACTCTGTCGCAATACCTGACGCACCAACATCATCACACCTGTTCCAGTCATGAAAAGTGCCAGTGCTTCAATTTCAAAGTTGACCCGTCCCAGTACTTTTCGGGAAAAGGCAAAAAATCCCCAGCTTAATCCTGTAAACAGTCCCCATATCAGAAACGGTTGAAAATCTTGCTTTTCATCACAAAGACTTCCCTCTACCGCAAGAAAAAAGTGAAACAAGGATATCAACAGCAGTAATGATGATGTACTGATAGCTTTTTTGTTTGTCGGACGGTTGAAAAACCACGAATTTCGGGAAACTACCACATCGTCTGTCCGTTTGAACAGATAGGACTTATCTCCGACAGTAATCACATCATCTATCATAACAGGTGTTCGCCCTTGTATGCGGGTATGGTTGACATATGTACCGTTCTTTGAACCGACATCATTCACAAACCAACCCTCTTTCCTCCTGAGTAAAACAGCGTGGTCACGGGAAACACTTTCATCAGTAATACGGATATCGCTGTCACGGTTTCTGCCGATGGAATTTTCCCAGTACAGAACGGGTTTGCTTTCTCCACTATCTTTATCAACAAGCATAACTAGTGCGTGTTCGTCACGACGGTGTCTTCTCATAGAACTGAAACACTGAAACACAATAATTATCCCTAATATCGGCAACAGTATTCTGATAGTAAACAGTGCCAAATCAATAATTGCTCCGAAATACGGTAAATTGAATAACTCTAAAAATTCCATTAACACACCCTCTTTCCTTTTTATGCTTACATCTTATCCCTTTATTTCCTCTATGTCAAGAAACAGGGTGTTAATAAATTCGTAATTCGTAATGCGTAATGCGTAATTATTGATAAAATCCCATCGTATGACTATGACAATTAAAAGTTTCGGTCAAGCCTTTTCAAAGGCTTGTGGGGTCAAGGGGCAAAGCCCCTTGTGGGATTTTTAAGGGCAAAGCCCTTAAACTACCCAAAATTAAACAAAATTTGCGTAAGCAAATTTTGATATAATACCAAAAATAAAAATGCCGTTATCATAACGGCATTTTCATCATCTGATACAGTTTTATTTAATTTTTATAAACCACTATTGACTTTTTCAACTTTTTCTTTGAATTTTTCCATTTTCTTTTCAGCACGGTCAGTTTTATCATCATACAAACAACTTCTCATAT
The DNA here is from genome assembly GCA_902762375.1 of uncultured Ruminococcus sp. Classification (GTDB taxonomy): domain Bacteria; phylum Bacillota; class Clostridia; order Oscillospirales; family Acutalibacteraceae; genus CAG-964. The sequence goes on along the minus strand of CACWNY010000027.1, from coordinate 67,186 downwards.
CATAACAGAAATCATAAATATCAGATTTTGTATCATAATAACTGTCATATACACTTGACCTTGTATCATACCAAATATCATATTCATTAGATTTTGTTTCCCACCAGTCATCGAATGAACTGCTATCATCGTCTTTATCCAATACACCTTCATAGAAAGCGTCCTGCATATCGTCAAGTAATCCCTCATAAATTTCATCGTTGATTTCGTCACACGCATCTTCATATATGTAATCTTCTATTTCTTCAAAATCACTATATTTTTTCTTGCTTGATTTTTCTGATGACATAATCACTATTGCATATTCATAGGTGTATTGATATAATCTTCCACATAATTTTTGAGTTTCTGTAGCAATATCCTCATATAATTTTTCTATTGTACTATAATTGTTGATATAATCAGTATAGGAATTGACAGAAATTTGTGAAAATCTTTCTTTAAGGGTGTCAGTAGTTTTTTGGATATCTTCATCTAATACGCTTTCTAAATCCTCTGCTGAAAGAATTGATGTATTTGAGGTACTTGTTTTGTTTGTAGGTTTTGAAGTAGGTTTTTCTGTCGGTTTCGGTGTAGGTTTTTCGGTAGGAGCTTCGGTTTTCTTTTCAGTTTCTTCTTCAGTTTCTTCTTCGGTGTCCTCTTCGGTTTCTTCCTCAGTTTCTTCTTCAGTTTCTTCCTCGCTTGTGTCATCGTACAATATAATGCTTGAGGTCTGTGCGACAGTTTCTGTTTCTTTTCCACAACCGCCAAGTACCGCTGTTGCCGACAATAACATCATTCCTGCTAAAATAATAGCAATATATTTTCTTTTTTTCATGGTCATTACCTCCTGTAAAATAAAAAAGTAACCTTGTAGCTATATCATACAAGATTACTTTAATTTTTTGGTATGCTGACAGCATACATTTTTTGATTTTTATGTGTTATAATCATATTACCTGAAATAAGTAAGGATAATTCCTAAGATAAAGCTGATGTAACCCAAAGCCTTTTGAATAAATCGTCCTGTTTTTGGATTTTTAGGATAAATTTTTTCTGACAATCTGAAAATATCACCAAACAGAAAATAGGGTATAGCACTCCAGAAAAACAAAATATTAATAAAATTTATAATTTGTAAACGAGGATTATCATATTTTCCCGGATTAAGAAATGACGGAAATGACCTGATAAAATTAAAAAAAATCAAAAACCACATAAGAATAACAATCGTCATGAGAATTTTGGGTAAAATATGTTTGCCACGAAATCCTGGTAAAGGACGGAATTGAATTTCACTGATATTTGCTTTTTCTTTGAGAATTGCCTTTTTCAAATCGTCAATGCTGTCGAAACGGTTTTTCTCATCAATTTCGATACATTTCTGAATAACAGGGGTCAGATTTCCCTGATAGAGTTTTTCGTTAGGGAGTTTTGCCGTCAGCAGATAGTTCATCAATACACCACAAGAATAAATGTCCGCTTTGTGGGTGGTCTGCGAAAAGCCGAAATGTTCAGGAGAGGCATAACCTGCCGTACCTAAAATATTGGTATCGTGATTTTGTTGCGATTTGATGATTCGTGTAATATCGTAATCAATAATTTTGACATTACCGTTGTTATCCATCATAATATTTTCGGGTTTGATATCACGGTGAACAATGCCGTTCTTATGTAACACAGACAATCCGTCACAGACCTGATACATAATTTTTTTCACCGTATCAACAGGATAAATTCCTGTATTTTCCACATGGAATTGCAATGTTGTACCGCTGATAAATTCGCAGATACTTACACATACACCGTCTTTTTTGACCACATCATAAACTGTCATCAGATTAGGGTGTCTGATAGTAACGATAGCTTTCAGAGTATCATAGGTATCTATGGCAGAGAAACGCTGTATCATCATTTCATTGCTGATGTTGTTGCGTATCAGTCGGATATCCTTTGAAATTCTGCTCACAATCGAAAAATCCCATAACTGTTCAGTATTCATACAAAAATCACCGCCTGTTTTCCAAAATGCTAATAGAAATATTTTATCACAACTTGTCAGAGAAAGGAATAGCAATATGAAAAAAAGTACAGATGAACTGATGAAAATTCTGAAATCCAAAAAAACGGTAGAGGACTACTTTCAGGAAAACGACAACGAAATTTTTTTCGGTACACTCACCGAACTTATCAATTATTTCATGGCAAAGAAACATATCCTAAAAAAAGATGTGGTCAAAAATTCAGGTATGAAACGGGAATATTGCTATGAAATTCTTCAGGGAAAATCAAACAAGAAAATTTCCAGAGATAAGGTAATTATGTTATGTTTCGGTTTATCGCTGACGACAGACGAAACTCAGCAACTTCTCAAAAAAAGCGGTTATGCTCCGTTGTATGTCCGTGATACCAGAGATTCCATCATAGCCTTTTCTATTGCACACCACATTTCTGTTATCAATACCAACATAAAACTTTCCGAATACGGCTTAGCTCCTCTTGAATAGCCGTTTATTTAAGGGCTTTGCCCTTAAAAATCCTGCTAAGGGGTTGCCACCCCTTAACCCCGCCCACTTTTTTGAAAAAAAGTGGACAAAAAACTTTTAATTGTCATAGCTGATACTTAGATAAACAATCCGAATGGAGTAAACCTTGAAAGTTTTTGTCGAACTTTTGAGGGCAAGTTCGTGGGGTTCAGGGGCAACGCCCCTGATGGAACTGTTAAGGGCAACGCCCTTAACACGGCGAAGATTTAAGGCTTTCGGTGTTGAAAGCGGAAATCATGTTTTCGGCAAAAATACCGTAACCTTTGGAGGGTTCGTTGACAAATACATGAGTGACTGCTCCTACTAAACGATTGTTCTGTATAATGGGACTTCCACTCATACCTTGTACAATACCGTTGGTCTTGCGTAAAAGTTCTTTGTCTGTGACCTGAATGACGATATTTTTGGTTTTGTTGCTTTCGTTATAGTTGATGGAACATATTTCTACATCGTAATATTTTGGAGAGGTATTGTCGATAGTGGTGATTATTTTTGCTTTTCCTGTCTGAAGTTGCTGTTTGTAAGCGATGGGCAATGGTTGATGGTTGACAGGGGAAGTCTGTATATAACCGAAAATACCTGCTTCACAGTTGCTTATTACATAACCTTTACATAAATTTTCACAGTGATGTCCGTTAAGTGTTCCTGCTACACCTGATTTAGCTTTGGTGATACTTTCGATTTCTGCACCTGTGACTTCTCCCTGTGCCAATGGCATGAGCTGTCCTGTATCGGTATCGCAAATCCCGTGACCTAATCCACCAAAAGCATGACTTTCGCTGTGATAAAAAGTCATTGTACCTATGCCAGCCGAACTGTCACGCACCCATATTCCGATTTTATAGTTTTCGTTGGTCTTGACAGGCATAACAGTTTTGGCTATGGTCTTATGGTTGCGGACTATCCGTAATGTGACGGGTTTTCCTTTGCTTTCGTTGACCGCTACAGGTAAATCTTCTGTACAGGTGATTTTTTTTCCGTTGGCATAAGTAATTACATCACCTGTTTCTATCCCAGCCTCTTTTGCAGGGTGATAGGTTTTACCGTTTACGGTCATTTTTTCCGTTTTGACTACCATCACACCTTCTGTAAACAGGCGTATACCAAACGGGTTTCCACAGGGAATAACGGTTTCGTTGGGTTTGAGCTGAATATTGACGGTTTTAATCGGAAAAATATTCCCGAACATCAACTTTCCCGAAATTTCCTGATTTTCGTTTTTGTAGGTATTGAGAGTGACACCGTATACTGCAAGAGATTGTGACCCCAGACGGTCAGTATAATAATCAGACGGCAAGATATTTCCCAGTACAGTACCTGCCGTGAAAATTATTGCACAAAAGAATGTTGTCACTGTGGTAAACAATCTGACAAATTTTTTCAAAATAACACCTCCGTTTTCGTGCTGATGTTATTTTGCCTCATAATCGCCGAATTAACACAGCGATTTTTCTTTGACAGAATTATGCGGATTTTTTCTGAAAAAGAATTTTTTAAATTCACACAAAATTTGCAAATTGATTTTCCAATTTTTGTTGAAAAACAGAAATGAATATGCTACAATGAGGACAAATGACAATTAAAAGTTTCGGTCAAGCCTTTTCAAAGGCTTGTGGGGTCAAGGGGCAAAGCCCCTTGTGGGATTTTTAAGGGCAAAGCCCTTAAACTCCCCAAATCCAAACAAAATTTGCGTAAGCAAATTTTGACAGTAACTATTGGATTTTTAACCGCACAGTTGGATTCATTTTACAGATTACGGAGGTTTTGCAAATGAATATCACCAATGACATCAAGTATGTAGGCGTAAACGACCATAAAATTGACCTGTTTGAGGGACAGTATGATGTTCCCAACGGTATGGCGTACAACTCCTATGTTATCATGGACGAAAAAATTGCGGTTATGGATACGGTTGACCGCAACTTCACCCACGAATGGCTGAACAATGTCGAAGACGCTCTGCAAGGCAGAAACCCTGACTATCTTGTTGTTCAGCATATGGAACCAGACCACTCTGCTAATATCGAGGTGTTCTTAAAGAACTATCCTGAGGCAACAGTTGTATCTTCGGCAAAGGCATTCAACATGATGAAAAACTTTTTCGGTACGGACTTTGCAGAAAGAAGAATTGTTGTGGGTGAGGGAGATACCTTAGACTTAGGTACACATACCCTGACTTTTGTTACTGCACCTATGGTACATTGGCCCGAAGTTATTGTCACTTATGACAGCAAGGATAAGGTACTGTTTTCGGCAGACGGTTTCGGAAAATTCGGTGCTTTAGATGTTGACGAAGACTGGGCTTGTGAGGCAAGACGCTACTATATAGGTATTGTCGGAAAATACGGTATGCAGGTACAGGCATTGCTCAAAAAGACAACTAAACTGGATATCGAAATCATTTGTCCGTTACATGGTCCTGTACTGACAGAAAATCTGGGTTACTATTTAGGACTGTACAACACATGGTCAAGTTATGGTGTAGAAAGTGACGGTGTGATGATTGCCTACACTTCCGTATACGGCAATACCAAAAAAGCTGTGGAAATTCTGGCAGAAAAATTAAGGGTAAAGGGTTGTCCGAAAGTTGTTGTCAACGATTTGGCAAGGTGCGACATGGCAGAAGCTGTAGAGGACGCTTTCCGTTATGGCAGAATTGTACTGGCTACCACTACCTACAATGCGGATATTTTCCCCTTTATGCGAGAGTTCATCGAACACCTCACCGAACGCAATTTCCAGAACAGAACAGTTGCTATTATTGAAAACGGCTCGTGGGCTCCTATGGCGAACAAGGTCATCAGGAAAATGCTTGAAGGCTGTAAGAAAATTACCTATACGGAAAACAATGTTAAAATTCTTTCCGCACTCAATCAGGACAGCAAAGACCAGCTTGAAAAACTTGCCAACGAACTTTGTATGGACTATATGGCTCAACACGAGGAAACCGCTAATAAAAATGACCTTAAAGCTCTCTTTAATATCGGCTATGGTCTGTATGTAGTGACTTCCAATGACGGCAAAAAGGATAACGGTCTTATTGTCAATACTGTAACGCAGGTCACAAGTACACCTAACAGAGTTGCTGTCTGCATCAACAAACAGAATTATTCTCATCATGTCATCAAACAGACAGGTATGATGAATGTCAACTGTCTTTCGGTAGAGGCACCGTTCAGTGTATTTGAGAATTTCGGTTTCCAGAGTGGCAGAAATACGGATAAGTTTGTTGATTATGAAAAACTCCGTTCTGACAACGGTCTTGTATTCCTGAACAAGTATATCAATTCTTTTATGTCGCTGAAAGTTGAGGACTATATCGACCTTGATACACATGGTATGTTCATTTGTAGTGTGAGTGAGGCGAGAGTTGTTTCTGATAAGGAAACGATGACTTATACCTATTATCAGAACAATGTCAAACCCAAACCCCAGACCGAAGGTAAAAAAGGTTGGGTATGTAAAGTATGCGGATATGTTCACGAAGGCGATTTGCCTGATGATTTCATCTGTCCGCTTTGCAAACACGGTGTAGCGGATTTTGAACCTATTCAGTAATGAGTTTATAATGGGGTATGGGGATTTTTCCCCAGTACGGCTATGAAAAGAAACGGCAAATTGTATTTTTCAAAAATACAATTTACCGTTTTTCTTTTATAACATTCGTCTTTGTCAGAACAGATAATGTCAAAATTTGCTTACGCAAATTTTGTTTGGAATTTCGGGGAGTTTAAGGGCTTTGCCCTTAAAAATCGGGCTTTGCCCTTAAAAATCCCATCAGGGGCTTTGCCCCTGAACCCCACGAACTTTTTGAAAAAAGTTCGACAAAAACTTTTAATTGTCATCGCTATACTTTGAGATAGCAATCCGAACGAAGTGAGCCATAAAAGTTTTTTGTCCACTTTTGGGGGAAAAGTGGGCGGGGTTAAGGGGCGGCAGCCCCTTAGCAGGATTTTTAAGGGTGGCAGCCCTTAAACCTGTCAAATAATTTTTTTCGAAGGAAAGTAACCGTCAAAAAAATCCCTATACTTACGCCTGCACCAATCAGAAAATAAACTAAAAAAGTCTGTGACATATCCACAAATCCGAAAAAGTTATGAATACCTATAAATTTTCGGATAACGAATTTGGAGTAAGTAATTCCGAATACCATACCGCTTACCGAAATGGCAAACATCAGACTGCGGATAAGATTAAACGGCAGACTTGTTTTGAAAATGACCATCAATCCTGTAAAGGCAGTCAGTGAAACGGCGAGAGTAGAAGAAAATTCTGCATCGAACTGACAGAATATTTCCAGAATTTTCACCATGACAACCGCAAATACAACCGTTATACCTCCTGGAACGGCTTTGTTGAGAATGTTCATCAGGAAATTACCTTTGACCATATCTTCATTGGGTTCAAGAGCCAGCACGAATGACGGGAAACCGATACAGAACGCATTGACCAAAGTCATCTGAATGGGAGAGAAAGGGTACTGTTGACCCCAGAACACAAAAATAACAGCAAGTATTGTAGAAAATATGGTCTTGACCAGAAACAGTGAGGCGGAACGCTGGATATTATTGATAGAGCGTCTGCCTTCGGCCAGAACTTTCGGCATGGAGGCAAAATTGGAATCGAGCAAAACCAGTTGGGCAACACACCTTGCCGACTCACTACCACTTGCCATCGCAATGGAACAATCTGCCTCTTTTAGTGCCAGTACATCATTAACACCGTCACCTGTCATTGCTACTGTGTGGGAGTGTTTCTGTAAGGCTTTCACCATCTGTAATTTCTGTTTCGGTGTTACCCTGCCGAATACGGTGTATTTTTCTACAGCGTCAAAGATATCTTCTTCTGTCTGTAAGGTAGTTGCGTCAACTACTTTATCATAGTTTTTGACCCCAGCCTGTTCTGCTACAGCGGAAACCGTTTCGGGATTATCCCCCGAAATCACTTTAATTGTCACACCTTGTTTGTCAAAATATTCCAGTGTTGCTTTTGCTTCCTTACGAATTTTATCCCTCAGCACAACTATACCAAGCGGTACGACATTTTCGGGCAGATTTCTTTCTTGAAAATTGTTTTCCGAATAAGCTACAGTAATCACACGATAGCCTTTGGGAATATCTCTGATAATCTTCTGAATTTCACTGTTTTTACCACCCAATAAAAATTCTTCTGCACCGATAAGATAAGTGCCGATATCCTCACCGAAATAAATTCCCGACCATTTTTTTTCGGACGAAAAAGGCATAATATTTTGAGGTGTAAGCGTAGTATTTCCTGAAAATTTCTCACGGATTGCATTGATAGTAGGGTTATTATCCTGTGAACACTGACCAAGTGCATATAAAGCCTTTTCCAGTTGTTCAGATGTACTGTTATTTGTAGGAATAATTTTGCTGACTTCCATACAACCTTCGGTAATCGTACCTGTTTTATCCAGGCATAAGACATCTACTCTTGCTAAAGTTTCGATACAAAGCATTTCCTGTGTGAGAACTTTCTGTTTTGACAGACGGATAACCCCCACCGCCAGAACCGTACTTGTCAGGAGTATCAGACCTTCGGGTATCATACCAATCAATGCTCCGACTGAACCTATCACAGATTGTCGGATATCGTTACTGACAAAATACTGTCTTAAAAAAAGCAGTGTTCCTACAGGGAGAATGACAATGGACATTGTTTTAATAATCAGATTAAGCGATTGCATAATCTGGGAATTGACCTTTTTGACATATCTTGCTCCTTTGAAAATATGAGAAGCATAGTTATCCCCACCGACTTTTTCCGCCTGTACCTTACATTTTCCGCTGACAATGAAACTTCCTGAAATTAATTTGTCAGCGGGATTTTTGAACACAGCATCAGATTCTCCCGTCAGTAAGGACTCATTGACTTCACAACTGCCCTCTATCACAACACAGTCTGTAGGAACCTGATTGCCATTTTCCAGAAAAAATATATCGTCAAGTACCAGTTCTTCTGTATCGACTTCGATAATCTTGCCGTCACGCAAGACTTTGATTTTCTGTTTGCCGACAATGGAAAGTTTTTCGATAGTTTTTTTTGCCCGCAGTTCCTGAACAGTACCTATCAGAGCATTGATAATCACTACCATCATAAACATAATGTTTTTATATGACCCTACACTGATAACCGCTATCGCTAAAAATAAATTCATCGCATTGAACAGCGTACAGACATTATCTTTTAAAATCTGTAAAAATGACTTGGTTTCAAAATTATCCGCTTTGTTATATTGACCGTTTTCCAAACGCTTTCGGACTTCTTGTTCGGACAGTCCTTTTTCGTAATCTGTCATAGCTGTTTTTCTCCGTAAATCTATCATTTTCTATGATTATAGCATTGTCTTAATTTTCCTGCAATAGACAAACTTTTCTTATTCGACAAAAAATCAAAAAATTTCCACCTGTAACGGTTGAAATAATTTTCTGAAATGCCTGATTAGAGAAAAACAACCTTTAGCTATGACAATTAAAAGTTTTTGTCCACTTTTTTCAAAAAGTGGTGGGGTCAAGGGGTGAAACCCCTTGTGGGATTTTAAAGGGCGAAGCCCTTTAACAGATAAAAATTCAAAACAAAATTTGCAAAGCAAATTTTGACAATAACTATTTGATTTTTAACTCTCAGGTAGAAAATTTTTCTTGACATTATCTATTTGCCTGTATATAATTAACAATGAAATCAGGAATAATTTAGCAGATAAAAGTGTAAAAGTTTTATGTGCTAAAGTAAATAAGCGTTTTTATGGAGGTTTTCATATGGCACAAATTACCAATGCTAATTTAGTTTCTTACAGTCCGTCTTTGAAAGTGCTTGACTGTACATTAAGAGATGGTGGACTGGTCAACAATTTTCGTTTTTCTGATGAGTTTGTCAGGGATTTATACAGAACCTGTATTTTATCGGGTATTGATTATATGGAGTTCGGGTATAAGGCAGACAGAGATATTTTTGATGAGAGTGAGTACGGAAAATGGAAATTCTGTAAAGATGACGATATCCGTGCGATTGTCGGTGACAATGACAGCAATTTAAAGATTTCGGTTATGGCTGATGTTGGCAGAACCAATTATCATAGGGATATTCTTGATAAAAGCGACAGTCCTGTTGACATGATTAGAGTGGCTACCTATATCAACTCTATCCCGACTGCAATCGAAATGATTGAGGACGCTAAAAATAAAGGTTATGAAGTGTCCTGTAATCTTATGGCGGTATCGAAAATAGGCAGTGAAGAACTTATCAACGGTCTGAATGAAATTGCCCGTAGCAGTACAGATTACATTTATATTGTTGATAGTTTCGGTTGTTTCTATCCCGAACAGATAGCCCGTCTGACTGACCAGTATGTAGAAATCGGAGATAAATTCAATAAAAAAATCGGTATGCACGCTCACAACAACCAACAGCTTGCATTTGCCAACACCATAACTGCTCTTATGCACAATGCCAAGATGTTGGATTCTACAATAAGCGGAATGGGGCGTGGGGCAGGCAACTGTTTTACAGAATCCTTGTTAAGTTTTCTGCGAAATCCCAAATACAAACTTTTCCCCTTGCTGAACTTTGTCGAAAAACACATGGTCAAGCTCAAAGAAGAAGGCAATGTATGGGGCTATGACATTCCCTATTTACTGACAGGTATTCTCAACACTCACCCGTCAGCCGCCATCAAGTTCATCAAGGACAACCGTACCGACTACTCCAGATATTACCATGAACTCCTTGACAACACTCTTTAAGTTTAAGGGCTGTCGCCCTTAAAAATCCTGCTAAGGGGCTGCCGCCCCTTAATAACCCTTTAAGTTTAAGGGCTGCCGCCCTTAAAAATCCTGCTAAGGGGCTGCCGCCCCTTAACCCTGCCCACTTTTTTGAAAAAAAGTGGACAAAAAACTTTTAAGTGTCACAGCTAAGCCTTAGCGGAAAATCCGAACGCAGTGAGCCTTGAAAGTTTTTGTCAAACTTTTTTCAAAAAGTTTGTGGGGTTCAGGGGCAACGCCCCTCATGGGATTGTTAAGGGCAACGCCCTTAACGGAAAAAAGTTTGCAAAAAGACTTGACGAAAGAAAAGATATGTGATATAGTAATTATACCTCAGAAGAGGCTTATTTTTTTGTGCCTGTTTTGAGGGAGGCTAAAATTACCGCAATATCGGAGGTGCCGTCAGAATGAGAGTAAAAATAACATTAGCTTGTACAGAATGTAAACAGCGTAACTACAACACGATGAAAAACAAGAAAAATGACCCCGAAAGACTTGAAATGAAGAAACATTGCAGATTCTGTAACAAACATACTGTTCACAAGGAAACTAAATAATCACGGAGGTAGAAAAGTTATGGCTGAAAAAGAAGTCGGTGTAAAAGCTGAAAAGAAGTCGGACAAAATCGACAAAAAAGCTAAAGACACCAAAAAGACTGACAGTAAGAAAAATAAAAAGCCTAACATTTTTTCCAGAATAGCAAAATACTTTCGTGAGTGTAAGGCGGAAATCAAGAAAATCACATGGCCGACACCAAAATCCGTATTTAAAAACTGTGGAATCGTATTGGTGATAATTATTGTGATGGGATTGCTGATTTTCGGTCTTGACAGGGGACTTTTTGCTTTGCTTAATCTCGTAATGGAAACATCGGCAGGCTAAATAGCAGAGAGGAAGATGTGTAGTGGCAGATGAGGCAAAATGGTATGTTGTACACACCTATTCAGGGTATGAGAACAAAGTCGCCTCCACATTGGAGAAAACTGTCGAAAACAGAAATCTTCAGGATGTTATTCAAGATGTCAAAATCCCTACCGAAAAGGTAACCGAAATCGGAGAAAAAGGAAAGGTAAAAGAGGTTGAACGGAAACTTTTTCCCGGATATGTCTTTATCAAGATGGTATATACCGATGAAACATGGTATGTCGTGCGTAATATACGAGGTTGTACGGGATTTGTCGGTTCATCAACAACGCCTGTTCCTCTTACCGAAGAAGAAGTTATCAAGATGGGCGTAGAGGTAAAAAGTGTTGAAGTATTGTACAGTGTCGGAGATAATGTACGCATTGTCAGCGGACCTTTAGAGGACTTTGTAGGGACTGTACAGGAAATTGCGATTGACAAGAATATTGTCAAAGTAACGGTTTCGATGTTTGGAAGAGAAACTGTGGCAGAATTGGAACTCAGTCAGGTTCAGTTATTGTCAGACTAAAAATTCATGCTGATAATCTGTAAGAAAATACAGTTATTAGATAAGGGGAGATTCAAAAAGGAAATTATCCCCTGTGGGAGGAATGTAAATCCATAAAGCAAAACATTCCGACGATTACCACAAATGGAGGTGCAAAAATAATGGCTCAAAAGGTTGTAGGTTTTATTAAACTGCAAATCCCTGCCGGTAAAGCTACTCCGGCACCGCCTGTAGGACCGGCACTCGGTCAGCATGGTGTAAACATTATGGCGTTCACCAAAGAATTTAACGAACGCACTAAAGGTGATATAGGAATGATTATTCCTGTCGTCATCACAGTATACGCAGACCGTTCTTTCTCGTTTGTGACAAAGACACCGCCTGCTGCCGTATTAATTAAAAAGGCTTGTAACATTCAGAGTGGTTCAGGTGTGCCGAACAAAACAAAAGTTGCAAAGATTACCCGCACGCAGATTGAACAAATCGCTACACAGAAAATGCCTGACCTGAATGCGGCTTCGCTGGAAAGTGCGATGAGCATGATAGCTGGAACAGCCCGCAGTATGGGTGTAGAAGTAGTAGACTGATGTTGGTTGCCCGTATTGGGTGCGTGAGTAGAAATAGTGGGAGGAAACAATCCGATTTTACCACAGGGAGGAACGAAATTGAAACACGGTAAAAAATATGTCGAAAGTGCAAAACTTATCGACAGAACAAAATTATATGAGTCAGATGAAGCGTTGGATTTGGTTGTCAAGACCGCTACCGCTAAATTTGATGAAACAGTAGAAGTTCATGTCAAACTGGGTGTAGACAGCCGTCACGCAGACCAACAGGTAAGAGGAGCTATCGTATTACCCAACGGTACAGGTAAAAGCGTAAGAGTACTGGCTGTATGTAAAGGTGGCAATGTAGACCTTGCAAAAGAAGCTGGTGCAGATTATGTCGGAGCAGAAGATATGACACGGAAAATTCAGCAGGAAGGCTGGATGGATTTTGATGTACTTATCACAACCCCTGACATGATGGGTCTGGTAGGTCGTCTTGGTAGAATTTTGGGACCTCGTGGCTTGATGCCCAACCCGAAAGCAGGTACAGTAACCCCTGATATTGCCAAAGCTATCAAAGAGGCAAAAGCAGGTAAGATTGAGTACCGTCTTGACAAAACAAACATCATTCACTGTCCGATAGGTAAAGCGTCATTCGGTAAAGAAAAACTTGCTGAAAACTTCAATACATTGCTTGAAGCAATTCTTAAAGCTAAACCCGCTGCCACTAAAGGTCAGTATATCCGTTCCTGTACGGTTTCCTGTACAATGGGACCTGGTGTCCGCATTAATTCCAACAGAATTGGTGGTTAATCATTTTACAAATCCTTACTTTAATGTAACGGTATATAAAGCTGTTCAAAGACAGCAGGTGTGTTATGATAAAAGGAATTTTCCTACCTGCCGAGAATGGGTCGCAGAAATTTGTCAGAAGTTATTTTGACGAAGTGTGTATGTTGTGTGCCTTTTCTTGTCAGGAAAAGGCACTTTTATCTTGAAACGGCAAAGAAATTCCGACCTATAGAGGTCGGAGATGAATTGCCCGTCAGCCGTAAGGTTGACTTTTTCCTTGACAACATAAATATATGTTGCTAAAATATAGGTTTTCAAAAGTTGTTCGTAAGACAGCAGTACCGTAAGGAGTACGGGAAGGGTTTGCCTCATAAAAAACCCATAGCCTCGGAAACTGATTCCCGTAAAATGAAATCCTTTGCAAGGTTGGGCGGATTAAAGGAAGCTCCCGTCTCTATAGGCGGTGAGTACTTCACTTTGAGATATTCAGTTACTTTTTATGGAGGTGAAATTACTTTGGCAAGTCAAAAAGTTCTTGAACAAAAGAAAGCAATTGTTGCTACTCTCACAGAAAGATTACAGAACTCTATCGCAGGTGTAGTCGTAAAATATGAGGGTATCACCGTTGAGGATGACACAAAACTTCGTAAGGAGTTAAGAGAGAACGGTGTAAAATATACCGTTGTTAAAAATACGCTTTTGTCCCGTGCTGCTGACAATGCAGGTCTTGGGGATATGAAAGGCGTTCTGGAAGGAACTACTGCACTGGCAACCTGTGATGAAGACTATGTTGCTGCTGCTCGTATTCTTTGCAAGTTTGCCGACAAGAATGACAAGTTTGAAGTAAAATCAGGCTATATGGATAACGATGTTATCAGTCTGGAGAAAATTCAAAGTCTGGCAAAACTGCCGTCCCGTGAAGTATTGCTGGCAAATGTACTTGGTGCATTCCAGGCACCTATTTCTGCGTTTGCTCGTGCCGTACAGGCTATCGTGGACAAACAGACCGAAGGCACTACTGAAGAAACTGCCGAATAATCATTAACACAAAACTAATTTATTAATATGGAGGTTTTTATCATGGCATCTGAAAAAATTACAGGTATTATTGAAACATTGAAAACACTCACCGTTCTTGAACTGGCTGAACTTGTTCACGCTGTTGAAGACGAATTTGGTGTATCCGCTGCTGCTGCGGTTGCTGCTGCTCCCGTTGAAGCTGCTCCCGTTGAAGAGAAAACAGAATTTGATGTTATTCTTAAATCTTTCGGTTCAAGTAAAATGGGCGTTATCAAAGCTGTCAGAAAGATTACAGGTCTTGGACTTAAAGAATCCAAAGAACTCGTTGAAAGTGCTCCCAAAGCTATCAAAGAAGCTATCTCCAAAGACGATGCTGAAGCTCTCAAGAAAGAACTTGAAGAAGCTGGAGCAGAAGTTGAAATCAAATAATTTCGTTTCCATAAAGAAAAGTGTCGGTAAAGCAATTTACCGACTTCTTTTTTTTCGGGGAGTTCCTCCCCGAACTCCTGATTTAAGGGCTGCCGCCTTTAAAAATCCTGCTAAGGGGCTGCCGCCCCTTAACCCTGCCCACTTTTTTGAAAAAAAGTGGACAAAAAACTTTTAAGTTTCACCGCCAACACTTTAAATAAAGATTTCCGAACGAAGTGAGCCTTGAAAGTTTTTGTCGAACTTTTTTTAAAAAGTTCGTGGGGTTGAGGGGCAAAGCCCCTCATGGGATTGTTAAGGGCAACGCCCTTAACAGAGGCAACGCCCTTAACACAAAAAAATGCCGTCTGTTATAACAGACGGCATTTTGTCACCTAATACACTCTTTATTTATTGGAATAAGGCAATGTCTTTTTGATTTTATTGATACCTCTGGAAATATGACGGCTGACAACACTAGGATTGACCTGTAAATCTTCAGCAATATCTTTCATTTTGCGTCCTTTAAGATAGTACTGTGTGATACAGTAGCGTTGTTTTTCGGTAAGTTCAATTTCAAGGGCTTTGTAGAGATGTCGTTTCATTCTTTCGATTTCAGCCTTGTTGTCGTTATGCGAAAGACAGTAATTTCTGTATGCCATTGCCTGCGACAGACTTTCCAGTCTGACATTATCGCTGGGAAATACTTTCATGATAATGTTCCTTTATAGCACGCTGTCTGAGTAATTCTCCCGTATGTTTGCTTTCCAGATACATCGTATAAAGAGAGTCGATTCTGCTGGAAAGTTCTTCGGACTGTTTCATCAGACGGCAATGTTTTTTCTGTTGTTTGAGATTGGTGATACGGTTCTTCAGGACAGTTGTCTGTGTTTCATATTCTGTTGCCCATACATCATATTGCAAGTGTGTAAACCTCCTGTTCACAATAATATTAGATAATTTTTCACTGAAAGCGGATAACAAAATAATACTGACCATTATCATCTGGCTATCTCAAGAAAAAATTATCATCGTTTGAAAAGAAAAACAATAATATACATTTTCAATAAAACTATTGTTTGTCCTTTCGCTGATATTGTAGCAAATTCTGATGGAAAAATCAAGCAATTTCTGAACATTTGTTCGAAATTACAAAAATTCTAACTTACCCATTCTTTGTTTGTTTGAAGTTGTCACAGAAAAGAATAAATCATATGGATTTTGTAAAGAATATGTGAATATTTACTGTGAAATTATCAGGCAGAAGATGTATAGCAAATAAGAATAAAATTTATTTTATTCAAGAAAATAAATAATCTAAAACAACAAATATTTTGAAAAGACTTGACAACATAGCGAATGATAAGTATAATTTGTATAACAAATCATACTTTAGGAGTGAGTAAGATGACAGCACCGAAAGGAAAATACGCCTGGACAGCTACAGTAGGAGAAAAAGGACAGATTGTCATACCGAAACAGGCAAGAGATGTGTTCAACATTAAATCAGGGGATACACTGTTGCTTTTAGGCGATGAAGAAAGAGGTATCGCTATTTTGCCGAAAGAAGCCTTTGACGGACTTTTCGGAGTGGCATTCAATAATCAGAAAGGTGGTGGAGAGAAATGAAAAAAATAGCAATGTTCTGTATTCCCGCACACGGTCACACAAATCCGATGTTGCCTGTTGCCAGTGAATTGGTTAATCGTGGAAATCAGGTTCGTTTTTATTCTTTCAACGAATTTGCCGAAAAAATCCGTTCAACAGGGGCAGAGTTCATCTCTTGTGAGGACTATCTTCCCAAACTGACCAAAGAAGAAGAAAAAGCATTAAAAAATGTTTCCTTGACAGAAATGAGTATACAGGATATCCGCATTACCTTAAAACTGAATGACTTTCTGGAAAAAGAGTTCAAAGACTTTGCTCCTGATGTTGTTTATACGGACAGTGCTTGTTTCTGGGGGAAACTGAACGCATGGAAACATCATGTTCCTATGGTGGTATCGACAAGTACATTTGCTTTTAATGAAATGTCCTCAAAGTATATGAAACATACACCGTCAGAACTGGCAGATATGATTTTAGGACTTCCTAAAATTTCCAGAGAACTCAAAACCTTGAAACCTTATGGCTATCATGTCAAAAGCACATTGTCACTGGTACAGAATGATAACGATACCGATACCGTTGTCTACACTTCCCGAAAATTCCAGCCTTGTGTGGAAAGTTATTCCGACCATTATTTATTTGCAGGACCTTCCGTATTCAGCAAGGAAATTCCTCATAAAAACACAGAGAAACCGCTTGTCTATATTTCTATGGGAACGGTTATCAATGAACGCCCCGATTTTTACACCAACTGTATTGAAGCGTTGAAAGACTTACCCGTTGAAATTATCATTTCTGTGGGAAAAAGCATGGATATCAACCTGTTAGGCAAACTTCCCGAAAATGTCAAAGCCTATCCCTATGTCAATCAGTTGGAAATTCTTGCCAAAACGAGCGTATTCATTACTCATTGTGGAATGAATAGTGTATCGGAAAGTCTGTATATGGCAACACCTATGGTTCTGTACCCTCAGACGGGCGAACAGTATGCCGTTGCCCGAAAGACCAAAGAAGTCGGTGCAGGAGTAATGCTTGAAGAAAATTCGGCAGACGCTATCCGAAATGCCGTACAGGAAATTCTCAACCACACTTCCTACAGCCAATCCGCTGAATTATACAGTGAGGATTTCCGTAGTTGTTGCGGAACAACAGGTATTGCAGAATTTATCGAAAACGCTCCCCATACCTCTCATTCCAAAGATATCCTCAAAGAATTACATAAAATGGACGGTTTGTTCCGTATTCTGTACTGGCTGATAGTTGTTGTTCTTATTGTGCTTTTTGGTTTACTGGTTTCGTGGCGGTTTGTGTGGATTATCGGTGTGACGGCGGGTATCTTGTCTACTCCCATCAGCAAAGCCGTATCTAAGAAAAATTATCAGAAGTTAATCAGAAATCTTCAATGAACCATTATTTTTGCCGTTTCGTTGCAAAGTACTTGCAACGAAACGGCAATTATGTTACACTGAACAAAACAACAGCTAAGGTGTGGTAAATATGATAAAATATTTCAATATCAATCAGAAAGGGTTCAGTATACGGTGTAAACTTTACTGCGACAATCCCAGAACAATTCAGGAGATTATTATTTTCTGTCACGGTTTCAGTGGGTTCAAGGATAACAAATTTGCCGAAAAGATTGCTGAAAGGTCACAGAAAAAGCACCGTGAAAGAGCATTGCTGATTTTTGACTTGCCGTGTCACGGTGATGATGCAAGAAATAAATTATTACTTAAAGATTGTCTTGTCTATCTGGATATTGTTGTCCACTATGCCAGAGAAAATTTCAAGGCACAACAGCTTTACGGTTGCGGAACAAGTTTCGGCGGATATCTTTTGCTGAAATATATTGCCGAAAATGATAATCCGTTTACTAAAATAGCATTGCGTTGTCCTGCGGTGAATATGTATGAAACAACAACCAATGCACTCATGGTCACTGAAAATCTGAAAACTATTCAGAAAGGTAAACCTGTCCTGCTTGGGTTTGACAGAAAAGTTAAAGTCACAAAAGATTTTATTGATGATTTGAAAAAATCGGATATCACACAAAACAATTATCATTCTTATAGCGATAATATGCTGATTGTACAGGGAAACAAAGATGAAGTCGTTTCTTATGAAGTGGTAAAGACATTTGCCGAAAACAACGGTATTCCCCTTGAAACAGTACAAAATGCTGACCATCGTTTTTCTGACCCCAAAAAGGCAGATACAGCTATCAGTCTGATAATCAGTTTTCTGAACTGAATATTTCAGAAATCCGTAATGATGAAAAACAACCTCTAGCTATGACAATTAAAAGTTTTGTCCACTTTTTCAAAAGTGGTAGGGGTCAAGGGGACAAAGTCCCCTTGTCAGGATTTTAAAGGGCGAAGCCCTTTAATGGATAAAAATTCAAAACAAAATCTGCGTAAGCAGATTTTGACCATCATTACCTGATTTTCAACCGCTCAGGTAGAAATTTTTTGCCATAATATTGACAAATTCTTTCAAAATGTTATAATTGACAGAAATGGTAATAAGACAGTTCGTTTGCACCATCCTGTCTTTAAACAAAACTAGGGCAGAAAGCACATAATAAAACTGTGCTTTTTGTTAGTGTGTCCAAAAACGGTGCGTCTGCTTAGTGGCAGACGCTTATTTTTTGAGGTGACTTCATGTATACATTAAAAACTTCGGCTCATTTTGACAGTTCGCATTTTCTGAAAAATTACAACGGAAAATGTGCTAATATTCACGGTCACCGCTGGGTGATTGAGGCAGAAATCCGTTCTTTGACCTTGCAGGAAAACACACCTGAAAACGGAATGATAATTGATTTCGGCGACTTCAAAACTGTTCTGAAAGACATTGCCGACAGTTTTGACCATACTTTAATTTACGAAAAAAATTCCCTTAAACCGACAACTTTGCTTGCTTTACAAGAGGAAAACTTTTCTCTTACAGAAGTTTCTTTCCGTCCCACTGCGGAAAACTTTGCCAGACACTTTTTTACTATGCTCAAGAACAAGGGATTACCTGTTTCTAAAGTTACCGTATACGAAACACCGAACAACTGTGCCTGCTATGAGGAGGATTGTTTATGCTGAATGTTGTGGAAAAATTCGTCAGTATTAATGGTGAGGGCAGTCGGGCAGGCACAGTGGCGGTGTTTGTTCGTTTTAAAGGCTGTAATCTTCACTGTTCCTACTGCGACACACAATGGGCGAATATGCCCGATGTTCCGTTTACACTCTACACTCCTGATGAACTTGCCCATTGGATTATCGCTCAGAATATAGAGAATGTCACACTTACAGGCGGTGAACCATTGTTGCAAAATGATATTGCCGAACTGATTAATTTACTTGGCGAAAAAGGACTTAGTGTCGAAATAGAAACTAACGGCAGTATTCCGCTTGATGAATTTTCTGTTTTACCATATCGTCCTTTATTCACGATGGATTATAAATCTCTGTCAAGCGGTATGGAAGATAAGATGTGTATGGATAATTTTGCGTTATTGCAAAAAGACGATACAGTAAAATTTGTTGTCGGCAGTGAAAAAGACCTACAAACAGCCTTGAAAATTATCCGACAGTATTCACTTACAGAAAAATGTCATGTCTATCTTAGTCCTGTTTTCGGAAAAATCAATCCACAGGAAATCGTCAGCTTTATGCTACAAAATCATCTCAACAAAGTCAGACTACAATTACAGTTACATAAATTTATCTGGAATCCCAACGAAAGAGGTGTTTAACTTTATGGATAAACAAGCAATAGAAAAACACATTGTCGGTATTTTAGAGGCAATAGGTGAAGACCCTAATCGTGAGGGATTGCGTGAAACACCGCAGAGAGTTGCCGAAATGCTGGAAGAAATGCTGGAGGGTATCGCCTATAGCAACCATGAAATTGCGGAAATGTTCGGAAAGACTTTTGATTACCATTCTGAAAGTGAAAATGCTATCGTTATGAAAGATATCACAGTTTTCAGTTATTGTGAACATCATATGGCATTGATGTATGATATGAGAGTGAATGTTGCGTATATTCCTAATGGAAAAGTTTTAGGGTTGAGTAAGATTGCCAGAATGTGTGATATGGCGGGAAAACGCTTGCAGTTACAGGAAAAGCTAGGTGAAGATATTGCCGAAATTGTTGCCGAAGCCAGCGGAAGTGAAGATATAGGTGTAGCGATAAGCGGTTGTCATAGTTGTATGACCGCAAGAGGTATCAGAAACTCATCGTCAAAAACCATTACGACCACCTATCGTGGAAAATTCAGGACTGATTCCGAACTCAAAGACCTTCTGAAATTCGACTGAAATTAAAAGGTATTGTTTCTGTTAAGGGCTTTGCCCTTAACAATTTCATCAGGGGCGTTGCCCCTGAACCCCACAAACTTTTTGAAAAAAGTTTGACAAAAACTTTTCTGGCTCACTTCGTTCGGATTGTTTATTGTCCACTTTTTTTCAAAAAAGTGGACAGGATTTTTAAGGGCGGTAGCCCTTAAACAGGGGTTCGGGGACAGCGTCCCCGACTAAATAACTAAGGAGTATGTAAGATTATGAGTAAAGCATTGGTGTTGTTCAGTGGTGGTACAGACAGCACAACTTGTCTGGCACTGGCAGTAGAAAAATACGGTAGCGAAAATGTGATTGCCTTGTCGGTAAGCTACGGACAGAAACATTTCAGAGAATTGCTTTCGGCAAAAAAGATTACCGAATATTACCGTGTGCAACATATAGAAATTGATGTCAGCAAGATATTTGAAAATTCTGACTGTTCACTGCTGACAAGTTCTGAAAAAGAAATTCCCAAAGAAAGCTATGCCGAACAACTGAAATCTACTGATGGTATGCCTGTTTCGACCTATGTACCGTTTCGTAACGGACTTTTTTTATCTGTCAGTGCAAGTGTGGCACTGGCGAATGATTGCGATGTTATTTATTATGGGATACATAGTGACGACAGTGCAGGCAATGCCTATCCCGATTGCAGTCAAGAATTTAACGAAGCTATCAACACAGCTATTTTTCTGGGAAGTGGTAAGCAGTTAAGTGTGATAGCTCCTTTTGTGGGAATGAAAAAGGCAGATGTCATTAAAACAGGAATAGCTTTAAATGTTCCCTATGAACTGACATGGAGTTGTTATGAGGGCAACGACAAGCCGTGTGGTTTGTGCGGTACTTGTCGTGACAGGATAGACGCTTTCAAGAAAAACGGTCTTACCGACCCACTGATGAAAGGGGGACAGAATGATGAGAAATGAAAACGAAATGGGAAATATTTCACTTTTGGGTAACCGTAATGTTCGTTACAGTACAGATTATTCCCCGCAAATTCTGGAAACTTTCCCGAATAAACATACCGAAAATGATTATTTTGTCAAATTCAACTGTCCCGAATTTACCAGTCTTTGTCCGATTACGGGTCAGCCTGATTTTGCTACCATTTACATTTCCTACATTCCTGATAAACTTATGGTAGAAAGCAAATCACTGAAATTATACCTGTTCAGTTTCCGCAATCACGGAGATTTTCATGAAGACTGTGTGAATATTATCATGAAAGATTTGATTAAACTTATGCAACCGAAATATATTGAAGTATGGGGAAAATTTTTGCCACGAGGCGGACTTTCCATCGACCCCTACTGTAATTACGGCAAGCCTGATACCAAATGGGAAAAACTGGCATGGGACAGACTTTCCCATCACGATATGAATCCTGAAACGGTCAACAATCGTTAAAGCGTTAAATGATTGTCAAAATCTGCTTACGCAGATTTTGTTTTGAGTTTTTATCCATTAAAGGGCTTCGCCCTTTAAAATCCCACAAGGGGCTTTGCCCCTTGACCCCACCACTTTTGAAAAAGTGGACAAAACTTTTAATTTTCATAGCTTGACGGCAGGCAAAGTTTTTGGTGTTCAGTTTTCAGAAAGCGTAATATCTGTATAATAGTAATGCAGAATAGCCTGAAAATCGTATCCTTGTTCAGCAAGTTTACAAGCTCCGAATTTACTCAGACCGATATTCTCTCCATAGCCGTACACGGTGAAGAGATATTGATTATTTTGAAAATCCACAGTAAAAGCATTACTTCTAAGATGAACGATATCCGCAAAATCCTTTCCGCTTAAAGTATGATTACCGACAGTCATTTTCAGAACGGCACCATTTTCGCTTTCAGAAATATTTTTGAGGTTGTCAGAATGATTTTCAGCAGATTGATAGTCTGAAAATTTTTCTGACATTATTTTATCGAGTTCGTTAAAAGAAAGGGTAAGTTGAGTGGTATAATTGTTGGCGAGCGTGTCGAAAGGGGAGGGGACACTGCGAAGATAAGGAATAGTTTCGTTATAAATTTCGCTGTAGCTGAAAGTATTTCCGACTGAAATATCAAAATAAGGTGTCATACAGAGTTTGCCATCATAGAAAATCAGGAAATTACTGACTTCCTGTACAGCACTTTCTAAAGTGTTATAGTAGTCCTCAAAGGTATCACGGAGTTTTTCCTTGAGCTGGTTTTTGCTGACATACACTTTCCAGGTTTTGCTGTCACATTCAAAGTCGAAATCCTTATTTTGCTGACGGCTTTGCTGACGCAGATAGGCATAATAAGTATGCACGGCAACAATTTCCGCCTTGAGTGCTTCTTTGGGGATATCCGTATCTGTTTCGGTAGCGATTGCCCCTATGCAGAAATCAAAATCATTTACAGTAATTACTTCTTGCAGTGCCTTATCAAAAATTCTGAAACTGTCTGTTGTATTTGTTTCTGAAAGAGTGGGTGATGTTGTGGGAGAAATTTCGGAAATGGCAGGTTTTACGGTAGTGTCGGGAGATTTTGCAGGACTGACCATCAGTGCCAGCAAAGGAATGACAGCGATTGCCACAATCAGCAGACCAATAGAAATTAAGTTTTTTTTCATCATCAAAAATCCTTTCTTTTTGAACATACGGTAAATACGGTAATTTTTGTATTGACATCTCAAAGATATTAGAATAAAATGATTGTATACCAATATTTATTAGCCTTAGGGACAGGTTATGAATAAAATTGACCAATAAATCAATAACGAGGTGTTAGTATGAGAATGAAATACTCATGGATTTTTTTTATCCCGGTAGCAATAGTTTCGGTAGTGCTGAGGGTATATCAGCTATTGTTTGTCGACAAAGGAATTGACAAAAATTTTCTCAACAGTGGCAGGATATGGCTTGTCTATGCAGGACTGGTGGCATTGTTATATATTGTTTTGCTGATACTTTGCGTTGCCGACAAGAAAACATCGCAGTATTATCAGCCAAAAAGCAATTTACTGGCAGGAGTACTCGGTATACTTTCCGCAGGGACACTGATTTTCAATGCAGGTATGCAGGCAGGAGCATTATTTTCAGCGAATGCGACAGGTAACACTCCCGTTGTCCTGATGATTAATGCGATATTCGGAATATTGGGTGGAGTTATTCTGTTACTTATGGGAATATCGTCGTTTTCAGGAAAAAATCTGGTCAGGAAAACAGGTATATTTTCATCATTGACCGCAATATGGGCTTGTATACAACTGGTGACAACTTTTATCAGCTACACCAAACACTCTATCCATGAATACGATATGACAAATCTGTTCTATATGGCTTTTCTGACACTGGCATTACTTCACCTTTCGATGATGTATCAGGGAGTAGCTTTCAAGAATACCGTAAAAGGAACATTGCTTTACGGTATGCCTGGTTTTGTCACAGTAACAGTATATACCGTTGCAGATGCTCTCAAACAGTATGACAATTCGGGAATGTATGATATTCTGGGTTCACTGGATACAGTAACCTTTATGCTGATAGGTTTATATATTCTTTGTATGATGATAGAAATGACAGTTCATGCCAAAAGCGTTGACACTGAAATGAAAACAGATGACCATTATATAGGCAAGGGCAGTTTGCAGATTGAAGAAAAAACGGAATATAAAGATGAAGTTTCACAGGACAAGCTGTCAGATACGGAAATCCATACGATTGATGTCAGTGATGTGGAAGATGATGTGAATAAAGACCTTGATGAAGTGGACAGTGTGATTGAAAACATGGAAAAAGAAGCACAAAATCCTGAAAATTACAGTCCGTGGTCAGAAGAATATTTTAACAGAGAGATAAACTCTCCATCTGCGGATGGCGAAATTGAAAAAAGTCTGGAAGATATCGACAAACTGATTGATGAAATCAGTCTGGAAGACGATTGATTGTTACGCAATCATTAGGCGGTGACAATTAAAAGTTTTTTGTCCACTTTTTTTCAAAAAAGTGGGCGGGGTTAAGGGGCGGCAGCCCCTTAGCAGGATTTTTAAGGGCGAAGCCCTTAAACTCCCAAAATACAAAACAAAATTTGCGAAAGCAAATTTTGATAAAAAAAGCACTTGACTAATTGCCCTGTAAGTGTTATGATAGAGAAAACGAATAACCAAAAGCGAAGATAAGGACACGAATTATAGAAATGATTTTGACAGAGAGTATCACGAAAAGCTGAAAGTGATATCATTATCGGCTATAATTTACCGCCTTTGAGCTGTACACCGAAAAAGGTGTAACGGTGAACACCGTTATATGTGTCAATGAGGGTATGGTTTACATACTGAAATTGGGTGGAATCACGAGATAGTTAAAGTCTTGTCCCATGTTGTGTGGGACAGGACTTTTTTAGGTTAAGGGCATTGCCCTTAACAATCCCACAAGGGGACTTTGTCCCCTTGACCCCTACAAGCCTTTAAAAAGGCTTGACCTAAACTTTAGTTATGAGAACCATACGAATAATTTTTGAAAGGACAGGTAAAAAATTATGGTAAAAGTCAGATTGAAAAACGGCAGTGTAAGAGAGTATGACAATGGAGTAACTGTCGGAGAAGTAGCGAAATCGCTTGGTGGAGGAATTTATAAAAATGCGTGTGTCGGCAAGGTAGATGGTGCAGTTGTGGATTTAAGAACGGTGCTTAATGCCGACAGTGAATGTGAAGTAGAAATCCTTAATTTTGACGATAAAGACGGTAAAAAAACATTCTGGCATACAGCGTCACACATTCTGGCACAGGCGGTCAAAAGACTGTACCCCAACGCAAAACTTGCCATAGGACCTGCGATTGACAACGGTTTCTATTATGATTTTGAAGTAGAAAAACCATTTTCGGCAAGTGATTTGGAAAACATCGAAAAGGAAATGAAAGCGATTGTCAAAAGCAACATTGCGGTGGAAAAATTTGAATTATCCCCTGACGAGGCAATAAAAATGCTTTCCGAAATGGGCGAACCTTACAAAGTAGAACTGGCACAGGAACACGCCTCTAAAGGAGAACCCATCAGTTTTTACAGACAGGACGATTTTACGGATTTATGTGCAGGACCTCATCTGATGTCGACAGGAGTAGTCAAAGCATTCAAACTGTTGAATTGCACGGGTGCTTACTGGAGAGGGGACAGCAACAATAAACAGTTATGCCGTGTATATGGAACAGCATTCCCGAAAGCGTCCGCACTGGAAGAATACCTCAAGCAAAGAGAAGAAGCCTTAATGCGTGACCACAATAAATTGGGCAGACAACTGGAACTGTTCACGACAGTGGACATTATCGGTCAGGGACTGGCAATTCTGTTACCGAAAGGAGCAAGAGTGGTACAGTTGTTACAGCGTTTTGTGGAGGACGAGGAACAGAAGAGAGGCTGGTTACTGACAAAGACACCATTTATGGCAAAGAGTGACCTGTATAAGATTTCGGGACACTGGGACCATTATCAGGACGGTATGTTCGTGCTTGGTGACGAAACGAAAGACAAGGAAGTTTTCGCATTAAGACCGATGACTTGTCCTTTCCAGTATCAGGCATATCTTAACAGAGAGCGTTCTTATCGTGATTTGCCGTTACGCTATAATGAAACATCAACATTATTCCGTAACGAGGCAAGCGGAGAAATGCACGGACTTATCCGTTTAAGACAGTTCACGATTTCGGAAGGACACCTGATGTGTACACCCGAACAGTTGGAAGATGAGTTCAAAGGTTGTTTGGAGCTGGCAATTTTCATGCTGAAGACACTTGGACTGTATGAAGATGTATCGTACAGATTTTCACAGTGGGATAAGAACGACCGTGCAAAATATATCGGAACGGAAGAACAGTGGAACGAAGCACAGAGTAAAATGCAGAATATTCTTGATGATTTGGGAATTGATTACGAAATCGGTATAGGAGAGGCAGCATTTTATGGCCCTAAACTGGATATTCAGATAAAGAATGTATACGGCAAAGAAGATACGCTGATTACTATTCAGATTGACCAGATGTTAGCAGAAAAATTCGGCATGAAGTATGTTGATAAGGACGGTACAAAGAAAAATCCGTATATTATTCACCGTACATCAATCGGTTGCTATGAAAGAACACTGGCATTATTGATTGAGAAATATGCAGGAGCATTTCCGTTGTGGCTTGCCCCGATACAGGTAAAACTGTTGCCCATCGCTGACAGACATATCGACCGTCTGAAAGAAGTGGAGAAAGAGTTACAGGCAATGGGTGTTCGTTGTGAAGTTGATACCAGAAGTGAGAAAATTGGTTACAAAATCCGTGAAGCACAACTGGAGAAGATACCGTATATGGTTCTGGTAGGCGATAAAGATATCGAAAACGGAACAATTTCTATCCGTTCACGAAAAGCAGGCGATTTAGGAGCGTTCAGTGTAGAGGATTTCAAAGCAAAGCTCAAGGAAGAAATTGAGAATAAGACAATTCAGTAATATTTATTGATTATTTATTGATAAAGGTGTATGATTAAATGTGGCAGACTTGAGGTAACAGAGAGTTTGTCACATTTGTATCTATGTCAAAATTTGCTTTCGCAAATTTTAGATTTTTTGGAGGGAGTTTAAGGGCTTCCGCCCTTAAAAATCCTGACAAGGGGCTTTGCCCCTTGACCCCACCACTTTTTTGAAAAAAAGTGGACAAAAAACTTTAATTGTCATAGCTGACACTCAGATAAACATTCCGAATAAAGTGAGCCTTAAAAGTTTTTGGTCAAACTTTTTTCAAAAAGTTTGTGGGGATTGTTAAGGGCAAAGCCCTTAACTCAGGGGTGCAGGGGTGAAACCTCTGCAAAATTAACGGAAAAGAGGTGTGAAATTGACTTCTGCTACGAAAAAATTCGTTACTTTTGTGGTAATAGCCTTAGTGGCGATAGCTGCCATACTAAGTTCGGTATATGTCTTTTGGGTGAACGGTCGTGGGGAAGACGGAGGGTCATCAGCGACAGAAATTTCGGTAGCACAGATAAACAAAACAGTAATTGAAAAAATGGGCTATAAAGGAATAAGAGAACTTGGAAACGGTGAAATTTCAGGACACTTCGATGTGCCTGAAGACGGAATTACTCAAGCGTCGGTATATATTGCACAATCCAATGCGTCAGCTATGGAAATTGCCTGTTTCAAGCTCAGCAGTGAAGATTATGAAGAGAAAATCAAAGCGTCTGTATCAGAACACATTACCGCAAAGTTGAAAGGATTTCAGGAAAGTCCAAAAGAAAGTGAGTATATTCGGAATTATGAACTGGAATTTTCACAAGGGTATGTATTCATGGTTATTGGAGAGAATGCAGATATTGCCGCAAAAGTCTTTTTGGATATATTTGACAGCAACAAGAAATAAATAAACAAAAAAATTGTGAAAAAATGAGAAAAAACGGTCATCAGAATGATGATTATGTTGAGGTCAACTGATTATTGTGCTAAAAATTGATAAAAATCCCTTGCAAAAAGATGAGATTTTTACAAATTGCTACAAGATGTTTCTATTGGCTTGACTGTTCTGACGGAATATTGTATAATTTCGTAAAAGATAAAAATAAAAGGGGAATTTAGATGGAGAAGAGAGAAGAAACTAAAGAGATGGAAATTGATTTATCCTTTATTTTCAGGATATTACGCAAGAATGTCATTCCTTTAGTTTTGTCAGCAATCGTTTTCGGAGTGGGTGCCTATGTGGGAACAACACAGTTTATTCCCAAACAGTACAAAGCAAGTGCTCAGCTTATCGTCAACAACAACCGTTCAGACACATCTGAAAGAAGTGTCAATAACAGTGAACTGACCGCAGCACAGTCACTTGCCAATACTTATTCGGTTATTATCAAGTCCAATTCCGTCTTGCAACCTGTTATCGACAAAATGCAGCTTAACATGACCTACGAAGCCCTTGCCAATTCCATTACGGTAGCACCTGTCAACGAAACGCAGGTTATTGAAATATCCATGAAAAGTACTGACCCCAGTTTTGCAAAGAAAGTTATTGCCAATGTTGTTATAGTGGCACAACCCAAAATCAAAGATGTTGTTGAAGCGGGTTCAGTAAAGGTTGTTGACGATTCCAGAATTGCCAATAACGGCAGACCGATAGGTCCTAATGCCAAGAAGAATGCTTTACTTGGTGCGATGGGAGGACTTGCCTTTATGCTGGTTATCGTATTTTTGAAAGAACTCTTCAATAAGAAGTTCAAAACAGAAAGCGATATCACCAATACACTTGGTTTACCGATGATGGGGGTTATCCCTTATGTTGATGGAAAGGACTTCAGCAAATGAGTAAGAATAAGAGAGAATCAAAAAATAGACCCGTTGTCAAAGAACTGTTCAGCATCATGGACGAGAAAGCACCGTCTGATTATGTAGCATCGTTCAAAATGCTGGCTACCAATATAGAGTTCATCACCGTTGCACAGAAATGTAAAAATATTATGATTACCTCATCTCTGGCAAATGAAGGAAAAACAAATTGCAGTCTGAATTTGTCGATATCTTTGGCAGAGCTGGGAAAAAAGGTATGTCTGGTAGAGTGTGACCTGAGAAGACCAGGTATGCACCGCTTTATATCGCAGAAGCGTAATGCAATGGGACTTACCAATGTACTTAAAGGGGAAGTATCTCTTGCAGACGCTATCAAGAAAGTCAACGGAACGAACCTGAGTTTACTTCTGGCAGGTATTTCACCGCCGAACCCGACAGAATTGCTTTCCAGTAAAGGTATGCAGGAAGTTATTGCCGCACTGGAAAAAGAGTACGATTATATTGTCTATGATACTCCGCCCGCATTTATTATCAGTGACGCAGCCGTTCTGGGAAAATATATGGACGCAACTTTCATGGTTGTCAGA
Source organism: uncultured Ruminococcus sp. (assembly GCA_902762375.1). GTDB lineage: Bacteria > Bacillota > Clostridia > Oscillospirales > Acutalibacteraceae > CAG-964. The sequence goes on along the minus strand of CACWNY010000027.1, from coordinate 37,908 downwards.
CATAATTCCACCGAAAAGAAATATGCCATCAAGGCAAAGAAAAACTTAGAAAATGCAGGTACAAAGATTTTCGGTGCGATTGTTACGGCTTATAAAGATAAATCTAAGACGGCTTATCATGATTACTATTCTTATGACTACTATTATTATAATTACAATTACGGTAACGGTGGTAGTAGTGAGGAAGAGAGTAAATGATTGACTTACATTGTCATATATTGCCTGGAATAGATGATGGGTCAAAAAATCTTGAAATTTCTTTGAATATGCTTAAAATGCAGAAAGAACAGGGTGTGGATAAAGTCATGTTCACACCGCATTTTAAGATTGACGAAATGACCTATGAAGAATTTCTTCAGAAAAGAGAAGAAAGCAAGCAGATATTATTGTCGAATGAAGAATGTCAGAAACTGGATATGACGCTGAAAACAGGGTCAGAAGTCTACTTTTCACTGAAACTACTGGAACTGGAAGATTTACAGCCACTCTGTTTTGAGGGTAGCGACTATATGCTGATAGAGTTTTCTACAAAAATGAAACCGTATGGAATTAAAGAAGCATTGACCAGTCTTTTAGGTATGGGATATACCCCTATACTGGCTCATGTGGAACGGTACGGTTATTTTGCGGAAGACCCTACCTTGTTGTATGATTTGGTTATGGACGGTTGTCTGGCACATATCAATGCAGAAACGCTGATAAAGAACAGTGTCCGTAAAAGGACAGCAATGAAATATCTGAAGTGGGATTTAGTGCATTTTATATGTAGTGACAGCCACTCAGACGAACATCGCATTCCTAATGTAAAAGAAGGATATGAAGTTGTCCGTAGAGCATTCGGAGAGGATTATGTACAGTGGCTGACAGATAACAGCGAAAAAGTGTTCAATGGAGAAGATATTGATTTAAGTGTAGTGAAGAAACCCAAAAAGTTTCTGAACTTCTGGATTTAGAACCTGTTTGTGTTCAAGACAGGAGGGAATTTGTATGAATGTGGAGTATACAATAATGAGTAAAGAAACGCTTGTCAGAGATAGCCAACTTGTGGAAAATGTTGATAGTTTTACATTTCAGGAAAAGCCTTTTTATAATTTTTGCAAAAGACTGTTTGATATTGTGATGTCGTTTATTGCTTTAATTGTGCTGGTTCCTGTTTTTCTGATAATTTCGTTGCTGATTTTTCTGGAAGACAGACATTCCCCTTTCTTTACACAGGAACGGTGTGGAAAACATGGAAAGTCATTCAGAGTATACAAATTCCGAACAATGTGTCCCGACGCTGAACAGAAGTTACAGGCTTTACAGAAACAGAATGAAATGGACGGCCCTGTATTTAAAATCAAGAATGACCCCAGAATTACGAAAATCGGTAAATTTTTGCGTTCAACCAGTCTGGACGAACTCCCTCAGTTACTGAATATTCTCAAAGGAGATATGTCTTTTGTAGGTCCCAGACCCGCTCTCCCGAAAGAAGTGGCAGAGTATAACGAAACCCATAAATTAAGATTACTGGTTACTCCTGGTCTTACCTGCTACTGGCAGATTGAACCTGACAGAAATTCGATTTCTTTTGAAGGCTGGATGGCTCTTGACAGAAAATACATAATGGAAAGAAATATGTGGGTAGATATTAAAATCATTTTCGGCACTTTTGCGGTAGTTTTCCGTCAGGAAGGTTGCTGATGTTTTTTCAGATAACAGAATTTCTGTTATCTGATTTTTGTTATATGAGATTATTGTTCAATGATGACATTCAGTTGTGAAAAATTAAAAGTTTTTGGTCAAACTTTTTTCAAAAAGTTTGTGGGGACAAGGGGTGAAACCCCTTGTCAGGATTTTAAAGGGCGGAAGCCCTTTAACTCCCCAAAAAAATCCAAAATTTGCAAAAGCAAATTTTGACATATCTATAATTATGGTTATACAGCTCATACTATCTTTAGCAAATTTGAAAGAGGTGTGAGTGTAATTATGGAACTTTATGAAGCGTGGGCGACATTTTCTGAAACAGGAAACATTCTGGATTATCTGCATTATACCGCTCTGAAAGAAAAAGAAGAATTACAGGCAGATTTTCCCGAATATTTTCATAATGATACGCAAAAAGACAAAGGTGAATAGTTTGAAGATAGAAACTGACGGACTGATTATCGGTGAACAGAGTGTAGGAGAAAAAGACCGACTGGTTACCGTTCTGACAAGAAAACTTGGTGTTATCAGAGCATTTGTCAAGAACTGCAAAAGTCTGAAAAGCACCAAAGGACAAGCTACCCGACTGTTGTGTTATGCACAGCTTTCTTTATATAAGCGTCGGGAAGCGTACATAATTGATGACGCTGTAAGTGAAAAGATATTTGCTCATTTGAGAACAGATATTGTCAAGATGTCGTTGGCGGAATATTTCTGTGAACTTGCCCGTTATCTTGCACCACAGGAAACGGAAGCAGAAAGCTATCTTCGATTGATACTCAACGCCCTATATATGCTGGATACAAATAAGCGTCCAGCACCGCTGATAAAATCAGTTGTAGAATTACAGTTAATGGTACTCAGCGGATATATGCCTGATTTGGTATGTTGTTGTCAGTGCAACGCTTACGAACAAGAGGAAATGTATTTCCTCCCCAAAAGCGGAAAACTTATTTGTGGTAATTGTATCTCCGAAATAAAAGAATATGCAATTTTTACAGGAAAAAGCGTTACAACAGCATTACGACATTGTATTTACTGCGAATATAATAAACTTTTTAATTTCAGTTTACCGCCTGAAAAGTTAAGCCTATTGAACCGCTGTACGGAAGAATATCTGCTGTACACCCACTTAAAAGTTTCGGTCAAGCCTTTTCAAAGGCTTGTGGGGTCAAGGGGCAAAGCCCCTTGTGGGATTTTTAAGGGCGAAGCCCTTAAACTCCCAAAAATCAACTCAAAATTTGCGTCAGCAAATTTTGACAGTCTGAAAGGGTGAAGTTATGGGACTTTATGACCTTTTGTTTAACGATGAATATATTAACAATAATCATTTTTCGCCATTGAATATCAGCCGTGAAATATGGTTTGCCTTTCTGGAGGAATTTTCCCGTTGGAAAGATGACGATGTCTATGCCATATCGTTTTTTATTGACTTCGATTACGATAATCAACAGGATATCCGTCTGTATTTTGACTACAACACCGAAACTCACTATCACGATGAACTTTGCCGAAATGTAGAGGATATTGAAATCCGTTGGAATTATGAATTTTGGTTACAAAATGAACTGTTCTGTTTTGGAGAGGACGGTTTTACCAGAAATATGCTTCGGGAATGGTTCAGACAACAGCGTATTCCTGCAACAGAAAGTGTGGAAAGACTGACGGAACAACTGATTTATTCTGTCAGAGATATCCATAAGTCACAGATTTTAAGTCACCGTTTCGGTAAAGAAATTCCTGTTATTATCCACAATCGTTATTATTATCCTGATATTGCTAACATCAATATGGAAGCAAACGGTGATTGTCTGGAACATGAATTTATTACTTACTGTCTGAAAGGTAAATTCGACCCCGAAAAAATGACTTCTATAAGTAATTAGCTCTCAAAAGGCAATGTCCTTAACTTTTGACAAAATTTTGGGAGTTTAAGGGCTTTGCCTTTGGGGAGTTTAAGGGCTTTGCCCTTAAAAATCCCATCAGGGGCTTTGCCCCTGAACCCCACCACTTTTTGAAAAAAGTGGACAAAAACTTTTAATTGTCATAGCTATACGATGAAAATATCATTCCAACCGCTGATTTGACAATCTATAAACGCCCTTAAAAAGAAAACACCTGATGATTTCTTAAAAATCATCAGGTGTTTTTTGTTTTTTATGCTATGTTTTATTTTACAGTGACTTTACAAGTAGCTTTCTGTCCGTTGAAAGTAGTTACTGTGATAGTCGCTGTACCTTTTCCTTTGGCAGTTATTTCACCGTTACTGTTTACTGTGGCAACGAGTGTGTTACTGCTTTTCCATTTATAAGTGGAAAATGCGTTTGATGGTGTTAAAGTTTTAGTGAGTGTTGTTTTTTCTCCAACATTGAGGGTAACTGCTGTTTTACTCAAAGCAATCGCAGTGGGAGCTTTTTTGACAGTCACTTTACAAGTAGCGGTTTTTCCGTTGGAAGTCTTTACGGTGATGACCGCTGTACCGACTTTTACACCTGTAACCTTACCGCTTGAAGAAACAGTGGCAATATTCTTATCACTGCTACTCCAGCTACAATAAGTGTATGCGTCTGAAGGTGTAAGAGATGAAGTCAATGTGACATCTTGTCCTACCGCAATATTGATGGCAGTCTTGTTAATCGCAACACTTTCAGGAGCTGTCTTTACAGTAACAACACACTGTGCAGTAAGACCGTTATAGGTTTTTACCGTAATGGTAGCCTTTCCGACACTCTTTGCGGCAATCTTTCCTACAGAATTTACCGAAACAATATTACTGTTACTACTGCTCCATGTGTTCATTACATAAGCATTAGTAGGGGTCAATGCTGTCTGCAAGGTATAAGTCTGTCCCAGACCTAAATCCAGTGCGGTTTTATTCAAAGTGATTTCTGTTGGTGCTGCTTTTACAGTAACTTTACATTCTGCTGTCTTACCATTCGATGTCTTTACGGTAATTACAGCTGTACCAACACCTTTTGCGGTAACAAGACCTTTACCGCTGACTGTGGCAATCGATTTCTTACTGGTACTCCAACTACAATAAGTAACAGCATTACTGGGCGTAATAGAAGCATTAAGCTGATAGGTTCTGCCTACACCCATCTGTACTGTTGTTTTATCAATAGCTACGCTTGATGGTCCTTTACTTACAGTAACAGTACAGGTAGCTGTTTTACCGTTGAGAGTTTCTACGGTAATGACGGATTTACCTGCTTTCTTTGCCGCAACTTTGCCTTGTGAATTGACTGTAGCAACGGTTGTGTCACTACTTGTCCATGAATACTTTGTATAGGCATTGCTTGGGGTAAGTATCGGTGTCAATACAGAAGTTTGTCCTTCACCGAGTTTCAAAGTAGTTTTTTCAAATGATACATTCGTTGGTGCTTTCTTGACATTAATTTTACAAGTGGCTGTCTTATTGTTTGATGTGCTGACTGTGACGGTAGCTGTTCCTACGGCTACACCTTTAACTTTACCGTTTTCGTCAACGGTAGCAATAGATGTGTCACTGCTTTTCCATGTGTAAGCTGTCAACGCATTTTCAGGCGTAATGGACGGTACAAGCGTGACTGTCTTATAAACATTGATATCAGCACTTGTCTGGTTCAGCGTTACTGTTTCAGGAACAGGATAAACCGTAATAATACATTTTGCGGATTGTCCGAGGTCGTTGGTTGCACTGATAACGGTATTACCGATTTTCTTAGCAATTACCTTTCCGTTTTTGTCAACTGTGGCAACTGATGTATCTGAACTTTCCCATTCATAACCGCTTGTAATAGAATTTTCAGGACTTAACAATGGTTTAAAGGTAAATTCCTGTGTAACATACATAGACATTGCTGACTGTTCAAAATAGGCTTTTGTCGGTTTTGCGTAAACCTTGAGTTTGAATGTTGCTTTTTTACCGTTATCTGTTTCTACAGTGATAGTAGTTTCTCCGAATTTCTTAGCGGTAATCAAACCACTGTTCTCATCTATTGTTGCTACTTCGGGAGTACTGCTTGACCATTTGTAGCTGGTAATGGCATGTGCAGGAGTAGGTATAGGTGTAAGAGTTGCTTTTTCACCCACTCTTATCCAGTATTTGCTGGGACTTTCTGCAAAACGAACCGATGACGGTTTTGCTGTAACTTCTACTTCACAGGTAGCTGTTTTACTGTTTGATGTGGTAACCGTAACTTCAGCTTTTCCTGTATCTTTGGCGGTTATCACATAAGTAGTAGAATTAACGGCAACAACAGAAGTGTCACTGCTTGCCCATTTTAAGGTAGGTGAATACGCATTTTCAGGAGTATAGCGAATAGACAACTGTGTATTAGACGGCTTTACTGTCTGACCTTCAGTGGCTACTTCGTTGAGTGACAACGAAACCTTAGATGGTACAATCGTAATCGCATCGGGTAACGGACAAACCTGTACTTCACAAGATGCACTGACACCATTATCAGCTGTAACGCTGATTTCGGTAACACCGACTTTCATTGCCGTCACCATACCGCTTGCATTGACAGTAGCAACTTCTTCATTACTGCTTTTCCATGTATAATTACTAACCGCAACTGAAGGTGTTATTTTTTTATTGAGTGTTATCTTCTGTCCCACATTCATTTTGATAGGTTGAGGGGTATTGGTAATGTCAATACTTTGTACGACAGCTACTACTTTGATGGTACACTGAGCTGTTTTACCGTTTTCGGTAGTTACTGTGAGTTTACAAGTACCAGGCTTCAGTCCTCTGAGGGTAACGACACTTGTATCCTTTTTGACGGTAAAAGAAATTGTATTATTTTTTTCATAGGTCCATACAACTTTGGAAACTGCCCATTCTGTTTCCAGTTCAGGAACAATCATCAAATAATCCTGTGCATCTACCGAAATTGTTGCACCGTCAGCAATTTTCTGTCCGTCAATCGTCATGTAAATGGATTTTGGTTCTTCACCACAAACCACTATGCGGGAATCCGACACATTATCAGATATGCTGGCTGTAATAATAGCAACACCCCACGATTTACCTGTCAGCAAACCGTTTTCATCTACGCTGACAACATCAGGATTATTGCTCGACCATGTACAAGTTGAACCTTCGGGTAATACCGTTGCGGTAAACTGTTCTGTTGTGCCGATATACATAAGGAATGATTCATCTTTGGGAATATCATCAATCGTAACGGATTCTTTGGATACATTTACTGTACAGGTATCACTTTTACCATTATCGGTTGTTACGGTAACGGTACATTGTCCTACATTTCTTCCCGTGACCTTACCTGTCTGGTCAACAGTTGCCACTTTAGTGTCACTGCTTTTCCATACCAGCTTGGTATAAGAATCTTCAGGAGAAATTATCGTCTGTAAGTCTGCTTTATTGTTGGGGGCATCGGTAGAGATAGACACATTCTTATAAACAAAAGCAATAGAATCAGGATATCTCTTGACATCAACATGACACTGGGCAACAATTCCGTTACTGGAAGTCACTGTGATTTCTGCTTCTCCCAAAGCTACACCTGTCACTTTACCTGTCTGGTCAACCGTTGCCACTTTAGTGTTACTGCTTTTCCACACATAGTCTGCTGTTGCGTTAGACGGGGTCACACTTTTTCTCAATGTCAATGTTTCTTCGGGACGCAAGGTAACTTCGGTCTTATCCAGCGTGATTTTCGTGGGAAGAGCAATTACCTTTACCGTACATAATGTACTGATACCGTTGGAAGTGGTAACCGCTATGGTAGCTGTACCTACTTTTAATGCTGTCAGCAAACCGTTTTCGTCTACTTTCACAGTGCTGACATCACTTGATGACCAGTTATAAGTAGCGTAAGCGTCATCAGGAGAAACACTTGGTATAAGCTGATAGTTTTCTTTGACTACCATTGTCAAAGATGTCTTATCCAGAAAAACTTCCTGTGGCATAGTGCTGACATTCACTGTACATGATGCCGTAAGACCGTTGGTTGTTTTTGCGGTAATGGTTGCTGTACCTTTACTGACACCAAAAACTTTTCCGTTTGCGTCAACAGTAGCAACCTTTGTATTATTGGTTGACCATGTAATTGTTTCTGTGGCATCTTCAGGACTTAATGTTGCTCCTATCTGACCGCTTTCGCCTTCGTAAAGATAAAGACTGGTGTTATCCAGTACTATCTTTACAGGATTGACACCACTCTCTACAGATGAAGTGCCTGCTGAAACTTCCGAAACTTCTGTATTGAATGCTGAAACAGAAGTCCATACCGTACTCTGCAACATAATTGAGGCAAGTACTACTGCTAAACCTTTTTTCAGAAATCTCACTTAAAAACCTCCTTAAAAGAATATTGTTACACAGTCATATTTTAGAAAATACTGTTTTTCCGCTATACAAAAAATTCCCGCAATTTCAGGGTGATTACGGTTATTTCTGCTATCGGGAAGTGAAAGTGAGTGCTTGTCATGAAAATTACAGATATCGCAAATGATTGCTGAAACCGACAATATCTGACTGTATAAACAAACAATTTATATACTGAAAATACAACTATGCTTATTCACTATTTTATCATAATCACTATTTTTTTTCAATATGTTTACAGTTAAAATTTGCACTTTTTTCAGATATTCGGAAATCTCCCTATAAATGTGAATTTTATCATGTATAGCTATGATAGCTATGACAATTAAAAGTTTTGTCCACTTTTTCAAAAGTGGTGGGGTCAAGGGGCAAAGCCCCTTGTGGGATTTTTAAGGGCGAAGCCCTTAAACTTCTCAAAATTTCAAACAAAATTTGCGTGAGCAAATTTTGACAGTAACTATTTGACTTTCAACTGCACAGTTGGAAAACTTTTGGTTGTCACCGTTTCAGGTGGGATTATTTTAGAGGGGAAACTTTCTACTTAAATAAAATATCTTTGAAACAAACAAGAGGTTTGTTATTGTCATAATCCCAACTATGATAAGCACCACCCTCACAGAAATTTCTTGATGAACAATCTGCACACTGCTGATTTCTGTCGGCAAGCGGTTTGCGAAAAATTTGAAAACGATTGTACCATACTTCTGTGAAATCGTCTTTGAAAATATTTCCTTGTATGGTTTCCCTGCGTCTTTCGATATCCAGACACGCTCCGATATCTCCATTCGCCATAACACTCGCTACATAAATTCCTGCATTGCAAAGAAAATACCAGTCACGGACTTCCCTTTCGTATTCTATGCCAAGATAGTGCTGACAACCGTACATCACAGGATAACCTTCACGGCGTTTCTGTCGGATAAACCCGAACAGATAACGGTAATCTACCCTATCCAGCGTATAACCGTCCAAAGTCAAAGCTCTGCCGATAGGTTCAATGTTGATGACACGCCATGAATCTACATCTAAGTCACACATCAGAGAAAACAATTCTTCCAGTTCACCAATATTTTTCTTGGTAACAACTGTAGTTACTTGTACAGATTTAAAATCGTGTTTCAACAGATTTTTTACTCCCTCAACACTTTTTCGAAAACCGCCTTTACTTTGGCGAAAATCGTCATGTGTTTGTTCTAAACCGTCAATACTGACTGAAATCGTTTTCATACCGACTTCTTCCAGTTTTTTGGCAACCTGCGGAGTAATCAGTGTACCGTTACTTGTCATTCCCCATACAAATCCCAGACGGTTGGCATAATCCATGATGTCGAAAAAGTCCTCACGCAACAGCGGTTCTCCACCTGTAATACAAAGCATGGGTAACTGTGGAAAATCTGCTTTGATTTTATCCAGAAAAGTAAAATATTGCTTTCTGGTCATTTCCTGTGTGCAGACATCTCCACAACGGCTTCCACAATGCCGACAATGTTCATTGCAACGCAATGTCAGTTCCAGAAATAAGTATTTTAATACAGGTTCACGGCGAAGTTTCTGTCTGTACTGCCGTAACTGTTCCAGATGGTTGAGTTTGATTTGTTCAGACATAATTCACCTCATTCAAACCATGATGGTGGACCATATACAGCTACGGGCATATTTTCAGTAGGGTCAAATGGTAGCATATCTTCTGTAGAATTTTCTTCATATGTAGGCGGTTCTGTGGCAACTTCTTCTGTAATAGTTTGTGTTGGGGGTTCTTCTTGTGTGCTTTCTTCTGTTTCTTCTTCTACAGGTACAAATTTGGTGACGGTTTCGGTAACAGTTTCTGTCATAGTTTCCACTTCCGATTGTTCTTCGGTAACCATTTCGGTAGGCGGATTGGTAGTTGTAGTGTTTGTTGCATTTGTCGGACTTGTCGCATTATCTGTAGCGATAGTTGTATTTTGTGTCTGTTGTTCTGTTGCTTTTGCTGTTTCACTCTGTGTAGTAACTTCAGATGGTGGGGGACCATATACTGTCATATTCGTGTTTACTTCACAACCACTCATACCAAAAGTCGCTAATGCTATGCTTGCCACTGCCATTTGAAATCTTCTTTTCTTTTTCATAATATAACCTCTTTTCACTATAAATTCAGTCCGCTAACTTCATGGTCATCTGCTAAAAGCCGTGTATATACGGAAGCTATATAAATAGGTTTATATCTCTCAAGCTGTGTAGGTCGTGCAATTAAGATTGTGATTAAACTTGGTTCTCCGTTTTCATATTTTTCTTTATTCATAATAAATACAATACCACTTTTGGTAATGCTGTGTAATTCATAACCGTCTTCGTGCTGTCTGTCCACAACTACTGTCGTCATAATAGCATCATTCTTTACCAAGCATGATTTGGCAGTTTTAAGACGGTCTTCTCTGTCAAGAAAATGTATCGTTGCAGGCATTTTCCATATTTCGTCTAAAGAAATTATTTTGTCGTATTTTCCGATTACACGAAAATATTGCCTTTGTTGTGGCATAGCAAATTCCTCCTGAAATTTTTAAAATGAGTGGTTGAAACGCAAGTAATTATTGTCAAAATTTGCATATGCAAATTTTGATTTGATTTTTGGGAGTTTAAGGGCTTTGCCCTTAAAAATCCCAAAAGGGGCTTTGCCCCTTGACCCCACCACTTTTGAAAAAGTGGACAAAACTTTTAATTGTCATAGCTACAGGTTGCTTTTCTATAATTATGCACTTTAGAATAATGCCAACTGCTCAGGTGGAAATTTTTATATTCTGTAATTTTCAAATATTATTGTTCTTCTTCATCAGGATTTCCCCAATAGGACGGAGGTCCGTATACATCTTCGGGAATATTATCTTCAGGGGAAAAAATATTTTTGTCATCATTATTGGTCTTTTCAGATGGCTGTACTGTCTTTGGCGGTCCGTCGTCCGTTATGGGAGGAGGTCCGTACACACAACCGTTAATATTGGTTGCCACACAAGTTCCTATCCCTAAAGTAGCCAGCAATTTCCGAAAACGCTTTTTCAATTCATCACCACTTCTTTCTATTTATTTTATACAGAAATTTTATGGATTGTATTTATTTTACCATGAAAAATTCTTTTATGCAAGACAAAAAAGCCGTTTCCAAAAAAGGAAACAGCTTTTTTAATTTTATCTATTTTTAGGAGTGTCTTGTCAATTATACACCTTGTGCCAGCATAGCGTCAGCTACTTTTTCAAAGCCTGCGATATTTGCACCGACAACATAGTTACCCTCAAAGCCGTACTTTTTAGCAGCATTGGAGATATTGTTGAAGATATTAACCATGATACCCTTTAATTTTTCGTCAACTTCTTCGAAAGTCCAGGAAAGACGCATGGAGTTCTGGCTCATTTCCAGTGCAGATGTTGCTACGCCACCTGCATTAGCTGCCTTACCAGGAGCAAACAGAATACCATTTTCCTGTAAGTATTTGGTAGCTTCCAGTGTTGTAGGCATATTTGCACCTTCTGCCACTGCAATAACACCATTTTCAACCAGTCTTTTTGCATCGTCTTCAAGCAGTTCGTTCTGTGTAGCACAAGGCAGTGCAACATCACACTTAACTGACCAGTCAAATTTACCTTCATGATATTCTGAATCAGGACGATACTTCTTGTACTCGGAAAGACGCTGTCTTTTGACTTCTTTGATATCTTTAACTGCGTCAAGGTCAATACCTTCCTCGTCATAAATCCAGCCTGTAGAATCGGACATGGTAACAACCTTTGCACCAAGCTGTGTAGCTTTTTCTGTCGCATAGATAGCTACATTTCCTGCTCCTGATACACATACAACTTTATCTTTGATATCGTGACCGTTCTGTTTCAGCATTTCTTCGGTGAGATACAAAAGACCGTAACCTGTTGCCTGTGTTCTTGCCAGTGAACCGCCATAAGAAAGACCCTTACCTGTCAGCACACCTTCATAAACATTCTTCAATCTCTTATACTGACCAAACATATAACCGATTTCTCTTGCACCTGTTCCGATATCTCCTGCGGGAACATCTGTATCTGCTCCGATATGTCTGCTTAACTCTGTCATGAAACTCTGGCAGAATGCCATAACTTCTCTGTCACTTTTACCCTTAGGGTCAAAGTCTGAACCACCTTTACCTCCGCCAATGGGAAGTCCTGTAAGGGAGTTCTTGAAAATCTGCTCAAAACCAAGGAATTTGATAACACCCAGATTAACCGACGGGTGAAGTCTTAAACCACCTTTGTAAGGTCCGATGGCACTGTTGAACTGTACTCGGAAACCACGATTTACCTGCACTTTTCCGTTATCGTCTACCCACGGTACTCTGAACATGATAACTCTTTCAGGCTCAGTAATTCTCTCCAGAATACTGTTTTCTTCGTATTTGGGATTCTGTTCAAATACAGGGGCAAGGGATTCCAGAACTTCTGTTGCTGCCTGGATAAACTCAGGCTCATTGGCATTTTTCTTCTTCAGTATCTCCAACTGTTCACTTACATAGGACATGGAAATATTCCTCCTTAGTTCTTTTCTGAATTTTTCGCAACACACAAAGAATTTTTTTCTTTCAATCATTCATTTCATTTCTATTCTTTTGCTGTCAACATGGGAATTATAGCACATCTTTTCTTTGTGTGCAATACCTTTTTTGAAATTTTTGCAATTTTTTTTTATAAAATTGCATATATCACTGTTTTCCTCCTCTGTTGCCTCACTTTTACGACATTTTTTCTTCTTTAAATTTCATTGAAAAAATAACACCGTCTTTAATCTTTTGCTTTTGATACTATTTTTTCTCAACCATAATATCATAAAAAAGACTTTGAGTTGTTAAAGCTCAAAGTCTTTTTCGTTGAAAATATCTAAAACCCGTTTTTTCAGAACAAATCATCAAGAATTGTTTTAAGAGTTTCTGCAGAATTTCTCAAAGCCGTTTCTTCCTCGTCATTAAGTTTAATCGGAACAACTTTCTCCACACCGTCTTTACCGACAATCGCCGGAATACTCAACGCAACATCTTCTATTCCGTACAGACCGTGCTGCATACTCGAAACAGGCAGAATAGATTTTTCATCTCTTACAATCGCCTCACAGATACGCTTAACCGACATTGCAATACCATAATAAGTCGCTTTTTTCTTTTCGATAATTTCATACGCACTGTTTTTGACATCTTCTGCAATTTGTTTCATAGAATCATCATGATGAAAATGTCCTCTCATCTCGCAAAAGTCGCTGATAGGAATACCTGACACATCTGCACTGCTCCATGCAACAATCTCACTGTCACCATGTTCACCTATGATAAAAGCGTGAACATTTCGGCTATCAACTTTCAGATGTTCACCAAGCAGATATTTCAGTCTGGCACTGTCAAGCACTGTACCTGACCCGAACACTTTTCTTTCAGGATAACCACTGATTCTGGCTGCCGTATAAGTGAGAATATCCACAGGATTGGCAACAATCAGTAAAATAGCGTCCCTGTTTCTTCTGGCAATTTCGGGAATGATGGACTTGAAAATTCCGACATTTTTCTTGACCAAATCCAATCTGGTTTCACCTGGTTTCTGTCCTGCACCTGCCGTAATAACGATTAAAGACGCATCGGCAATATCGTCATAATCTCCTGCATAAATCTTCATCGGTTTTGCAAATGGTAAACCGTGACTGATATCCAACGCTTCACCTTCTGCCTTGTTTCGGTCTGAATCAATCAGCACCATTTCCGAAAAAAGACCGCTCTGCATAATCGCAAATGCTGATGCTGAACCGACAAATCCACAACCAATAACTGCTACTTTTCTGTTGTCAGGAATGTTGATAAGCATAATCTGATTTCCTCCTTAGATAATAGATTTCTACCTGAACAGTTGAGATTATTATGACAATTAAAAGTTTTTGTCGAACTTTTTTCAAAAAGTTCGTGGGGTTCAGGGGCAAAGCCCCTGATGGGATTTTTAAGGGCGAAGCCCTTAAACTCCTGAAAATCAAACCAAAATTTGCGTTAGCAAATTTTGACAATAACGATTTAATTTTCAACCGCACAGATAGATAAATTTTTTGAAAACTATGTGTATTTTTTGGATTGTGCTACTGCCAGACTGTCACACCGTTCATTTTCAGGGTGTCCTGCATGACCTTTCACCCAGATAATATTCACTTTGTGATAGTCATACAAATCCAGCAACTTTTCCCACAAATCTGAATTTAAGGCAGGTGTTCTATCGGCTTTTTTCCAACCATTGAGTTTCCACTTTTTCGCCCAGCCTTTTGTCAGTCCGTTACAGACATATTGAGAATCACTGTACAAAGTGACTTCACACCGTTCTTTCAGACAAGATAATGCCTCAATAACGGCTGTCAGTTCCATACGATTGTTGGTAGTGGCTTTTTCTCCGCCTGAAATTTCTTTCTCTGTGTTTTTGTATCGCAGTATTGCTCCCCAGCCTCCTGCTCCAGGATTACCCAGACATGAACCGTCTGTAAATATTTCCACTTGTTTCATCATAGAATAATATTATTATTTCTCTTTTCTTGTTATTTATTCTTTATCGAATATTCTTACTGTTTTACCGTTTTTTTCTGTCAAAGCAACAAATTTTTCGTAAGGATATGCACAATACTTACCGCTTTCCTTATCCAGATATATTACCAGCTTTTCATTACTTTCAGAATGTTGACATACACAAAGTACTTCACATTCTTTTCCCGTATAATGACGGTACATTCCTTTTTTCACTTCTGTCAGCGGTCTGACACTTTCTTCAACGACTTTTTCTTTTTCATCAACAGTAGGCGTTTCTTTTTTATCAACAGTAACAATTTCGTCTTTTTCATCAAAATCAATGAAAAATTCTCCATTGTTCATGACAAGTATTCTGGCACTGTAACCCTCCATAGGAATATGCACATATCCAGTGTTATCAAAAATTTTTCCTGTAAGGACATCTGTCAATTTACTGAAACCGCCCTTCGCCTGAAATCCCACTTCACTGTTATTGGCACTAAGGTTCAATGCAACATAAACAGTCTGACTATTGTATGACCTTGAAAATACAAGCTGTTCGTTTCTGATACATTCGTTTTTAAAATCACCGAACTGTAATGCTTCAAGTGATTTTCTGATTTTTCCCAGCTTACCTATATACTGATTAAGTTTCTCATTGGCATTGGGAATTTTTCCTAAGTTCAGTTCAGGACGCAACGGTTTGTCATCATTTTTTGTTCGTCTTGCTTCAATGCCCCACTCACTGCCGTAATAAATTGACGGTACTCCTGGCATACCGTACATGATAGTATACGCATTTTTCAGATGATTTTTGTCTTTCAGATGACTGGCTATTCTGTCCACATCATGGTTATCCAGAAAACTGTACAGACATAAATTGGAATAAATTCCGCCTTGTGAAAACTGCCTTTGCAAAGAATGAGCAATCTCAAAATAATTATGGTCGTTGTGAGAGGAGTAAATTCCCTTGTAACATTCATAGTTAGTTACTGAATCCAACATATCACCATTTGCCCATCGTGTATAATCGCCGTGTATAATCTCTCCCATCAACCAGAAATCAGGTCTTTTCTTATGGCAAAAATCCTTTAACTGTCTGAAAAAGTTCATATCTACACAATCTGCAGCGTCAAGTCTTAATCCATCAATGCCAAATTCATCTATCCACAATCCCACTGCACCTAACAAATGTTCGACAACATAGGGATTTTGTAAATTCAGTTTCACAAGGTCATAATAACCGCCCCAGCCCTCATACCAGAACGGGTCACCCATCGGACTGTGACCGCCAAAATTCAGATTGTGAAACCACCCACAATATATTGACCCCTGTTTATTTTGCTGAACATCTTTGAACGCCCAGAAATCCCTTCCGACATGATTAAACACACCGTCCAGAATGACTTTAATTCCGTTAGCGTGTAAAACATCGCATATCTTTTTAAACGATTGGTTATCCCCTAATCTGACATCTATTTTGTAATAATCTTTGGTATCGTAGCCGTGTTTTGTGGATTCAAAAACAGGTCCGAAATATACAGCATTGATATTCAGTTCTTTTAAATGCGGTATCCAGTCAATCACCTTATCCAGACGGTAACTTTGCACACCATCATTGTATTCTGGGCAACCACAAAATCCTAACGGGTAAATGTGATAAATCATAGATTGGTTTATCCAGCTTTTCATAAAAATTCACCTTTGTCTGTTTGTATTCTTTTCTGACAATCATTTTATGACCATCGCTGTTTATTTTAACATACCATACAAATCATTACAAGTAATTTTCTGTTTTTTGTTCTTTTTAAAGGGCTTTGCCCTTTAAAATCCTACAAGAGGCTGTCGCCCCTTGACCCTGCCCACTTTTCCCTCAAAAGTGGACAAAAAACTTTCCAATTGTGCGGTTGAAAGAGAGATAGTTACTGTCAAAATTTGCTTACGCAAATTTTGTTTGAATTTTGATGTGTTTAAGGGCTGCCGCCCTTAAAAATCCTGCTAAGGGGCTGCCGCCCCTTAACCCTGCCCACTTTTTTGAAAAAAAGTGGACAAAAAACTTTTAATTGTCATAGCTAAAACTTAGATAAAGACTTCCGGACGAAGTGAGCTATGAAAAGTTCGTGGGATTGAGGGATAATATGCCTCATGGGATTTTTAAGGGCAACACCCTTAAAAATCCCAAAAATTCCAAGTTAAAACCAAAGGTCATAAAGTCCTATAGAAATACCGTTTAATTTTTATCATTATCATTCAAAGTTTTTTGACTGACAATTTCTCGGATAATAAATTGAGGGGAATTATTAAGACTAATGTAAATTCTGCCGACATATTCTCCAATAATTCCCAGCATAATCATAATCATGCCACCAATAAATAAAATAGCAGACATTTGAGAACTATATCCTATAGGAACATTAGCATTAAGTAATCGTTTAATGACAGTATAGATGCCATATATAACACCGATTGAAGCAACTAGCAAGCCAATGAATGTAGAAATACGAAGTGGTTTAACTGAAAATGAAGTAAAACCGTTTACCCAAAGAGCAAGTAATTTTTTCAATGTATAACCTGATGTTCCCGACATTCTTTCCTGATGGTGAATGGTTACATTTTTAATATTTTTACTTGTTCTCAGCAAAAGACCACTGATATAAGGATAAGGGTTATTATATTGTTTGATTTCGTCAATAATATATCGTTTACAGGCAAAATAACTCATAATTTTAAGGTCTTTCGGTTTATCAATTAAAATTCTTGCCATTAAATCATTGACAGCACTTCCGAAATTACGGAAAGAAGAGTGTTTTTTATTATCGTACTGTGCAAAAACTATATCACATCGGTTATCCAAAGTATCAATAAGTTTAAACATCTGGTCTGCGGGAGTTTGTCCATCGTCGTCCATACATACAATGATATCTCCTGTCACATGATGAAATCCCGCCATCAAAGCAGAATGCTGACCGAAATTTCTGGATAAATCAATCCCTATGATATTTTCATTTTCCTGAGCAAGATGAGTAATAACAGAAAATACATTATCAGGAGAATGGTCACATACCAGAATAATTTCATAATCATAGTCATTTGAGCGTTGGCTAACGGTTGTTTGAATATCGTTGACGACTTGTGTGATAGTATTTTCAGAGCGATAACAGGGAATAACAAACGATAAAGTTTTTTTCATAAAATAAAAACCTCTTTTTTATCATGAATGTTTGATGTAATCTTCATGGAGTACTGACATAAAAATGACATCTTCATATTTTTTGTCCACAAAAACATCTTGCCTGAATAATCCGTCTTGAATAAACCCCGACTTTTGATAAGATGAAATGGCAACAATGTTTTTGGAAAGTACTCTTAAATAGATACGGTTTAATTTTAATACCTTAAATCCATATTCTAGGATAAGTTTTGTAGCTTTACTACCAATGCCTTTATTTCTTGCTTCGGGAATGCCAATAAATATACCGAATTCTCCCTTTCGATGTTGAGTATCTATGTCACGAATATACACAGAACCGACATCTTTATTTAATTCTTCGGAGTGAATGATGAACTGAGCGACTTTCCCACTTTGAACTTTAGTATGTAACCAATTTAAATGAGCATCTTTGGTTAGCGGTGTTCTATCGATAAAATAGCGTTTTACATCGTCAGAATTTCTCCATGCGATGATATTATCAGTATCGTACTCAGTGATAGGGCGTATAGTAACAGACATATAGAGAAACCTCCAATTTGTGAAAATGTTTTTTGATTTATTGATTTGAGGTATGGATTACAACTGATGAAAATCATCAGGCAACTGAAAATGACAATACTCTCCCAAATCCAGCAGAACGATATCGTGGCTGGTTTGTCTTTTATAGGGAAAGACAAGTGTATTGTAATCTCCATAAAGATAGCGTAAATACTTATCGTATTCTTTGGGAATAGGAAATTTATATCCCTCAAAATCCCACTCAATGACATCGTCAAGAAAATATTTGGGGAAATCTTCCTTATAGACATTTCTCCCCATACCGTCATAGAGAAAGCGTGCATTTTTTTTATGTTCAAAGAAGCGTAGGCACTTATATTGAAGCCATTCTGTAACAGGAATAGGAAAAATAGCTTTAAGAATATTCGCACAAAAACTCTGGAATTTGTGTTTGTTATCAATCTGACGGTGATTCCAGCGGTTAAAAATCATGGAACGGAACAGCAAAGTAAATTGCAGGTGCAGTTTTTTACCGAGCTTAGAATTAGCGGTTTTGTCGTGGGCAAAGACATCGAAATTCATACCATTGTGCATAGCGGTATGGGATTTAGAATATTGTGTAGCGTATATAGTATTGTTGATACGGATTTTAGCGAAAGGGTAGTGACAGTGCTTGTCGGTGTAAGAAGTTTGCAGGAAAAGACCGTCAGGCAATTCCTGACCGACAACTTCAAGAAATTTATTGTAATCTTCCCTGAGCATCATAATATCGGCATCATCGTCCCAAGGGATAAAGCCGTGATGACGGATAGCACCAAGTAATGTACCGCCACCCAGAAAATATCTGATGTTATGTTTTTTACAGATACGGTCGACTTCAAGGAGATAGGCGAGTAAAATTTTCTGAATACAGTCCAGTTTTCCTTCATGAGAATTTTGGTAAAGAAAGAGTTTACTTTCATTTTTCAGAGAGGAAACCATTAATTGAATGATTTCGTTCATAGTGACGCTTGTAGGACAGTTTCTGGCGATAAGTTTCTGGTCATTGAGAGCGATAGCATAGCAAGGGTCACAGTCGTTATAGGTAAGACGGATTTTACAGTCATCGGGGTAGAGGTCAAATATTCTGGCAACGAGCATACCTGTAGACATGGTGCAGTTTTTACTGACGACATTATAAATCTGATTTTTCTGTAAAGTAGTGATACTCATGAACACAGTATGTAGCAGGTCATGGATATAGGTAAAGGAATATTTTTTACGGGAGCTGACAATTTCGAAGGGTTCACCTTTTGCGACACTGCGAAACATCTGATTAAAGATATGGTCATCAAATTCGGTGCAAGCCCCAAGCAGAACACCTGTACGCAAGACAGTATAGAAGAAGTTATTTTTTTTAGCATAGACGCAAACTAAAGTTTCCATTGTCTGCAAAAGTTGACTGATACAGCCACTGGCAGATGACAAATCAATGTAACCGTATTCATTTTCAGAAACAGCGTAACCCCGTTCAATATTGCCATAAGTTCGATAATCTGAAAGAAGAACAAACTGTTTTAATTGATGTGCAGAAAGGGAAATCAGTAAAGTTTTCAGGTGTTGCGTTTCCCGTATGAAGTCGTGGGGGTTACTGTCAAAAGATTTTGCACAACAGCCCGAATAAAGGCAGATATCTATATCAGACAAAGAATTTTCTGTCAGCAGTTCATCTGTGGTGAAGAAAGTGAAATCGGAGCGTTTCAACAAAGCGTTGTTCATTTTTTTGAGAACGCCTGTATCAGGAGCAACAAGGACAACATGGATATTCAGATTTTGCTTATCGTTGAGAGCAAACAAGAAGCAGGTAAGAACTTTAGCAAAGAATACTTGTGTACCGCTGACACAGACAGTTTTATTTTTCAGTTTATCATAGGGATAGTCCTCAAAAGTTGTCGTATAGTATGCCCAGTCCAATTCATACTGTCCCAGAATTTCCGACATTTCCATTTGTTCTTCACCTTTCGTGCATAGTTAAGGTTCAATTAAAAGTTTTTTGTCCACTTTTTTTCAAAAAAGTGGGTGGGATTTTTAAGGGCGACAGCCCTTAAATCAGGGGTTCGGGGAGGAACTCCCCGACAGGATATTTTCTATTCTTTCTTTTGTGTCTTTAAAGTTGATGTAGATTATAAAAATATCAGCAGACCCAAAATGGAAATAAGATAGATAACCAAATTGGCTACAGAATGAGTATGGATACCAATGAATATTGTCGCAAAACAGCAAAGTATCAGAAATATTCCAGCAAAAAACAAATCAAATTTTCTACAGTGCATTTTTATATGCAACTTTGTGATATTATTAGTTTCTTCTGTCACTCCGTCAATGATAGGATTGAACAATTCTCTTTTTACAGGAAAAGAACTGATAATTGCTTTAATTTGAAAATTATTCTGATGACATATTCCGATAAAATCTTTGGTGCTGTTATGTTTGGTATGAAAGTGATAATGATTATCTGCAACGGTATTTTCCTGAAACTTTTTCATTACAGATTCAGAAGAATTGTTGATGTCGTAGGTAAACTCACTGCAAAAGACAGATTTCATATAAATCGTCTCCTTGATGTCAGGAATAATTTCTTCCTGAGCGGTCGAAACGAAAGTAATTATTGTCAAAATTTGCATACGCAAATTTTGTTTTGAATTTTTATTCGTTAAAGGGCGTTGCCCTTTAAAATCCCACAAGGGGCATTGCCCCTTGACCCCACGAACTTTTTGAAAAAAGTTCGACAAAAACTTTCAGTTGTCATAGCTGAAAGTCAGATAATCATTTCCAAAACCATAAAAGTTTTTTGTCCACTTTTTGGGGAAAAGTGGGTGGGATTTTTAAGGGCGACAGCCCTTAAATCAGGGGTTCGTGGAGGAACTCCCCGACTGAAGTTCTACAATTTTTACTGCACGCTGAATACCCTCTGTAAGACTGACTTTGGCAGTCCAACCCAGTTCGTTAAGACGGGTGCTGTCAAGAATTTCGGGTGTTTTATCCATAATAGAGATTGTTTTTTCGATTTCATCTTCCTTATTGGCAAAAGAAAGGGAGAGGTTTCTTTCAGGGAAAGCCTCAACAGCAGTTTTAGCGAAATTCCGTATAGTGACATTGGAATTTTCGGAAGAGATATTGTAAGGATAGATATCTTTACCGTCAAGGAGAATTTTCAGCAAGGCAACGGCGGTATCTGTCACATAACAGAAAGAACGATACGGAGTGCCTGCACTTTTAAGGAGAATATTTTCATTTCTGACGATATTGGCAATAAACTGAGCCCAAACTCTGTCATCATCAAGACTTGACGCACCGTAAATATAGCTTGGTCTGGCAATTTTGATACTCATGCCGTACTGTTTATGAAAGGACGCACACAAAGTTTCCGAAGCTCTTTTGCCTTGTGCATAGCAGTTTTTATAGTTGGTGGGGTCAAGATAGCCGATATCCGTCTCAGAAATTTTTGCTTTGCCCGTATGTAGGTCGCCATAGACTTTCAGACTGGAAACAAACAGTGTTACGGCATGACATTTTCGGGAATATTCCAGAACTTTATAAGTACCTGTCAGATTAGCGTCAATCGTGCCGACAGGGTCATGTTCAAAGAAATAGGCACTTGCCTGACTGGCAGAATGTATGACATAATCGGCTTTATCTTCTGTCGCAATATCCTCACAGACATCTTGTACAATCAATTTGATATCGTCACGCTTTAATATATCCCCGAAACGCTTTTCAGCTTTTTCCTGATTTCGGACTAAAGCAAGAACAGTAATATTATCGTTATATAAATCGTTTCGTATCAGCAGTGCTGTTGTCAGATAGTAGGCGATAAAGCCGTTAGCACCAGTGATAAGAACAGTTTTATTTTTCAGCTTTTCCCATGATAAGTCAGCAGTGGCAAGTGTACAGATATCCTCGTAGATATACTGATGAATACAATCAAGGATTGGGTAAGTCATACATTAATTCCTCTTTCGCAAAAATTTCATATCTTCTGTAGTAGTAGTAAGCTCTCAGGAAACGCATATCTTCAGGAGTAGTCACCTTGATATTATCCCTGTCGCCGATAAAGATATGGACTTTTTCACCAAGTTCAATCAGCAGTTCGGAACTGGAGATAGGGTTGTCAATCCCTCTTTTTTCGGCTTCATCGTGAGCCCAGAGAATTTTTCGAAGAGTATATCCCTGAGGAGCTTGTGTGATAAACATTTCGCCACGAGGCAGACTTCTGCAACAGGTCATACCGTCTTTGCTTTCCAGAACAGAATCGATACTTCTTGTTACGGGAACGGCGGTTTCAAAAACTCTGGCATTTTTGATACAGTTGGAAATCAGATTTTCAGATAAAAGCGGTCTTACACCGTCACAAATCAGCACGATATCATTGTCGTTAGAGGAAAACTCTTTAGCACACAAAAGTCCGTTGTGTATGGACTGATGACCGTTAAGTCCACCTTTGACTACCTTTTTGACTTTGGTAATACCATATCTTTTGATATCCGCCCAAAGCTGGTCAATCCATGTTTCCAGACAGGCAATAACAATATTATCCACATCTTTATGATACTGAAAATTTTCCAGAGTTCTTATGATAATCGGTTTTCCGTCAACCTGTAGAAACTGTTTCGGAATTTCGGCGGTTCTCATTCTTGCCCCTACACCGCCTGCAAAAATTACTGCTGTTACCATGTATACATACCTCGCATTTCCAGATTTGCGAAAAGCAAATCTGATTAAAAGTTGTCTATCTGTGCGGTTGAAAGCCAGATAGTTACTGTCAACTTAAAAATCCCACAAGGGGCTTTGCCCCTTGACCCCACCACTTTTGAAAAAGTGGACAAAACTTTTAATTGTCACAGCTATACGATGAGAAAATCATTCCAACCGCACAGATGACTATTTTTTCTTTTTAGGAGGGTGCTTTTCTTTGTACTCCTTGTACAGACGGAAAGCCTCGTCAACATTACCCTCATAAATTACTGTACCTTTGCGAAGATAAATCGCTCTGGTACACATTTCCCGTACACTGTCCTCTGTATGACTGACATAAAGTACCGTTTTGCCTTGTCGGATAATTTCTGAAATTCTGTTTTTGCACTTCTTTTTGAACGAAGTATCACCAACACTCAAGGCTTCATCAATCACCAGAATATCAGGGTCAATATTGACATTAATCGCAAACCCTAACCGCATTTTCATACCGCTGGAATAAGTTCTTACAGGCTGGTCTATATAATCTCCAAGTTCAGCAAAATCAATAATTTTTTCTTCAATTTTCTGGATATAAGCGTCCTTTAACCCCAGTGTATATCCTCGCAGATAGATATTTTCTCTGCCGGTCATTTCCAGAGCGAACCCTGCTGTCAATTCCAGCAGTGCTGCAACAGTACCGTTGACCGTCACTGTGCCTGTATCGGGAAAGGCAACACCTGTAATCATTTTCAGCAAAGTGGATTTTCCTGCACCATTGTCACCGATAATACCGACACTTTCTCCCTCAGATACTTCTATTGATACATCATTGAGTGCCATATGGTATTTGGCATTTTTGGGCTTGAAAAACAATGCCTTAAAGCGTTCACGGTCATTTTTGAACAGAATATACTGTTTGGATACATTCTGGAATTTAATCATGGTTTTATTGTCTGACATAATAACCTCACTTAAAGCACATCAGGGATTTTTTTCCGCAGACGGTTATAATTGAACAGTCCCAGAACAAATACCAGCACAAATTCCGCAAAAAATATAACCATTTCGGCAGGTCTGTTCCAAATAAACTGATTATATAAGACTGCCTTGCGGTAGGCATTGGCAAAGAAATTAATCGGATTAAGATACATAACATGACGCAATGTGGCACTTTCCATATCGTAAGAATTATAAATAATTCCTGAAAGCCAGAAAATTCCCGACATAACCGACATGACCATGTTTTCAAAATCAGCACTGAACGCTCCCATCGGTGCTGTTGACCACGACAAAAAGAGAAAAAAGAAAAACATCAACGGCATTATCAATAAAATCTGTAACGCATATAAACTCAATCCCAGAACAATCGTCACGATTATCAGCATGATGGCACACAACAACACATGAACATACAATTTGGAAAGAATAGTGTAACTCATGATAGTCGATACAGGAAAAGAAATTTTCGTGACAAAATGACGGTTAGTTCTTATTGACTTCATGCCAAAAATAATGCTGTCGTTCATAAAAAACCACGGCACAAATCCGACAAGCATGAACATGAAACGGTCAAACGCAACCGTCACACCGTTAATATCCACATCAACATGACCAGCCTTTTTGAAACCCAACGCAAAAGCAAACCAATATACAAAAAGGGTGAACGATGGTTTGACTACTGCCCATAAAGGGCCTATAACCGAACCTTTATAAGTTTTTACCAGTTCATTTTTGGCAAGCATGATAATTTGCCCCAAAAAACCCTTGTGTTCGCTGAATATCTGAAACAAATTTATAGCTCCTCTCCTCACAGTTACATATATCATATCTATTTTAAACGATTTTCTGTAAAAGTCAATATCATGTTATCATGACCACAAGAAATAATCTGATGGTATATCATTTTGTACAAAACGGTAGGTAAAATTTTTGTATTTATGCCATATTGTGACGGAGAAAATAAAATACTTTGATAAAATGTTTTAATTTCTATTGCTAAAATTCTGTGTGTATGGTAAAATACATAGGAATAATAGCTATGACAATTAAAAGTTTCGGTCAAGCCTTTTCAAAGGCTTGTGGGGTCAAGGGGCAAAGCCCCTTGTGGGATTTTAAAGGGCGAAGCCCTTTAACAGATAAAAATTCAAAACAAAATCTGCGTAAGCAGATTTTTACAATAATTACCTGATATTCAACCGCTCAGGTAGAAAATTTTTACATTGGAGATGATAACGATGGCAAAAGAAAGATGTGCAGGTGTGCTGATGGCAATATCCTCCCTGCCGACCCCCTACGGTTTCGGAACTATCGGAAAAACAGCTTATGATTTTGCGGACTTTCTCAAGAAAGCAGGACAGAAAATCTGGCAGATACTCCCTGTAGGTCCGACAAGTTACGGTGATTCCCCTTATCAGTCGTTCTCAACCTATGCAGGCAATCCCTACATGATAGATTTGGATATGCTTGTGGAAGACGGTTTACTGAAAAAAGAAGATTTGCTTGGCAGAAAATGGGGAGAAAATCCCGAAGAAGTTGACTATGCACAGATTTATGAAACAAGATTTGAAGTTCTGCGTTGTGCATTCAAAAACTTCAAGGCTACTCCTAAATACAAAGAGTTTGTCAAGAAAAATGCGGACTGGATTGAAGATTATGCTTTGTATATGTCGGTCAAGAAAAATAACGATATGAAAGCATGGACAGAGTGGGAAGACGAAGAAATTAAACTGCGTGAACCCAAAGCCCTCAAAAAATACACTGAGAAATATAAACTGGAGATGGATTTCTGGAAATTCGTACAGTTTAAATTCTTTGAACAGTGGTCAGCATTCAGAAAATATGTCAACGGTCTTGGCATTAAAATCATGGGAGATATGCCCATCTATGTGGCTATGGACAGTGCTGACACATGGGCAAATTCTGATGTTTTCTGGCTTGACGAAGAAAAGAAACCCGTTTGTGTAGCAGGTTGTCCGCCTGATTATTTCTCCGCTACAGGACAGCTCTGGGGCAATCCGCTTTACGACTGGGATTATCTGGAAGATACCGATTATAAGTGGTGGTTTGCACGAATCAAGAGTGCAAGCGAACTGTTTGATATTGTCAGAATAGACCATTTCCGTGCATTTGACAGCTACTATGCCATTCCTTTCCCTGCTGAAAATGCAATCAACGGAGAATGGCTTGAAGGTCCCGGTATAGAATTTTTCGAAAAAATGAAAAAGGCTATCGGAGAATTTCCTATCGTTGCCGAAGATTTAGGCACACTTACTCCAGGTGTCGTACAACTTCTCAAAGACTCAGGCTATCCCGGAATGAAAGTGCTTGAATTTGCCTTTGACAGCGGTGAAGAAAATGATTATCTCCCGTCACATTATACGGAGAACAGCGTTGTTTACAGCGGTACTCACGATAATGATACCATTATGGGTTGGTTTGCTACAGCAAAAGAGGCAGATGTCAGATTTGCGGTAGATTACTGTAAACTCAATGACGGTGAAGGATATAACTGGGGTATTATCCGCACAGCTTATGAAAGTGTGAGTAAATACGCCATTATCCAGATGCAGGACATTCTTGGACTTGGTAGCGAGGCAAGAATGAATATTCCGTCCACACTGGGCGGTAACTGGGTCTGGAGAGTAAAAGGTGATGTTCTGACAGATGAACTTGCCGAAAAACTGAAGACTTTAGCTACAACATATGGTCGATTGGAGGAATAAACCAATGAACAAAGAGAAAATGATGAACAACATCATTGAACTGGCAAAAAGTGACTACTGTAAAGAATTAAATGAACTTTCCCCTGCAGAACTTCACTATGTTGTCGGTAAAGCAGTGATGGGCGAAATCAGTGACAAGTGGAATGCGTCAAAGAAAAACCACGCAAGCAAAAGAAGAGCATATTATCTTTCCGCAGAATTTCTGATGGGAAGAATGATGTATAACAATCTCTTCAATCTGGGTATTCTTAACGAAGTCAAAGATATGCTTGCCGAACAGGGTATAGACATCAATGTATTTGAAGAAGTTGATGATACAGCTTTGGGCAATGGCGGTCTTGGTCGTCTGGCAGCTTGTTTCCTCGATAGTGCGGCAACACACGATATCCCCCTTGACGGTTATGGAATCCGCTATAAATACGGTCTGTTCAAACAACTTTTTGAGAACGGTCATCAGGTAGAAGTTGCTGACGACTGGCAGAAATTTAATGACCCCTGGTGTATCAGAAGAGAAGAGGACGCTGTATTGGTTCATTTCAGAACACAGACAGTCCGTGCTGTTCCTTATGATATGGCAGTTATCGGCTATGGTACAGACAACATCAATACTTTGCGTTTGTGGCAGGCTGAACCCGTAGAAAACTTTAACTTTGTTGCTTTCAACAACAGCGATTATACAGGTGCTGTTGCAGATAAGAATGCAGCAGAAGATATTTCCAAAGTACTCTATCCGAACGATAATCAGTATCAAGGTAAAGTATTGCGTTTAAAACAGCAATATTTCTTCAGCAGTGCTTCCATGCAGGATATCCTGAAGCGATATAAAGCAAAATACGGCAATGATTTCAGTCATTTTGCTGACGAATATGCTATTCAGCTTAATGACACACACCCTGTTGTTGCTATCCCCGAACTTATGCGGTTACTCTGTAAAGAGGGTGTAGACGAAAAAACGGCTTTTGCTATTGCACAAAAGACTTTCAACTACACTAACCACACTGTACTCGGCGAAGCACTGGAAAAATGGAATGTCGGTCTGATGAAAGATGTTATTCCTGAAATATTTGAATACATTGAAAAAATTCAGTGGCATATGGGTGAAGATTTCCATGATATGAAACTTGACTGGAATATCCGCCAAAGAATGAACATCATTGACCATGAACAACAACTCATACATATGGCAAAACTGGCTATCTATGTATCCAGTCACACCAACGGTGTTGCAGCACTTCACACAGAAATTCTGAAAAATGATGTACTCAAAGACTGGTACAAACTGTACCCTGAAAGATTCCAGAACAAGACAAATGGTATCACACAGAGAAGATGGCTTGGTCTTTGTAACCCTGAACTTTCACAGTTTATCACTGACAGAGTAGGCGAAGGTTGGATGAAAAATCTGGACAAACTTTCCCAACTCAACAACATGATTGATGAAAATGCTGTTAATGAGTTCAATGCTATCAAGAGAACCAAAAAACAACAGCTTTCTGATTTCATCTTGAAACAAGAAGGCATATATGTCAACCCTGATTTCATTTTTGATGTACAGGTCAAGAGATTGCATGAGTACAAAAGACAACTGATGAACGCTTTCTCCATCGTGGCTATTTATCAAAAACTGAAAGCAGGCGAACTTCCTGACTGGAATCCGACGGCGTTTATTTTCGGTGCAAAAGCCGCTCCAGGTTATGCCAGAGCTAAGGCTATCATCAAATACATCAACGAGATTGCTAAACTTGTCAACAACGACCCTGATACAAAAGATAAATTACAGGTTGTTTTTGTCACGAACTTCAATGTTTCCTATGGCGAAAAAATTTATCCCGCAGCAGATATTTCTGAGCAGATTTCTACCGCAGGTCTGGAAGCATCAGGTACAGGTAACATGAAATTCATGCTTAACGGTGCAGTAACATTGGGTACTTATGACGGTGCTAATGTGGAAATCACCGAGAAAGCGGGAGAAGAAAACGAGTACATCTTCGGTGCAAGAGTAGAAGAGATTGATGAATTGAAAGCAAAACACAAATATCATTCCAGAAATCTTTATAATGCAAACGCTACTATTAAAGCTGCCGTTGATACACTGATTGATGGTACATTCTCAGATGATATCGGAACTGATGAAATTGGTACTTTCAGAGAGTTATATAATTCTCTTCTTAATGGAGCACACTGGCACAAAGCTGACAACTATTTCATTATGCTTGACTTACAGTCTTATATCGACAAGAAGATTGAAGTCAATAGTAGTTATGCTGACAGAATAAAATTCGGTACACAGTGTCTTAAGAATGTAGCTAACGCAGGATTCTTCTCATCAGACAGAACTATTCTTGATTATGCTGCGAATATCTGGGGTTTAACCGAGCAATAAGTAATTTCTTATTCGGTGACAATGCTTTTTACGGTGTTGTCACCGTTTTTTTTATCGGGGACTTTGTCCCCGAACCCCTATCAAGGGCGTCGCCCCTGAACCCCACAAACTTTTTGAAAAAAGTTTGACAAAAACTTTCGAGGCTCACTTCGTTCGGAAATCTTTATCCCAGACTTAGCTGTGACAATTTTGTCCACTTTTGAGGGAAAAGTGGGCGGGATTGTTAAGGGTGGCAGCCCTTAACACGGGATTTTAAAGGGTTGGGAACACAGACACTGTGCGGTAGCCCTTTAATGAATAAAAAAATTCAAAAAAAGTATTGACAAATCCATCAGAAAGTGCTAAAATAAATACCGTTGTGGAGAGGTGTCCGAGTGGTTTAAGGAGCTAGTCTTGAAAACTAGTGATTCCGCAAGGAACCAAGGGTTCGAATCCCTTCCTCTCCGCCAGCATCAGATTTAATACTTTGGTTATGCGGAAGTACTCAAGTGGTGAAGAGGCTCCCCTGCTAAGGGAGTAGGTCGGGTGAAACTGACGCAAGGGTTCAAATCCCTTCTTCCGCGCCAGAAAACTTTAAATGTAAATTTTTCTGAACTAGTAAGAACTGTCAATCTTCTTTGGCAGTTTTTTTATTTTTATCTCAAACAAATTTAAGGGCGTTGCCCTTAAAAATCCCATCAGGGGCGTTGCCCCTGAACCCCACGAACTTTTTGAAAAAAGTTCGACAAAAACTTTTAGTTGTCACAGCCAGACCTCAGATAAAGACTTCCGAACGAAGTGAGATTAAAAGTTTTTTGTCCACTTTTTTTCAAAAAAGTGGGCAGGGTTAAGGGGCGGCAGCCCCTTAGCAGGATTTTTAAGGGCGGCAGCCCTTAAATCGCAAACACAGAACCCACTGTACAGAGAAAATCTGCACAGTGGGTTTCTTATACGATAGGTTAATTAATTGCCGATAATCTGGTCAACCGCCTGACCGGGAACGGAGAAATTTTCTTCCAGTTCGACATTACTGTAACGGTGCATACCCGTACCGGCAGGAACAAGTTTACCGATAATAACATTTTCTTTCAGACCTACCAACGGGTCAACCTTACCCTTGATAGCAGCGTCAGTAAGAACCCTTGTGGTTTCCTGGAAAGACGCAGCCGAAAGGAAACTGTCAGTAGCGAGGGAGGCTTTGGTAATACCGAGCAGTTGTTGAGTAGCGGTAGCGAGTTCAAGTTCGGTTTCGCCGTTGTCAATGCGTTTCTGGATTTCCTCATTAGCTCTGATAAACTCATTTCTGTCCATCTGAACGCCTGTCATGAGGTCAGTAGAGCCTGGATTATCCACTTTGACCTTTTTCATCATCTGACGGACGATAACTTCAATATGCTTATCGTTGATAGCAACACCTTGCAGACGGTAGGTACACTGAACTTCTTCAATCAGATAGTTCTGAACAGCTTCCACACCGAGAATATCCAGCACATCTTGAGGATTTTTAGCCCCTTCCGTCAGCATATCGCCCTTGTGGACATACTGACCGTCCTGAACCTTTTCTCTTGAACCATGAGGGATAAGGTAGCTTTTTTCTTCCTGAGTTTCCTTGTTGAAGATAATAGCGTGTCTTGCTCCTTTGACTAAATCGAAGTGGAGGTCACCATCAATTTCGGTAAGGATAGCCTGATGTTTGGGACGGCGGCTTTCAAAGAGTTCTTCAACTCTGGGAAGACCCTGCGTAATATCCTCACCGCCAGCGACACCGCCCGTATGGAAAGTACGCATGGTAAGCTGAGTACCGGGTTCACCGATAGACTGTGCAGCGATGATACCGACAGCTTCACCGACAGTAACAGGCATACCGTTAGCCAGGTTAGAACCGTAACATTTATGGCAGACACCGTGTTTTGCCCTACAACCCAGAATGGAACGGATTTTGACCTTTTCCACACCACTGTCAGCGATAATCTTAGCTTCTTTTTCGGTCATCATGACATCTTTGGAAACAAGCACTTTACCAGTTTTTTCGTCAACAAAGTCATCGACCAGATATCTTCCCAGCAGTCTTTCGGAGATATCCTCAATTTTTCTCTTGCCGTCGTAGATGGTATAGACTTCAAGACCATCATGAGTACCGCAGTCATCTTCTTTGACGATAACTTCCTGAGAAACATCGACAAGTCGTCTTGTCAGATAACCCGAGTCAGCGGTACGCAGAGCGGTATCGGCAAGACCTTTACGGGCTCCACGAGAGGAGATGAAATATTCCAGAATATTCAGACCTTCACGGTAATTGGCACGGATAGGAATTTCGATTGTCTGACCTGATGTGTTGGCAATCAATCCACGCATACCGGCGAGCTGTCTGATTTGGGACATACTACCTCTTGCACCAGAATCTGCCATCATCCAGATGGGATTATATCTGTCCATATTATCTTTCAAAGCGTCTGTGACATCATCAGTTGCCTTATTCCAGATTTTCAGTACATTCTTATAGCGTTCATCATCACTAAGCAGACCCATATTATAGAGTTCAGTAATTTCGTCTTTATCCTGTTCTGCCTTTGCGATAATTTCCTTTTTGGCAGGCGGAATTGCCGCATCACAGACAGCAACAGTGATTGCTCCGATGGTGGAATATTTATAGCCTTGTGCTTTAATAGCGTCAAGTACCGTAGAAGTAGGATTTGTACCATGAACTTTGATACACTTATCAATAATCTTGCCAAGCTGAGATTTACCGACAAGGAAATCAATTTCATATTTAAGGAAATTTTCAGGTAAAGTTCTGTCCACGAAGCCCAAATCCTGAGGTATGGGCTGATTGAAGATAATACGCCCTACGGTTGTTTTTACCATACCGCTTACGGTTTCACCGTTCACGGTAAGGGTACGGCGGACATTGATTTTAGAATGAAGGGTAATCACCTTACTATAATAAGCCATAATAGCTTCATTTTCATCTCTGAACGATTTGCCTTCACCGGGTTCGCCGTCCTTATCGAGGGTAAGATAATAAGACCCCAGAATCATATCCTGTGTAGGAATGACAACAGGACGACCGTCAGACGGTTTAAGGAGGTTGCCTGCGGCAAGCATTAAAAATCTTGCTTCAGCCTGAGCTTCTGCCGAAAGCGGAACATGAACCGCCATCTGGTCACCGTCGAAGTCGGCATTATAAGCGGTACATACCAACGGGTGCAACTTCAATGCACGACCCTCAACCAGAACGGGTTCAAAAGCCTGAATACCCAGACGGTGGAGGGTAGGGGCTCTGTTAAGCAATACAGGGTGTCCCTTGATAACCACTTCCAGAGCGTCCCATACTTCAGGTCTGGCTCTTTCCACAGCTTTTCTTGCGGCTTTGATGTTGGCAACCGTTTTCTTTTCGACCAATCTTTTCATGACGAACGGTTTAAAGAGTTCCAGAGCCATTTCCTTAGGCAGACCGCACTGATACATTTTCAGTTCAGGACCGACAACGATAACTGAACGACCTGAATAGTCAACACGCTTACCAAGCAGGTTCTGACGGAAACGCCCCTGTTTACCTTTAAGCATATCTGAAAGGGACTTGAGAGGTCTGTTATTAGGACCTGTAACAGGTCGGCCACGACGACCGTTGTCGATAAGAGCGTCAACGGATTCCTGTAACATACGCTTTTCATTACGGATAATAATGTCGGGAGCTTCCAGTTCCAGAAGTTTGCGTAAGCGGTTGTTTCTGTTGATAACCCGTCTGTACAGGTCATTCAAGTCTGAAGTAGCAAAACGACCGCCATCAAGCTGAACCATCGGACGAATATCAGGCGGAATAACGGGAACGACATTCATAATCATCCATTCAGGACGATTGCCTGACATTCTGAAAGCCTCAACGACTTCCAGTCTTTTGACGAGCCTTACTTTTTTCTGACCACTTGCGTTTTCGAGTTCTTCTTTCAGTTCAGCGGATAAAGCGTCCAGGTCAATTTCGGCAAGCAGTTTCTGGATAGCTTCCGCACCCATGCCTGCTTCAAAATCTTCATCGTACTTATCACGCATATCCCTGTATTCCTGGTCGGTGAGGATTTGTTTTTTGACAAGTTCGGTATCTTCTCCGGGATTGATTACGATATAGGACGCAAAGTAGAGAACTTTTTCCAACAGACGAGGAGAAATATCCAGCATAAGTCCGATTCTGGAGGGAATACCTTTGAAGTACCAGATATGTGATACAGGAGCAGCCAGTTCGATATGACCCATTCTTTCACGCCTTACTTTGGAACGGGTAATTTCTACGCCACAGCGTTCACACACTTTTCCTTTAAAGCGTATTCTTTTATATTTACCGCAATGACATTCCCAGTCTTTCTGAGGCCCGAAAATCTTCTCACAGAAAAGTCCTTCAGGTTCAGGTTTCAATGTACGGTAATTAATGGTTTCGGGTTTGGTCACTTCCCCATAAGACCATTCTCTGATTTTATCAGGGGACGCAAGTCCGATTTTAATTGAATCAAAAACATTAAATTCCATCATACTATACGCCTTACCTCCAATTATTAATATTCGTCACTGCCGTAGCCGTCACCGTAATCATCAAACAGGCTGTCGGTATCTTCTTCGGCAAAAGCGGATTCATCAATCATCGTGTCGTTATCGTCTTGTTCTTCGTCATACTGATAGCCGTCCATACTGCTTGTCATAACGGACTGTCCGTCAAAGATATCCTCATCGTCATCTGTTTCGGGGTCAGGGATAATATCGTCATTTTTAGCAACAGGGAGGTCATCATCTTCAGCAAAATGTTGTCTGAGGTCAATTTCCTCATTATTCTTATCCAGTACCCGTACATCGAGAGCAAGCGACTGTAACTCTTTGACCAGTACCTTGAACGATTCAGGCACACCAGGAGTAGGAATATTCTGTCCTCTGACAATGGCTTCGTAAGTCTGTACACGACCTACCACATCATCAGATTTTACGGTAAGAATTTCCTGTAAGGTATACGCTGCACCATATGCTTCCAAAGCCCATACTTCCATTTCGCCGAAACGCTGTCCGCCGAACTGAGCTTTACCGCCCAGAGGTTGCTGTGTAACCAGAGAATAAGGACCTGTAGAACGGGCATGGATTTTATCATCAACCAGATGATGCAATTTCAGATAATACATATAGCCAACCGTGACAGGATTATCGAACCATTCGCCTGTACGACCGTCACGCAGCCATGTTTTACACTGAGAAGCGATGATACCATTTTCTTTCAGCGGAGGTTGTTCAGGATTGTCACTGTTGCGGTGGATTTCAAATTTCTTGAAACATTCGCCGAAGTCCACCTGTTTGGGTGAAGTCGGAGGAGGTAATTCGCCTTTTTCAGCTTTTTGGCTGATTTCGTCATAAATCTTAAAGATATCCTGTTCGTGAGCACCGTCAAATACAGGGGTCATAATTTTCCAGCCGAGAGCCTTTGCGGCATAACCCAAGTGGACTTCCAATACCTGACCGATATTCATACGGGACGGCACGCCCAGAGGGTTCAGCACGATATCCAGAGGAGTACCGTCAGGTAAGAACGGCATATCTTCCATAGGCAGAATACGGGAAACGACACCCTTGTTACCGTGACGACCAGCCATTTTATCACCGACAGAAAGTTTTCTTTTCTGTGCCAGATAGCACCTTACAACCTTATTGACACCCGGTTGTAACTCATCAGCACTGTTTTCTCGTGTAAACACCTTTACATCGACAACAATACCCGATTCACCATGAGGTACTCTTAAAGAGGTATCTCTGACTTCTCTTGCTTTTTCACCGAAAATTGCTCTGAGCAATCTTTCTTCTGCGGTCAGTTCCGTTTCCCCTTTGGGGGTAACCTTACCGACAAGAATATCACCTGCTTTTACTTCCGCACCGATATGAATGATACCCTGTTCATCAAGGTCTTTAAGCATATCGTCACCGACATTAGGAATATCCCTTGTAATTTCTTCAGGACCCAGTTTGGTATCTCTGGATTCCAGTTCATATTCTTCGATGTGAATAGAAGTATACACATCATCTCTGACAATTCTTTCATTGATAAGAACAGCGTCCTCATAGTTATAGCCTTCCCATGTCATGAAGCCGATGAGGGCATTCTTACCAAGACTTATTTCACCATCATGAGTAGCAGGGCCGTCAGCAAGGACTTCACCTTTGTGAACTCTCTGCCCTTTTTTCACTACAGGAATCTGATTGATACAGGTACTCTGGTTAGAACGCATGAATTTGGTAATTTCGAAATTCTGGATTTTACCCGAATCATATTTTACCGAAATCTTGTCTGCACTCACACTCAAAATAACACCGTCATCTTCCGAAAGAATACAGATACCTGAGTCAACACCTGCTTTATATTCAATACCCGTACCGACAATAGGTGATTCTGTTACCAGAAGCGGAACGGCTTGTCTTTGCATATTGGAACCCATCAAAGCACGGTTAGCGTCATCGTTTTCCAAGAATGGAATCATTGCCGTTGCTACCGAAACAACCATTCTGGGGGAAACATCCATGTAATCAAACTTATCCTTGTCAAGTTCGACAAATCCATCACGGAAACGACCGTTGACAACAGGATTTTTAAATCTTCCGTTTTCGTCAAGGGGAACATTCGCCTGTGCCACCCTGAAATTATCTTCTCTGTCGGCGGTCATATATTCCACTTCATCAGTGACGATACCTGTTTTTTTGTCAACTTTTCGGAAAGGAGCTTCAATAAAGCCGTATTTGTTGATTTTCGCAAAAGTAGCCAGATAAGAAATCAATCCGATATTAGGACCTTCAGGGGTTTCAATAGGACACATACGACCATAATGGCTGTAGTGAACATCACGGACTTCAAATCCTGCTCTATCTCTGGAAAGACCACCAGGACCTAAAGCAGAAAGTCGTCTTTTGTGGGTAAGTTCTGCGAGGGGGTTAGTCTGGTCCATGAACTGGGAGAGGGGAGAAGAACCGAAAAATTCTTTGATTGCTGCGGTTACAGGTCTTATATTGATAAGATTGTTAGGGGTCAGGACTTCGCTGTCCTGAGCGTTGAGGGTCATTCTTTCACGGATAACCCTTTCCAGTCGGGAAAATCCTATTCTGAACTGATTTTGGAGCAGTTCGCCTACACAACGGATACGGCGGTTGCCGAGATGGTCGATATCATCTGTCACACCGATACCGTGAGCGAGATTATTCATATAGTTGATGGTAGCAAAAATATCATCAACGGTAATAATATTGGGAATAAGGTCATGACGATGTCTGCGGAGCTGTGTTTTGAGCATTTCGGTATTATCGCCACATTCATCAAGAATTTCCATGAGTACAGTATAGACAACTTTTTCATTGATTTCACATTCTGCTTCAGCGTCAAAATCAACATACTTACTGATATCTACCATACCGTTGGAAAGTACTTTTATTTTTATTCCCTCATTGTCATACACAAAAGCCTCTTTGACGCCTGCGTTTTCGATTTCCATAGCCAGCTTTTTAGAAATGACCTCATCAGGCATAGCCATAACTTCACCTGTACGGGGGTTGACAATAGGTTCAGCGATTTTCTGGTCAGTCAGTCTTGCGGAGATACCCAGTTTCTTGTTGTATTTATAACGACCTACTCTTGACATATCATAGCGTCTGGTATCAAAGAAAAGGCTGTTGAGGTGACTTTGTGCATTTTCCAGAACAGGCGGTTCACCAGGACGCTGTTTTTTATAGACTTCCAGTAAAGCCTCTTCCGTGTTGTGGGTAGTATCTTTGGCGAGAGTTTCTCTTATTCTTTCATCTTCGCCGAAATAGTCCAGAATTTCCGCATTGGAACTCAAGCCTAAGGCTCTGATAAATACCGTAATGGGAATTTTTCTGTTTTTGTCAATTCTGACATAAAAGACATCATTGAGGTCGTTTTCGTATTCAAGCCACGCACCTCTGTTCGGAATGACAGTAGAGCTGAAAATCTTCTTACCTGTTTTGTCGTACTCCATTTTGTAATAGACACCGGGAGAACGGACAAGCTGGGAAACAATAACTCTTTCCGCACCGTTGATAACGAAAGTACCACTAGCGGTCATCAGCGGAAAATCTCCCATAAAGACATTGGATTTTTTAATTTCCCCTGTTTCAGTGTTGGTGAGTGTGGCGGTAACCCGCAGAGGAGCGGCATAAGTAGCATCTCTCTCTTTACATTCTTTTACGCTGTAGTTAGGGTGTTCGGTATCAAGCGAATAGTCGATGAAATCCAGTACATAAGTTCCCGTATGACTGGTAATGCCTGAAACATCTCTGAAAACATCTCTTAATCCCTCTGTAAGAAATTCATTATAGGAATTTTTCTGAATTTCGATGAGGTTAGGCATATCAATGACTTCTTCGATTTTGGCGAAAGATTTTCTTTGAGCTTTACCAAGTCTGACATCTTTGACATTCACCATAGGCGTATCACTCCGTTCATAAAAAATAGTGGCAGTATGTGAATATACCGACAAGCAACACCAACCGTAAAAAAATTTTGCAAAAGCTATTGCTTTTTTTGAAAAATTGTGCTAATATTCACGAGAAACGGAAGTAGAAATATTGCTTTTTACGGATTGTTGCATTTAATAAGTATAACCCATTGACAGTAAAAAGTCAATGGGTTTTTCCAAATTAAAGGAAAAAAAGACGAAAAAACTTGCTTTAGTGACATAATCTCATATTTTCCTTAAAAGAAACACACGGAAAAGTTGTATCTTTGTTAAGGGCGTTGCCCTTAACAATCCTATCAGGGGCGTTGCCCCTGAACCCCACGAACTTTTTGAAAAAAGTTCGACAAAAACTTTTCTGGCTCACTT
>CACWNY010000026.1 GCA_902762375.1 uncultured Ruminococcus sp. | reverse complement strand
CACAAAGCAAAAATAAAGCCTTGCAAACGTTTAAGTTTACAAGGCTTTTGACTGGTTGCGGGAGCTGGACTTGAACCAACGACCTTCGGGTTATGAGCCAATAAAAAGATTTATATTTGGCATAATCTATACAATACAGTAAAAGAAAATTCAACTAAATAAAATACTATATTATGAATACAGATATTATTTGTTATATAAGTCTGAAATAAATGTGTCAAATTTCTCAATAGAAATTTTTTCTGTTTTTTCTTGTAAGTGAGTATAGATTTTTAAGGTTGTTGTTACATCAGCGTGTCCCAACAATTTTTGAGCAGTCAACAAATCCACACCGGAAAAATAAAGCATTGTAGCATATGTATGTCTTAACATATGCGGTGTGATTTTATCCAATGTTCTTTTGAAATTTGGATTGTATTTATTGGTTTTTGTATGCAAAGCATTGAGTTCATTGATGTATGCTTCAAACATTCTTTTCCAACTGGTAGGTGTGTGTAGTTCTCCGGCATTGTTGGTACATATTAAAGGCGTATTACTTGTTTTTTGGGCTTCCGACAACTCTTTTGATAACATTTGTGGAATAGGAATATTTCGATTTTTGCCGTTTTTTGTTCCACTTTTTATTTCGTATTTGTTAGTGTCTGTTCGTTGTGTTGATTTATTTATGTGCAGGATATTGTTTGCAAAATCAATATCTTCCCAACGCAAGGGTAACATTTCTCCGACACGCAAACCACACAACATCATAATAAGAACAGCAGGTCTTGCTTTATGATGTAATTCCAAAATAAGATTTATTTCTTTTTCAGTTAAAGCTCTTCTTTCATTCTTTGGACACTTTTTGGGAATAGTTACTCGCCTTGCCGGATTGTAAGCAAAATCCGGGCAGTTATCTCCCACAAAGTAAAAAATCTGAATAGCGTCATTACGAAGTTCTTTCAGATATTTTTTACTTGCAGGACGGTGAGTATTAGGGTTCATCAATGCAAGTTCCTCAATCATATCATTAAGTTGCATAGTTTTGACATCTTTTACCGGAATATCTCCTATTGCTCTGATAAGATGAGCTGTCTGACTACTCAATGTTCTATGATAGTCAAATGACATACCTATACTTTTGTGTTTTACCCATTTTTCAGCCCAAACACTAAACAATGTATTTTCGTCATAAACCATAAGCGATACATTTCCCCTTATTTGGTGTAAATAATAATATACACCAAAAGGGAATTTTTGTAAATAAGAAAACTAATAATATTTTTTACAACAAAGTTCAATATTAAGGACTTTGTTTTTTTTATTCTCAAATTTAATTTAACGGTTAGGAAAGGATTTAACGATTATGAGTAATGCTAAAAAGATTGCCATCACCTATGAAAAAGGCGGTTGCGGAAAAACAACAACAGCAGTGAATGTGTCAGCAATTCTTGCCGAAAGAGGTTATCGGGTCTTACTGGTAGACCTCGATAAACAAGCCTATGCGACAAATTACTATAACTGCTGCAACGATGAAAGACCTTGCGTATTTGAAGTAATGCAGGGTGATATA
Source organism: uncultured Ruminococcus sp. (assembly GCA_902762375.1). Taxonomy (GTDB): domain Bacteria; phylum Bacillota; class Clostridia; order Oscillospirales; family Acutalibacteraceae; genus CAG-964. Next base: position 12,930 of record CACWNY010000026.1, on the reverse strand, counting down.
AATTGCAAACAGGCAATCATTCCCACAGGCTTTAAAAATTTAAGTATTCTTCCTTCTTGCAGGAGATTTAAAAACATCGAAACATCGTTGATGATGAAAACCAAAAGGCAGGAATATACACTCAAATCCGTTTTAGAGCCTGTCGAAAATGATTTTGATTATATGATTATAGATTGTCCCCCATCAGGTGACAGAGTAAAAGAAAATGCGTTGACAATGGCTGACTTCTTGATATTGCCTATCATTCCGGACGACTTTGCAGTATCAGGACTTATTCAGATAACACAGGAGCTTGTGGAAGTCAAGCGTTTTACTAACAGCAGTATTGAAGTTCTCGGAGTGCTGATTACACAATATGAGAGAACAAAAAACAAAATGGAGTATACAAAAGCATTTCAGTCGCAGACAATGTTGCCGGTATTCAAAACAATAATAAGGAAAAATACAGCATTGTCTGAAGCAATCAATCACCATAAGCCGATTAACAAATATAAAAAAAGCAGCAACGGAAACAAAGATTACAACAGTCTTGTTGATGAAATTCTTGAGAAAGTTGAGGGAAAAAAGTATGGCTATTAACCTTGACAATATCAATTCTGCCTTTTCCAATGCAAAAGTAAATATCGCAGAAATATCAAAAATTTCTCATTCGGAGCAAGTTCCCGTCAGTCTTATCCGTCCCTCTGAATACAATCCTTACAATCAGTTTGACGGTGAAAACGACAACGAAATTGTCAGACAGTTAGCCGACAGTATCAATGTTCAAGGTCTGATTGAACCAATCGTTTTAAATAAGATAAACGATAACTGTTACATCATACTTTCAGGCGAGCGTAGATACAAGGCTGTTATGATGTTGGGTTGGAAATATGTTCCGTCACAGGTCTATAACAACTTAGACGATATAACAGCCAGTTTAATTTTACATTCAAGTAACTTAGAGGTACGAGAATACACTTCGGGACAAAAACTGATTTTTTACAAAGATGTCAAAAAACTTCTTAGTCAGATGAAAGACAACGGACAATTAACAGGCGGTATGCAAAAAGCTATATCTAATATGTTGAATGTCAATGAAAGACAGGTCAGAAAGTATGAGCGTATCTGTAATGAACTTTCCGAAGATGAACAGGCACAGATTATTGATAACGATTTGAGTATCAACGAGGGATATAAAATTGCACAGCAAAGAAAAAATAAACGCAGACACAACGAACAGTCCGTAAGAGAAGATAATAAAATATCGGACAGCACAGCTTCTGATATGGTGCAAGCCAAAACAGAACTTACAAAATTACCAAAGGAAGAAATTACTCCTGCTCCACAAACTCCACAAACAACAATGATAAGACAATCTGATGATAATTCTACTGAAAGCAATCAGACAACCGTTGTTCATTTTTCTGATTTATCTGACAAAGAAACTATTCTTAACTTTTACAAAGGATATATTCCCACCGTTCCTGAAGCTGTTGATTTTTTAACAACACTCATTTCCGAAAATCAAAATAACGATTTCACCGCCATAGACAGAGAAATCAGAGAACACATCAGAACAGAGAGGAATTACATAAAATGATAATTACAAAAATTTATGTCAGACCTTTGGAAAATCCTAATAAACGGTTATACGGTGTAGCAAGTATTATCTTAGATGAAATACTTGCCATAAATAATATTAAGATTATCCGAACGAAAAAACGGTTTTGCATTGAATTTCCAAAAGAAAAAAATTTCAGGGAAACGATTGCTCCTCTTAATACTGAAACGAGAAATTATATTGAAACGGAAATTTTAAACCAATTTTTTATCAAACAAAAAAGGATTGAGGATAACGATGAGAATAAATGAACTGAATACGCAGTTAAAGGGATTATGTCAGAATGCGAATGAACTGCTTGATACAACAGGTATGCGCAGTTACGGAATTATAGAAAATGTTGAATTTGACCGCAGTAATTTTGATGAAACTCTTTTTTACGATGAGTTTTACAGTATTATGAAAAAACTTGACAACATTTGTTTTACTGTAAAATACTTAAACACAAAAGTTTATGGCGAATACACTATTTACAAAAATGCTGCCGGGCGTTATGAGTGTTCCGAGTATACTTACACAAGTGGAAGTACGATTGAATTTCTTTATTATGATAAATTTGACGCAAAGTATAAATGGGTAATCAGTCAGGTTGAGCATAACGGTATAGATTATTACATCGTTGATTACCGTAATTTGCCACTTGAAGGTTTACAAGTTCGTGTACGAAAAGAAATGGTTTAAAAACGGAGGGCATAAAAAATGCCGAGATTGACAATCGAAGAATTGATAAAAAAGAATGAGGACGATATTGTTCGTCAGGAGTTGATTATTGAGCAGGCACAAGAGAAGTTAAAAAAACTAAAGAGCAAACAAAAAGATTTGATTGAGAAACAGAATGTTCAAAATCAGCAGGATATGTTGACAAGACTGAAAGAATTGCAAATCACCAATCCGCAGAAACTGGAAAAAATCCTTGAACAGTATTATACTGAACAACTTCAAAATTCAGAAAATGCAGGAAACACTGACACTTGACAGAATGCCAAAACGGAACCGGTTCCGCTTTCTGATAAAGATTTATTTTTTCTCTGATGGGAAAATTTAAGATTTTGGCAATTTGAGTGTAAACGATTTCTGAAATTAATTCAGCTTTTTACGGAATTAATTTCAAAATTCAAAAACTTCTATGAGTACAGATTTTGAATTTTGACATTCTGAGTGTAAGCGATTTTAAAAATTAATTCGACTTTCAGGCGAATTAATTGGGTCTTAGGGGTATCCCCTAACAAGCGATTTTGTAGCCTTTGTGCTACAAAATCTGTGCTTGCCATAATTGAATTTCTGTAAGATTGATTGAACTCAATCTTTTGATAATTCAATTATGTGTTTTGCCAACAGAAAACAAAAAATACTAATCTTCAAGAGAGTTGATACAAAGTTGGACAACAAAACTAATGTTATCAGATTTAGAGTTACAGAGGAAGAATACCGCATTATTACTAATAATGCTAAAATGATAGATGAAACGGTGAGCGAATATATGCTTTCATTAGTTAAAAAGAAGCGTATCGTTTCCGTCAAAGAGTTTTCAAAATTACTTTCTGATATTTCAGGCTGTGCAGTTAATATTAACCAAATCGCAAAAGTTGCTAATACACAAAAATTTGTCAATAAAAAGAATGTCGATAATCTTTTACAAGAAGTAGCTTCATTGAAAGCGAAAGTTGATGAAATTTTGTTGTTTATTTCAGAACCGGAAACGACTGTCAAATATCAAAATTTATCTGTTGGTGACATCTATGATTTGCTCAAAATCATAGATAAAAAAATTGATAAATTAAAGGCAGATGAATAACTCAATGGCATATGTCAAAACCGTTAAAGGCGGTATTAAGAGTGCAGAACATTTATACTGTGCAATCAATTATATACTCGATAAGGATAAATCAAGTGTAAGCTCTTTTTATAATTGCCCACAAGGTGATACGGCTGATATTACACAACATTTTCAAATTACACGATTGTTATGGAACAAAGATAATAAAATCATCTCACATCACTTAGTACAAAGTTTTTCTCCGGAAGATGACATTACACCTCAAAAAGCAAATGAGATAGGTTTGGAATTAATACAAAAAATTGCTCCCGGTTATCAAGTGGTTATTTCTACTCATATTGATAAAGGACATATCCACAATCATTTTATTATCAATTCTGTTAATCCGATTACAGGAAATAAGTTCTTTGATAATGAAAGTATGTTGGGCTTTGCCCGTTCTGAAAGTGATAAAATCTGCAAAGCCCATAATATCAGTGTTATTGATAATACGATTTCAAAATATGACGGAATAGACCAGACGACTTATCAGCTTGGTATAAAAGGAAAGAGCTGGAAGATACAGCTTGTCAAAGATTTAGATGACGCTTTGACTGTCTGTAAAAGCAAAGATGAATTTATCAGATTTATGGAAAGCAGGGATTACAGTGTCAAGTACAAAGATATACATATCACATTTCAGAAAAAAGGAGAGAAAAAAGGAATAAGAGCCAAAAGGCTGTCTGCACAGTTTGGAGAGAAATATTCCAAACAGAACATAGACAGAATTTTAGGTGTTACACCGTCTGCGGAAATTCAATCTGTAATTTCCGTTAAACAACATTCAGAAAAGAAGAAACGGAAAAAAACAACCTATAAAAATGAATATGAGCGTCTGGAAGAAAATTACTTCAAACAAAATTCTCCAATGACTTTCAATTCATCGGAAAGTTGGTTAATGTCAGGTGTACTGTTCAGACAAAATCCTTTCAAGTTTACTTTGAATGTTATCCGTTATCTTTTTCTGAAGAAGAAAAAGTATCACCGAAAAAAATACAGTACAAAACATTTTTCCAAACAAACAATAAGTCCTGTCAGTAAAAAGGAAATTTTCAGTTGCAAAGGTAACATTTCTTATGAGATGTTAAAATCTGCACCCGGCAAAACGGCACAGATAAAAATCTATGCGTGGCAACTACCAAAATTATTCAGTCAGGGTTTCTTCTATTATTCGTTTATTGATATAAAAAAAGGGATTGCTACCGTTTATCTTAAAGAAAAAGATTTGACAAAATTTGCTAAGGCTTTGGAACTCAATGATGAAATGTTCTTTGTCAAGCAAAACGAACAGATTACCAACAGAAAAATTTATAATGAACTGAAACGGAACAATGAAAAGATAAGTTACCTTGTTGTTACCAAAGAGCAACTTGAACTATTAAAAGATAGTGGTATTACATTTGCTTATTTTGAAAAAGAAGATAAATTCAATATTGTATTCTCACCTGATGATAAGAACAATGTTATTAAGTTGCTTAATCCTGAACAGTATTCCCAACAACAGAAACAGCGTATCAACAGAAAAATTTATGATGAACTGAAAAAGGAAAATGCAACGCTGAATTATCTTCTTATTACTGCGGAACAACTTGAACTGCTCAAGGACAAGGGCATTAAATTTGCTTACTTTGAAAAAGAGAACAAATATAACATCGCTTTTTCTCCTGACAGCAAACAGCAAATTATTCAGTTACTGTATCCTTATCAAAAAGAGAGTGCTTACCAACGCAACGGTAGAATTAATGCAGAACTGAAAGAGGAAGCCGGTCGAACAGGAGATAAGCTGCATTACAGGATTGTATCTTCAAAACAACTGCACTATTTGGAAAAGTCAGGAGTAAAATTTGCTTATTTCCGCAAGGAAGAAAAAAACAATATTGTCTTTTTGGGGAAAGACAAAGATACAGTTGAAAATATCTTACTGATGTATCGTCAGGAACAGGAAAACACGGACAATAAACCAAAACATAAAAAATAATCAGGAGGTATTCATTATGTCAAATCATTCAAATCATTCAAATTATTCAACAAGCCCTTTGTTAAGGAGAGTACATCGCAGAATGGAGTACATCTTATCGCAGTTTGCTAAAATCATTATGAGCAATGAACTGTGTTTTATTCTGTTCATTATTGAAGTAAATCTTATTCCATTTAAAATCATTAATTATATTTCCTGCAGTTGGATATGGGTATTCTCTCCAGTGTGGATATATTCGATACTGTTTATTGTAATGTGTCTTATACAAAAACATATAAACAAAGTATCAGCTATGTACGATGACAACAAATCCGATATATGCGATATGTACATCAGCAAAGATGGAAATTGGATAGATATTAAAAAGACAAATAATTAAATTTGACTTTACAGAGAAAACACGAAACATATAACCGGAAGATAAGGAAGTGTTTTTATGGATAATCACAACATCAAATCAAATATGAAAAATGCAGGAATTTACGAATTTGAATTTTTAAAACGAAGTACAGAAAACTGGTTAGCGTTTTTACGCAGTGCCTCTAATCATTACAGCCGAACATTCTTGGAACAGTTGTTAATTGTTGCACAATTTCCTAACGCAACGGCAGTTATGGAAAAAGAAGTATGGCTGAAAAACGGTTATAAGATGAATTATAACCAAAAAAGTATTCCTGTATTCAGTGTAGACTTCAACGGCAATTTTTATGATGATATTTCAATCAGTCAGTCGGCAGTAAAGTTTTATTATGACATATCACAGGTTCATCAGACAACAGAAGTCAGAATAAGCCGTTGGGAACATAATCCCGAAAACAATGCAGAAATATTGAATGCTATCCAAAGTGATTACAGCAATACCGATACTGCTTCATTCCCTCTTGCTGTTATTACTGCACTGGACAACGCTGTTGATGAACAAAATGTATCACTGAAAAATTTCATTGTAAACTCTGCTACATATCAGATTTTACACCGTTGCGGTTATCCTGTTGACAGCATTTTCGATAAAACAGATTTTATTATCCCCGATGAGTTTCAGGACAATCAGAAACTGATTGATATTGCCGAAACAGTAGCAAAACATTCAAAAAATGTGCTGAAACTTATTGCGAAAATTTCACGAAAAAATTATAATAGTAACAGTAACGAACATCATAAGGAGGTCAAAGACTATGGCAATGATATTTCACGAGAACGCAGACTTGAGCAAGGGCGAACCGTTGATAACATTCGACGATTACACGATGAACGAGGACGGAACACTGACACCGGTATTCGAGACGGGATACGAAGAAGTAACGATGGGCAAGTACGCAAGAATGCACCTGAAATGGCTGCAGAAGGAACACCCGGAACGCTACACCAAAGTGATGTTACTGGAGGACACAGCGAAGTATCTGAAAGAGATAGACGAACAGGCAGAGAAAATGATGGACGACTTGGTGGAGAAACAGAAGAAACAGTTAGGCGTGACGGAGGACTTGAAAGCCAAAGCCCCTATGAAATGGGTAGGAATGGTGAACAACATAATCCACTCATCGGAGGAAGTAGTTCTCAACGAGATAGTTTACCGTTAAATCATTCCGATGAAAATGTGAAAGCAGAAGTTCAGCAACAAATTGTTGAAACTTCTGCTTTTGTTATTTCACAGGAAGATATTGACAGCGTTCTTCAATCAGGCAGTAATGTTCAGGAAGGAAAATTCAGAATATACCGTCAGTTTTCCAAAAATGAAACTCCAAAGGAAAATGAAGCGTTTTTAAGAAATGAATACGGAATGGGTGGATTTCCTGTTATCGGCAGTGATATTTATGAACAGCACAATAGTACTGGCATTACCATTACAAAATCTCATAACAGTACCATTCATTTATCTTGGCAACAGGTAGAAAAACGCATTAGTCAGCTTATCAATGCTGACAGATACCTGAATTCCAAAGAAAAGGCACAGTATCCACAATGGCAAGTCAATCAGACTACTACCATTGAAATACCGCCAACACAAGAAACTACACAATCTGTTTATTCTTTTTCTGTTGGTGACAAAGTATTTTTAGGTGCTGACGATTATCAGATTACCTATATTGATGATACAACGGTAAAACTGCACGACCTTAAATTTCCTATATTTGAAAAAGAATTTTCTCGTTCAGAGTTTGAAACAAAAATCAGAGAAAATCCTCTCAATGAACATTTAAAAGTTGCTTTGAATACTGATGTATCGGAACAAAACAAGCCTGTTCAATACACAAGAGAGCAATACTACTCGTTCATCGGTAAAACTGTTACCTATGATTTGCGAAAATATGTTGTTGACGATATTGATATAGATAACAATAATGCGACAATTCGTGATGACGATACCGGTTGGTATCCTTTGTTTCAGAATATTCCTTTGAATAGTCTGATTTCACGAAATACAGAGTTACTCCTGACAGATGATGAAAGAATTTTCCGTGATTGTGATTTGTCGAAATTGCTTTCAAAATTCACACTTGCTTGGGACGAAATTGAAAGTCTTGGCTATATTTTTTATGAGAATGGCTATATTGATAAGTATACACCGTCAGAAAAGGCTATTTACGGAAGAAAACTTCAAGAGCCTGTTGCCTATCAGATGGCTAAACGCTATCAGAACGGCGAAGATATTTCCAAAGAATTGTCTGAAAATCTTTTCGGACTGTCATCAGGTCATATTCTTCTTTATGTTGATGAAACAGAACAAAATGCAAAATACATTGATTTGACCGTTACCAATACGGAAACAGGATATGCTGTACATTGTGGTTCTCTTACCCGTCAGATAACCTATGAAGAAATGGCTAATGCCTATCTCGACCATTTTCGTAATGAATATACTACGGCAACCATAGAGGTTGCCTTTCAGTCTTTAAGGGACAATCATACATTTAACGAAGAACAGTTGCAATGGCTTGGAAAAATTGAGAGAACTTCTGTTAAACAGGGAAGTTTGGACTTACAAATGTTTGAAACAGGAGCATTAAAGAACGCTGGAGGTTTTCGCTATTTAAATGAAGAAATCTTTGACGGTCAGCTTGCCGAATATATTCAGGAAACACAACTTGTACCTGATATGTCGAATGCCAATACAGAAAAAATTCCCGAAAAAACAGAGATAACTCCTGATGAAACAAAAAAAATATCATCAGAACACGTAAGTTTCACTGAAAATCAGCCACACTTAAAAGTTCCTGATGATACCGAAGTTAGTGTATCAGATATTTCTGAAAGTGTCAAGCATTCAGAAGAAGATACTGAAAAAACAGAGTTATCAAGGCTTGCAATGTTCACTGATAGTCAGTTAGCATTTTCAGTCCTTGATAACTCTGATGTCAATGTAACAGATTTACCTGAAAATGTCAATGGTAAAAACTTTGACGAAAAGGAAGATAAATTCTTTTTTACAGAGTACGGTATTGAGGAAATCTATTTTAATCCTGATAGTTCGGCAGGCGGTCAGTTTATTATCAATCAACTGCTCAATGAAGATATTATCCAAACATCCAACGAAACCACAGAAACAGACAAATTCTTTATGCTGTTGGATAGTATTGCTGACCAAACTGCTATTGATATTACAGATGAAAATTTCAGCGATTATATTGACCGTTTTAACGAACAATGTGACCTTGAAGGTAATTCAGAAAAAACAATGGATAAACTCATTGTCAGAGCAAGGAAAATGTTGGGTATATCTGATGATGTAGTACAACAAAGTTCTCTGAATGTCAATTCAAAAAATTACCGTATCACTGATATAGTTCCCGAACATCGTAAACTACTCGATAAATTCAACGATAACCTTGCGACTATCAGAATACTGAAACAACTCGAAACAGAAAACAGAACGACAACTCCGACAGAACAAAAAAAACTTGCTAAATATGTGGGTTGGGGCGGTTTAAGTAAGTATCTTGAAAGTGAGAGCAACTTAGAAGAATTGAGCAAATTTCTCAACCCTGCCGAAATACAGTCAATAAAAGAAAGCACTTTGACAGCGTTTTATACACCGCCTGTTGTCATTAAGGCGATGTATCACTGCTTGGAAAACTTAGGCTTTAAAACAGGTAACATCTTAGAGCCGAGTTGCGGTACAGGTAATTTTATGGGATTAATTCCTGAAAGTATGTCAGAAAGCAAGTTTTACGGCATTGAACTTGACAGCACAACGGGACAAATCGCAAAACACCTCTATCCGCAGAATAACATTATCATTGGCGGATATGAAAATCAAAATCTCCCCGACAGTTTCTTTGATGTAGCTATCGGTAATATTCCTTTCGGAAACTTTCAGTTACACGATAAACGCTATAACAAGTATAATTTCCTTATTCACGACTACTTTTTTGCAAAGACACTGGATAAAGTCCGTCCGGGCGGTATTATTGCTTTTGTTACATCAAAAGGTACATTAGATAAAAAAGATAACCGTGTCCGTAAGTATATTTCAGAAAGAGCAACCTTGTTGGGAGCAATCAGACTGCCTAACAATACTTTCGGTGATACAAAAGCAACTTCGGACATTATCTTTCTTCAGAAAAAAGATGGTCTGACGGTAGATAATCCTGACTGGCTTTATCTGAAAGAAAATAAGGACGGTATTGTTATCAATCAGTATTTTGCCGATAATCCCGATATGGTGTTGGGGAATCTTGAGTTGGTTTCAGGACAGTATGGTCAGGAAGTTGCTTGTTTGCCGAATGACAGCAAAGAACCTTTAGCAGAACAACTTTTTTATGCTGTTGAAAAAATCAAAGGACAGATTACACAGGTTGAAAATTTTGATACAGATATGGATTATCAGGAAAGTATTCCTGCCAATCCGAATGTCAGAAATTTCAGTTATACGATTGTTGACGGCAAATTATATTTCCGTCAGGACAGCGTGATGTTACCGCAGAAGAATATCAGCAGTCAATCGTTGCAATGTGTCAAAGCGTTAATCAAAATCAGAGATACATTGAGAGAATTGATAGAATATCAGTTGGAAGATTATCCTGATAACGATATTGTTGCCAAACGAAACAAACTCAATACCTTATATGACAGTTTCATCAATCAGTACGGAATACTAAACAGCCGAACGGTAAAACGCTTATTCAAAGAGGACAGCTCCTATCCCCTATTATCCTCTTTGGAAGTTTTGGACGATAAAGGTAATCTGAAAGGCAAATCAGATATAATGTTCAAGCGGACAATCAAACCGTCTGAAACAATCAGCCATTGTCAGACATCATCAGAAGCCTTAATTGTCAGTCTGAATGAAAAAGGTAAGCCTGATTTAGCATTTATCAGTCAGCTTACAGGATTTGATAAAGAAAAAATCCTGTCTGATTTGAAAGGGACATTGTACAGAATACCGCATACAGATGAATATCAGACGGCTGACGAATATTTATCGGGAAATGTTCGTGAGAAACTGTTTATTGCAGAAAATGCGGTAATGGGAGATGAAAGTTATCGTGACAATGTGAACGCTCTGAAAGAAGTACAACCGAGAGATTTAACCGCAGGAGAAGTCAAAGTGATACTTGGTGCTACTTGGATTTCCCCTGAATACATCAATGATTTTATTGATGAAATTTTTCAGCCGAGTTATTATTCTTCAATTAGTGTATCTTACAGCGAAGCAACAGGAAGATGGTATATCAGTAACAAAAGTACATCTCACAGCGTTTTGGTAGACAATGTGTATGGTACAGAAGATATTAATGCTTATCATTTGTTGGAACAGGCTTTAAACTTCAAGAAAGTAAAGATTTACGATACGCAAACCGACAGTGAGGGCAACAAAATCAGGGTTTACAATCATAAAAAGACCACTCTTGCCGAACAGAAACAAGAAAGTATCAAATCTAAGTTTGAAGAATGGATTTTCAAGGACGCAACAAGACGAACAGCTTTATTACGAAAATACAACGATACTTTCAACTGTATACGCAACAGAACTTATGACGGTTCTCATCTGACTTTACCGAATACCAATCCTGAAATCACATTAAGACCACATCAGTTAAATGCGATTGCCCGTATTATGTACGGTGGAAATTCATTGATTGCTCACCCTGTCGGTGCAGGAAAGAGTTTTGTTATGATTGCCAGTGTAATGGAAGCAAAGAGAATAGGTTTATGTAATAAGCCTGTTATCGTTGTTCCTAATCATATTGTCGGTCAGATGGCAAATGACTTTTTCAAGCTATATCCGTCAGCCAATATATTGGTAGCGTCAAAAGAAGATTTTACACCGACAAAAAGGAAAATTTTCTGTTCAAGAATAGCCACAGGAGATTATGACGCAGTAATAATGGGACAGACACAATTTGAAAAAATTCCTTTGAGTGTAGAAAGAAGAATGCAGTATATTCAGGAAGAAATTGACAATACTGTTGACGCATTGCAGGAAGTGAAAGAACAGCGTGGCGAACGGTTTACCATTAAACAGTTGGAAATCAAGATAAAATCGTTGAAAAAACAATTTGAGGATTTGGAAAACAGCGAAAAGAAAGATGATACTTTATCATTTGAAGATACAGGTATTGATATGATGATGATAGACGAGGCACACGCTTATAAAAATTTAGGTGTCTTTACAAAAATGAGTGGTGTAGCCGGTATAGGTACATCTTCATCGCAAAGAGCCTTTGATATGTTCTTGAAAATAAGATACACAGGCAATGTCCATTTCTTTACAGCAACACCTGTCAGCAATACATTAACAGAAATGTATGTACTCCAAAAATATCTGCAATATGATACGCTTGAAAAAGCAGGCATACTTAATTTTGACAGTTGGGCTTCAACTTTCGGTCAGGCAGTTACAGATTTGGAACTTTCACCGGAAGGCAACAAATTCCGTGAAAGAACAAGATTTTGTAAATTCCATAACTTACCGTCACTCATCACAATGCTGCGTGAAGTTATGGATAGTGTAAGCAAAGAAGAACTCAATTTACCTGTACCGAAAGCTGTTTATGAAAATGTTGTCGCAGACCCGAGTGATGAACAGTTGGAGATGAATAAAGAATTGGTACAAAGAGCCGAAGAAGTGCGTAAGGGAACAGTTGACCCGAGTGAAGACAATATGCTTTTGATAACCACTGACGGCAGGAAATACTCCATTGACGCACGCATTATCAACCCGGCTTTACCTGATTTTGAAAACAGTATCGCCAACAAAAGTGTAAAAAACATATTCAATATATGGCAACGCACCTCTGATAAACGCAGTACACAGCTTGTTTTCAGCGACATTTCCACTCCGTCAGCCGATAAAAGTAAATTCTGTCTTTATGATGACATCAGAAATAAACTGATTGCCAAAGGTATTCCGTCAGAGGAGATTGCCTATATCCATAATTACAACACAGACACACAGAAAACAGCATTATTCAATGCTGTCAGACAGGGCAAAATCAGAATACTTTTCGGTTCAACTGAGAAAATGGGTGCCGGCACAAATGTACAGGATAAGCTCATCGCCTTACATCATCTTGATTGCCCGTGGCGACCTTC
>CACWNY010000025.1 GCA_902762375.1 uncultured Ruminococcus sp. | reverse complement strand
TCTGTGTTCCTTTGGTTGGTTTGCAACTCCATTGTAACTCATTTTGGAGCCGTTGTCTTTATTTATTTTTGTGCAATTTTTAGATTTGCTCATTTATAGATATAAATCTATACTGAACTTAGGCTCAATACCAACCAAGACAGGTATGGCCGGTCAGGTGTAGCTCAACTGTAAGATGTTGATTGCCCTCCTGATAGAAAAAATATTGTCTTCGGTTGATTTTCCCCCTGTGCCGACAGTTCGAAGTATATGGAGGGAAATGAGCATAGTGAAGTATTTGATTTCAATTCTGTTTTATACAATAGATAAGATAGAATTAGCGGATTTTTTATTATCGGCTTCTGAAATTATGTGTGTTGAAAAACGAAAATCGGGTATTCGATTGCAGATGTGCAATGTGAAATTAAGTTAGTGCAAATGAAGCAAAGCCCCTTGTGGGATTTTTAAGGGCGAAGCCCTTAAACTCCTGAAAATTAAACCAAAATTTGCGTAAGCAAATTTTGACAATAACGATTTGATTTTCAACCGCACAAGTAGAAACTTTTATAACTCAATGCGTTCGGAGAATTTCTTAAAAAGGATATTGACAATTACTTTATTCAGTATTACAATAATGTACGATGTTTTTGATGTTCAATTTAGACAATTATATGATATTGTATTTGTTTAAATTGCAAAGCACAAAGGCATAACTTACAGAAAAGGAGTTGCACAAATGAGCCTTATCGTACAGAAATTTGGCGGAAGTTCCGTTGCCAATGCTGAGCGTGTGAACAATGTGGCAAGAATTGTAACGGATACTTACAAAAAAGGCAACAAAGTAGTCGTTGTTGTGTCGGCACAGGGCGATACAACAGACGAACTGATAGAAAAGCAGATGGAAATTAATCCTAACGCTTCCAAAAGAGAAAGAGATATGCTATTGGCAGCCGGTGAACAAATATCTATTGCTTTATTGGCTATGGCAATCGAAAAAATTGGTTGTCCTGTGGTTTCTCTTCTGGGCTGGCAGGCAGGTGTTAAAACGACTTCTTCTCACACCAACGCAAGAATTAAATTCATTGACTGCGAAAGACTGAAAAGAGAACTTGACCATAACAGAATTGCCATTGTGGCAGGATTTCAGGGAATTACCAAATACGGTGATGTAACTACGCTTGGTCGTGGCGGTTCAGATACCAGTGCGGTTGCATTGGCTTGCGGATTGCACGCTGATTTGTGTCAGATATATACAGATGTAGAGGGCGTTTATACCGCTGACCCTAGAAAAGTAAAAGATGCCAGAAAATTAGATGAAATTTCTTATGATGAAATGCTGGAACTGGCTACACTGGGAGCTCAGGTGTTGCATAATAGAAGTGTTGAACTGGCAAAAAAATATAATCTTGAATTAGAGGTGCTGTCAAGTCTGACCTCAGCACCTGGAACAATCGTTAAGGAGGCAGCAAAAGTGGAGAGTATGTTAATCAGCGGTATCGCTAAAGATACTGATATAGCCAGAGTTTCGGTAATCGGTGTTCCTGATGAACCCGGTCTTGCATTCAAAATGTTTTCTAAACTGGCAGCAAACGATGTGAATATTGATATTATTTTACAGTCGGTCGGTCGTGACGGCACAAAAGATATTGCCTTTACTGTTTCCAAAGATAAACTCGCTGACACTAAGAAAGTTATCGAAAATTTTATGCCTTCTCTTAAAGCTCAGAAAGTCATCTTTGATGAAGATGTTGCTAAGGTTTCTATCGTCGGAGCAGGTATGGAAAGCCACTCGGGATTTGCCGCAAAAATGTTTGAGTCCCTTTATAACGCTGATATCAATATCCAGATGATTTCTACCAGCGAAATCAAAATTTCCGTTCTTATCAAAGCCGCTGACGCTGACAGAGCTGTTTCTGCTTTGCACAAAGGTTTCTTCGATTAATTTGTTTGCAGGGGTTTCACCCCCGCACCCTCTGAGTTAAGGGCTTTGCCCTTAACAATCCCACTCGCTTTTTGAAAAAAGCGAGGCAAAAACTTTCAAGGCTCACTTTGTTCGGATTGTTTCTCAAGTATAGCTATAACGCTTAAAAGTTTTTTGTCCACTTTTTTTTCAAAAAAGTGGTGGGGTCAAGGGGCAAAGCCCCTTGTGGGATTTTAAAGGGCAACGCCCTTTAACTCCCCAAATTTTGACATAACTTCCATATAAAACACCGCTTTGCTTATAATAAGCAAAACGGTGTTTTGTTATGCCGTATTCTTATTCTGTACCGAATAAATCGCTTCCATCTTTAAACTTAATTCATTCAGTTCTTCTGCATATTGCTGAAATTGCTGACTGATGTTCCCTGAAAAATCTTCCTGCAATGTCTTGTAGTGAAGCTGATGTTCAATGTTCGCCCAACAATCCATTGTAAGCGTCCGTATCTGAATTTCTACGGGATAATATTCCACTCCCTGCAAATAGTGTATCGGTATAATTGCTATCATATGATAACTTCTATAGCCTGACGGCTTCGGATTCTTAATATAATCCCTTTCTTCCACTACATCAAAACATTCTCTCAATGCCCTTACTAATTCATAAACATCTTGCTGATAATAAGTAATTACCCTCACCCCTGCAATATCTGTAAGATATTCTTTGGCATTTTCAAGTGTGACATCATAATTTTTCTTGGATAATTTATTGAATATACTCTCCAGAGATTTTACCCTTTGGGTAATCTGATGAATAGGATTGTGTCGATAACGATAACCGTAATCTGTATTCAATGCTTCCAGTTTTATCTGTACAAGATGAATAGCATCATGATACGGTCGAATAAATTCGTTATACGCTGTTAAAGTGGTAATCATTTTGTTCGTGTTTTCCATAGCACCGTCCAATTAATGTGAATATGCACAAAATATATATAAAATATTTGTAGATATTTTACTTATAATTTTTCTTTTATTCATATTTTATTCATAATTTTCGTTTATAGTATAGATGCAGTCAAAAAAAGACTGTGATAAAGTTTTTCTCATTTTTTCTTCTTATATATTCTCTATCATGTGACCGTTGTAATGCCTGCAACGGTCACATGATTTTTTTATACCGCTTTTTACTTCTTTCTCAGATTTTTGACGGCTATTGTCGTTCCGTCAGGTCTTTCAATAATCATGTTATCTAATTGTCCACGAAGTCCTGTTCGAAATTCTCCGATATATTCCCGATAAAGTTCCTTTTGCTCGGAAAGTTCATCGTCTGTCAGACCTATCGCTTTCTTCTTCCGGGCAAGCTCATTTATGCGTTCGATTTTCTCTTGTTTCACAACAAACACCTCCCTTTTATTTGTCAGCATTATAGCATCTTTTTGATAGTAACAAGTGAATAACTTGTAAATTATCACGAAATTCCTCTTCTGCTCATATCAATAAATATTCCATCATATATTCTATAAAATAACTCGGGCAAAAATTGTCAATAAAAGTATGGTGAATAAAAATTGTAAATAAATTATTAAACTCTCAAAATAGCTCTTGATTTTTGGCAACAAAAGGTATATTATATATTAGCACTCAAAGAAAGAGAGTGCTAAACAATCGCATTTTAAATTCAGGAGGATAACTAGTATGACTATCAGACCATTACTTGACAGAATAGTTTTAAAAGCTGACAAGGCCGAAGAAACAACTAAAAGCGGTATCGTGCTTACGGCTTCTGCAAAAGAAAAACCGCAGTTTTCTAATGTTATCGCAGTAGGCGAAGGTGGAATTGTGGACGGCAAAGAAGTTAAAATGTATGTTAAAGTTGGCGACAAAGTTATTACCAACCAGTATTCAGGAACAACAGTAAAAATTGACGGTGAAGAATATACGATTGTCCGCCAGAATGACATATTGGCAGTAGTAGAGTAAGATTGCTAGGAGGAAATGAAAATGGCTAAACAGATTATTTACGGAGAAGATGCCAGAAAGGCTCTCATCAGCGGTATCAATCAGCTTGCTGATACAGTAAAAATTACACTTGGTCCTAAAGGCAGAAATGTTGTACTGGATAAAAAATTCGGGGCTCCCCTCATTACTAATGATGGTGTAACCATCGCTAAGGAAATTGAACTGGAAGACCCCTTTGAAAATATGGGTGCTCAGTTAGTTAAGGAAGTTTCCGTCAAGACAAACGATGTCGCAGGTGACGGTACAACTACCGCTACACTCCTTACTCAGGCAATTATCCGTGAGGGTATGAAAAATGTAACTTCGGGTGCTAACCCTATGATTTTGAAAAAGGGTATTCAGAAAGCAACCGATATCGCAGTGGAATCTATTGTTAAGAACTCTAAACAGGTCAGCGGTTCAGAAGATATTGCCAGTATCGGTGCTAACTCCGCCGCTGATGAAACTATCGGTAAGCTGATTGCTGAAGCTATGGAAAAAGTATCAACAGACGGTGTTATCACGGTTGAAGAATCTAAAACTGCTGAAACTTATTCCGAAGTTGTTGAGGGTATGATGTTTGACCGTGGTTATATCGCTCCTTATATGGTAACGGATTCTGAAAAAATGGTGGCTGAACTTGATGACCCTTACATCTTGATTACCGATAAGAAAATCTCTACCATGCAGGAAATTCTCCCTCTGTTGGAAGAAATCGTTAAATCAGGCAGTAAGTTGCTTATTATTGCAGAAGATATTGAGGGTGAAGCACTGACATCACTTATTTTGAATAAGTTGCGTGGTGTATTCACTTGTGTTGGTGTTAAAGCTCCCGGTTTCGGCGACAGAAGAAAAGAAATGTTGCAGGATATCGCTATCTTGACAGGCGGTCAGGTTATTTCCGCAGATTTCGGTCTGGAATTGCAGGATACAACTGTTGCACAGCTTGGCAGAGCTAAGAAAGTTAAAGTCGATAAGGAAAATACCATCATTGTTGACGGTATCGGCGACAGCGAACAGATTAAAGCAAGAGTTAATCAGATTAAATCTCAGATTGAAACAACTACATCGGATTTCGACAGAGAAAAATTACAGGAAAGACTGGCTAAACTTTCTGGCGGTGTAGCGGTTATCAAAGTCGGTGCTGCTACCGAAATTGAAATGAAAGAAAAGAAACTCAGAATTGAGGACGCTCTTTCCGCAACAAAAGCTGCTGTTGAAGAAGGTATCGTTGCCGGTGGCGGAACTGCTTTGATGAATGCTATTCCTGATGTTGCCAAAGCTCTTGAAGGTGTTGAGGGTGACGAAAAAACAGGTATGGCAATCGTACTCAAAGCTCTGGAAGAACCTATCAGACAAATCGCCGCTAATGCTGGTTTGGAAGGTTCTGTTATCGTTGAAAAAATCAAAGAAAACGGTACAGTCGGTTACGGTTTTGACGCTCTTAAAGAGGAATATGTGGATATGCTTTCCGCAGGTATTATTGACCCTGCAAAAGTAACCCGTTCCGCTTTGCAGAATGCTGCTTCAGTTGCTGCAATGGTTCTCACAACAGAATCTTTGGTCGCTGATATTAAAGAACCTGCTCCCCCTGTAGCTCCTGCTCCTGACATGGGCGGAATGTATTAAGCAATAATTATTTTCCATACAAAAGACAACTCTTCGCTGTTTGGCGAAAAGTTGTCTTTTTTTGGTCAGATAGTAGACAAATAATGATTTTTGTAGTATTATTCATTTGAGATTTTGAACTTTTACAAAATTGAATTTTGATGAGTTTAAGGGCTTCGCCCTTAAAAATCCCACAAGGGGCTTTGCCCCTTGACCCCACCACTTTTGAAAAAGTGGACAAAACTTTTAATTTTAATTGTCATAGCTATACACTCTGATGATTAATTTCAAAAATAATTCAATCGCTTAGTCAATAATTTTTTTAATTTTAGGAGTTATTATGAACGAATATTATAAAGAAGCCTTTCGGCTTGCTCAAAAAGAATACAGAACTTGTGTCTTTAAAGGAAAATCTCCCTGCTTACCTGTTATGGACGACTTTATTCCACAGGAAAAAATCACCACAGGTATTAATCTCGGACTGGCAGAAATTCCTTTGAAATTTATCGTGGGAACAAAATCAAGAGGTCGGGTTAATGCTTTTGCCCCCAATTTTATGCCTATTCTGGAAGAAACAACGGAATTTGCTGATAAATGGAAAAGTCTTTGCCAGTCACATCTTACAGAGGGTATCAGAGACCCTATTAAAGTATATGAATATATGAACCGCTACTATGTGGAAGAAGGCAACAAAAGGGTCAGTGTAATGAAGTTCTTTGACGCTTACAGTATTGTCGGTAATGTGATAAGAATTTTGCCCGAAAAAACAGACGATGAAAATGTGCAGAGATATTATGAGTTCGTGGAATTTCATAAATTCAGCAAAATTAATTTTCTGGAGTTTTCTAAAAAAGGCAGTTATAAAATATTACAGAAACTTCTGGGAAAATCTGAAGGAGAATTGTGGTCGGACGATGAACGCAAGGCCTTTTCAAGCGTATATGCTAGTTTTGAAAAAGCCTATAATACTGTTGGTGGCGATAAATTATCAACAACTGTCGGTGATGCGTTACTTAGTTATATTCAGGTGTACGGCTACACACAGCTTTTCACAGCAAGCAGTACCGATATCAAAAAAAATCTGAAAAAAATCTGGGAAGATATTACCCTGAAAGAAAATGGTGATACCATTGAACTGAAAACTGCCCCTGCCGAAGAAAAAAAGCCTAATCTTATTCTTTCGGCAATTACCTTTACAAAACCGTCTGTCCTCAAAGTAGCTTTTGTCTATGACGGTAATCCTGAAAAATCAGGTTGGGTCAATGACCATGAACAAGGGCGTTTTCATGTAGAACGGGTGTTCGGTGATAAGATTGAAACCTCTGCCTATATTGACGCTATGCTCTCTGACCCACTGAAAGTTATTGAACAGGCGGTTGCTGACGGTAATAAACTGATATTTACCACATCTCCCCGTATGCTGCAAGCAAGTCTGCGTGTGGCGGTTGAACACCCTGAAGTGGTGATTATGAATTGTTCACTGAACATTTCTCACAGATATGTGCGTACCTACTATACAAGAATGTATGAAGCAAAATTTATTCTGGGCGTTCTGGCAGGTGCTTTGGCGGAAAGCGATTATGTGGGTTATGTATGCGATTATCCTATCTTCGGTCAGATAGCTGGTATCAACGCTTTCGCTTTGGGAGCTCAGATGACTAATCCTCGTGCTAAAGTATTTCTGGAATGGTCGGCAGTAAAAGGAGCAAAAAATGCCGCTTTATCCCTGACTGAAAAAGATATTCATATTATTTCCTCTCAGGATACCGCCAGATTTCAGAATGATGACCGCCACAGTTTCGGACTTTCCCGAATTTATGATGGTAAGTCAGAATTGCTTGCCGTCCCTGTATGGAAATGGGGCATTTATTATGAAGAAATTCTTCGCCGAATGTTGGATAACACCGTTAAAGACGAATATGCCAACAGTAATAAGGCTCTGAATTATTACTGGGGAATGTCCGCCGGAGTGGTAGATATTGAATACGCAGGGGCTTTGCCGTTAGCTTCCAGACGGTGTGCTGACTTCTTCAGGGAAACTTTTATCCATAACTTTTCTTCCCCTTTTCTAACTCCTTTCTATACACAAAAAGGTGATATTATCGGAAAAGGTCAGAAATCTCTTACTCTGGAACAGATTATCAGTATGGACTATCTGGTGGAAAATGTTGTAGGGGATATTCCTGCCTATGATGAACTGACTTACATGGGAAAAGCAACTGTTGATGTTGTCGGTGTTGAAAAATCGCAGACAAGTTCGTCTGATGAATAAAGTATAAAAGAAAGGTATTGTGAAAATGAAAGCGTTGTTGGTGTCCGATATAGAAGCAGACCGTTTTTATGAATATTATCAGCCTGAAAAATTAAAAGGCTTTGATGTCATTATTTCCTGTGGAGATTTGAAAGTAGAATATCTTGAATTTCTGGTAACAATGGCAAAATGTCCCCTACTCTATGTTCACGGCAATCATGACGAATACTTTTCCCATGAACCTGACGGCTGTATTTGTATTGATGATAAAATCATTGAGTTCAACGGCTTGCGTATTATGGGTTTGGGCGGTTCTTACCGTTACCGTCCAGGCAAATATATGTATACTGAAAAACAGATGAAACTCCGAATATATAAATTGAAATTCTCTTTAATGCATCATAAAGGATTTGATATTCTGGTCACTCATGCTCCCGCCAGACATCTTAACGACTTTGATAATCTCCCTCATAGGGGTTTTGAGTGCTTTAATGAACTTCTGCATAAGTATACACCCAAATTTTTCTTTCACGGACACATTCATCGCTCTTATGGAACAAAAATTCCTCAGATTTCCCACTTTGGTGATACTACTGTCATCAACGCTTTCGAATACTGCATTACCGAAATCTGACGACAGTTAAAGGGCTACCGCCCTTTAAAATCCTGTTTCAAGGGTTGCACCCTTGAAAATCCCGCCCACTTTTTTGAAAAAAAGTGGACAAAAAACTTTTATAGTTCACTGCGTTCGGATTGTTCATCAAACATTCATCTATGACAATTAAAAGTTTTTGTCAAACTTTTGGGGGAAAGTTTTTGGGATTCAGGGGCAACGCCCCTGATGGGATTTTTAAGGGCAACGCCCTTAAATTTTGAAAACGAGAAAAAAACTAAAAGTAGATTTTCTCAATATTTGATATCGTAAACTTTAACAAAATTGACAAAAAGTAGCAGATATAGTATAACTATGACAGTTATTATAAATATTCATCTTAATCGATTAGGAGGAGAACGAAAATGGTTGAAAAAAGCTCTGAACTAACAATTTCACAAGAAGAATCCATCAGAATTAGAATTCTGAAAGTTTGGCTTACAATAATGGTCATTTTTATTCATTCATACAACACAAATGTAAATTTTGTAGGTAAAACTATTGCCTTCAGTGAACCTGTCTGGTTATTCACTATAAAATGTATTATTAGTAAAATACTATCCAGAAGTGCTGTTCCGGCTTTCTTCTTTTTAGCAGCATACTTTTTGTATCGAAAACAATTTTCATGGAAAAAGAACATAACAAAAAAAATTCGAAGCCTTTTATTTCCATATTTTATATTGAATGCTTTGTGGATTTTTATCTTTTTTGTTGCTCAAAAAATTCCTTCAACCAGGTCTTTTTTTGCAACATCAGAAAACATTATTGCTAATTGGAGCTTTGCAGACTGGATTGCCAACTTCTTCGGTTCTCCATCAAGTAGTTATCCTATACTATATCCTCTATGGTTTATTCGGGATTTATTTGTATTGAACTTGCTCTCCTTTGTTTTTGATTGGATTGTGAAAAAATTCGGACATATATCTTTTGCTATATTTCTCTTGGTTTGGTTATTCCTGTATTCTACTCACATTTTCTTCCTGAATGTTCAATCTTTATGTTTCTGGGGAATAGGTTGCTACTTTGCTAGGCAAAGAATTTCAATCTCTGTACTGGATAAGTACAAAGTCATAATAGCTATAACATATCCATGTCTAAGTATCATTACTTACTTTTTGCTTGATAATTCAGGAATATGGGCTTTGTTTATTTATAGACTTTGTTCATTGGTAGGAATAGCTTTCTGGTTTGTCTGCACCACAAAAATCAAAGGTAAGTTCAAAACAATTATTCTCTTTATTTCAAAATATAGTTTCTGCATATATTTATTTCATGAAATGAATCTGACAATTCTGAGAAAAATTATAGCAAAATTTGTACCACAAACACCTTTCGTTGCTGTATTTTTTTACTTTGTCATTCCAATAATCATCATTGCACTTTGTGTACTGTTGAGCTGGCTTCTGGAAAAATACACACCAAAGGTTTACAAGATTATCAGTGGCGGACGGAGTAGATAACTGTGAATTATATCATTTTTTGTGAAACATAATTCTAAATTATCATGTAAGAGATAATTATACACTATCAAAACAAAATTGCCCTACATGAACAGTTGAAAATCAAATCGTTATTGTCAAAATTTGCTTACGCAAATTTTGTTTGAGTTTTTATGAGTTTAAGGGCTTCGCCCTTAAAAATCCCACAAGGGGCTTTGCCCCTTGACCCCACCACTTCCCCCAAAGTGGATAAAACTTTTAATTGTCACAGCTAAATTTCTGATAAACATTTCAAACACTCTTTCATGCCATTCTGGATACGGTGTTGAACCTCATTTCCTGAAGTACAAAATCCCCTTTCAGACCTTTTACGGTCTGAAAAGGGATTTTGCTGGTTTAACTGGAACGCTATTTTAAAAATCAGCTACTCTGATAGTATTAATAATATTAAGACCGTTCTCAGTAGCCTGTTTTACCTTTTCGTTGAATATTTTAATGGTCATTGGTTGTGTGGTAAAAGCAATTTCTTCTTTGGGCATATTCTTGCGTGTCAATGGCATAACTGCTCCGAAAATGTTCTCAACCACATGGATATCACCTGTTGCACGAACATACATTGCTGTTACACTCTCGTCATAAGGAATGACATTGCTTCCGTCACTGTCTTCCCAGAACAAGTACTTTCTTGCGGAAATGTGCTTAATACAGTCTACAATATCGGCAACTACTGCACTGGCTGTAGGTAATTTTCCTGCACCCTTACCGTAAAAGACCACATCACCTGTAGCATCTCCTTTAACCAGGATTCCGTTGAATACATCATCTATACTGGAAAGCTGACTTTCATTGCTGACTAACATTGGTGAAACAAAAATATCCAACATATTATTTTCTAAATGTTTAACCTCACCTATCAGCTTGATAACGCCTCCCCATTGTGAAGCGTACTCTACATCTTCAAGAGAGATATTCGTAATTCCTTCTGTATGTATGTTATCAGGATAGATATGCTTACCGAATGCCAGTGAGGCAAGAATACATATCTTTCGGCAAGCGTCATGTCCTTCTACATCAGCAGACGGGTCACGCTCTGCATATCCTAACTGCTGTGCCAGCGTTAATGCGTCTTTAAAAGACATGGATTCTCTTATCATTTTGGTAAGAATAAAGTTGGTTGTTCCGTTAAGTATGCCTGCGATTTCGTCAACATCGTTGGCTACCAGACAGTTGTTAAGAGGGCGTATAATCGGTATACCTCCCCCTACACTTGCCTCAAACAGAAAATTAACATTGTGTTCCTTTGCGGTTGCCAGCAATTCTGCACCTTTCTTGGCAACCAGTTCCTTATTGGAAGTGACTACACTCTTTCCTGCCTCCAAACACCGCTTGACAAAACTGAACGCAGGATTAACACCGCCCATTAACTCTGCAACAACTTTTACTTCATCATCATTAACAATGTCGTTGAAATCTTTAGTAAATTTGTCCGCATAGGGTAAATTCGGAAATTCCCGTAAATCAAGAATATGTTTTATAATGATTTCTTCTTTTGCTTTTCTGGTAAGGCTGTCCTTGTGTGTAAGCAAAATTTCAGCAACACCTGACCCTACTACACCATGTCCCATAATTGCCACTTGTATCATCGTTTGCACCTCTCAAGATTTATAGTTTGTTTATTTGTTTCAGCAAATTATCTGCTGACTGTTGCATCACCACTGGTACCGCCAGCGGTATCACCACCGCCAGCACCACCATCTGTGGTAGTATCACCGCCACCCGTGGTATCAACACCACCACTGTCAGATGACGGTGTATCGTCTACTGTATCGTCAGTGTTGGTTGTATCATCAGTACTACCGTCACCGCTGTCATCGTAAGTGGTGTCATCATAGGAAGTCGTATCGGTATCATCTGTATCGGTATCATCTGTATCGGTATCATCTGTAGTTGTAGTAGTATTATTGCTATAGTTGTTATAGCTGTAGTTGTTGTTTGTATAGGAGTTGTAGTAATTGCTATAATTATTATAATTGTTATAATTGTTATAAGAGGAAGAATAACCACCGTGATAACCTGAACAATATTCGGGGACATTGTCTTTTTTATAGTAACCCACAAATGTTTTAGAACAGTACGACCCTGCCAGCAATCCTGTATCCGCACAGAAACGGTGTTCTTCAAGGGTATCATCAATCTTGTATTCTTTCGCCTCTTTATTTTTGAGATACTCTGCCATCAAATCATGGAAAATAATCGTTGCTACTTCAAAGGTATTCTGAGAAAGTTCAGACGGCGTATCATAACCTGTCCATACCGCACAGGTTGCATACGGAGAAAGTCCACAGAACCAGTGGTCTTTACCGCTATCGGTCGTACCTGTCTTACCCAGTATATCCCAGCCTGCTATTCTTGCCAGACCTGCACTGGTATGAGCCGGATTGTTGTTGACAACATTGTAGTTCAACAGTCTGTTCATCATGGAAGCTGTCTGTGAGGAATATGCCTGTATAGGAATTTCTTCACGATGGTCAATAATGACATTACCGGCGGAATCTTCTACATAGTAGTAGGTGTAGGGGTGATAAACTTTACCGCCGTTACCCATATACTGATAGGCAGTTGCCATCTCTCTTACGGTAACACCGCCGTTAAGACCACCTAACGACAATGCACCTAAATTATTAGCATCTTCTGTGGAAAGATGACGGAAATACATTTTATTGATTGCCTGATTATAAGCTGTTTTTACGCCGACAAGTTCCATTGTCTGTGCTGCCGTTGCGTTAGATGAACGCTCAATCGCATCAGGGAGAGTGATTTCTCCAAGATAAGAACCGTAGACATTTGCAGGACCCGAACGAGTTGAACCGTCTGCGTTGGTTGCCCATTTTTCTATAGGCTGGTCTTTTACCATAGAAGAATAGTTATAGATATCTTTTTCAAGTGCCAGTGGGTAAGGAATAATCGGTTTGATTGATGAACCCGGCTGTAAAGAAGCAAGATAAGACCTGTCCCATACTAACATGGAATCTTTTTTATTTCGTCCACCCACACACGCAATAACCCTTCCGTCCATACCTGTCATCACTATCGCCAACTGACAGTTAGGGTCATATGGTGTAGACACATTCTGAATATAATTTTCGCAGAACTGCTGAAATTCCAAATCCATTGCACAATAAATTTTCAGTCCACCTGAATAAATCTTGTTAAGTGCCAGACTGTCGCTGATATTGAGTTCCTGTGCCAGTTCGTCCTGTAAATCTCTGAACATTGCCTCAATATACCAGTTGGAAATATATCCTTCTTTACTGTTCTGGTTTTTCTCTTCTTTTTCTTTTTCTTTTTCGTTGTTCTCATAGCCGACAAATACCATATTTTCGGATTCTTCCATTGCCTGATTAAATTCAGCTTTGCTGATTTTTCCCTGTTGATACATCTGGTCAAGAACAAGCTCACGCCTTTCCTTGTTGTCTTCAGGATAGGCAAGTGGATTATACGCAGCAGGGTTTTGTGTAATACCGGCAATAGCAGCACATTCAGCTATTGAACAATCACTGATATCTTTGGCAAAATACAGATTTGCCGCTGACTGTACTCCCTGACAACCACTTCCGTAATTGACAATGTTTAAATATGCCTCTAAAATTTCATCTTTAGTGTATTCTTTTTCCAGATTAAGTGCTTTGAAAATTTCTGTCAGTTTACGGGTAATACTTACCTGATTTTTACCTGTAATGTTCTTGATAAGCTGTTGTGTAATACTTGAACCACCGTAACTGGATTCTGAACCTAAATTGATAATTGCCCCACCTGTTCTTACCCAGTCCACGCCCGAATGTTCATAGTAACGCTTATCCTCTATGGCAATCTGTGCTTCTACCATACTTTTCGGAATACTTTCCAGACCGACCCATACCCTGTTTTCTGTTCCATGCAGACGCTGATATTCCATCGGTTCATTTTTCTCATTGTACAGATAAATAAATGATGTCTGTTCCTGTTTTTCGCTGGTCAGGTCAATTCCTGTTGGCTGACAAGCAAGTCCGTACAGATAAATACATACCGCAACACCTACAATACCTCCTGACACACAAAGTATCATAAAAGTTGTCGATAGGATTTTCCACAATACTGACAAAAAGCCTTTTGTTCCTGCGATTGCCACACCTGCTGGTGTGATTTTGTTGTCATATCGTCTTTTTCTTGTTCTTCCCATAAGGAATCCAAACCTCCATTAACTTTTCTTGCACATATAGATGAATACAACTTTTGTTATTATACCACTTATTTTCAAAAAATAAAATCCCTTTTTGCTAAATTAATTAAAAATTTATAATTTTCTTTCATTTAAAGGGCTACCGCCCTTTAAAATCCTGTGTTAAGGGCTGCCGCCCTTAACAATCCCGCCCACTTTTTTGAAAAAAAGTGGACAAAAAACTTTTATGCTCACTTCGTTCGAATTGTTATCTCAAGGTATGGCGATGAAAATTAAAAGTTTTTGTCGAACTTTTTTCAAAAAGTTCGTGGGGTTCAGGGGCAACGCCCCTGATGGGATTTTTAAGGGCGAAGCCCTTAAACTCCTGAAAATCCAAACAAAATTTGCGTCAGCAAATTTTGAGGGGGCAACGCCTCTGATGGGATTTTAAAAGGCAAATCCCTTTAACTTTACATACAAAACGGCTTTTCACCTATATAAAGATGAAAAGCCGTTTCTTTTTTAGTTGATGATTAAAATCTCTTCTATGGAAACCTGAAACATCATGGATAAAATAACAAGATTATCTACTGTGGGCAAAGATGTACCGTGTTGCCATTTGTAGATTGCCTGTGGTGTGACAAATCCGAAAATTTTCTGCATATCTTTAACACTCATGCCGTTTTTGATACGGAGTGTTTCTATATTTTTTCCTGTTCTGACCATATCTATGGTCGGTATAGTGACCATCGTCATCATTTCCTTTCCCTAATTAGCCTTGAAATTGTAAATCGGTTTCATTACCTCGATAACATCTACGGATTCTTCAATAACATCAATGATATCATTAAGGGATTTGTATGCCATTGGAGCTTCATCAAGTGTCTTTTCATTGACTGATGTGGTGTAAATACCTGCCATCTCCTGCTGATAAGTTTCCAGACTTAAAGTTTCTTTTGCCTTGTTTCTGGACATAATTCTTCCTGCTCCATGCGGTGCGGAATAGTTCCATTCAGGATTACCCTTTCCTATCGCAATCACACTTCCGTCACGCATATTAATCGGTATTAATACTTTTTCTCCTTTATGAGCGGATATTGCCCCTTTTCTCAATATCATTTCGTCTATATCAATATAATTATGAATCGTATGGAAACTTTCTTTACTAGGACAATGCAATTTTCCTATGATAATTTCTGCCATTAATTCTCTGCTTCTTCTGGCAAAATTCTGACATATCGCTACATCATGTAAATAATCTCTCATATATTTGCCGTATAAATAACATAAATCATCGGGGATTGTACTGTCAATTTTATTCCATACCAATTCATCAAGGGCTTTCTGAATTTCACTTCTTCTTCCTTGTGCTTTGTATTCGGTAATGATTTTATCTCTCATCAAATAGTATTCTTCTTTGCCTTCGTTTAATTCAATCGCAAGTCCCTGATAATATTCTGCAACTTGTTTACCAAGGTTTCTGCTCCCTGAATGAATAATCAGATAATTATTTCCGTCTGAGGACTTATCTATCTCAATAAAATGATTTCCTCCGCCAAGTGTTCCCAGACTTCTTTCTAATCTTCTGGTATCTTTCAGATATCTGTAACACTTTAACGCCTGCAAATCCTCAAATTTTTCCTGCCTGCCGTTCCAGACACTTTTTCCTGACGGAATATAATGCGTGATTTCGTCCAGTTTTTCTAAGTCAAGCTTTCTTGTTCCCAGATTGACCGTATACATTCCGCAACCAATATCTACGCCGACAATATTCGGTACTACTCTGTCTTTAACCGTCATCGTTGTCCCTATGGTACAACCTTTCCCAGAGTGTACATCAGGCATAATCCTGATTTTACTTCCTTCTGTAAAATCATAATCACACATTCTTCTGATTTGCTCTACTGCCTCTTCTTCTATAACTTTAGCAAAACTTATCGCTGTATTGACTTTTCCTTTAATTTCCATCATAAATAACAACTCTCCCTGTTATCTTGAATTATCGTTCAGCTATGACACCTGAAAGTTTTTGTCAAACTTTTTTCAAAAAGTTTGGCGGGATTTTCAAGGGTGCAACCCTTGAAACAGGATTTTTAAGGGCGGTAGCCCTTAAAAAAAAGACCGTCTGCCTTCACTAAGACAAACGGTCGCTAAACATTCATAGTAAAATCATTACACTTTCAGAATTGTCGCTCTCTGATTTTTCCCGTTCTCTTATAAAGGCGTAACACATTAAGACCTTGCTCATCATTCAGCAAAGCTATAAGTTGGCTATCATATTTTTCGTGTAAGTTGAGATGATATGCAAATGTCATGATGGTTTCCCCTTTCTAAGATGTTTTAACAGGATTTTTATTTTCCTGCTATGTATTATAACATATGCTTTTTCTTTTGTCATTATACCTGTGGTATAAATTTCAGATTTTTTTTGCGATATATTCCAGTAATTTTTCTGAAAAAATACCGTCATTATCCATAACTATCACATTTTGATTGAGTTGATACCTGTCTGCTAACTGCTTCGGTGCTATACCGATATCACTATAGTTCAGCATAGGTATATCAAATTCGCTGTCGCCTGCCGAAACGATTTTCTCTGCTTGTAGCTTTTCTTTGAAACGCTGTACGGCTGTCCCTTTGTTAAGCCGTTTCGGTACAACATAAACTTTTGTGCCGTTACTGAAAATATCAAGAATTTCTGTGTTCAGACTGCCTTTTAACATTTCTACAGTTTTTTGCGGATTTCTGCTTTTCGTAAAGATAAACAAATCCCGTATGTTTCTGACATCAAAATTTCTATCGGGGTCATTTTGTAACAAATATCGGGATTGCTCCATTCCTGCCTGACACTCTGCTACTATTTCATGCGATTGCCAATACCAGTCCCAATTTTCTTTGCCGTTCTCCAGCAATACACCGCCGTTACAAACAAGTGCATACTGAAATTTTCCTAAACCAAAATGTATTCTTTCATATTGTTCTATGGTGCGTGTTGTTGTCGGAATTATCAGTATTTTTTCTTTGAGTACTTTCAACATTTCGTATGTCTTGCGTGTAACGAAAGAAATCTCTCTGCCGTGATAAAGTTCTACACATTGCTTATCTTTACCGATATCATGCTTATAGGAATAAATTAGTGTATTATCAAGGTCTGTATGGAATATTATCATTTTGTGTTGCTCCAAAAATAAAATAAGATGTGCAATTATTATATCACACATCTTATTTTTGACAAAGGGTTTTTATTTACTTTTTGGTTACAGCGTTCGTAATCGCTTTTCTAATCATATCAACGGGTATCATCGTTACCGCAAGTAAGATAACAACGCCCCAACCTGCCGCACCAAATGGTGTACAACTGAACATTTCACCGATAAAGTTGAATGCTTCCAGCGGAATAACTGCTGCGTTGACAATACAAAATTGTACCGCAATAATAATAAAGAATACTTTTAAAAATCCTGTGTTTTCGTTAAGTCCTCTGAAAATAGCGAAACCGTCATCTCTGACATTAAATCCGTTGAACAGTGCCGCCCAGATGAATAAGACAAAATACCCCGTGAGGTGTTGAGGAGATTGTGCCTCTCCATTTGTAGGTGCAGGGAACATACCAATAATAAGCGGTAATTTGAGATAAAGGAAACTTATCAATGTAAGCCATAATCCCATTACACCAATCTGTATTGCCATACTTTTACTGATAATACTTTCATCTCTTCGGCGAGGTTTTTCCGACATATATTTCTTGAGAGCGGGTTCGTTACCAAGCATGATTGCTCCCAGACCGTCCATGACGAGGTTGACAAATAACAAATGAGTAACTTTCAGCGGTTCTTCTACACCTAAGAAAGGAGCGATTGCACTGACAATAACCGCTGTGACATTGATGACCAACTGGAATTTACAGAATTTGAGAATATTATGATAAATTGTTCTTCCATACCAGATAGCGTCTTTGATAGATTTGAAGTTGTCGTCAAGAATAACGATTTTACCTGCTTCTTTGGCTGCCTCTGTACCACTGCCCATTGCAAAACCAACATCGGCTCTTTTCAGTGCAGGAGAGTCGTTTACACCGTCACCTGTCATACCGACAACCAAGTTCATTTCCTGACACAATCTTACCATTCTGGATTTATCAGTAGGTAATGCTCTTGCGATAACTCTTATCTTCGGAATGATTTCTTTGATTTCGTCATCTGTCATCATATTCAGTTTTGCTGATGACAATGCTACATCTTCTTCACTTCTTAACAATCCTGCGTCTTTGGCAATCGCTACCGCTGTTTCCAGACGGTCACCTGTAATCATAACTACCTGTATGCCTGCGTTCTGTACTTCCTGAATAGCTTCTTTTGCTTCAGGTCGAACATCATCTCTGATACCGACAAGTCCTATAATAACAAGGTCATCATTAATGGAATTTTCAACAAGGTCTTTTTCAGAATATCCGAATGACAGTACACGCATAGCTTTTTCAGCAAGGTCATCAATCTTCTGATTGAGTATATCCATATCTAATTTTTTAATATTGCCGTCACCGTCAAGGTATTTTGTTGCCTTAGCCAACAATCTTTCAGGAGCTCCTTTATAGAATGTCTTGCCTAAGCTGTCTATTCTTGCCTGACTGAATTTGTTGGTAGAGTTGAAATTCTGACTTTCTGTAATCACATACTCTGTCTTTTTCTGCAAAGTATTGAATGTTTCTTCACCTATGAATTTCATCAATGCCTGGTCAGTAGCGTTACCGCCAATTACTCTATGAGTATCATCGAACATAGATTGTGTATTCTTACCGATAGCTAAATCTACAAGTCCTTTGACTTTACTGTGCTTACTTAAATCTTTAATCGCAATGGATTTTCCGTCTGCGGTAAAGAAATCTACCACTTCAAGCTGTCCTTTGGTGATAGTACCTGTCTTATCGCTGAATAAAATATTCAGTGAACCTGCTGTTTCGATACCTTCTGCCTTTCTGACCAATACATTATGGTCAAGCATTTTGCTTGTATTCTGCATGAGTACCAAAGATATCATCAACGGCAAGCCTTCCGGTACAGCACAAACGATAATAACAACTGCAAGGGATACTGCTTCTACAATTTTATGAATAATTTCTTTTGCTCCTAATGCGATAAACGGTTCTATTCCGCCACTCTGAATAAACACAAAATAAGCAAGGTAAAGTAAAGCAATTACCGTTGCACCTACATAACCGAATATCGAAATCTGGTTGGCAAGTTTGGCAAGTTTGACCTTTAAAGGAGAATCTGGGTCATCTTCCTGCATTTCTTCTGCCATCTTACCCATCATCGTCTTTAAGCCGACTTTTCTGACATCAAGTACCGCTTCACCGTCAAATACTACTGCCCCTCTGAACAGAGAATATTTATCAACAAATGTATCACCTGTAATATTTTCGGCAAATTCTGTGCTTTCGTCTGTGGCGAATTTCTTACATTCTTCAGCTTCACCGTTAAGTGCTGAGTTGTCAACACGCAGTGAACCGTCAATAATGATACCGTCAGCAGGAATTTTGTCGCCTGACTGTAACAAAACTTTGTCACCGACAACAACTTCGTCAACATCAATAACGGTTACAACACCATTACGGTAAACTTTACACTGGTCTTTTTTGGTGCTGTTTTTCAGTTCACGGTATTTTGTGTCACTGGCAACTCCTGTTTTCGCTGTGACAACCGCCACAATAATAACTGCCACGATTGTACCAAGCGGTTCGTAAATTTCAGCATACCCAAAGAAAAACATGACAAGCATTAATGCCGCAATCGCAAGCAATATTCTTATCATAGGGTCTTTGAATGTTTCCAGAAATTCTTGCCAGAATGTAGTAGGTTCGGAATCGGGAATGGCATTAGACCCATGTTTTTTTCGGGATTCTAAGACCTCTTTATCCGAAAGTCCTGTGAATTTCATTAAGTTTCCCCTCCATCAATTATTTTGTTTAAGGGCTACCGCCCTTAAAAATCCTGTGTCAAGGGTTGCACCCTTGACAATCCCACTTTAAGGGCTGCCGCCCTTAAAAATCCTGCCCACTTTTTTGAAAAAAAGTGGACAAAAAACTTTTAATTGCTACCGCTGACACTTGGATAAACAATTCGAACGAAGTGAGCCAGAAAAGTTTTTGTCGAACTTTTTTCAAAAAGTTCGTGGGGTTCAGGGGCAACGCCCCTGATAGGATTGTTAAGG
>CACWNY010000024.1 GCA_902762375.1 uncultured Ruminococcus sp. | reverse complement strand
TTGTCATTCTGAGGAGCGAAAGCGACGAAGAATCTTCAAAAGATTCCTCACTTCGTTCGGAATGACACTCTTAAGTTGACGACATTGCCCTGATAGGGGTTCGAGGACAAAGTCCCCGACATTCAGGAGTTTTCGTTTCCTTCCATGACGGCGATTTTCTTGTTGAGTTCCTGAAATCCGTCAATCGTTTCCTTATCCTGTTCGGAAATGTTTTTGGACTTGACTTCACCATGCTTCTTGCGACATTTAAAATACATCACTGATAACGGTGGAATACGCAGGACAATGCTCTGGTCATAACCGTGCATTGGCGTATCTACCGACAGGATTTCTGTACCGTTGGTAATTCCTTTACCGCCAAATTCGGTACTGTCTGTGTTGAATACTTCGTCATATATTCCTTTATAGGGAACGCCTATACTGTAGTTTTCCCTCTTGATGGGGAGAAAATTACATAATGCGATAATTCCGTCACCGCTTTTATCCATTCTGCGGAACGCCATAATACACTGTGTAAAATCATCATGATGTATCCAGTGAAATCCTTCGCCTGAATCTTCAACTTCATACATACATGGATTGTTTTGATAAAATTTATTTAAACATTTGATAAAATAATGTAATTTGCTATTTTTAGGATACTGCATTTCTTCCCAAGACAGTTGAGAATCGGTATTCCATTCTTCCACCTGCCCGATTTCGTTGCCCATGAAAGTGAGTTTCTTACCAGGGTGCATCATCATGTATGCCATGAAAGTTTTCACATGGTCAAACTGACTGTCATTATCTCCGGGCATTTTACTCAACAACGATTTTTTTCCGCTGATGACCATGTTATGTGACAGCGGTAACACGAAATTTTCCATAAACGCATAAAAGAATGAAAATATCATGTTGGTATGGTTGAACGGACGGTAAAACGGGTCAATCGACATATAATTCAGCATATCGTTCACCCAACCGACATTCCACTTGAAATCAAATCCCAGACCGCCCTCTTCAACAGGTTTGGATATCATCGGCCATGCGGTAGATTCTTCCGCAATCGTAACGACACCTTTAAAATTATCATGAATGACCGTATTGAATTTCTGAATAAAGGCTACTGCTTCCAGATTTTCTTTACCGCCGAATTTATTCACTGCAGACGCTTTTCCTGACTTGTTGTAGTCAAGGTAGAGCATAGACGCAATATTATCCAGTCTTAACCCATCTATATGATATTTGTCCGCCCAGAATACCGCACTCGACAACAGAAAACTGATAACTTCATATCTGGCATAGTCAAAGACAAGCGTATCGGTATCTTCCTTGTTAGCTTTCAGAGGGTCGTGATATTCGTAACAGCAAGTACCGTCAAAACATCTCAGAGCGTAATCGTCTTTCGGAAAGTTCGTAATTGACCAATCCATAATCACACCAATATTGTTCTGATGACACTTGTCAATAAAATACATAAAGTCTTTCGGCTGACCGTAGCGAGAAGTAGGAGCATAATAACCTGTCGGCTGATATCCCCACGACCCGTCAAAAGGATATTCCGTAATCGGCATTAATTCGATATGCGTATAACTCATTTCGGTAACATAGGGGATTAATTCGTCTGCCAGTTTGCGATAGCTATAGAAATTGCCGTCCTGATATTTTTTCCATGAACCTGCATGAACTTCATAAATATTCATTGGCTGACTGTTAAGAGTAGTCTGTGTTCGTTGAGTTATCCACTCTTCGTCATTCCACATATACCCCTCAATATGGTAAACCAGACTGGCATTATCAGGTCTTGTTTCAAAGTGAAACGCATAAGGGTCTGATTTATATAAGCGTTCGTAATTCTGCGTAACAATGCAGTACTTGTATGCATCAAATTCATTGACATCATTGATATAACATTCCCATACATCACCGTTGCCTATTCTCGACATATGATTGGCGTTTTCGTTCCAGTTGTTGAACTTGCCCACAACCGATACCGCTATGGCATTCGGTGTCCATACCCGAAATACATAACAATTTCCGTCATCTACTTTATGCACGCCCATATATTCATAGGCAGTAATATCTTCTCCACTACCGAACAGTTGCAGATGTCTGTTTTCCGTTACATAATCCATAATGAAATTTTCCTTTCTTTTGATTGTCCCAATAACAAAATGCCCACAGTAATATAATAACAATCCTGGAAAGAAATTTCAATAGAATTAGTAAAAATTTATAAGATATCCAAATTTTCGACCAAAAATCTTCCTAATTTTCACAACCGTTTCCTGTTAAGGGCTTTGCCCTTAACAATCCCAGCAGGGGTTTCACCCCTGCACCCCGCAAACTTTTTAAAAAAAGTTTGACAAAAACTTTTCTGGCTCACTTCGTTCGGATTGTTTATCGTAAGTTGAGCTATGACAATTAAAAGTTTTTTGTCCACTTTTTTTCAAAAAAGTGGGCAGAATTTTTAAGGGCGGCAGCCCTTAAACAGGGGTTCGGGGACAGCGTCCCCGACAAACTCACACAAAAAGTCGTCTGAGTACAAAAGGCTATACTCAGACAACTGAATAAGTGTTAATTATTTATCGTCAGCTTTTCTTTCTTCGATAATTTTAGCGGCGATATTGTCGGGAACCATTTCATATCTGGCAAAAGTGGTAGTATAACTGCCTCTGCCCTGTGTAACCTGACGCAAATAAACAGAGAAATCACTCATTTCGGCAACAGGTGCTTCTGCCTCGACAACCTGCATACCACTTTCAGACGGGTTCATGCCCATAACTCTGCCACGACGCTTGTTGATTTCGCCCATAACATCACCCATGTTACTGTCGGGAACACATACGGAAACAGATACAACAGGTTCAAGCAATACAGGAGAGGCTTTGGGAATACCGTTCTTGTAAGCGATTGCCGCAGCCATCTTGAAAGACATTTCTGAAGAGTCTACAGGGTGATAAGAACCGTCATAAAGGGTTGCTTTCAGTCCTACCATCGGATAACCTGCCAGTACGCCTTTCTTAATGCTATCTCTAAGACCTTTCTCAACCGCAGGGAAAAATCCTTTCGGTACAGCACCGCCGACTACTCTTTCGCCGAACTCTAAACCGTCATTATCCGCAGGTTCAAACTCAATCCATACATCACCGAACTGTCCGTGACCGCCTGATTGTTTTTTATGTCTGCCTTGTACCTGTACGCTTTTACGGATAGTTTCTCTATAAGCGACTTTCGGTGCGTCCAGAATGACTTCTACATTGAATTTATTCTTTAATTTGGAAACAACAACATCAAGATGTTGTTCACCAAGACCGCTGACGGTCATTTCTTTGGTTTCCTTGTTTGTTTCAAAAGTGATAGTGGGGTCTTCTTCGGAAATTTTTGTCAGAGCCTGTGCAACCTTATCTTCTTCGCCCTTTGTTTTGGGGAGTACCGCCATCTTATAATTGGCTACAGGATATTGTATACCGTCCAGAGTAACTTTACGGGTAGGTGAACAGAGTGTATCGCCTGTTGCGGTATTGTTGAGTTTGGCAACTGCACCGATATCTCCAGCACCAATATAAGGAGCGTCCTCTTGTTTTTTACCTTTCGGGATAAGCACTTTGTTAATTCTTTCCATTTCACCTGTACGCATATTCATTAAAGGAGTATCAGCAGATACCTTGCCTGAAATGACTTTGAAATACGACAGTTTTCCCACAAACGGGTCAGCTACTGTCTTGAATACGATAGCTGATGTTGCCCCGTTAACATTGACAGCAAGTTCTACAGGGTCACCGTTGATATCTGTACCGACTTCATTCTTTTCGTCCGCTGACGGCACTAACCAGGTAATCCCGTTGAGTAAGTGTTCAATACCATAAGTGTTCTGAGCGTCGCCGCAGAATACAGGCGTAATCGTACCGTCTTTGACACCCTGACTGACACCAACGATAACTTCTTCAGGAGTAAATTCTTCACCACTAAAATATTTTTCGAACATTTCTTCATCTGTTTCGGCAACAGCTTCATAAATTGCTGTACGCAATCCTTCAAGTCTGTCGCCCATATCAGGCATAGCTACCTGTGTAATTTTGCCTTTGTCGTAACGGTAGGCTTTGTATTCCAGAATATTGACATAACAGTTTGCCTGACCGTTCTCAATAAAGGGAACAACTACAGGACATACTGAAGGGCCGTATTTTGCTTTGAGTGTTTCAAATACACGGTAAAATCTTGCACTTTCGTCACAAAGTCCGTTGACAAAAAATACCTTTGATTTACCTGTCTTGTCTGCCATCTTGACTGCCTTATCTGTACCGACATTCGCACCGTCTTTTCCCGAAACAACTATCAATGCTGTATCGGCTGCTCTCATACCCTCACATACACCACTCTCAAAATCGAACAGTCCCGGTGTGTCGATGATGTTGATTTTGTAGTTCTTCCACTCAATCGGGGCTACCGCTGACGATACAGATACTTTTCTTTTGATTTCCTCCGGGTCAAAGTCCAGAATTGTATTACCGTCGTCAACTTTTCCCAGTCTGTCGCTTGCCCCTGCAAGATATATCATTGCTTCGGCTACTGAGGTCTTTCCGCAACCACCGTGTCCGACTAATGCAATGTTCTTGATTTTTTTTGCTTCGTATTGTTTCATGTGTTGAAAACAACTCCTTACCAAAGTATTTGTGAATAATTTTTCATTAGCATTATCAATAAATTAGCTAATCTAAACCAACAATATTATATCCTATATGTATACATCTTGCAACATTTTTTTCTTGCTAAAACTGAAATTCACCTATTACTAACAATTTTAATTTTATTTTTTGGTTAATATGACTAAATCTCGTGATTTCATTTCCATTATGCACAATTTATTTGGTCTTAATCCGTCATTTTTACAATTATTCTTTCCAAAACACTTGCTAAAATAACCCTCCATCATGTATAATATAACGCGTAATTCGTAATGCGTAATGCGTAATTTTTGATATTGTATAGCTGTGACAATTAAAAGTTTTTGGTCAAACTTTTTTCAAAAAGTTTGTAGGGTCAAGGGGCAAAGCCCCTTGTGGGATTTTTAAGGGCGAAGCCCTTAAACTCCCCAAATACAAAACAAAATCTGCGTAAGCAGATTTTGACAATAACAATTTGATTTTCAACCACACAAATAGCAAAATTTTCAGTAAGGCGGTCAAGCGTATGATTTTAGCGTTGGATATCGGAAATACCAACATTGTTTTAGGTTGTGTTGACGCACAACATATTGTACATTCCCTTTTCAGAATTAAAACGGATATCAGCCGTACCACATGGCAATATGCTGTGGAAATCAACAGTATGCTGGCTATCGGCAATATCGACAAACAGTGTATTGACGGTTGTATGATTTCTTCGGTAGTACCGCCCATTACCGCTGTTCTGAAAGACGCTGTGAAAATCGTTACGGATATTGACGCAAAGATTGTCGGTGTAGGTATGAAAACAGGATTGAATATCATGATTGACAATCCTGCTACTGTCGGAAGTGATATGGTGGTCGATGCTGTGGCGGTTATCAATCAGTACACCCTGCCTGCCATCGTGATTGATATGGGAACCGCAACAACCTTTTCTGTCATTGACAGACATAAAAATTATCTGGGCGGTACGATAGTACCAGGAGTGATGATTTCGCAAAACGCCCTTACCGAACGCACTTCACAATTACCGAAAATCAGTCTTGACTGTCCTAAATCGGTCATCGGCAAAAACACAGTGGACTGTATGAAAAGCGGTGCTGTCTACGGTAATGCAGCTATGGTCGACGGCGTGATTGACCGTCTTGAAACAGAACTCGGCGAAAAAGCTACCGTAATTGCTACAGGGGGTCTGTCCGAATGTATTATCCCGCACTGTAGACGGTGTGATATAATATTGGATAATAATCTTCTCTTGAAAGGCTTACGAATATTATACGATAAAAATAAGTAATTAGGAATGAAACATGAAAGAAAATACGATGAAAAATAAAATCTATCTTTTCCTCAAACAATGTGACGGTTATGTCAGTGGAGAGAAAATTTCTGAGGTTCTGGGGATTACCCGTTCGGCTGTCTGGAAATATATTAAACAGCTTCGTAAAGAAG
The DNA here is from genome assembly GCA_902762375.1 of uncultured Ruminococcus sp. Lineage (GTDB taxonomy): Bacteria > Bacillota > Clostridia > Oscillospirales > Acutalibacteraceae > CAG-964. Next base: position 23,082 of record CACWNY010000024.1, on the reverse strand, counting down.
GCTATGTGATAGAATCCGCTACCCGTAAAGGATATCATCTGGTACAAAGTTCTGATAAACTCAACGAAACCGAACTTTCCTGCTCCCTCAACACAAAAACGCTCGGCAATAAAATTATTTTTCTGCCAAAAACAGACTCTACCAATGAGGAAATCAAACGCCTTGCCACAAAAGGCTATGCTGAAGGGGTTACCGTTGTTGCCGAACAACAGACCAACGGTAAAGGTCGTCTGGGTAGAATGTGGGTTTCACCTTCTGATACAGGTTTGTGGTTTAGTTTTCTTCTTAAGCCTGACCTTTCCCCTCTGCATATTGCGGGAATTACCCTTGCCTGCGGAATGGGGGTCTGTATCGCTATCCGCAAGTACACCTCATTGAACGCTTTTATCAAATGGCCTAACGATATTATCGTCAATAACAAAAAAATCTGCGGTATTCTTACCGAAATGTCTGCTGAAGCTGACAAAATCAATTTTGCTGTTGTCGGCATTGGCATTAATGTCAATACAACTTCTTTCCCTGCAGAAATTCAACACAAAGCCACTTCCCTTTGCCTCGAAAAGGGCGTTACCATCGACCGTAAAGAACTCTTCCAACAGGTACTTACCGAAGTAGAAAAATATCTCGACGACTACTCTCAGAATTACGGTATCTATGTTATAGATGAATATAAAAAATACTGTGCCACACTAGGACGCAATGTCTGTGTAGTGCGTGGTAATCAGACAATCAACGGTAAAGCTATCGACATCGCTGAAACAGGCGACCTCATTATCCTTACCCACAACAACCAGAAACTCAACATTAATTCAGGTGAAGTCACCGTTCAAGGCATTTATTGAGTTAAGGGGCGTTGCCCCTTAAAACCCCATCAGGGGCATTGCCCCTGAACCCCACAAACTTTTTGAAAAAAGTTTGACAAAAACTTTCGAGGCTCACTTTGTTCGGAAATCTTTATCTAAGTGCTGGCGGTGAAACTTAAAAGTTTTTTGTCCACTTTTTTCAAAAAAGTGGGCGGGATTGAGGGGGCAACCCTTGACACAGGATTTTTAAGGGCGGTAGCCCTTAAACTAAGGAGGATTTATGGAACAGGAAAAAGTTTCCGTGATTATTCCCGTACACAACGGGGCGGACAAACTGGAAAAAACAGTAACACAGATTTTAAATCAGTCCTATCAGAATATTGAGGTCATATTGGTAGAAAATTTCTCATCAGATAATTCCTTTGAGGTGTGTAACAGTCTTGCCAAAAAAGATAACCGTGTCAAAGTCCTTCAGAGTTTCGACAAAGGTACTACCTATGCCCGAAAAAAAGGTATTCTCTCCGCTACAGGCAACTACATCACTTTCTCTGACCAGGACGACAGCTATATTAACAAATACAGTATCGAAAAAATGTATAACACCATCAAAAAAGATAATGTACAGATTTGTCAGTTTGCTTATTATGTCAATCATGGATTTGGCATTAAACGGAAAATGTGTTTCTGTGATGAAGATAAAATTCTTCCCTACGATGAGTTTATTCAGACCGAATTTAAAGGTCTTTTTGAATACTACATTACCGCTATGAACGCTAATGTCTGGACGAAAATCTATCAGGCAGATATTATCAAAAAATCGGCTCTGAAAGTAAACAAAAGTTTATTTTCCGCTGAAGATTTATACCTGAACTTGCTTACCTATACCACTGATGGTATTGAAAAGGTATCTTTTCATACGGACGCTTATTATGTCTGGAACTTAGAAACAGGGTTTTCTTCCTCTGACAGCGGTAACGAACGCCTTTACTTTGAAAGAAATATCAACCGTATTATGGCTCTCGGTTTTGTGGAACAGTATCATATGGATTCAGGGATTAATTATGCTTTGAACTATAACACACTCTTTTCTTACCGTGAAAGAATCGGGCTGATGATTAACAAGAAAATAGATAAAGAAACGATTCTTGAAAGAATTTCCAAATATGAAACTTATGAATTTATCCGTGTGGCAAAAGATTATTTCCGCAATCTTGACAAAAGCAAGTATGATGAAGTTATTGCTTTCATGATTAGCGACTACTCTCCTGAACAACTCTACGACTACTGCGACAAAACTAAAGGTAAACTAAAACTTTTATCCCGCTTACATCTTTCCTATCAGAATATCGTAAAGAAAAAATAAGCCTTTTAAAGAGGTCGGCTACTTCCATAATCGGATAGCCGACCTCTTTTTAAAGCAATGGTATCAACTTAAGGTTGTCATTCCGAACGAAGTGAGGAATCTTTAATTACGCATTACGAATTACGAATTACGCATTAACAAAATTTGCGTAAGCAAATTTTGTTTGGATTTTGAGGAGTTTAAGGGCTTCGCCCTTAAAAATCCCACAAGGGGCTACCGCCTCTTGACCCTGCCCACTTTTTGAAAAAAGTGGACAAAAACTTTTAATTGTCATAGCTTGACCTTGCATTAAGAACAACAAGGAAAAATCTGTAGAATATTCGGTTGACCTGTCATAATATTTATGCTATGATTATCAGTACTTGAAAAAATTTACATAAAGAGAGGTTCAGAAGAAAAATGAACGACAAAAATTCACAAGTTAAACTTTCTCAAACCCCTGTGGAAAAACGAAATTCCTTTTCCAGTTCCATAGGGTTCGTGCTTGCGGCGGCAGGCAGTGCTGTCGGACTGGGTAACATCTGGCGATTTCCCTATCTGGCGGCAAAAGACGGCGGAGGACTGTTTCTGGTAGTCTATCTTGTACTGGCAGTCACATTCGGCTTTACCATGCTGATATCCGAAGTGGCTATCGGGCGAAAAACTAAACAAGGCTCTCTCACCGCTTACGGAAAACTGCATAAGAAATTCAGTTGGGTCGGTGTATTTGCTACCATTGTTCCGTTTATGATTTTGCCGTATTATTGTATCATCGGCGGTTGGGTACTGAAATACTGCACCGCTTATATTACAGGTAATGGTTCGGCTACCGCTACGGACGATTATTTTACGGGCTTTATTACCGCCTATGTTGACCCCATTATCTTTGATGTTATCTTTCTCGGTGCGGTAGCTTTCATCATCTACAAGGGTGTCAATAAAGGTATCGAACTTATCTCCAAAATCTTAATGCCTGTATTATTGCTGTTCGTCATCGGTATCGCTATATTCTCCCTCACTATCAAAAACAATGATGTTTCAGGTCTGGACGGTCTGAAAGTTTATTTAATTCCCAATGTAAAAGGTATGAAGTTTGGTGATATTATTATTGTCGTGCTTGACGCTATGGGACAACTGTTCTACAGTATCAGTGTTGCTATGGGTATCATGGTAACCTACGGCTCTTACTACAAAGATGACAGCAACCTCGTCAAATCCGTCAATCAGATTGAAATCTTTGATACCGTTGTTGCTTTTCTGGCTGGTATTATGATTATTCCCGCTGTTTTCGTATTTCTCGGCACAGACGGTATGAAGGCTGGTCCCGGACTGATGTTCATTGCCTTGCCGAAAGTCTTTTCTCAGATGGGTGCAGTCGGAAATATTGTCGGGGCAATTTTCTTTGTCATGGTACTTCTGGCTGCTCTGACAAGTGCGGTATCTGTGCTTGAGGCGGTTGTGGCAAGTATGATGGATAAATTCCACTGGTCAAGAACAAAAGCAACCGTCATTGAAAGTGTTATTGCTCTTGTTCTGGGGGTTATCGTCTGTCTGGGCTACAATGTACTTTACTTCGAAATGCCTTTGCCCAACGGTTCTACCGCTCAGATATTGGATATCATGGACTACATCAGCAATAATATTTTTATGCCTGTTGTGGCTATCGGCACTTGTATTCTTATTGGCTGGATTGTCAAGCCTAAGACTGTCATTGACGAAGCGACCAAAAATGGCGAAAAATTCGGTCGTAAGGGATTATATATTGTTATGATTAAATTTGTCGCTCCTGTGTTGCTGTTTGCTTTGTTGCTGGTGTCACTCGGTGTGATTAAATAATGACGAAAAAAAAGGCATTTATTGACGGTGTGAAAGACGGTATTCCTATAGCTTTAGGCTATTTTTCCGTTTCATTCGGGTTCGGGATATCCGCTGTCGGACTGGGGATATCCGTTCTTCACTGCGTCATCATTTCTCTTACCAATCTCACTTCGGCTGGACAGTTTCAAGGTATACAGATTATCGCCCTTTCAGGTACACTCATCGAAATGGCTCTGGTACAGTTAGTTATCAATATGCGGTATTCTTTGATGTCGCTGGCACTCTCTCAGAAACTTGACAGTACTTTTACTTTGAAACACCGCTTATTCGCCTCTTACGGTATCACCGACGAAATCTTTGCCGTATGCTCTACCAAACAAGGAAAACTTTCCCCTTACTATATGTACGGCATAATTTCCGTATCTACTTTAGGCTGGACTTTCGGTACTTTTCTGGGTGCGGTTTTCGGAGCAATTCTTCCGCCTTTACTCACCTCTTCACTCGGTATCTTGCTTTACGGTATGTTCCTTGCCATCATCGTTCCTCCCGCTAGAAAAAATCATAAAATTCTTTTCGTTGTGGGAATATCCGCTATGTTCAGTTCTGTATGCAAATATTTTCTGCCGATGATTTCAGGCGGATTTGCGGTGATTATCTGTTCTGTATTATCCGCTGTTCTGGGTGCATTACTCTTTCCCATAAATGACACCGAACAAGATTAAGGGCGTTGCCCCTGAACCCCACAAACTTGCCCTCAAAAGTTTGACAAAAACTTTCAAGACTCATTGCGTTCAGATTTTCTGCTAAGGCTTAGCTGTGTTAAAAGTTTTTTGTCCACTTTTTTTCAAAAAAGTGGGCGGGGTTAAGGGGCGGCAGCCCCTTAGCAGGATTTTAAAGGGCGGCAGCCCTTTAACTCCCAAAAATCCAAACAAAATTTTCGTAAGAAAATTTTGCTGAACTTGATTTTTGCCAAAGCAAAAATCAACATATCTATCTAAAACGGAGAAATAATCATGAGTATAATTCTCTATATTATCGTTATGGCTGGCGTTACCTACCTCGTGCGAATGATACCTTTTACCTTTTTCCGTAAAAAAATCAATTCCATATTCATCAAAAGTTTTATGTACTATATTCCCTATGCTGTGCTTAGTGCTATGACTATCCCTGCTATCTTCTACAGTACAGGCAATATGACTACCGCTTTTATTGGTACGGCTGTCGGTATTATTCTTGCTTACTGCAATATGCCCCTTATCGTGGTAGCTCTTGCCTCTTCTTTGACGGCACTCCTCTGTGGTGTATTGTTTTAACCTAAATGGGCAAGAAGTCCCCCACCTCTTAGGTGGAGGGATGAATTGCCCGTCAGCTGCAAGGCTGACTTTTTCCTTGACAATATAAATATGTGTTGCTAAAATATACATATAGGGTTTCCAAAAGTTGTTCGTAAGACAACAGTACCGTAGGGAGTACGGGAAGGGTTTGCCTCATAAAAAACCCATAGTCTCGGAAACTGATGCCTGTAAAATGAAATCCTTTGCAAGGTTGGGCGGATTAAAGGAAGCTCCCGCCTCTATAGGCGGTGAGTACTCCACACCGAAAAATTACCACTTGTGCGGTTGAAAATCAAATCGTTATTGTCAAAATTTGCTGACGCAAATTTTGTTTGATTTTTGGAAGTTTAAGGGCTTTGCCCTTAAAAATCCCACAAGGGGCTTTGCCCCATATGCACTAAGTTAGCTAAAAAGCTCATTTTATTAAAAATAATGTATTATTTTTAACAATTATTACTTTGTATTTTGTGCATTTTAAAAATTAGCGATTTATCAAAATCATAAAAATATCGAAGTTATTATTGCAAAATTAAAAAATAGTTAATTTAATCAATAAAATGATTGTTTTGTACCTATTTAAGCCTCTTTATAAGTTAGTGCAAATGGGGCTTTGCCCCTTGACCCCACAACTTTTTGAAAAAAGTTGACAAAAACTTTTAATTGTCACAGCTATACGATGAGAAAACCATTCCAATCGTACAGGTAAAAAATTATCCCTTGCTTTTTATAAAAAAACAAGGGATTTTTTTAATGATAATTTTCTTCTTTATAGTTGCCTAAAAATGAAAATTCAGGCAATTCTTCAGACAAAGCACATAACATATTGATAACATTCTGACTTTCGGTATTGCCATCAAAATCCAGATAGAATAGATATTCAAAAGGCGTACCGTTATCTCTGGGACGGGATTCCAGCTTAGTGATGTTCAGACCGTTGGCATTAAATCTGCCAAGTACCGTATACAATGCTCCCTTACTGTGCGGTAACGAAAAACAAAGACTGATTTTATCGGAATTTTCGGGAATAATCAACTGTCTGGAAATCACAATAAAACGGGTACTGTTGTTTTTATAATTCTGACAGCTTTTCATCAATACTTTCAGACCGTATTCTGTACAGGCTTTTTCGGTGCATATTGCCGCACAGTTCAGGCGTTTTTCCTGTGCGATATTTTTAGCGGCAACGGCGGTATTGGTACAGTTGACCGCTTTCAGATTATGTTCGCTGATAAAATCTGAACACTGTGAAAGTGCCTGTGGATGTGACCATACTTGTTCGATATCTTCAAGTTCACTCTGACGCAATCCGCACAGACAGTGGTCTATCGGCAAATTCAAAGCCTCGACAATATAAAAACGGTACTTCAAAATCAAATCATATACTGCTGATACAGACCCTGCCGAAGAATTTTCAACAGGCAATACCCCATAATCAGCCTCACCGCTTTCTACCGCTTTGAACACTTTCTCAAAACTTTTATAAAATATCGGCTGACATTCGGGAAAAAGTCGGTTAGTTGCCTCGTGAGAATTTGCTCCCTCAATGCCCTGCAAGGCAATTTTCATATTTTTTTCTTTTCGGACAGTATTCTGTGCATTGGCAAAAACTTTCCGCAAAGGATTTTCCGCTCCCATAATGTCATACTGTATGCCCTTGCTCAATTCTATCATATCTGAAAACAATACCCTCGTCTGGTACCCAAACTCACCGCCCTCTTTTTCCACTTTATTAAGGATTTCCTTTTCCCGTATGCTGTTAAAAATAGGTAGATTGTGTTCTTTTTTATATCTGGCTACCTGTATACTGCACTTCATTCTTTCGGTAAACAGTGACAGTAACTGTTTGTCAATACAGTCAATTTCCTGTCTGATATCTTTCAAGTCCATTTTAACCACTCCCTAAATTTGTAAGATATCCATTAAAGCGATTGCCAAAGCGGATTCTATCACAACGGTTGCACGGGGTACAATACAAGGGTCGTGTCTGCCCTTAATGACAAGTTCAGTATTTTTTTTATGGATTAAATCAATAGTCTTTTGCGTGACGGATATTGAAGGGGTCGGTTTTATTGCCACTCTGAAAAGTATCGGCATACCGTTAGTGATACCGCCTGTAATACCGCCGTTGTGATTGGTCAGTGTGATGACATTTCCGTTTTCGTCATAAGCGTACTGGTCATTTGCTTGTGAACCTGTCATTTTAGTGATGTCAAAACCTGTACCGAACTCTATACCCTTGACAGCAGGCACACCAAATACAACAGACGATATCACATTTTCTACACCGCCGAACATAGGATTTCCCACACCACACGGCATACCTGTGGCAACACATTCGATAATACCGCCTGTGCTGTCGCCTGAAAGCCTTTTGCTCTCGATATAGTCACGCATATCTTTTTCGCAATCGGGATTGACCAACGGAAAAAATTCATGATTTATTCTTTGGATAAGTTCATTGTCGACTTTTACAGGATTGAAAGGTGTATCACAAATTTCTCCTATGGAATAAATATGGGACGCTATGTTAATTCCTTTTCTTTTCAGTATCTGACGGCATATACTCCCTGCAAAGACAAGCGGTGCGGTAAGTCTGCCCGAAAAGTGTCCGCCACCTCGTATATCGTTGAACCCTTGATAACGGATATGTCCTGTGTAGTCGCCGTGACCCGGTCTTGGATAGCGTAACATTTCGCCATAGTCCTGTGAACGGGTGTTGGTGTTTTCAATAACGGCACAAAGTGGTGTACCTGTCGTGGTATCATTCAAAAGACCGCTCAATATATTCGGAAAATCCTTTTCAAGTCGTGGTGTAGAGGTTTTGTCTTTTCCTGGTGAACGCCTGCCCATAAACATTAAAAGTTCGTTCATGTCAATTTTTTCGCCTGACGGCAAATTATCCAGCACGACCCCTATTCCTTTTCCGTGACTTTCGCCGAATATTGAAATTTTAATTTTCTCTCCCCAACAAGATGACATATCTTTCCTCCATTATTATTAAGCACTTGTATAGCTGTGACAATTAAAAGTTTTTGTCGAAAAAGTTTTTGTCGAACTTTTTTCAAAAAGTTCGTGGGGTCAAGGGGCAACGCCCCTTGTGGGATTTTTAAGGGCAAAGCCCTTAAACTCCCCAAAATCAAACAAAATTTGCGTAAGCAAATTTTGATAAATTCCTTTTTGCTTGCAAAAAGGAACATCATCAATAGCAATATTTTTATTTTCCTGACTTTCTGCGGTTACACGACTTACACAACATCTGACAGTTTTCCGCAATGGTTTTTCCTCCCGAATGCCATGGGTCTATGTGGTCACCCTCCATTTCCTTAATGTCAAAATATTGTTTACAGTTCGCACAAATACCGTTCTGTCTTTCATAAGCGGATTGTTTCATACTGTCAGTGAAATTTCTGATATTCAATGTTCTTTCATCACCCGAAAGCAGATATTCATAAATACCACTTTTACTGGAAACATCATCGTCTTGAAATAATGATTTTATTTTTTCTTCCAATTCTGCAGGGTTGTAATTGTTGTTATGATACAGATGATACAATCTGCCCCAGTCAAGCCCTTTCATTTGTTTTCGATTAACCGTAAAGAGTGCATTTACCCAGTTAATGACACTCTGAAAATATAGCCATAGAGGTGTAGCGTTACTGTCGTGCTGATGTTCTGCCATATAATCCTCGACTTTTTTGTTTTTATCTTCGGAAAAGGCTTTCCATTCTATAGCGGTCTGTAAATATTCCTGACGGATTAATTTTCCCGACAGCAGTTTACTTCCTATCTGATACGCAGCACAACCATTTTTACTGAAATACCGTTTAGCGTCTGTAAGCCATTGTCCAGTGTAGATAGCGTTACACAATTCCTGTTTTGTCAGTTTTTCACTGCCGATATTGATTGTTTTGAACCATTCCAGTTTTTCCTTGTCATTACCCTTACAAATGTAAATCATCAGCGGATAGTCCAGTATCTGATTTTTTTCTGTTTGGGTAAGATTATGAAAATACCTGTTGTTAAGGGAAAAATCACCATTGACATACTGACAAATACTTACTGTGCGTTGCTGACCGTCAAGGAGTTCATAAGTACCGTCTGTATTTTCGCACCAGTACATAACATTCAGCGGAAAATTATGGATAATGGTATTAATTACGGCATTTCTTTGTTTTTCCTGATAGACAAATTCTCTTTGAAAAGCAGGGCGTATATCCAGTTTACCGCCGTAACCGACAACACCGTTTTCGGCACTGTCCACATAGCCGTCTGTAACATCTCTTATAGGGATTTGCCTTAATTCTATTTCCATATGGTTCACTTCTTTTTTATAAATATTCTAAAATATGATTTTGTTAAATACCCTGTTGTTTCTGCAACTGTATAACAGCTTTTATTAGGCTTCATATCGTGCTGTATCATAGGAGCATATCTTGCACTTTTCATATTATAAAAACTTTCTCCATTCATATGCTGATACATATTGGTATAAAATTTTGTGCAAAGCTCGTTTCCCGCCTCTGTGCAACCTATTATTTCAAACTGTTCGGGGTTATATTTATCCATAAAAGTAATCGGCACACCCATAACGCCGTCATAATCGCAAGGAATTTCAGCTGTTTTGCTGACTTCTATCGCATTGTAATTATCATATGTGGGGTATTCTTCGGGAGTATAGGTTCTGTAAAGGATTAAATCTTCATGCCTTTGTGAATAATCAAGATTAGTAAACCATCTGACTCCCTTTACACGAATATATTTTATACCATTACTGTCAATTCTATATCCACTGGCATTCAGCGGATAAGTATCAGGTACTCTAAATTCTCTATCTCCACTATGAATGCTTATTCCTAACCATAATTTATTGTCTTTCAAAAGCGGAAAAATTTCTTTATAGGTAATTGCATTGACATTGCCTATGATAATAAATTTCTTATCATACTCAATAAGCTGTGCCACATATTCCCGAAACAGTGAAAACGGCGGATTAGTTACCACAATATCTGCCTGCTTTAACAACTTTATACATTCTTCCGAACGAAAATCTCCGTTGCCTTTCAGTAATTTCGGCTTACCTTCTTTGGAGTTTAACAGTAATTCAATGTCCTCCAAATCAAATGCACCATCACCATTAAGGTCTTTGATTTCGGTGATTTCTATTTTATATGGTTTTTTATCCGTATCCATTTCGATATCTTTTTCTTCACCAAACAGAGAAAGTTGTGTGTATACTATCGGCGACCCTGCATAACAAGTACATATCAGTTTTTTTAACCCGAAATAGTTGAAATTTATTGCAAAATATTTAAAAAAATTGCTTTCATAAGGGTCATCGCAATTACAAAGCACTATCTTATCTTTGAAATGATGTTTGTAATGTCGTAATTCATTTTCTATATCCGAAAGTTGTGTGTAAAATTCGTCTTTTTTGGCTTTATTGGCGGCACTCAGTGCTTTATTATTATTTCCCGTAATAATCACCTCCTTTTTTAGATTTTTCGTCACTGTCGTTTCTCGGAATAACAAGATGTGTTAATATATACCCATATCTAAGAGTTCTTTTTTCGTATGTCCGCAGTAAACATGTTTTCTTACATTTTTGTCAAGATTAAGCAATAATCTTAAAAATTCTTTTCTTACCTTGTCATCTTCCAAATCTACTCCCATACGGATTGCTTCACTAATACCAAATTCTATTTCATCTTCTCCGAATGCTACACTTCCCACAACATCTTCGGCAATATCGTCCGCCCGCTGCTTTGACAAATACGGTAAATCTCGTAAAAATGCTCTTAATTCTATATATTCCAATGTCTTTTCAAAATAAAAATCATCGGTGTATTTCAGGAATTTTTCTTTTGGCGGCACATAATACGGTATTCTAAACTGACTGTCCTCCATATCAAGATAATCATCAAAATCTTCTAACAGATAGTCTGCGGCAAGCGTTTTATTGGTAATCGGTGTTTCTTCCTCGTCCTCAAAAATTTCATCGTGACCGATAATACCATAGAACTTGTCATCGAAATTAAAGTTTTCTACAAAATCATAAAAGTCCTCTGCTGTTATCGGTTCATTCTGGCTATTATAGATTTTCAGCACAGACCTCAACGGAATTATTCCATACAGATGAGAACACGCCTCAAAATAATTTACCAATAAGTTTTTGGTTTCTTCTGTAAGCATAAATCATTACTCCTTATTATATGATGTGTATTTTTGCTGTCGCAAAAATAGATTTCAGCAAAATTTTCTGACGAAAATTTTGTTTTGAGTTTTTATCCATTAAAGGGCTGTCGCCCTTTAAAATCCCACTTTAAGGGCTGCCGCCCTTAAAAATCCCGCCCACTTTTTTGAAAAAAAGTGGACAAAAAACTTTTAATTGTCACAGCCAAACCGTTATTTTATCAGAATAATTACGCATTACCAATTAAGTTCAATTTTTCCGTTGATACGCTGATAGTCATTGAAAAATTTGGGATAGGATTTGTCAATGCTATGGCGGTCGGTAATAGTGATGGGGTTATGACATCTGGCAACGGCTATTGACATGGACATGACTATTCTATGGTCGTTATAACCCTCTGCAAGACCGCCCTGTGCAGTTTCTATGCCGTGTAGGATTAATCCGTCAGTGGTTTCTTTGACATCGCAACCTATACGGCTAAGATTGTCGGAAATAGCTTTCAGACGGTCACTTTCTTTAATGCGTAATCGTTCTGCATGGTAAATACGAGTTGTTCCTTTGGCAAACGCACCTGTAACCGCTAAAATCGGTACTAGGTCGGGAATATTTTCGGCATTGATTTCTATACCGTGAAGAGAATTTTTAGTGGCTTTCACGGTAATTTTTTCTTCGTCAGCGATAATTTCCGCACCGAATTTTCGGAATATGTCAAGACCTGCCCTGTCGCCCTGAATGGAATTTAAGGAAAGTCCTCTTACCGTGACATTTCCGCCCAAAGCTCCCGCCGAAAAGAAAAATCCTGCCTGTGACCAGTCACTTTCGCAAGTATAGTGGCAAGGTCTGTATTGCTGATTACCTTTGATAAAGTAGCCATTTTCGGTGACATCAACTTTTATACCGAATTTTGACAAGGTATTTAAAGTCATGTCAATGTAGCTTTCGGACTGTAGGGGTGTAGTGAGAATAATTTCGGAATCTTCTTTAGCAAGCGGTAGGGCAAGCAGTAAACCTGTAATAAACTGCGAACTGATATCTCCACGCACCTTGAAAATACCGCCCTTTAACTTTCCGCTGATTTGTAAAGGAAGTCCGCCGAAAGTTTCACAGCACACACCTTTTTCAGGGAGTACATCAAGATAGATACCTATAGGTCGCATAGGCAATCTGCCTTTTCCACTGAAAGTCGCCGTCATACCGCCGACACCAGCTATGGGAATTAAAAATCGCAAGGTAGACCCTGATTCGTCACAATCCAGTTCGGCACTTTTCGGAGAAAAGATATTACTGCCGTTGATATAGAGTTTGTTTTCCTGAAAGGTAAGAATTTCCGCACCAAGATTTCTCATACAGTCGATAGTGGCAAGAATATCTCTGGAAAAGTCAACAGGAGCAACCACGCTTTTTCCTTTGGCAAGACAAGCACAGATAATCGCCCTGTGTACATCACTTTTGGAGGGCGGTAAGGTGATTTCTCCGTCAAAAGTGGTAGGCAATACGGTGATATTACTCATAGATTTTCACCCTCTTTGTGATAAAATCAAGCATTTCTGATTTTTCGACAGGATAAATACGGCTTTTTCCGATTTCGTCAAGTACGATGAGTGATACAGCACTGCCTGTACTTTTCTTGTCGTTGAATGAACTTCTGACGATATTGTCTATGGGGGTAGTGTCAGAAATGGGAAGATGATATTTCTGACATAAACAGGCAATTCTTTCTGCCGTACCCTTTCGGGTGATACCGTTGTTTTCACCAGCCTTAGCCATCATGACCATACCGATTGCCACTGCCTGTCCGTGAGAAATGTCTGTAAAGTTATGTTCCTTTTCGATAGCGTGACCTAAAGTATGTCCGAAATTAAGTAAAGCTCTTTCGCCCTTTTCGGTTTCGTCACGCTGTACAACATCACGCTTGATAGTGACACATTCTTCAATAATTTCTTCGATGATATTTTCTGCGTTTTCTTTTTCGAGGGTATCAAAGAGTGAACGGCTCTTGATACAGCCGTACTTGATAATCTCTCCCATACCGTCTGCGAAAAAGTGCGGTGTGAGGGTCTGGAGAGTGTCGGGGTCAATCAAGACCGCTACAGGTTGCCAGAATGCACCAATAAGATTTTTGCCCTGCGGTAAGTCTACACCCGTCTTTCCGCCTACAGAAGAATCCACCTGTGCCAATAACGATGTCGGGATTTGGACAAAGTTAATTCCTCTCAGATAGGTCGCTGACACGAAGCCTGCCATGTCCCCTGTGACACCGCCTCCTAAAGCCACAATCAAATCTTTTCGGGTAAAAGAATTTTCTACCAAAGACTGATACATCTCATATATGGTGTGCAAATTCTTACTCTGTTCGCCTGCGGGGAATATATGGGAATATACGGTAAATCCCACATCTGAAAGTGATTTTTTTATTCTCTCTGCGTAAAGCGGAAAAACATTGCTGTCGGAAATTATCATGACTTTTTGGGATTTTGAAGATACCGACTGGATAATCTTTCCGCAACTGTCGATAATACCACGCTGTATGAAGATTTCATAGGGTCTGCCTGTCGCAACAGAAATTTTTCTCATTCGCCGAGTTCCTCCTTGATTTTTCTGCCTTCCATGAGCTGTTCATAGATACTCTGACTGTCGTTATTGGCAATGCTGTTTCGTAAGCGATAAAGGTTATCTAACAGTGTATCCAGTTCAGAAACTAAAGGGTCTTTGTTTTCGAGAAAAAGTTCCGTCCACATTTCCGCATTGATTTTGGCAACTCTGGAAACATCTCTGTAACTGCCTGCCGAAAAGCCTTTGTGATTTTTGCAAAGCGGACTTAACACATAAGCACACGCCAACGCATGAGGGACTTGTGAAGTAAAAGCTATCATACGGTCATGGACTTTTGGTGTGACTACGGGGGTTTGTGTAAAGCCTATCGAACGCACGAAATCTGATACTGTCTTGATAGCTTCCTTATTGGCTTTACACGGCACGATAATACAGGACGCATTCTGGAATAAATCAGCGTCAGCCGATTTAAAGCCGTTAGTTTCCTTGCCTGCCATAGGGTGTGTGCCGACAAAGGTAAAGCCGAACTCTTCCGAAAGCCGTACCATGTCATAACAGATAGCAGTCTTGATACCGCTTGTATCTGTCACGATACAGTTCTTATTGATATACTTACCGTTTTCCCTGATGAACTCTACGGCATATTTCGGATAAGTGCCGATAATCAGCATATCTGCGTCTTTGAGGTCATCTGTTGTTCCCTCACGGTCGATTGCCCCACATTCCAGAGCCATTTCTATAGATTTTTTACTGCGGTTAATTCCGATAACCGTATGGTCGGTGTATTTCTTGATAGCTTTGGCATACGAACCGCCTATTATCCCTAATCCTGAAATCACAATTTTCATATAACCGACTTCCTCTCTTTACTTCAATACTAAATCCATAATATCATGAACAATCGCATAGGGCGATTTGTTGGCATTGACAACATAATCCGCTGATTTACGGTAAAGCGGTAATCTTGCGTTATAGAGTTCTTCCATGACTTTTTCTTTGTCGGGACGCTGGAGTAATGGTCTTTTCTTGTCATTACGCAGACGGTATTTTATCGTGCCAAGCGGTACATTCAACAACACAATGACACAATTCTCTTTGAGAATTTCCACATTTCTTTCAAAAAGGAGTGTCCCTCCGCCTGACGCTATAATATGATGGTGTTTCTGTGCAAGTTCTTTGGTTGCCTCATGTTCCAAATCCCGAAAATATTCTTCTCCATGTTCTTCAAAAATCTTCTTGACTGTGGTATTGTACTTTTTTTCGATGTAGCGGTCTAAATCCACATAATTCATACCAGAGAGTTTTCCCAGTAATCTTCCGACAGTTGTCTTTCCACTGCCCATAAACCCGCATAGAACAATATTCTTTTTTTCCAATATCCTCACCCTGATTAAAAAGTTCTGCCTGAGCGGTTGAAACTCAAGTAATGATTGTCAAAATTTGCTTTGGCAAATTTTGTTTTGAATTTTTATTCATTAAAGGGCTTCGCCCTTTAAAATCCCACAAGGGGCTTTGCCCCTTGACCCCACAACTTTTTGAAAAAAGTTGACAAAAACTTTTAATTGTCACAGCTATACGAATTACGCATTACAGAAGTTCATCTGAAAGTTTTCTTTAGTTCTTGTGAAACATCTATACAAAGTTGTGCGATATCTTTTTCATCATAAACAGACCCGTCCCAAATCTGATGAGATACTACTGCCTGCCATACCAACATTTCCATACCACCTGCAGTCTTTTTGCCCATTGCTTTGGCGGTTTGTAAAAGTTTTGTTTCCAAAGGATTATATATCACATCAAATACCGCATGACATTCGGCAAGGATTTTTTCACTGACGGGTATTTCGTCAACATTGGGGTACATTCCCACAGGTGTTGCATTGATGAGTAAATCAATATCTTTATCCAGTTTTTCAATACGGTCTATGTAACAGGTTGAAATGCTCGGGTGAACGGTCTTATCCATAATCTCACAGACAAGATGTGACGCTACATGAATATCCTCTCTCCTTACCGCTATGACAATGCTTCCGCCTGCTTTGGCAATCTCAAAGGCAATCGTTCTTGCCACTCCTCCTGTGCCGACAATTACCACATTTCCGTCAGGGCGTATACCGTTTAAGGAAAGTGCCTTTAAAAAGCCGTCGGGGTCTGTGGTATAGCCTTTGCCGTTCTTGTCTACGGTGTTGACACTGCCGTATAACTTTGCTTTCTTATCCAACGATGACAGACACGGAATAATCGCTGATTTATGCGGAATGGTAATATTGAAACCGTCCAGTAAGGATAATTGTTCGGCATAGGCTTTTTCCAGACTTTCGGGAGCAATATCCATTACTCCATATTCTGCCTCGATACCTGCTAAAGCAAATAAACGGTTGTGAATGAACGGTGACATTGTGTGACCGATAGGGTGTCCTATCACGGCATACTGTTTTTTTGACATACTGAAAACCTCATTTCTGCTGATAAATCCTACAAAATTTTCCCGTTATTGAAAATTTCGGAAAAATTTCAGAAAAATTTTCAATTTTATATTGACAAAATTTCAAATTAACAATAATATATTTCTGTACTTGATTGCGTTCATAAACACATTAGTGGTGCAGTTACCATTTTAACAAAAAATGTCTGTTTTGTCTACTGTATTGCCGTGTTGATGAACATTTTTATATTTATAATTGGAGGAATTTTATTATGGTATTCGAAAGAGTAAAGGCTATTTTAGCTGAACAGTTTGACGCTGTAGAGGACGACATCACCGCAGAAACTTCTATTCAGGACGATTTGGGTGCAGATTCCATTGATGTTGTGGATTTGCTTATGACTATCGAAGGTGAATTTGAAGTGGAAGTTCCTGATACCGAAATCGACAACCTTAAAACTGTCGGTGACCTTGTAAAGTACATCGAAGACAATAAATAATCACTTTCCTGTCGGGGAGTTCCTCCCCGAACCCCTGATTTAAGGGCTGCCGCCCTTAAAAATCCCGCCCACTTTTTTGAAAAAAAGTGGACAAAAAACTTTTCTGGCTCACTGCGTTCGGATTGTTATCTCAAGGTATAGCTATGACAATTAAAAGTTTTGTCCACTTTTTCAAAAGTGGTGGGGTCAAGGGGCAAAGCCCCTTGTCAGGATTTTTAAGGGCGAAGCCCTTAAACTCCCAAAAGCCAAACAAAATTTTCGTCAGAAATTTTGCCATTACCAAACCAAAAACAACAGATAACGGTCTTTAAACCGCTATCTGTTGTCTTTTTTTGTTCAGTCAGAACTTAAACATCATTACTTTTTGGACTGCGTTACATTAAACAGATTACCGCTTCCCCAACCTGTTGCTGTAACCAGATTCTTTGTTGTAGAATAGGTAAGATTATCCGTCTGGTTCCATACATTACTCCATGAATTAGTGGAAACTGTCTTGCTAATTCTTGTGATAACAAAATTCGTGTAACCTGTCGGCAATGCTGCCTGATAAAGATTACCTGAACCTGTCATATTGACCCATGTGTTGGAAGTACCTTTCCATGTATAGATTGCCCATCTTTCATTACCTTCTGCTATTGCAGTAGGATTGAAGTAAACGATACTCTGTGCTACTGTCGGAGGGTCTGTAGGAGGATTTGTCGGAGGGTCTGTGGGCGGATTTGTCGGAGGGTCTGTTACGGGGTCTGTTACAGGGTCTGTCGGAGGATTTGTGGGTTCTTCATAGGTAACAACTGTGCCGACATTACTGCTACCGTCGTTATAACCGATAACATATCTCATAACAAGAATAACATCTTGCAAGCTGATGTTGTTATCACCAGTGACATCTGCCGCTGCCAGATTTTTGCCTGAAAGCGTAACTGTTCCTAATGTTGCCCTCTGGATAATGATACAGTCTTTCATATTGACAATGCCATCACCACTTGCGTCACCGACAACATAGGTATTTTCAGGATTTGTCGGAGGGTCTGTTACGGGGTCTGTTACAGGGTCTGTAGGAGGATTTGTGGGTATTTCGGTTTCACTGTATTCTATCCATGTATTATTTCCGCTGAAAAGATGTGTCGTACTGTTTACTTCCAGACCAGGTTCCATACTTCCCGGATATCTTCTTGATGAATTGCCGTTATCTGACCAGATAACATAAGCGTTTTCATAGCCTTCAGGGAGTTCATAGTAATAGTAACCTGACAGTGTAGAAATGTTTGTCAGTCTAAGACCAGGCCATGCACCAAGATTAGTTTCGTCGTCTATATAAATATACGCATAGACACTTGACCAGCTACTATAAGCGGATTTATCAAAATAAATCTTTATGCTTTGGTTTGTCTTATAGAAAGTATATTCTTTAGAAGTTGTTGTTCCGTCAGAATATGTGCCTGTAAGAGTGAGTGTGTTGACGGTTTCAAAATCGTCCTCTGCACCGAGTACAATTCTCATACCATCTGTGAAAGGATACTGTGTACCACCGTTAATAGCATATGTCGGATTAGTCATATCAATCGCATTGAGTGTAACCGTAACCGAATCTGTTCTGTAGCTATAAATACCATCTTCGTTACCAGGAGTTGCATAGATACCTGTTGTGGGTTCTGCATTATAGACTACTGCGATACCTGTACTACCGATTGTACCGCTGATTTTACCGCCTGATACAGTAAAGGTATTTCCTGTAATCTGGTCTGTGTAAGTACCACTTGCCATTTTATTGGCTGTCAGGTTTACGCTTGTTGAAGTACCGCTGACATTGACAATAACAACACCACTTGTACCTCTTTCGTTATAAGCGATATTACCACTGTAAGCCAGATACTCACTTTGTCCTGCAAAAGCATTGTGGAATTTGTTGACTGCGGCAACTTCTGTATTGAAACAAGCTGTTGAACCGACTGAACCAATAACTCCCTGTCCGTAGCCTACGGGACGAGCAAAATACAACGCTGTTGCATTATTTCTTGAACCTACCATTGCCCAAATCTTATTCAGATTTGATGTACTGATATCTGTTGTTTCTTTAGCATCGCCTGCATAAGTGTCATGGGATTCCGCCCAAAGGACAATCTTGCTAGCAGAAACACCTTTGTTATAACTGGAGGCTGCCGCACCACTTGCACTGCTTCCCGTAACGGAATTACGGATATTTCGGCTTGTGACATCATCAGTAACAGACATATACTCTGTATAAGATGTCATTGCAGGACCACCTGTATCACCAAGTATCTCACCGTAACAGAAAAGACTGTCACCGCCTGTTTGTGTACTGTAGTAAGAATTTGCATCAGGAATGACATTCGACCAGAAAGTATATTCACTGCCTTCACTGGGTACGCTGATATGCTTAGCTGCGTCAAAACGGAAACCGTCTACACCACAATCAATACATTCTCTCAGATAAGTTTTAACATAGTTCTGAATTTTGGTACTTTCCGTGTTAAGGTCGGGAAGTCCGCCCATTGAACCGTGTGTGATACTGTAACGACTGCTATAGTTGATTTCGGTAAATCCCTCACTGTGCCAGCAAGTACTGTCATCTCTGATATCTGACGGGATAGCGGTAGATTTGTCGTAACCTGACTGATTGCCCAAGTGATTAGCCACAACATCGACAATAATTTTAATGTCGTACTTGTCGGCTTCTTCACAAAGTGACTCCAAATCTGCTTTTGTTCCCAAAGCACTGTAGCCTTCTGTCGTGTCAAGAACAAATGATGCGGGCTGATAGTATACCCACCAACCTGAATTTAATTTGCCAACTGTTGCCTCTTTACAATGTTGTAAAACGGAAGTCTGAACAGTGGTATAACCTGCTTTAGCAATATTAGGTAACTGTTCTTTGATATTTTGTAATGACCAGTCCCATGCGTGCAGAATAACACCGTCCTGTGGATTGTTTTGCAGTCCGTAAGCATTTATTGCTGTATCAAGAACGGTTGTGGTTGCGTCAGAAGTATTCTTGTCGTTGGTAACGGCTACTGAGGAAACCGCTGACGAAACAACTACTGATGATACCATTGCCATTGTCAAAATGATACTCAATGCTTTTCGACTGACAGATGTTTTTTTGATATCCATTGTTTGTCCTCTCTTTCTAAAAACATATCATCGTTATTTTATCATACTATTCAAGTTTTTTATATTGATTTTTTGGCAAAAGATGAAATATTAATTTTGTCTATTTTATATGGAAATTTTTTCTTTGTCGGGGACTTTGTCCCCGAACCCCTATCAGGGGCTTTGCCCCTGAACCCCACAACCTTTTTGAAAAAAGGTTGACCAAAAACTTTTATGGCTCACTTCGTTTGAAATTTTTTCAGAGAATTTTCTCTGAAAAAAAGCTGACAACAGCTTTTGACACTGCTATCAGCTTTTCGTATCGTGATAATTTATACGGATTTAATTGGACTGTGTGACATTGAACTGACCATTACTTCCCCAACCTGTTGCTTTGACAACCAATCCTGATGAAGTACTAAGGTCAGGAGATTGATTCCACTTGTTGTCCCAACTGTTGGTACTTGTAGCACCGTTCATTCTGACAATGATGAAGTTGGTATAACCGTCAGGGATACTTCCTGTGATGGAACTTCCTGAACCGCTCATGTCAATCCACTTGTTGTCGGATTCACTCTTCCATACATACAATGCCCATCTCTCATTACCTACTGCAATAGCTGAACCGTCAAATTTGACTGTACCACTGGGAACAGGTGCTGATGTAGGTGCTGATGTAGGTGAAGCAGTTGGACTGCTTGTAGGCGTTACCACGCCACCCTGAACTACTGAACCAATACTGTAAGTGTTGGTAAATCCGACAAGATATCTCATAACCGCAACTATATCTGCAACAGCTACTTTACTGTCACCTGTAACATCTGCTGCTTTGAGATTTTTATCTGTGAGTGTTACACTGCCTACTACAGATTTCTGCATGATAACGCAGTCTTTCATATTGACCGCACCATCACCGTTAGCATCGCCTTTTACATAAGTTTCTACTGTGGTAGGAGCTGATGTCGGTTTTTGAGTAGGAGAGTTTGTGGGAGCTGATGTTGGCTGTTCGGTAGCATTATAAACAACTGCGATACCTGTGTTGCCGATTTGTCCGCTGATTTGTCCGCCTGATACGGTGAATGTATTGCCTGAAACCTGGTCTTTGTAAGTACCGTCAGCCATTTTGTGAGCCGCTACGCTTACCTGCTGTGAAGTACCACTGACATTAACAAGAATAACACCGCTTGTGCCTCTTTCGTTGTAAGCGATTGAACCGCTTGAAGAAAGATATTCGCTCTGTCCTGCAAAATAATTGTGGAATTTGTTGACTTCCGCAACTTCTTTGTTAAAGCACTGTGTAGAATAAATCTGTCCGATATTACCGCCACGAAAACCTTGTGTACGGGCAAAATACAAAGCGGTTGCCTTATTACGGGACGCTACCATTGCCCATGTTTTGTTGATGTTGGAGTCACTGACATAGGTAGATTCTTTACTGTCGTTGGAATAAGTATCGTGGGATTCTGCCCAAAGAACAACTTTGTCAGCGGAAATGCCCTTATCATAAGAACTCTTTGCTGCACCTGCTGCGTTACCGCCTGCTACTGCTCCTCTGATACCGTTACCTGTTGTATCATCTGTGAGTGACATATATTTTGTATAACTGGTTGCTGCAGGTCCACCACCGTCTGTGGTCTGATAGAGTGCTTCACCGTAATAATACGGGGTAAAGCCCTTAGACTGTGCATAGGTTGTGGTAGGGTTAAGGACATTGGGCCAGAATGTATATTCGCTGCCTTCATCGGGTACACTGATATGCTTTGCTGCGTCAAAACGGAAACCTGTAACACCAACATCTATACATTCTTTCAGATAATTGGTTACATAACCCTGAATTTTTGAACTTTCTGAATTAAGGTCGGGAAGTCCTCCCATTGAACCGTGTGTGATACTGTAACGGTTGCCATAGTTGATTTCCTGATTCCAAAGGTCATGCCAACAACTGCTGTCATTTTTAATGTCATCGGGAATAGTATCTGCCTTATCATAGCCACTCTTATTACCAAGATGGTTGGCAACAACATCGACAATAACCCTGATACCGTACTCACTTGCCGCTGCACAGAGTTCCTGCAAGTCGGATTTTGTACCAAGTGCATTGTTGCCTGTGGTGATGTAGAAACCTGCGGGCTGATAATATACCCACCATACCTCATTGGTTTTGCCTGTTGTACCCTCTTTGGGTTGCTGTACTACCGATGTCTGAATGGTAGAATAACCTGCTGCTGCGATTTCGGGTAACTTACTCTTGATGTTCTGGAATGACCACTGCCATGCGTGTAAGATAACACCGTCCTGTGGATTGTCTTTCAATCCGTAATTGTTAGCTGAACTTGTAACCTTGTCTGCTACTGCGTCAGAAGTCTGTGTATCGTCAGTAACTGCCACTGATGAAACTGCTGAAGTAGCCACTACCGTTGATACCATTGCCGCTGCAAGCATGACACTTAACAATTTTCCGCCAATAGAATGTCTGTTAAGAAACATAATTAGTCTCCTCCTTCTCTAAATTCATCATTTTTATTATATCATACACGGAATTTTTTTCATATTGATTTTTTTGCAAAAGATAAAATATTAAATTTGTGTATTTTATATAGAAAATTTTTCAAGTAAAATTCTTTTGGGAATATTCCCTATTTTCGGCATGAAAATTTGGACAACTAAAACAGAAAATCCTGTTTTCAGCTAATCGAAATGACACGAAAGAGTGTTCGGATTGTTATCTCAAGATATAGCTGTGACAATTAAAAGTTTTTTGTCCACTTTTTTTCAAAAAATTGAGTGGGATTTTTAAGGGCGGTAGCCCTTTAACTCCCTAAAATCAAACGAAATTTTTGTTAGAAAATTTCGACAATTACTATTTGATTTTCAACTGTTCAGGTAACAAAATTTAAGTTTCTCATATATACTATAAATGAGCAAATCTGAAAATTGCACAAATACTTGTCATTCCGAACGCAGTGAGGAATCTTTTTTAAGACCCTTCACTGCGTTCAGGGTGAC